>JBBRVQ010000045.1:0-33312 GCA_038246735.1 Chitinophagales bacterium
ATATGTAGTAGGAATATCCATTTTTGCCATTTATCCATCGGTGGAAAAAAATTCTCCTACCCATGCTTTGTTATTTGGAGCTTTATTTGGTTTCTTTACCTACGCAACGTACGATTTAACAAATTTAGCTACGCTCAAAGGATGGCCACTCCCTATTGTTTTTATCGACATTGCCTGGGGATCTGCTTTATGTGCAATAGTGAGTATCTCTGGATTTTACATTGTAAAGTTTGTTAACTAATATAAATAACAAGAATCTATGTTAACTCTTTTTTTTCAGGCTTCATTCATCATATTTATTCTTGTCTCCCTACTTTGGGGGCTTAGCGTCATTATAAAAAATGTGAGTATTGTTGATTTGTTTTGGGGTATGGGTTTTGTAATAGTAAATGCGGTTTACTTTTATTATTCAGGTGACTTCTTTCATCGTAAAATACTTTTATTAGTTTTGGTTACTATATGGGGATTAAGGCTTTCCTTATACCTAGCATGGCGAAATATCGGGAAAGGGGAAGACTTCCGTTATCAGGAATTCAGGAAAAATTATGGTGCCGAGCGATATTGGTGGTTTAGTTTTTTCCAGACTTTTTTACTTCAAGGTGCATTAATTATGCTTGTCTCGCTCCCATTATTAGGCGTCAATGCACTAACTGATTCCAATAGTTTACACTGGATGGATTATCTAGGCATTCTTGTTTTTATGATTGGCTTTATTTTTGAAGCTGGTGGTGATTTTCAATTAGCTCGTTTTAAGAATAATCCGGACAACAAAGGCAAAGTTTTAAACACTGGTTTTTGGAAATATACCCGGCATCCCAATTATTTTGGTGATTCGGCAGTGTGGTGGTCTTTTGGTCTTTTTAGTATTGCCGCCGGAGGTTACTGGCAGATTATTGGCTCTATATTGATGACTCTGATCATTATTAAAGTTTCGGGAGTATCATTACTCGAAAAAACCTTAAATGTCACTAAACCTCAATACCGAGATTACATCCAAAAAACTAATTCCTTTTTCCCTTGGTTCCCCAAAAAGTAAACATGTATGGATTACATATTGAAACATATATATTTTATTCTTTTTGTAGTTTGGGGTCTTCCTCTAAGCTATTACCGAAGCAAATTTAGAAAAATTGTATACCAAACGGACAGTTGGACGATCAACATCAAACCCCTATTTTGGAAAGAAATCAAAGCATTATTTGGAAATATTTATCCCGATGATTTAAAATACAAACGGTTCAGAAACTTTTATTTGATCTACCTAATCATCTATGTTCTTATTTTTATTAGCTATTTGAATTTCAATAATAGCTAATTTTGTTTTTTAGCGAATAACATCTAAAAAATATTAATAGAAGGGTTGAAGAAATCTGAAGCAGTAAAAAAATATCATTCATCATATTGTGATTATTTCTTAGAAAAGGAAAAAACAAAACCATTATCTTGTGGTCACATAAAAACCAGTTAAATTTTTACAAACATGAATGCATCGTCCATTTTTTCTTTTGGTAATACTTTTGTTTTATTTGGTTGGATACTTTTGATTTTCGTGCCCAAGTGGAAATTTACTCAGATTATAATTTTAAATGGTATAGTAGTGTTGTTTGCGGTGTTATATACATATGTATTTTCAAAAGATATAGGTAACTTTGATCCTAACAGTTTTAGTACGCTAGAAAATGTAAAAGTACTTTTTCAAAATGACAATGCTGTGGCAGCTGGTTGGTTACATTATTTAGCTTTTGATCTTTTTGTCGGAGCTTATGTAGTCAAAGAATCACAAAAACTCGGAATTTCAAGATGGATATATACGTTGATCTTGCCTTTTACTTTTATGTTCGGACCAGTAGGCTACCTTTTATTTTTTATAACTAAAACAGCTAAAACCAAAAGCATTGCAGACGTTCATTAAGGATATTTTCCAAAGGAATAGAATCCTGGCATATTTGGGCTCTGGGTTTTTTGTACTCACCTTATTACTTAGTTTATATGCCACAATAAATCCACTTCAGGTATTGGGAATTAATTCTATGATAAAACCTATCAAGTTTTGTATCAGTACTTGGGCTTATGCATGGACTATGGCCTATTTACTATATTATGTCAATAATCAAAAGAGTGTAAAATGGTATTCTATATTGGCATGTTTTGTCATGATATTTGAGAATGGAGTTATTTTGGTGCAAGCATTTCGCGGCAAAATATCTCATTTCAACCAATCCGAATTGGTAGACGGTATTTTATATGCACTGATGGGCGTGATGATTGTATGGCTTACTACAGCAACATTGGTCATCTCCATCAGATTCTTACAGCAAAAAACGTATGCCATTAGCCAGCCATTTGTTTTATCTATCAAAATTGGCTTGATCATGTTTGTTTTATTCAGTTTTTTGGGTGGCTACATGAGCGCTATTAATAATCATAATATAGGTGGTGAAATAGGTCAAGCAGGACTTCCTCTGCTCAACTGGAGTACGTTGTTTGGCGATGTAAGGGTCGCACACTTTTTTGGCATTCATTCCTTACAGGTCATTCCACTCTTTGGATATTTTGTGTCCATTCGATTTATTGACGAATCCATAGCTAAAACACTTATTTGGTTAGGGGCTATAATTTATTTTAGTTTTATTTGCTTCACTATGTATCAGGCGTTGGACGGTATGCCCTTCATTAGAATGGATTAATCTTGCTAATACTTCTGGACGTTATGCCACCATATTAAAGACTTTCAACCCTTTGGATACTTATCCTACTAGCTAAACTCTGCGGATAAACTGCTACTTCAAACAGTTTATCCACAACTTACGCCTTACTTGTATCTTTGTCATACTAGGCACAAATAAGTGGAGAAGACATTAGTGTTCATATCGTTACGCCTACGCCTTCCACAGAATCGTACGATGAAATAAAAATAAAATGAAAAAATATATAATCATACTTCAATTGACGATAGGTTTTATAACAATGCTTTTTGTACATCAAGAGAATACTCGATTGTGGTTGTGGACTAAACAAGACCAGCAAATTTTGCTGTAAGGGCTTAAATCAACATAAAGTGAATTAATAAAAGAAATAGAAAACCTAAACGAAGTATAGTTGCACTCAAGCCAGATAGCAATAAATGGGACAGAAAAATATGATGGGGAAAAATATTACAAAAATAGACATAATGTAATCCATCCTAAATAAACTACCAATCTTTTTTTACTTTTTTATTTTTTGCATCCACTCTCCTCATTTTCTGCTGTACTTTTTTCTCTTCGTTATCCATAATTTCGAGTAATTTTTGAGCGTCCTTTTTACTCATTTTTTTGTCAGATGACTGGTTGACTTTGTCTTTTTCCTGATCCTTACTTTGGTCGTTTTGTTGCTGTTGATCTTTGTTTTGCTGGTCATTTTTATCTTCCTGATCTTTATTCTTTTGATCCTTATCTTTGTCTTTCTGATCTTTATTTTGATCCTTATTCTGATCCTTATTTTGTTGATTCTGCTTATCTTTTTGTTGCTGCTGTTGCTGCTTTTTTAATTCTTTGCGGGCTATGGCCAGATTTTCTTTTGTCGCAACATCGCCGGGACTGTACCTTAGTGCTAGCTTATAAGCATTTAAACTTTCCTGCAATTGTTGTTTTTTGTACAATGCATTGCCCTGATTATGATAAATTTTTGCCTTCTCGATGTCCGTAGCAGCTTTGGATGCAGCGTCTGCATATTTTTTAGTGGCCTCGTCATATCTCTCTTGATTCATGAGGGTATTTCCAAGATTGTATGCAGATTTTACGGAAGGTTTAATAGATTCTGCTTTGCGATATTCGGTTTCGGCATCACTGTATTTTTCATGTCCATACAACATGTCACCATTGCGAAGACTTTTATGGGCAGATTGGGCCTTCGAAGGATGAAATAAGAAAACAAATGCCAATAATAATAGATACCTAAGCATGATTATACTTTTTTCAGTTTTGTTACCAAAAAATATTCAACAAGTAAAATAATAGTGGCAATACATAAAAAATACTGATAAAAACTCCGGTATTCAGTAAATGATTTGACTTCCACCGCCCTTTTCTGCATTTTGTCCAACTGAGTATTCAGGTCTGATATTATACCAGCATTATCATTTCCGAGCAGATAAAATGATCCTTTACCATTTTCAGCAATTTCTTTGAGCAAATTTTGATTTAGAACAGATTTGACAGGATTACCTTCATCATCCATTTTATATTCTTCTCTTCCATCATTCATGACGGGAACAAAACTACCTTCTGTAGAACCAACTCCGACGGTAAATACATTCCAATCGCTTTCTGCTGCCTTTTCTGCCATATTTACTGCATCTTCGTCGTGATCTTCGCCATCCGACAAAATGATCAGCGCTCTTTGATTCTTTTCTTTAATACTTCGCATAGCCAAATCTATGGATTCTCCGATGACAGTACCCTGAGTGCCTGCCATCTCTGAACTAGCCGATCTTACAAAAAGTTGCGCTGCAGCATAGTCTGAAGTCAAAGGCATTTGCAAATATGCTCCGCCCGCAAAAAGTATTAATCCCAACTGATCGCCCTTTCGTTCATTTATCAATTGCTCAATAAATCTTTTTGATTTTTCCAATCGGGATGGGCTAATGTCTTGCGCATTCATACTAGTCGATATATCAAGCGCAAAAAATATGTCGCTTTTCTCAACTTTGACTTTTTCCTTTTTTAATCCCCATTGCGGATTTAGTGCAGCAAATATTAAAAATAATAAAGCAGCTGAAAATAATATTATTTTTAACAAAGCTGGGATCTTTCCATGTACCAACCTGTCCATTAATCTGACTTCACCAAATGCTCGTAAGTTCTGTTTCCCTTTACGGCTCGTCCATACAAAAAGTAGAATCACCGCTGGAATCAGTGCCAGAAAGTAAAATGCTGATGAATCTTCAAATCTGAACATACCTGTTAATTTTATCCATTCAATGTTCTGAAAATAGTTTGGCTCAATAGCCATCCCAACAATAATAAAAACAACCCTGAGTATAAAAACGTCCGGAATTCATCTTTGTATCTCTTGTACACATTAACTTCGATTTCAGTCTTCTCCAGTATGTCTATTTCTGAATATATATTTTCAAGACTCTCCCTGTCTATTGCTCTGAAATACTTTCCGTCCGTCATTTTTGATATTTGTTGCAGCAATTCGGTATCTATCTCCACCGTTGCCATGGCAAACATGTATTCACCGTCACTTCTTCGATTTACCGGCGACAATGCCTGCCCCATGGTACCCACAGCGATGGTGTATACTTTCACATTGTATTCCTTGGCGATTTCAGCCGCTGTATTTGGATTGATATATCCGGCATTGTTTACGCCATCAGTCAGAAGAATGATAATTTTTGATTTAGCTTCACTGTCTTTGAGCCGATTGACGGCCGTAGCCAATCCCATACCAATGGCTGTTCCATCCTGAAGCATACCCACCTGAAGTCCCGATAAAAAATCGGTTACAATATTATGATCTGTAGTCAACGGACATTGTGTAAAAGCTTCCCCTGAAAATACTACCAAACCGATCCTGTCATGTACTCGCTTCTCCACAAATTCCTTGGCCACCATTTTACTTACTTCCAGCCTGTCAGGGTCAAAATCTTTGGATAGCATACTACTGGACAAATCCATCACCAGCATGATATCTATCCCTTCTGCTTTTACTTTCTCTTCTGCCAAAGTCAATTGCGGACGTGCCAAGGCAATGATAAATAAAGCAATCGCCATTATCTTCAATAAAGGTAAATATGGATATATCCTTTCTTTCCAACTTGCGATACCATCCAGCCCACGCAAATCAGACATAATGATATAAGAAGGTTTTGTTTTTCGGGAATAATATTGCCACCAAACCATCCAGGGTATGATCAAAAGGCCTAAAAACCACCAGGGTGTCGCAAAATGAAGATTAGATAGATACCCTGTCATGATAATTTATCTGCTTCTTTAGTATTCACAATAAATTCCACCGCCCTATCCATAAATCTGCTGTGTATATTATCCTGTGGCGTTGCTTTTGCAAATTTTACCAGATCGGCTATCTGCAATATTTCTTTCAGGTCGCTGATGTACATTTTATCAAAATCAGCTGTTGTCAGCGCTATTGAAATCTCATCCGTAGTCATCTCAGGAGCCTTTATATTATATCGTTCTTCCAGATAAGTACGTATGATATCTGTCAGTCCTGACTGATATTCTTTGATAAATCCCCTTTGCCAAAGTGCTTGTTCGCTCAGAGATTTTAATGCCATAAGTGCTTTTTCGTGTGCCGGTAAGATTGGAACAGGAATAATAGAAATGGCTTCTTTTTCTTTTTTCTTTTTTAGTTTGTAGAAATAATATCCTATAGCAGTCATCAACAAAATGGCAATGAATATATACAGGTAAATCAAATAATCAGTCAGATCAGCTTCTTCAACCATAATATCTTTTATGGGGTTGAGGGCAACGGTATCCTTCTTCATCATTTTCTCAGGAAGAAAAACTTTCACCAATGCCGACTCAGAAGGAAATATTTCAGCGTTTTCGTTATTCACAACAACAGGCCCGGGAATACTAAAAACACCCATATTATAAATAGCAATCGTAATCCTATTGGTGATGGTTTGCTGGCTGCCAGAATTGTTTATCTGTATTGATGATGTTGGAATGGGTGATCCCATATCTGCATGTTTCCAAATACCAAAATTCAGTATCTCGATATCTGCATACTTATCCAAATATATAGTATCATTAATGTACAACTGATTTTCAATACTACGATAGCCGGAAAAATCCAGACTTTCTAGGATTACGCCGGATGGAATGGTCACTTTAATGTCTACGCTTATGGTATCTCCTATCTGAATTGAATCAATTTTTATAATAGCGGTAGACACGATCTGTGCTTTTATACAAATGCACATTCCGTTGAGCATAAACAAAAAAAACAAAGTCCTGCGTATCAATGATTTAACTTTGTTCATCTTTTGGCTCTTCTTTTGAAAAAAATCTGAAGTGCTTTGATATAATCTTCTTCAGTGGAGATGCTAATGGTGTCTGATTTGGCAAAAGCAAAATTTTTATTAAATTTCTCCAATGACATCCTGTAATGTTTGGTATAAGCTGCCCTGACATTTGGATCACTGGTGTCTATGATTCTTTGGATGCCTGTTTCTGCATCAGCTACCTGCATCAATCCTACATTCGGAAGCTTTTCTTCTCTTCTATCATGAATATGAACGCCTATGATATCGTGTTTTTTGGCTGCTATGGTCAGGGCCTGATCATATCCTTCCGTCATGAAGTCAGAGAGTATAAATGTTATACTTCTTTTCTTTTCTATATTATTTAAATAAATCAACACTTCAGACAAATTGGTTCCCTGCTGTTTTGGTGTAAGATTTATCAATTCCCTGAAAATCCGCAAAATATTCTGTTTACCCTTTTTGGGTGGCAGATATTTTTCAATATGGTCTGAAAATATAATGGCTCCTACTTTATCATTATTGGTAATGGCTGAAAAAGCCAACACCGCAGCCATTTCTATCATTAACTCGTTTTTAAAAGCGGTGACTGTGCCAAAAAAAGAAGATGCAGAAACATCTATCAGCAACATGACCGTCAGCTCGCGTTCTTCTTCAAATATCTTAATATGCGGCCCACCCGTCCTTGCCGTTACATTCCAGTCAATATTTCTGACGTCGTCTCCATATTGATAGTCTCTTACTTCGCTGAATGACATACCCCTGCCTTTAAAAGCAGAATGATATTCTCCTGAAAAAATGTGTTTGGTCAGACCTTTGGTCTTAATTTCCAGCTTCCGGACTTTTTTTAACAGATCTGAAGTATCCATCATTTTCCAAGTATATCTTTCAGTAAATTTTTATTCTTTAAATTTTCGCTCACGCTGCTATATGGAATAAGAATTTCCTTTTCTCCGTAAATCGTGCTATATTTTGTTTTAAAACTTATCCCTTTATCTTTAAGCGTAACAAAATTAAAATCCTGTTTGATAATCCATTTTTTATCCTCAGGTTTCCAGGTTTTCTCTTTAATTTTTGCAGCAATAATTAGTCTGAAATATTCTTTTGAGTCAAATTTATTTTCAAAAATATCCTGTAGGGCCATCTCCTTCCCACCTTTCAGATCATAAATGAAAGCTATTTTTTCGGTCTCATAATTCCAGGATGTCTGCTTATAAATCGTTCCACTTATGATATCGTTCAAAAAAAGATCTACTTCTACCCATCCATTGGCTGTTTGAGTCCAGCGGTCTCGTGTAGCTATTTCATCCTTTTCAATGCTTTTTAGTTTTTTTACACCACTTTGAACCCATGTTTTAAAAGTATTTTCTATCCAAAGATCAAACTTCTTATTGCCTGAAAGTGGTCTGATACATTCCAACCTGCTATGATAATCTGCGTATTCATAACAATCAGAAACGAGACTCACCTCTGACTTAAGTGTTGTGATGATTTCATAACCAGCTTCGTCCACATAGACCACGTCCACTTTATCCAGATTGGCTGTATCTATGACAATCCATTTTTTATTTAACACAGTCTGACTAAAATTCATTGGCAATGACTCCACTCTGGAACCTTTGCCACCAAATACATCTTTGTAGTGTATCCCACTCTCGTGAAAATGATAAGTGTACACATATTGATCTTTCGTCAAATGTAATTTAATCATTTTATCGTTTACCTTACCGGAAAATATCCTTTGCCATTGATAATTTTTATAAGAATTTGGTTGAAAAGCTTCAAAAGCACTAACCGATTCCAGCTTTAAAGGCAAAATCAGATTTTTATCATAATTCATCCATTGTCCTTCAAAAATTTCACCATTATAATCACCATAAATGTAACCGGTCACCCTGAAATCACTATTTAGCTCTGCTAATCTGAGCTGGTGATCAGTATCCTGACCATCAAAATAAAAAGAGGTATTGCTACTCCTCAAAGTATAGATGCCTTTGCAAGTACTGCCATCTGTTCCTATGATCATGTCAATCAAATGCTTATTATCAATAGTACCACTTAAATAATTGATCCAAAGATCTTTGGTATTTGATGGAAACATATCCCTGACCTCAGCTTTGGTATGCTTGCCCTGAGCAAAAGACAAGCCTGCAAAAAATAGGTTTGCTATCAGCGTGCACATAAGGGATGACTGTTTCAGTTTTAACAAATTTTCGGATTAATTATGGTACTGGAATCGTGTTGATGATTTTTGTAATGATATCTTCCTGTGTTACGTTTTCGGCTTCTGCCTCATAACTCAGACCAATTCTGTGCCTCATAACATCCTTACATACATGTCGGACATCATCCGGAATGACATATCCACGGCGATTCATAAAAGCATGCGCTTTGGCAGCAATAGCCATATTAATACTCGCTCTGGGTGATGCACCATAACTAATCAGAGGCTTGATTTCTGCAAGTCTATATTTTTCGGGCTCTCGGGTTGAAAATACAATATCCAGAATATAATTTTCAATTTTTTCGTCCATATATACCTTTTTGACCGATTCCCTAGCTTTAAGGATAGTCAGGGGTTTAACCACCGCATTTATTAATTGAGTAGTCTCTCCAAGTATATTTTTACGGATGATCAGCTTTTCTTCTTCCCTGGAAGGATAGCCAATATTTACTTTCAACATAAATCGATCCACCTGAGCCTCAGGCAATGGATATGTTCCTTCCTGTTCAATTGGATTTTGGGTGGCAAGTACCAAAAAAGGTTCCTCCAGCTTATATGTTTCCTTTCCTATTGTCACCTGCTTTTCCTGCATGGCTTCGAGCAGGGCACTCTGGACTTTTGCCGGGGCACGATTGATTTCATCTGCCAAAATGAAATTAGCAAAAATTGGTCCTTTACGTACCGTAAAATCACTCTTGCCCGGATTATAAATCATCGTACCGATAATATCAGATGGCAGCAAATCCGGTGTAAACTGAATCCTATGGAAATCTGCCTCAATTGCAGAAGCTAATGTTTTGATTGCCAGTGTTTTGGCTAATCCAGGAAGACCTTCGAGCAAAACATGTCCTTGTGCCAGCAAGCCCAGTATGAGCCTGTCTATCATATGTTTCTGACCTACAATAACTTTGGAAGTTTCAGCATTTAATATTTCTATGAATGCACTATCCATATATATCTGTTGGTTTAATGCTTCTATGTCTATTGATGTTTGCATCATAACAGTAAAAATGTTTTTATTTAAGTCATAACATAATACAATGTCCTATAAACCATTAAAAGCATACTTAAAATGCTTTAAGGAGTGCAAATATGAGAAATAAAATGGTAAAAGTGTCCGTTTAATACTTGTTAAGTGACTATCACCTATAAGACCTAGCATCTTAAACTGGTATAAACAGCTTGCAAATAGTAATACAAAATTACATTAAAGCAATTTTTATCAGACTACTTGCTGTATTTTTTAACTAAATCTTAACTTCGCATTTTATTCAATATATATAATGTAATAATTTTTTTGGACTAATTCTTATCAATGACACGTTTACATTTTTTTGCCCTTTTTATCCAGATTTTTTTTGTTCAGTTGACATTGGCCCAAAAAGACAGTTTGAGTTTTTATTACAATTCATGGGGGATACCAAAATATCAGATCAATAATAAACCGGTCGATTCAAAAGAATTTAAATACTACATGGCTAAAAACGATCCTGCCTTGAGAAAATTTACTGCAGGCAAAAATTTAAATCTAGCCAGTACAATAATGCAGGGAGCCGGAGGATTTCTTTTAGGTTACAATCTGGCTGATATTATGATAAATAAAAACAAAAATTATACTGCAGGTGCAGTTGGATTGGGACTAATAGTTGTGAGTATACCAATTTCAAATTATGGTATAAAGAAGTCAAATCAAGCATTGAGCATATTTCATGCTGAAGAATTTATAGTAAAAAACACCTCCTCAGAGTCGCGCGTTAACAGTAAAGCCGAAGAGTGGAAAGATGCTTGTTTGATTGTGCGAATTCCGGTATTTGCACCAAAAATAAAATACCTGAGATCTATTTTATCTGACCCCAAAACCAATCAGGCATCAAAATCAGCCATACAAAAACAATTGGACAAAACTTTGGATGATAATAAAACATATTTTGATTTAATACATGACGGTTTTAGTAAAGAGTTTTTTGCCAAAGAAGTACTTTTTTTACCCGATTCACTATTCAAATCTTTTATTGCCGGAGAAAAAACGGGCTTTCTAAACAAAAATGGTGAATTAGATACCTCATTGCAATGTGATGCCAAATACTCTTTTTTTATCATTACAGGAAAAGATTCTGATCAGCTATTATTTGTAGACGAAGATTTGAACCCGGCAGGTTTTCCTTTTCCATACAAAAAAAATACTTTTTTACCGGCATTCAAAAAGCTCCTAGACAAAGAAAAATATATCCAAAAACAAATATCCCACTTTAATAAAAAACTATTGCTGATAAAATATTAGGACATCTTTAGCCAACAGATTAAAAACATCATACTTAAAAATGTTAGTGAAAATGAATATAAGAAACATTAGAATTTTTATCCTTTTAGTATTTTCCATTGTATTATTTAATCGGTGTAAATCTAAGATAGATGAAACTACACCCAAAACTACAATAGAAACTATAGTAGATGAAAATGATAAAAAACCTCAACCAGAAGTAAAAAAGGATGCATTAGATGAAACGCCTAAGGTAAAACATGCTTCACCCGTACCATCAGACTGGATAGAAATTACAGAAGACGATGGTTTTAAAGTAGATATAAAATATGCCACTGTTGATAATTTTACTAAAAAACAGATTTATGATTGTGGTAAATGTTTTCTAAGACCTGAAGCTGCAGCATTGCTTATAAAGATACACAACGAATTGAAAGAAAAATATGGGTACAGCATTAAAGTATTTGATTGTTTCAGACCAAAACCTTATCAGCAGCGACTATGGGATATTGTCCCCAATCCCGACTATGTAACACCGCCAAATAAAGGTTCGATGCATAGTCGTGGTCTGGCGGTAGATCTTACCATTGTGGATAAAAATGGTGCAGAACTTGACATGGGTACGGAATATGACTTTTTTGGCAAAGAAGCACATCAGGATTACAAAGGACATTCGCCTGAAATAAATAAAAATCGATCGCTACTCAAGTCTACCATGGAGAAATTTGGATTTAAATCTATCCGGACAGAATGGTGGCACTATAGCCTGAATAACAAAACCTATCCACTCGATGAGTGGGTATGGGCGTGCGAGTAGATTGGTAACCACTTTAATATAATATAAGGTTGAGTCCACTCCGAAAAGTAAATTTAACACTAAGGTTAAAAGATGAAGATTTGTACTGTATTGATAATCAACATATTCCCCTATAGGGGCAGGGGTGTTTCCCTTCAGGCAGTCACCCCTTCAGGGGCCGGGGGTCGTCGGGGGTCGGATAAAGGGTAAAAAACAGCTGATTATCAAAAAAAATGGCGTTTTCGGAGTGGACTCAAGGTTAGAAATTTGAAATTTTAGCGCTAGTAAATCTGTTTCAAAAAAATCATTGCTTAAAGATTACGATTACAGATCGTTTCACCAACTTCAAATTAATCTGTCATATAAGTACATACTTCTTACCCGGCAATGATTTGACCATACCTTTAAATTCAAGTGCAAGAAGGATGGATGCTACTTCCGATGGTGTCATAGCCATTTTGTAAGTAATGGCGTCTATTGCAATTTCCTTGTTTTCCCTAAGTACAGCGACCATTTTTGTTTCATCTTCCTCTAGTTCAACAAAAAGCTGTTTTTGTACAATTTTTCCGGCATCTATTTCTTCCCACCTGGTGATGTAAGCTACATCTGCGGCAGACTCGATCAAATGTGCTTTGTTTTGCTTAATAAGTTTATTGCAGCCTTCTGATAGTTCTTGTGTAACCGGACCTGGCAATGCAAAAACATCCTTATTGTACTCATTGGCAAATTCAGCAGTGATGATAGAGCCACCTTTGCGCTTGGACTCGATCACAATGACCACATCACTCAGGGCAGCGATGATCCTGTTGCGCATTGGAAAATTTTCTCTGTCAGGTTTCGTTCCTGAAGGAAATTCAGTCAAAACACCACCATTTTCTATCATTTTTTTTGCCAGCGACTTGTGTTCTGCGGGATAATACCTATCCAAACCATGCCCTAGAATCCCAATGGTTGGAATACTTAATTCTACACATTTACGATGTGCGGCGGCATCTATTCCATATGCCAGTCCACTGACAAGCAACACGTTATAGGGTAGCAACCCTTCCACTATTCTGTCACACATGATCTTGCCATACTCAGAAGGCTGACGAGTACCTACGATCGCGACGGTCCTGTGATAATTCAAATCAGCATTTCCATTGTAATACAAAATAATGGGACTGCTGTCAAAATGCAGTAAACGCTGAGGAAAAGCAGTGTCCAGATAAGATAAGACCCGAATGTTGTTTTTTTCAATAAACATCCATTCTTTTTCTGCCTCACGAAGGGCAGTTTCAGTCTCAAAACTTCCGGCAAAAGATTGTCCAATTCCGGGTATTTTGATCAGATTTTTTTTTGATGCTGAAAATACAGCTTCAATACTTCCACAGTATGAAATCAGATTTTTAGCCATCACAGGCCCCACTTTGGGAATTTTTGTCAGTGCGATAAGGTAAATATACTCCTGCTGTGTCATTGCACTAATTGAGCTGCTGCCTTAAATCTTGCCGCTTGATTGACATTCCCCGCCATTTCATAGACCTGTGCCATCGCTTCATTTACCTGCTTGTTGGCGGGCTGCAACTCATAGGCATAGGTCAAATATTGAAGTGCCCAATCTCTTCTTTTATCTCTCATTTGCATCAATCCCTTTCCCACTTCCAGATAAAATGGAAATAGTGCTGCATCATGGCCTCTTCCTTTCAGATATTCACCAAATTCCTTTATAAAAGAAATATCAGGTCTTCTGAGTATAATGGGTTTCATTTGTCTGATGTAGTTGTTGATGTCGTTGTCCAGTTTATATCTCTCAGAAGCTACTCCTATCAGCATGAGATTTGGATTTTGATAGTCAGACACAATGCCCACAGATTTCAATCCGTAAAATTCAGCCTGATCCAGCAATTTTAGTTTTTCTGCCCTGTCTTCTGTGACCTTAAATTTTTCAAACAAAGCAGTGGACATAAATGAATTTGCGCGGGCACTATTGGAAGATACAGCTACAGCGGCTTCATTTAATGATAATGCATCTTTCCAAACAGGTACTCGTACAAAAGTTTTGGCTCCGTAACCTAGGATAGCTACCAAAGATATGGCGATCCCAACCAGTTTACCATTGTCAGTAAGCTTAGGCAAATGTTCAGAAAGAAAGTAGGCCAAAGCGATACAAAAACCTGCCGAAGCCATAAATATAAATCGTTCATTCATAAATGTTCCCAGATTGATCACGATATTGGAAACAATAGTAAGCGTGACCAGATAAAATAAAATGGAATACGCATAAACAGATTTTTTCCATAAGCCTTTAAAACCTAAATAAATCAGCGCTCCATATACCACAAGTGATAAGAATGGAAACCATGTAAAAATACCGGCCTTTGGTATTGCATATGGATAATAATCATGCGACAGTGGATGTGGCCAGATCATCAATTGTATATATTTTCCTAGCGTGTACATGATACTGCCCAATTTCTCTCCAGACTTCATACCCAGGAAAGGGTTATTCATCAGATCATTGACTTCCTGACCAAATCTAGGAATACCTGCTGTGTTAAATCTTAATATCAGATAGGCTACTGTAGTTACCAAAAGCCAGAAAAGCAATGTTTTTAGCTTTTTCCAGTCCGTATCACTAAAGAAATATATGGTCAATGGTATCACCGCCAGAAAAGTAATGGCATTTTCTTTGGAGAGTAACCCTAAAAAATAAGCCAATGCACTGACTATTAACCACTTTTTATTGCCAAAATCCATAAACCTGAGTCCGCCGTACAGCGCAATCAATGAAAAAAGCATAGACATGATTTCATCTCTACCTTTTATATTGGCTACTGCTTCGGTATGAATAGGATGTACAATAAACAACAATGTGGCCAAAAAAGGTACTGACATCCACCAAGGTTGGGTTTTGAAATTTCTAAAAAGAAGCACTAAAACCATCATGAGCAAAACACCTGTCAATGCATACAAAAGTATATTAATAATATGGCTCAACCATGGGTCCATATCTCCAACCAATCCATATTCTACAGCAAAAGTAATGATGGATAACGGGCGATATCTATTGCCTTGCACAAGTTCCTTTTTCTCCCCGAAATACCCTTCAAAACTTTCAGTTGTCAGAATATCCCAAACTCCACTAAATCCTTTTTTGGTGAAAGAGTTTCCGGTAATAACCATCTGATCATCCAGTACGTAATTAAACGGCAGACAGGCAAAATACAGCCCATAGCTCAATCCGATAAAGATCAGGGCTGCTATCCAGTATTTCTTAAAAAAAGATTCCTGATAAAAAGCACCCTGCACCTGAGCGAATGGAACTTTATAAACTTCAACTTCCTTTATCGCTCCGGTTTTGGAAGAAATATTTTGTTTTCTTTTCGTCATATTTGGCTTATTAATAGCTTGAGTGCAAAGATTCGTAAAATTCACCTATTTTTGTAACACTTTTAAAAAATTCTTAACAAAGAAACATGTTTACATTTCTCAAATATTTGCTGATAATTATTTTTTGTTTCACTAATAGCTATTGGCTATTGAGTCAAATGAATATAAAAGTCGGATATATCGGTGGCTTTACAAAAGCCCCTGTTTTGAACAAAGTAGTAGATGATTTCAATACCAATTTTTTGTTAAGCCAAACTGAAGGAAAGTTGGACGACAAATTGGATAGATTCAGATCCTTACATGGTATAGAAATAGGACTGAGATACAGGATCAATAAAGTAGGTTTTGAGTGTTCCTGGCAAAGTATGAGCAATAAAAGTGATCTCATAGCTACCTTATCGGATAAAAGCACTTTACAGGATAAATGGTTCTTAAGTCTAACAGAATATTCACTTGGGGTTGAAAATTATTTTGGTCATTTCGGCTACGGTGCCGCCTTGGGATATAGAACAGCACGAATGAAAACAGATATCACGGGTGCTCCCAGAAAAAAAAGAAGTGTGGCTTCGGAATCTGGCTACAGCAGCAAATTTTATCTGATATTTCAGTTCCCTGGTGAGAAAGTTGGTATTGCATTCAAACCGTATGTACAAGTTCCTTTAAAAAATATTGACATCAGCAGCTTTGATCAGGAACTCAATGTTCAACTGGACAATAGCTTTATAGCGGTCAAACCACAGGAAGAAAAGTTCTTTATGTATGGAATATCCATCGTATTGTATAACGGTAAACAATAAAAATCTTACTATTCCAAATGTATTTGTCAGCTTAAAATCAACTAAATATGTATAATTCAAAAGTAATTATTTTAATAGTGGTTCTGGTGTGGAATGTTTCATCTCTTTTCAGTCAAAACATTGAAGAATCAGGTGGCGGTGAATATTTCCATAATAATACCTTTAAATGTGTAGCCGACGAAGATTACTCTAGAATTTCACTTATGATTTATGATAATATGAATCTTCTTCAAAATAAAGGATTACTGCCACAATCAGACAAAAATCAGGTCGTTACATTTACTTTCCCCCTTAAAAAAGCAGATAACTTAAACTGGAACAACTTCTATGGTATCAGCGGTTTTGTAGACCAGAATATAGGTAGCGATGTGCGAGATTATAATTGTGGGCAAAGAACTTACGATGGACACAATGGCGTAGATTATTTTACTTGGCCTTTTCAATGGTATCTGGTTGAAAATGATCTGATACATGTCATCGCCGCCGCAGATGGTATTATCATAGGTAAGGAAGACGGTAACAGTAGTTATAGCTGTGATTGGAACGGGAATCAGGAATGGAATGCAGTCTATCTCCGGCACAATGACGGATCCATAACATGGTACGGTCATTTGAAAAAAAATTCGCTGAGCGGAAAAGGAATAGGAAGCCAGATAAAACAAGGTGAATATCTTGGGGTAGTAGGAAGTTCAGGAAGATCGTCCGGACCGCACCTTCATTTTGAAGTATATAAAAACCAACCTTTCACCAGACTTAATCTGATAGAACCTCATACAGGGGGCTGCAATACTTTAAATAATGATAGCTGGTGGGAATCACAGGAATCATATCAGTATCCTGTTTTAAATACTATACTTACGCATAATAATGTCATTGAGCTTGGATGTCCTACAGAAATGGAGAAGACATTTTTTAAAAATGAATTTGAACCCGGAGATAAAGTTTATTTCAGCAGATTTTACAAAGACCAAAAGAAAGGATCCACTTCGTTTCAAAAAATTTACAAACCCGATAATACGTTGTGGCGCCAATGGCAACATACTTTTACTAATGATTTTAGTGCGTCCTGGTGGTTTAATACATATACATTGCCTGCCAATGCTGAGATAGGTGAATGGAAATATGAAGCAATCTATGAAGACAGCTATCTGCAACACACATTTAGAGTTTCCAATACTAGTGGTACTGCTGATGAAGCTTTTAATATTTATACTTTTCCAAATCCTGCATCTGATTTAATAAAAATTTCTTTTTTGTCAAATGAGCAAATACAAAGAATGGCAATCACAATAAGATCTGTCACCGGTAAGATTGTATTGAATCAAACTAACTTAAATGATAATGATGGTCAAATAGATATAAGCCACATTCCAAATGGAATATATTTGCTGGAATGCAAACAGGCAGGTAAGTCTTTTACCAAAAAACTAATTATACACAGGTAAAACTTTATTCTTCATAAAACCCTACACTTCCGCCTACCCAATCTTTGTCTTTGTTGTATTTTACTCCGATCATCTTTCCTTTTGAAAGCCGGACGAGATTAGTAACGACAAATGCTTTAGGCGCATCTGCAGGCCACATCATGAGCATCCTGATTTCTACTTTCACTGGATCATTGGGAGATTTTAGTACCGGCTCGTAATGGACTTTGCGCTGTAGGATATAATTGGATCTGTCTTCGATCTTTTCAATATCTTCAGTAGTAACGTCTATTATAACTCCGGCTCCGGCAAAAGAAAATAATGGCTTCAACACGTAATTTTCCAGATCGGGTGGCAATTTTTCGAGCTCATGCAAAAAATAGGTTTCCGGTACGTACTTATTTTTAAGAAAAGGCATGATGTATTTACTAATGCGGTAAAACCAATTGGGGTGTCCTATCCATTCCACATCAAGGTCATCAGTAAACTTAAATTGCATTTTCAGATCAGTGCGCTGATACAATTCATCAAAAATAACTCTATTATAAATTTTTTTTATTTCCACCAAACTACCTTGATCATCAGTATAATACAATTTTTTACCTTGTTTCATCACTTTGGTAACACATACAACAGGAATGCCCAGTTCCACAGAAGTACTCAACATATCTATGTATGTGTTTTGTTTTTCCGGTTCGATTTCAAGTAGAATCACATTTTGCCGGTCTGTATCACCGACTATTATATCATACATAAGTTTTTTATAGGACTCTGCATTATAACCATTAAAAAAACAAGTCATATTTGCCGGAATATCATAGTGTTCCTTGTATGCCTGAGACACCAGATACTGGAAAAAATACACCGATGGAAAACCCTGAATTTCTATAAGCTGAGGAAATGGATCTCCATTTTCATCGAGGCAAACTCCAAAATCCATCTGCAAGAAGGTCGTATGCTCATCTTCATTCGGTACGATAAGGCTTTCATCGTATAAAGCACCCTGTGTAAACGCTTTAATATCTTTTCTGATGACTGTTTCATTGATGAGATCGCAAGCTTCCAGCAGCCTTTCTTTCAAAAGCGCAGGAATAAAAAAAGGGGTCTCTGCTTCCCTGAACAGTGGTTTGTAATTGTATCTGGATCTTATACCTTCTTTAAAGTTTTCGTATTTCTCAGGGGTGAAAGCTTCATTAAATTTTGCTCTTATCTCAGGGATCATGCTAAAACAGAATTATTGGCATAAATGGAATCCAACGCATTTTCAATAAAAAGTGGCAGAATGGTATCGTGGGTAAGTTCAAGTTTGTCAGGATCATCAATGTGGTCCATCATAGAATCATATTTGGTTTGACCAATATTCTCTATCACTTTCCCTCTGATTTCTGGTTTTTCGAAGTGTATTTTCATACCGACCGGATCAGCTTCAGGGTGAAATTGTGTTCCGATAAATTCATCTGAAAATCTCACAGCCATGATAGCGCGTTCGTATTCTACGTGGGTTCTTATTTTTTCGAGTGCCAAAATCTTAGCTCCATGCATCCTAAAAACATCCAGGTCTGGCTGTATCAGTTGGTAATCCCTGCTATCTACAGCGTATAATGGATCCGGTAAATTTTTAAAAATCGGATCATTTTCTCCGAATTTTGTTTTATGGACTGGCATGACGCCAAAAGAAGTAGATTTACGCGAAGCCAATGTACCTAACTCAAAATAAAAACAAGCCATCTGAAAAGAATGGCAAATAAAAAACATATACTTTTTGTCAAATTTGCTGTTCTGGTTAAATTCCCAAAGCTCACCCACAAGTTTATACCAGGCTTTATCCCAAACTCCGTTTCCCTCCATCGGATTTCCAGGCCCTCCACTGGATATGTACACATCATACTCCAATCCGGGAACTTCATTGTTTACCCGTACATCAAACTCATCAATGTCAAATGCACCGCTGTACATAGCTGCAATATCTCTGATACATCGCATCCCCTGATTGGGTTTGCCTTCATTCATATCTAGAATCGCCATTTTTAATTTATACTCCATGGGTATTGGTTCAACTTGTTGCTACCAGCATAAAAAACCGTCAGCTCTTAAGCAGGACTACTTTTTTATTGTGGCCTTCTTAGGAGTTGCAAAGATATTACTTATAAATGAACCCCAGGTAAGATTCATCTGATTTGCTTTATGATTCTGTGCTTTTTCTATGGCCATCAAGGCGGCGTTCTCTACAATCCAGTCAAAATTTGTTTGACCGACAGAATTTATATCTGCATCAGGTGCCGGATTACAGAAATCAATGGCAATAGGAATACCATCTCTCACTGCAAATTCAACAGTATTAAAGTCATACCCTAAGCCATGGCAAAGTTTTTTGGTGTATTGCTCTACTGTAGCAAGTAATTTTTTGTCAGTAGTCGGATTTTCTACTACATACCTGAGATGATGCGGATTTCTTGGTTCATATGGCATGATGTGGACTCTGTCTCCCGCCAGATAATAGCATCTGAAATAATGATCAAAAACTATTTCTTCCTGCAAAAGCATCACCAATTGATCAGTTTCTGCATGTTTTACCCAAAGGTCCTCCGGACTGGTCACTTTATAGACGCTTTTCCATCCACCACCAGAATGGGGTTTCATATAGGCCGGAAATTTTATATATTCAAAAATACGTTGCCAGTCTGTTGGATACTTCAAATTTCTGAATGATTGCTCTGAAGTGTCATCCGGTCTGTTATGAGAAGGCAATAATACAGTATTTGGTACTGGGACACCAACGGTTTTGGATAGACAATTATTAAAGAACTTCTCATCTGCACTCCACCAAAAAGGATTGTTGGCCACAGCAGTACCCATTAAAGCAGCATTTTTAAGATAAGCTCTATAAAAAGGTACATCCTGAGATATTCTGTCGATGATGACAGCGTACTCTGTGGGATCAGCTTGCTCGACCACGTCAATCTGAACCGCTTCTGCCATTATTCCTTTTACTTTCTTCGAATTTACTCTGTCAATAAATGCTTGTGGAAATGTATTTTCCTTGCCAAATAGAATTCCTATCTTCTTCATTAAAAAAATGGTTTTATTATATTAAAAATATTTTAATTTTCAGCACGCTTGCAAATATTGAATATTGGTTTGAATTTTCCTAAAAAAGTGACATAAAAAAATTAAAAAGATGAAAGTAAAATGTAATGGACAAACCTGTATTTTATCATAAAATCAGAATTAAATTTTTAAATATCTTTGGTATTATCGTCAGTACACATTTTTATCTTAAGTATGTCTAACATTCAGAATAAAATTTTATTTCATATGCTACTTTAAAATTGCTTTTTGCCTAAACTTTACTTAACTATCAATATCTCAAACCGCTTCAAAAATTCAGGATCGAAATCAGCACCATGACCCGGAGTATCATCCACTGTTACCTGCCAGTCTTTATGATAGGTCATACCGCCGATCACAGGATCTTCAGACAACATCAAAGGACTGTCCAGATCATGAAATATAATATGATCCCAAGCCATATCAAAATGCACCAATGCAGATATGCCCAGTCGTGATTCAGAAAAAGAACCCGTCTGACAATATACATCCGCCGCCTGTGCAATAGCTGCCACTTTCATAGAGTTACAAATTCCTCCTGATTTACCCAGCTTAATATTAATGAGGTCGGCTGCATTTTGGCTCAGCACTTTGTATGCATCTTTGTGATTGAATACAGACTCATCTGCCATGATAGGTATTGGGCTGCTTGAAGTCAATCGTATCTGATCTGCAGTATTTCCTGCCTGTATAGGTTCTTCACAATGTTCAATATTGAGATCTTTCATGGCTTCAAGTGCTCTTTTGGCATCCAGATAATTCCAACCTTGATTGGCATCGATACGCAATGGCAAGTTATCACCTACTGCAGAACGGATGGCTTGCATTCTTTCTACGTCATTGGTATATCCACGTTCTCCAAGTTTAATTTTCAGGACAGGAAAGCCCATTTCTTTGAATTTAATGGCCTTTTCTACCATTTTCTCTTTGGTCAGCAGGCTTACTGTATTGTCGGTATATATTTTTTTGTCCCTGTCTCCTCGGAGGAAAGCATATAGCGGCAATTCATCCATTTTGGCCACCAAGTCATAAAGTGCCATGTCAAAAGCACATTTTACAGAAGCATTACCTACGATCATGCGATCCATCAGTGCCACATGTTTGTGTATTTCTCTAGGATCTTTACCTATAAGTAGGGCTGCAAGATCTTTTGCAAAAGCTACCGTCCCTGTTTGAGTTTCACCATGTATAGATCGGTAAGGACAACATTCGCCTAAGCCGTAAATACCGTCAGAATTATATATTTTGACGATCGTATTGCGGGCGTGAGTCAGTGCTCCTTTGGAAATAACAAAGGGTTCATGGAGTTTTATCTGAACAGGTATGATTTCTATTTTGTGAATGGTGGTTATGCGCATATTATTATATTTTTAAATGATAGCAGACAGATTTAAATCATCAAAGTAAAGTATCAAGTCCGGCATGTAAAATCTTACTGAACAGCCATATGTCTTCAAAACTATTGTAAAGTGGGGTAGGGGCTACTCTGATTACATCCGGCTCTCTCCAATCTGCTATGACACCTTGTTCAGTCAGATAATGAAAAAGTTTTTTATCAGGATTTTTCATCTGTATGGACAACTGGCAACCTCTTTGTGTGGGATCAGATGGTGTAATAATACCTATATTTGTATCGTTTTCCTGATGAATGAGGTACTCGAGATAAGCAGTGAGTAATGTCGATTTTGTTCGTAAATTAAGCATTCCTGCTTCTGCAAATATATCCAGCGATGCTTTTATGGCTGCCATAGACAGCACAGGCGGATTACTCAATTGCCATCCTTCAGCAGTATCTATGGGTTTAAACTCATCTCCCATCAAAAATCTGGTCTTTTTGTCGTGGCCCCACCAACCTGCAAACCGTGGAAGATCTGAGTTGCCATGGTGTCTCTCATGGATAAAACATCCGGACAAACTTCCTGGGCCTGAATTTAAGTATTTGTACGTACACCAGGCTGCAAAATCCGGTCCATCGTCATGCAATTGTAATTGAAGATTTCCTGCAGCATGTGCCAGATCAAATCCGACTATACACCCTTTGCCATGGCCCATGGCAGTAATTTTTTTTATATCATACGCTTGTCCGGTATAATAATTTACTCCGCCTATCAGAATCATAGCAATCTGATCTCCTTGTTCTTCCAAGATCTTTTGCATATTCTCGATGGAAACAATTTCACCATCTCCATCAGGTTTTAGCTCGATCATACTCTCTTCGGGTTCAAATCCATGAAACTTAACCTGACTTGCTATAGCATATCTGTCAGATGGGAATGGAGAATAATCAAAAAGAATCTTATGGCGCTTATTAGTAGGCCGGTAAAAACTTACCATCAGCAGATGCAGATTGACAGTAAGACTATTCATTACTACTACTTCCGAAGGCAATGCACCAACCACTTCTGCCATTTGATCTGCAAGTAACTCATGATAAGTCATCCATGGATTTTTGGCATGAAAATGACCATCCACACCAAGATTTTTCCAATCTTCAAGCTCCTGAAGCACATAATCAGTAGTTGAGACAGGCATTAGTCCAAGACTGTTGCCACATAGATACAAAACATTATTCCCGCTATTGTCTTTTGGAATGTGAAATTTATTTCTGAAAGACAAAAGCGGATCTATCAAGTCCTGTCGCTTAGCGTAATCCAAAGATGTATTCAAAGTGTGATTTAATTTAAAATACAAAAATAATGATATAATATTTAGCAGTCTTCTCTCACATCAATTTATCACCGTACAACCATCTTGTGACATTATCATCCCAAATATGATCTCTATCCTGGCTTGAAATTATACCAGAGTCAACTCCTTCATCTATTACTTTGCCCGGATAACAACCGGAAACACTTTCCATCTCCCCCAAAGGGTACGGGTCGTCCAGTCCGGCAACTATCTGAGACACACCAGCTCGTCGGACTAGCATTTCAAATGATAATACGTCATGAACTATAGAGTCAAAAAAAATATTGGGGCAATGGTTTGTTTCTTCCGGACTCCTTGCTCCATAAAAAAGATCAGGTCGCCCCTTGTATCCCTGGACTCTTCTACCATAACCCATTTGTCCAAACTGATTGCCATGTGCAAAACATGTTCTTACATGAGGAAATCTATCCGGAAAATCCAACAAACTAAAAAAATGCCATGCATCCGCAGTCTGTGCACACATCCAAATGAGGTGAAAACGCCAGTACTTATCTTCAAGCTGGATAATTTCCTCTGCATTGTAGGGATGTATCTCCACTGCCAGCTGGTAGTAATTGGCCAACTCAAATATAGGCACCAATGATTCATCGGCAATAGCTGTCCATTGGCCCACCTTATTGATATAATGAGATGGAAGACAGAGCAAAGGCATCTGAAGTTCTTCTACACATCTGCGTATTTCAAACAAAGCATCCTTCACAAATAATGGCTGAACCACAAAACCTGAAATAAATTTTTCAGGACATTCTGCCTGCACTGAAGCATTAAAATCGTTTTGAAATCTGATGACATCTACTGCATCTTGTCTGGAATAGCCATTACAATATAACTGAGACAAATTCAATAAAACTTCTTTATCAATACCGTTGACCTCCATCCATTCCAATTTACGGTCAAGAAAAAAACTATCATCCGTAATTGGTCTTCTCCAGTTACCCTGACACATACAAGACATATCTTCCTCAACCCAGAATATTTCCCGGTCCTTCATAAAACGCGGTATCTGATGTGGATACGGCAGTAAGTGTCCATGGCCATTGATTCTCATAAAATTGTAAAAGATTTAATTGCGATTCCAAAGGTAAAAATTTAAAACCGAATGGTATAAATAAAAAAAGGAATCAATAATACTATTGAATCCCCTTTATTACATTTTATTATTTTAATACTTTATTTTCCACCAAAATTTACTCCAAGGGTTAGTTCATGTGAACCATTATTATAATCCTGGATCAAATGTGAAGATGTATTGTATGAATAATAAAAATTTAATTTTTCTATTTTAGTACCTATAAGAAAGCCCAATCTTTTATCAGCACCTAGCGTATACGATACTCCACCGATGAGTTTGTCCTGTAAAAATCCAAAATTTAGATTCAAGTCAATATGGGTGGGTACATTTGCCAGTTTTTTCATAATGATACCTGGCGTCATACTTATATCTGACTGAATCTCCAGTTTATAACCAAATTGCAGTATAAAACCGAGTTCTCTGTCCGGTGAGCTATCATCAATATCGCTGATTCTTGAACTTACCATAGATGGCAATGCCAATCCATAGGTCAGTTTATCCATATAAATTCCATACAATCCAAAGGATGCATCAAAATATTCTGCCCCTGCCAAAGCCTGACTGATGACCGGGTCATTGGGATCTGCATTGCCAAAACCGGCCAAACTGTGTTTGATATACTCGGCAGATATACCAAAACCAACCTGGTTTGTTTCTGACTTAATAATATAACTCAATCCGACGGCTCCTTTGGTGGTTTCCAATTCTCCAAATTTATCGGAAAGCACATTGACACCCAATGCAAGTCTATTACCTACAGGTCCGTTGTAAGACAATGTCACTGTCCGCGGAGCACCATCGATACCTGACCATTTATTTCGGTAATTAAGCAATATCTCGTGTTTCATGGCTGACCCTATGGCACCCGGGTTAATGAGTTGTGGGTTGAGCTGAGCTTGTGTATATATGTATCTTTCGTCAAAATACCGAGATTGGGCATTCATCCCTGCAGCATACAGTAATACAGCACAAACTACAAATGATTTAAATAAATTATTAGTCTTCATATGATCTCTTTTATGAAAATTCTACTTTAATAAGTTGATTAATTGGCTCTCAAAACAGTGACGGTTCCTTTATATACTTCCCGTCGTCCTTGTCCAAAATTCACGGTTAATACCCAAATGTAAGCTCCTTCTTTCAGATCTTTGCCATCTTTATCGATGCCTTGCCATGTATCATCATAATTGCTTTGAGCATATATCAGTCTTCCCCACCTGTCAAAAACAGATAAATCTGATGAATTATCCTTTACACAATTGATGATGAATGTGTCATTGAAATTATCTCCATTGGGCGTAATCACTGTTGACGCAATATAACAATCGCCACCCAACGGACACTCCGTGATTTCAATATTGGTTAGCCTTAACTCACAATTATTGGCATCTGTGACGGTAACATTATAAAATCCTTTTGCCAAATTTTCAAGTTTGTTGTCAATATCCGATGAGCCAAACCAATTAAAATTATAAGGAACAGCACCTGTATTATTTAAATTCAGTTCAATATTGCCAGTCTCTTTATTTTTTTCAGAACAGTTTTGTTTTACGGTTGCCGCCAGTTTTGTAGGTTGGGTGATGACCAATGGACCCGATGTTGCCGTACCTTTAGCATTGATCACCTCAACAATATATGTACCCGCAACCAATCCTGTGAAAGAAATGTCGTTGTTATTAATTGTAATAGTCCTGAATGTCTGAGTACCTGATTTAAGATTTACAGTAATCGGAAAGGCACCTTCTGATAAAGTAGCTACTATACTTCCATTACTGTCTCCAAAACATGTAACCCCAAAACCATTAAAATTGGATGAAACAGATGCCGAAGCTATTTTTGGTGCTTTGGATGTATCAATCGGCGTTTTGAAACCTACTATTATGCTGGATCTAGCAGATGTACAGCCATTCGCATCGGTAACGGTAACATTATAAGATCCTGCTCTGACATTATTGGCATCAATAGCGCCTGATGTAGATCCATCAGGTATAGATGTCGGTCCTGACCACACGGTAGTATAGTTGGGTGAGCCTCCTGTTATATTTAATGATATTTTACCATCACTAGCGGTTGAAGTACTTGCGTCCACTGTACCTGTAAGTGCAATATTGACTGCGCTCGCAGGTTCTCCTACGGTGACTGTTACCGTTTTACTTTGTACAGGAATCGCAGTATCTGTAACGGTGACAGTATAAGTACCCGCTTTTACATTCTGAGGATTAGACCCTGAAAGTCCACCTGTCCAAGTATAAGTATATGCCGGACATCCACCTGATGCATTGATTTGTATCGACCCATCGGAGCCACCTCTGCATTTTACGTTGGTTGATGATGAAGTTACTACTAATTCTGTTTGAGTATTTCCTACCGTAAACGAGGTACTCGCAGTACATCCTTTTGAATCTGTGACTACTACACTATAAGCTCCAGGATCAAGATTGGTTGGATTGGCAGTATTGCCCTGATTTGGTGTCCATGCATACGTGAATCCACCATTTCCACCGGATGTAGCAGTGATATTGATCGCTCCATTTTGTCCACAACCAACATTGGTCACAACATTTGACGATGGAATAGTGATTACGCTTGGCTGAACGACAGTAGCTGTACCAGAACAACAAATTGTACCATTAAATGACACTTCATACGTGTACGTTCCTGCTGCCACGCCTGTAAGATTAGTACCTGATGTAACCGGTGCAGAAGCTTTAACAACTCCACCAATATTATTTTTCCAAACAATCATATGTGCAGCCAAATTTGTTCCATTGACTGTCAATGCAACCGCACCGTCAGTCCGACCGTTACAACTTACATTGGTCACAGCACCCAACACACAAGTAGCTGTACACACAGGAGGTGGTGTGTCTGTACAAGTTACTGATCCGCCTACTGTCTGGCTTGGAATTTCTACTGCTCCTTCACCACCTACTTCTGTAGGTCCGGGAACATTTATTACCATGTTTGGCAAACATTGTTTTATTTTGAAACATATCTGAAATATTTTATGGCCATTTGGTAAAGTAATTAAATTGTCCGGAACATTCCAGCTAAAGTTAAGCATATTTCCACTATTGGAGAAAGACGATGAATTTAAGGACTGAAGATTGTACATATCTGTTCTGATAAATTCCAATTGTGTCGCATCCCATGAAAATTTAGTTTCAAGGCTTACTACATTCTTAAAATTTTCTACCGTCACATCCACACAAATTATACTGTCAACTTTACCATTGATAGTACCAACTTTAATGGTAACTGCATCGGCAACTGTTGGATTATTAATCGTTACTTTGCCATAACTAATACATATCGGTAATGTACCGTTGTCTGTTTCCCATTCTGTATCCAATGTACCGGTACCAAAAAGTACACAACCTGTCTGACCTATATTTCCAATCGCTTTAAAACAAAACTCCATGATTACTGTGTTGTCTGGCAATGTAAGTGGAATTGCTGGAGTTTCATTTGACCACAAAAATATAAATTTACCAGTGGCTACATTTGCTGTAGAAAAACCACCACTAAAACCAGGTATTCCACCCGTGGTAGGCGTTTTTACCTCTATAAATTGCAGTATGGTCGGGTCCCAAGATACACTTCCCTGTCCTGATTGCATTATTTTAAAATTCTTTACAGTAATAGGCACGCAGATGGTCTTATCTTTTTCAGCATTGAGCACTGCTCCTGTAAATGTAAGATTGGATGCGTTGGTGCAGGTAGGATCGGGACATGGATTGATAGGTCCTCCATCACATTTTACGGTGACAGACCCTTTATTGGTAATCACATTCACGGGATTCAGGTTTAAGTCAAACGCTTCAATCATTCTGGGCGTATTTGTAATCTGAATATCTGACTTTGTACATTTTGCTCCAATGGCTATAAAATTCAAAGTAAAAAGACGTGTTCCGTTTGGAAGTGACTTACCTTTAAATTCAGTTTGATTGAACCAATTGAAAGTAATCTGCCCCTTTTTAACCCCTACACCATTGGGACCTGAAATACCTGCAGCTGACAGCCCCGGAAGAGCACCTGAAAAATTTGTAGCATTTACGAATGACAAAATCAATGAGTCATAATTTATGGAGAACTGTATTCCATCCAAATTAGTAAATCCATTAACTGTAACATCCACTGAAGCCTGCGCATTCGGATCTACTTCTATGTTTGACATACTGATCGTCAACTGAGCATCGGCATTATTCAGAAATATGAAAATACTTGTTAGTATTATAATAAAAATTTTCCTCATGTCGGGAATTTTTTAAATGATAAAATCAGATTGCAAAATTAAGCATTAATTTACTTAAACTCAATATATAATCTTATTATTAACGATATCCATGTATAATTTTACCTTAATGTAAAAATTATTCAAAGATCAATAAATTATACTACAAATTATGAGCCAAAAAAAATTAAGCACTTATAAAGGTGGGAAACTGTCGCATTTTTGACAAAAATATGCATAAATTTATTCATGTCCAAGTTTATGCGTTTAAAATATTGATTTCACTTTGAAATTATGAAAATAATAACACATAGAACATTCAATTTTTTCAGAAAAGACATTTCTTGGAAATGATGTATGAAAGGAAAAAAGAGTTTTAATTTGTATTTTCCAGCTTATTTATTTATGAAAAAATTCAAAATTTGTGTACTCCCTAATGTGTGAAAAACTAAAAAGCCCGGACATGAATCATGCCCGGGCTTTTCGAATATTTTTTGTTTATATCTTAAATCTATTTGTTAAGATAAATCATCTTTTTGGTGGCTTTCAGGCCATTGCTTTCAAGTTCGTAAAACATTACACCCTGCGCATTGATCTCTTCAGACGAAATATTTACTTCACTTCTGCCTTTCGGATATGTGTTGGTAATGGATTTCAATACTTTACCAGTGATATCATAGATCGTCAATTTGGCTTCTCCTGCTGATGGCAATGTAAAGCTGACTGATGTAGTAGCAGTGAATGGATTTGGATTATTTTGATCCAAAGCGAATACTGCATCCGATGTCTTATCGTTTCTGAATGTAAGTCCCAGATTAATCTCACTCAAGTCTTGTGTGTAAGCTTCGGCTTTAGTGATATCTGAAGAAAATTTAATTGTATTGGATAATGTATTATTCGCAGTTGCTCTGAACTCAATTGTAAAAAGAACTTTGTCTTTATCAATGGTCACTCCTTTAAAGTCATTCCAACTGAAAGAAAGTTTACCATTATTGGCCTGAAGTACATTTAAATTCTCATTATCAAGCTGTATGGCTCCTGCGGAGACTCCCTGAAACTCTATAGATGTCGGGTCGAAATTAATGGTCCACTGAGCTCCTGACATGTTTATGAAGTTGTCAGAAGTGATGTCCATTTTTACATTCTGACCAGCCTGGAAGCTTTGATCTTCCGTCACAAAGGTTAATGATTTACTTCTGCTTTCAGTTGTCGTACCATTAAAGTTGGTTACAGCTGATCCGTTGATATCTCCTATTTTCACTCCAGTGAAGTTATTCTCCATCATAGAAGTCGTGAAGTTATTGATACCGATGTATTCATTGACACCCCATGGATTGGCAATATCAGAGATGTTGATCGCTTTATCCAAAAATCTCCATGACGTATTGTTTGGTAACTCTACGTATATTCCTAGGATAAGTTTTCTAAGTTCTACCAGGTCACTTGCAGTTACTTTATTGTCTTTGTTGATATCTGCTGCTACATACTTATACGCTGTATTAAATTTATCAATCTGCAGTATATGTCTTTGAATCATTACAAGGTCAAGTGTGGACACACCATTGAGATGATCATCATCTTTTTCAGGTGTAATCCTGTAACTTACCTGCTCAGACATACCCATAAACTCAAAGTGTCCCTGTGTATCGGTCATGTTAGATCTGGTCTCATTGCTGTCCATATTTTCCAACACTACCTGTACATTTCTGATCTTTTCGTTCTTCTCAGTACCTACGTTACCAGCCATTCTTGCACCTGAACATGCAGTACCATTTGCTTGCACATTCAAGGTAACCGTACAATAGTCTGTATTACCTGAAGCATCCCAAACGCTCATGTCTTCTGAGTTTTGTCCCAATTCATCGCAAGTGTACCATTTTGCTGAAGAACAATCAAGTGGTCTCCATAACTGAGCTGTGCCTGATTCGTATTCTGCTTGAGTAGCATTCAATCCATTTCCTTTGAAATAATGCTCTGTGGTAATTTTTGAAGCCACTGGTCTCGCTCCGTCAAATGTAAACCAAAGTTTGCCCGGGCAGTTGTCAGATGATCCTTTATCAAAATCTTTTGCCCAAATGCTGATGCTACCCGTTGTAGGCATAACGACTGTGGTCAATTCTGAAATACAGTATGGTGTCGGTTTCTTTTTGTCTAATACTCTGAAGGTATAGCTACAAGTAGATTGATTGCCACACATGTCTTCTACCGTCCAAGTAATTTTGTGTGTTCCAACCGGATAAGTACCCGATGCATCATTGGTTGTGCCGTTGATAAATGGTGCTATACCATCATTATTAAGGTCAATAACATACGTCCATCTCAATTGAGCTGCCGGCGTACAATCTGTTGCACTGTTTTTAAGATCTACAAACCCGTTACAGTTATCTCCAAATGCATCTGTATCTGATTTAGTACATACTGCAATCACTGGTTTCATGGTTTCAGATACTTTGATGATCTGAGTATAAGTCCATATATTGATACCTAAGGTAGGTGCAGATGGATATAAAGCACCTTGTATATCTCTGTTTGGAGCAAATCTACACCAATCAATGACTGTCCATTTTCTGAGTATTTTAAAACATACTCCTTCTACGAAAGGAAACAGCTGATCTTCATATGTATATGCTACCTGACTGCATGGTCCATTTCCTAATTCAGGTACACCTGTCTTGGAAGGGTCCGTATCAATATTCATACAGCCATTCACTTCTCTGTTGTCCAGATTTTTCCATACTCCTGTGGAAAAATTTCTGACAGGACCATCGTATAAAGTTGTATTTCTAATGGTTATCGTTTGTACGCAAGTTGCGGTTCTTCCACCATTATCTGTTACTGTAAAAGTACGGGTAATTACTCCCTGACCACAATTATCTATTGTTCCTGAGTTTCTCCAAGTCATGATTGGATTAGGGCAATTGTCTGTAAAGTATGGTGTTGATAGCGGCGTTGCTGAATATACAGGGCGGCCCAATACAAGAGAAGAAGTATCTGCACCACAATTAATGGTCACATTGATAGGACATGTGATTACAGGTGGTACCTTATCTTCTACTTTTATGATGACCATACATGTATTACTGTTGTCCGGATAATTAGGGTTAGGAAATCCTGCATTGGAAGGTGGTCCAAAAAAACCATCTTGATTGGCGTCATCCCAAACCGTCAAAATCACCTGAATATAGCCCCGGTCAAGTGCGTTGATTACACCATCTCTATTGCCATCCACTTCCTGTCTGCTGAGGTCATCACAGCAGAACTGAACGTACCTACCAGGTAATGTTTGATTTGCAGGATTAAGAGGATTTACATTGGAAACATCATCTCTATTACCACAGCCAGCTGTCATTCTAGACACTTGAAAACCAACTTCTGTACAATTGTCATGACTACCATCGTCAAATGTACGTGCAAAAACACGGGCCTGACCATTGTTTGACAATGTTACTACTGTAAATTCGTCACACACCGCTACTGGTGGAGTTCTGTCTATTACATCAATTTCTGTAGTAGTAGTGGTCACATTTCCACATGCATCAAACACATAAAATCTGACCCAAGTACGACCCAAAGGTAAACCTTCTATTCTGTAAGCATTGGCACCAGTAATTACTCCCGGAGTACCTTTTACGGTCGTTAACCCGTCTCCTGACACAAATGGCAACTCAGGGAAAGGATCCTTATCGCAATTTACAGGGTCATTAGAGTTGGGAGATTTTTTAAATTTAACATAAAAAGTTGGTTTAGGATTTGGATCGCAATCTGTTATTTTTATAACAATTTTTGAGAAATCAACAATCCAAGTTGCTGTACAGCTATATGGGTCAGCATTTAGTACATCACCCGCACCAGTATTACAGAATGGAGAAGGCACTTTTGGTTTTTCTGATAAAACCGGGCCTTCATCATCTATTACTTTTATTATTTGATTACAAGTTCTGATTTGACCTGTACACCAGTCAAGGATAGTCCATATTCTTAGCACTTTAAAGCTTTGAGGACAGATGTCTATTCTGGTATCAGAAAATGTAGTGTTGATTTTACATATTGAGTTGTTACCTAAAATCCCTAAACCACTGTTCACACCATCTATATATGGAGCACCGGTTTCGGCAACATCAGGATAACCATTATCATTAAAATCCCATTCTTCGGTTAAATCAAATTCATTGATAAATGTACCAAAACATGATAAGTGATTAAAATTTCCTGGAGTGCCATCATAATTAAGTGGGCATTCAAGGTCAAAGATCGAAATAGGACTGAAAACAATATCATGTTCGCATATTTGCGACAGATTGCCATATTTATCTTTGTAC
>JBBRVQ010000046.1:0-33160 GCA_038246735.1 Chitinophagales bacterium
AGGACGTTTACGCCTGGAGGCAATACGAATAATATAATTTTCGATATTGACGACAATGTGTGCGGCTCAGTAGGCCAAACTATCTCCATTCCTGTTAAAGTAAAAGGTTTTTCCAAAATTTCATCCTTCCAGTTTTCTGTAAATATTTCTGAGAATACGAAAGGAGAAATAGTCAGTGTAGATAAAGGAAGTATTGCCGGGGACTTGAATTATGGAATAATTTCAACTTCTTCTGCTACAGTTATATGGGACAACACAACACCTGTTGATTTGGTCGATAACACTATTGTCATATTTATCAAAGTCAAGATCAAAACTCAGTTTACAGGGAGCTCTGATATCAATATTTCTGAGTCCCCTACACCAATAAGTGCTGAACAAAATCAACAAACCGTCAAACCATCGGTAATTAAAGGAAGTTTCTGCTCAAGTGCAAGTAACTATAAAGTTTGTGGTACGATAACCAGAGAAGATAATGTTGCTGTGCCAAATGTAATTGTAACACTCTCGGGTGGTAAAACCGCAACTACCACCACCAATGCCAATGGTGAATATTGTTTTGAAAATCTGGATGGCAATCTCAGCTATACCATTAAGCCATCAAAAAATACTAATCATGTCAATGGTGTAAATACTGGTGATGTGACAGCCATAAGAAGACATATTCTTGCGTTGGAAAAACTGAATAGTCCATACAAAATCATTGCGGCAGATGCATCAAAAAGCAATGCCGTCAACACCGGGGATGTAACTGAAATACGACGATTAATACTCGCATTGATCACACAATTTTCCACTACAGAATCCTGGTCTTTTGTGCCTAAGTCTCATGTATTTCCAAGTCCTACAAATCCATTTGCCGCAACTATTCCGAATTCAATCAGCATTTCAAATCTTAGTGCAAATGTTTCAGATCAGCATTTCATTGGCATAAAAACCGGAGATGTCAACTTAAGCAACAATCCATCGAATTTGTCAGATCGTGTCGAAAATAGGAATGCCACCGATATAAACCTGATCATAGGTTCAGCAAATGTCACAGCCAATCAGAATTTTGATATAGATATTACAGTAAAGCAATTTAAGGATATTACAAATGGACAATTTTCTATCAATTGGAATACAAATGTATCCACCTTTACAGCATTAAAAAATATGAACTCGACATTGAGTATAACGAATGATAATTTTAATGCCACTTTGACATCAGCAGGCAAGCTGGGCTTCATTTGGGACTCCCCGACACCCATTACACTTCCAGATAATGCAAAGCTATTTACGTTAAGCTTTAAGGCCAATTCCAATGGTACTGCTAGTATAAGTATTACAGATGATCCGGTGGCAAAATACTTTGAAAACAAAGATAAAGTAGAATTAAACATAGTAGTGTCTAACGGATCGATCACAGTTCCTACCGATGAAGTGAAAATAAGTAAAAGTGTACAATTATTCCCGAACCCTTCTAGTGGAATTGTCACCTTGGATTATAATGGCAAATTACCTGAAACATTAACAGTGATAAACTCAACAGGCCAGGAATTCATTTTCCCTATATCTGACAACAAACTGGATGTAAGCAGTTTGCCTTCCGGTATCTATGTTATAAAAGGGATAGTCGAAAATCAGATTTTCAGTAAAAAAGTAGTACTGATAAGGTAATCCGGCTTGCTTTGAAAAAAATCTTTCGTAAAAAGGGCGATACAGCAATGTATCTCCCTTTTATTTTTACAATATCAGTCAAAATGTTTAAGTCTTCCAAAACTTATTGATATTTATTCGGTTTTTTATCAGAACACAAAATTGTATATAATGAGTAAGTTTTATTCCCGTAAGCACTTTATCTAAACCATTATCCGCTGGAAATTATCGTGTATTACAGTTACTTAAAAGTATTGATACCGTCATCATAGCTACACCGGATAACTAATATAAAGACACATAAGCAGCTGTTGTCAAAGCACAAAACCGCAAAAAAGTCATTCCTATTGCCTTTCTAAATTATTTATATACGACTAAAATAAAATACAAACCTTAATTATTCGTATTAAATATTAATATAAACCTTAAGAATTCGTACTAAATATTATAGTTCTATAAATGCTACTTTTTTATTGCCGGAATAATAGAACCATAACTCAATTGAAAATTTTGTGATCAATGAACGATTGAAAAAAAATGTCTATGACAAAAAATTGGTAAGTTCATATTTTTGGCGGACATATAATGGTGCAGAAATAGAGATTGTAGCAGAAGAAAACGGAAAATTATCTGCTTTTGAATTTGAAAGCAAACAACAAAATCACGGGAATTCCACCATCCTAGGTACAGGATTATCCCAAAGCTACTCTTAAAGTGGTTAATATCGAAAACTGGACAGATTTTTTACTTTGAAAAAATAATCTGTACATATTTCCGACTTTTCCTATATTTACTCCATATTATTTTCCTGACCAATATCAAATTAAAAAATGAGTAAATATCCATCCCGAAGAAACTTCATCCAAAAAGTATCTGCCGGTGTTTTAGGTGCAATGGTAGTCCCGGAAATCTTAAAGGCTGAGTGTAATCGCACACAGCAGGAATGGCTGCATAGGAATCGTCCATTTAGCCCAAATGACAACATCCAAATCGCACTCATAGGTGCAGGAGGAATGGGTTTTGCTGATGCCAATACAGCCATCACTACTCCGGGGGTGAAATTGATTGCAGCCTGCGATCTGTATGATGGGAGATTGGATGCATCAAAAAATAAATACGGCAAAGATATATTTACGACCAGAGATTATCGCGAATTGCTCCTTCGTAAAGATATCGACGCAGTCATCGTCGCTACTCCGGACCACTGGCACAAAGATATATCTGTCGCTGCCATGAATGCCGGTAAAGCAGTGTATTGCGAAAAACCGATGACCCATGACGTGTCCGAAGGGAGTGCAGTCGTTGAAGCGCAAAACCGAAACAAAGTTGTCTTTCAGGTGGGAAGCCAGGGATTGAGTTCACTCGGTAATGAAAAAGCCAGAGAACTACTAGCAGCCGGAGCCATTGGTCAACTCAATTATGCAGAAGGATTTTGGGCTCGAAATTCACCGGAAGGAGCTTGGCAATACACCATTCCTGCGGATGCATCAGAAAAAACGGTAGACTGGAAGATGTTTTTACATCAGTATCCAGACAGACCATTTGATGCCAAACGATTTTTCAGGTGGAGATGTTATAAAGATTATGGAACGGGCGTTTCAGGTGATTTGTTTGTACATCTGTTTTCGAGCCTGCATTTTATCACCAACTCAAAGGGACCGCAGAAAATCATGGCTATGGGTGGATTGAGATACTGGAAAGATGGACGCGAAGTTCCGGATGTCCTGATGGGCATGTTTGATTATGCTGAGACACCAGAACATCCCGCTTTTAATCTTTCTCTTCGGGTAAATTTTATTGACGGCACAGCGGATAGCACCTACTTGCGGCTAGTAGGAAGTGAAGGCAGTATGAATGTAGAGTGGGACAAAGTCACGCTGATACGCAATAAAGCTTACGCCGCCAATGATGATCCATTGATGGCAACCAAGCTCAATAGGGAAAAGGTGGAAAGTCCCCGAAAGCTGATTCTTCCACCAGACACCACTGTTTATACAGCTGAAGAAGGATATAAGGGTGCGCATTACGATCATTTTACTAATTTTTTTACGGCCATCAGAAACAAAACTTCAGTGGTAGAAGATGCGTTGTTTGGATATAGGGCTGCAGCTCCGGCATTGCTTTGTAATGATAGCTATTATACGGATAAAGCGGTGAAGTGGGATCCTGTAAATCTCAAGGTGACAATGTAATTATGTGGAATATGACAACAAAATACACTTTAGTTTTAACGGCATTTTTATTTGTAAATGCTTGTAAAATTCAAAAAAATTTAAGCGATACAGGTACGGATAAGGACAATACTTTATCAAAGATGGAAAAGGCGGAAGGTTGGAAGCTTCTCTTTGATGGCAAATCACTTAGTGGATGGCGCATGTATCAAAACAAAGCAGCTGATGCCTGGGACGTAAAAAATGGAGAATTGTATTGCAAAGGTAGCGTAACAGACAAAAGCGATCTTAGGGCTGATATTATCACCAATGATCAGTTTGAAAATTATGAGCTGAGTGTCGATTGGAAAATATCATCTGAAGGCAATAGCGGCATCATGTATCATGTCACAGAGGAATTTGAGGCAGCGTATCTCAGTGGTCCAGAGTACCAATTGATTGATGATGAAGGTTTTCCTGAAAAATTGGAAGAATGGCAAAAAACAGCCTCCGATTATGCGATGTACCTTGCCACGTCAAGACCCACCAATCCGGTAGGCCAATACAATACCTCTAAAATAGTAGTCAATGGAGCCCATCGGGAATACTGGCTTAACAATGTAAAAGTAGTGGATTTTGAAGCATGGACACCTGACTGGGAAAAACGTAAAGCTAGCGGAAAATGGAAGGATACACCGGGTTATGGCTTAGCAAAAAAAGGGTACATTTGTTTGCAGGACCATGGTGGTGGGGTTTGGTTTAAAAATATCAAAATCCGCATATTGTAGTTCAACATAATGAAGGCATATCTGCCACTTTGTCTAATTCCATCCGTCCACCTGCCAAATTGTAACCAATTCAGATCGGTTTTATGTTTGGTATATATATTGACATATTAAAGTACCTGAATTTTGCAGTCCTGACTTTGGACTGTGCTCATTAATAAATTAGAAAAAAATGTTTGACAGAAATATATATGCAATGGATGATTTGAAGGAAGAAGGTGAAGTAATACCTGTTTTTTCAATAGGAGATGATGAATTGAAATTTGATGACACGTACAAGGATGTCATGCCTATTCTTGCTTTAAAAAATACAGTGTTATTTCCGGGAGTGGTTATTCCTATCACAGTAGGTCGGGATAAATCCATCAAAGCGCTGCAAAAGGCAGACAAGGGAGATAAATTTCTGGGTGTACTTACCCAAAAGGATATGGAAAGTGAGGATCCCTCTCCGGAAGGCCTGCATACAGTAGGAACGGTAGCAAGGATCATGAAAATACTGAAAATGCCGGATGGAAGCACCACCGCCATTTTACAGGGAAGAAAACGGTTTGTGGCTGGCAATTTTGTTGAAAATGAAAAAATGCTGGAAGCAACCGTAAATATTCTCGAAGATAAAATTCCTGCTAAGGATATTGAGTTTAATGCGATCATGTCTACGGTAAGGGATTTTTCAAAAAAAATTGTAGAGCTTTCACCCAATATTCCATCTGAGGCAAACATGATGCTTCAGAATATAAAGAACAATGGTTTTTTGCTAAATTTTATAGCATCCAATATGAATCTTGGGGTGGCTAAAAAGCAGGAAATACTTGAGACAAGTGACTATATGGCCAAAGCTCATCTCGTGATGAATGTTATGAACGGTGAGCTTCAATTGCTGCAAATCAAAGACCAGATAGAATCAAAAGTTAGAGGTGATCTCGAAAAGCAGCAAAAAGAATATTTCCTTAACCAGCAATTGAAAACCATTCAGGAAGAATTGGGAGGAAATCCGCAGGAAGATGAACTCAATAGGCTTCAGAAGTTGGCGGATGCAAAAAAATGGCCGCAGGAGGCCAAAGTATCATTTGAAAGAGAAATTATAAAAGCGCGTCGGATAAATCCACAGATAGCAGAGTATTCCGTTATTTTAAATTATCTGGAGTTGATGCTTGATCTTCCATGGAATGATGTCACCAAGGATAATTTTAATCTTAAGAAAGTAAGAAGTGTATTGGATAAAGATCATTTCGGACTTGATGACGTGAAAAATCGTATCATAGAACACCTGGCAGTATTAAAACTTAAAGGGGACATGAAGGCGCCGATATTATGTTTGGTAGGCCCTCCGGGTGTTGGTAAAACCAGTCTTGGAAAGTCGATTGCCACTGCGCTTGGAAGAAAGTTTATCCGAATGTCGCTTGGTGGCCTGCATGATGAAAGTGAAATACGCGGACATCGTAAAACGTATATTGGTGCTATGCCGGGTAGGATTCTACAATCCATCAAGAAAGCAAAAACATCCAATCCTGTTTTTATTCTGGATGAAATAGATAAGCTGGGAAAAGACTTCAGAGGAGATCCGTCATCGGCATTGCTTGAAGTGTTGGACCCGGAGCAAAACTCGACATTTCATGACAACTATCTGGATATTGACTACGATTTATCCAAAGTAATGTTTATCGCTACGGCAAATTCCTTATCCACTATTCAACCGGCTTTACTGGACAGAATGGAAATTATTGACATAAGCGGTTATTCTCTCGAAGAAAAAATCGAAATTTCTAAAAGACATCTTGTACCTAAGCAGGTAGCAGAACATGGTCTGAAGGATAAAGATGTCAATCTTACTTTACAAATGCTGCAATTTATTACACAAAAATACACCAGAGAGTCAGGAGTCAGATCATTGGACAGAACATTGGCAGGAGTAATGCGGAGTGTAGCCAAAAAAGTAGCGATGAATGAGTCCTATCAGACCAAGCTTACTCAAAAAGATATTGCTGACGCCCTTGGACCTGTTAAATATGATAACGAAGAATATACTAAAGTAGATCTTCCGGGTGTTGCTGTCGGACTTGCATGGACAAGAATGGGAGGAGATATATTATTTATTGAAGCCAGTACGAGCAAAGGTAAAGGAAAGCTAACATTAACAGGAAATCTGGGTGATGTCATGAAAGAGTCAGCTTCCACAGCGTTAAGTTATATAAAAGCGCACAGTTTATCGCTGGGTATTGATCCTGAGGCATTTGACCACACCGACATACATGTGCATGTACCTGAGGGAGCGATTCCAAAAGATGGTCCTAGCGCTGGCATCACCATGCTCACTGCTATCACATCAGCGCTTAAAAGCAAACCGGTGAAACCATATCTAGCCATGACCGGTGAAATAACGCTTCGTGGAAAAGTATTGCCTGTGGGAGGGATAAAAGAAAAAGTACTCGCTGCGCGAAGATCAGGTATAACCGAAATTATGCTTTGTGAAGACAACCGAAGACACGTAGAACAAATACCATCAGATTATATCAAAGGTATCCATTTTACTTATGTAACAAAAATGGATCAGGTGATTGAAAATGCACTTGGATTTCTGGTTTTCTGAGATAAATAGGTCAAGACTGAGATTATCTGATAAATTTGTGTGTTAAATCGAAGTTAAATAAGCAATTACGATTATTTTTACGCAGATTTGTTCGTTTCCGATTATAAAACTAATATTTTTTTTAGGTCGGAATATAAAATTCATAAAGTATGGTATTGAGATTATTGCTTGTAATTATTGTAACTATAGCTGGTTGGGGAGGATTGATGGCACAGAAAAACGACGAACCCGTAAAGGTTGTTGAGTTTTCAGGAATGGTGTTTTATGAAGATGAAAATGGAAATCCCGCACCACTTCCATATACCAATGTGGCGGTAATGGGTACCAGCAGAGGAGCGGCTGCAGATTTTGATGGATTTTTTTCATTCGTAGCTCTACCGGGAGAAACCATTGTTTTTTCCAGAATTGGCTACAAAACGGTTGAAATTAAGATTCCTGACACCCTCAAATCAACCCAATATAAATGGATACAGATCATGACGGAAGATAATATACTTCTACCGGAGGCGATCATTATGCCTTGGCCAAGTAAGGAGCATTTTAAACAGGAATTTCTGGCTATTGATATTTCCAATGAACTTAGGGAAAACGCACAGGCCAATCTGGCAGAAGAAAAAATGAAGGAAATCAGATATTCTGTGCCTGTAGACGGAAGAGAAACCTCAAGTTTGGTTATAAAACAACAAGCAACGGACTATGTCTATACAGGTCAGATCAAGCCGCAAAACATTTTTAATCCTCTGGCCTGGAAAAAATTTATTGATGCGTGGCGTCGGGGAGACTTTAAGAAAAAAGACAAGAAGGGTTGATTGAACAAATAAAATATTTGTAGAAATCTTTATCCGATTAGTTACCTTTGCGACCAATAAGAATCTGAAGCGTTAATGAAAATCACCGATTATTTTGAAAAATCTCAAGGTAATACCCTTGTATCATTTGAAGTGTTGCCACCTCTTAAGGGCGGAAGTATGTCCGATATATTCAATACGCTTGACCCTTTGATGGAGTTTAAGCCTCCGTTTATTGATGTCACCTATCACAGGGAAGAGTTTGTCTATAATAAACGCCCCAGTGGTTATTATGAAAAATCGGCCATCAGAAAACGTCCCGGCACTGTAGGAATTTGTGCATCCATCATGCATCGTTATGGAATCGATGCCATTCCTCACCTGATATGCGGTGGGTTTAGTATTGAAGAAACCGAAAATGCGCTGATAGACCTTAATTTTTTGGGCATAGATAATGTTTTAGCGCTTAGGGGAGATGCAAGGCAGTTTGAAGATAAATTTATCCCTGAACCTGATGGACATAAATACGCTGTTGATCTGGTAAAACAGATAAACGATATGAACCATGGGGTTTATCTTGACACCAATATAGAAAAAGCTACCCCAACCAAATTTTGTATTGGCGTGGCAGGGTATCCTGAGAAGCATTTTGAAGCGCCCAATTATGCCAGTGATATAGAGTATCTCAAACAAAAGATTGATGCCGGTGCCAGTTATATTGTAACACAGATGTTTTTTGACAATACAAATTTTTTCAGATTCAGAGATGCCTGTGAGCAAGCCGGTATTACGGTTCCGATTGTTCCTGGATTAAAACCAATTACTAAAAAATATCAGTTGACTTCCATACCAAGGAAATTTTTTATCAACTTTCCAGATGAGCTAGTCAAAGAGCTGATTAAGACCGAAGACAAAAACGTAAAAGAATTAGGCATAGAATGGTGTATAGGCCAATGCAAAGAACTGAAAGCAGCCGGTGTACCATGTCTCCACTTTTATACCATGGGGGATACAGATACTACATATAAAATTGTAGAGAAGATATGACAACACAATTCTATCTAGAAGTCGCTCTGTTTGTATTTTTATATATCATTCCAGCTCGATGTGTTCACTGACCACAGTTTCGCCAAAAAACAGTGGGGCATGAACATTAAAATCTGATTCATTGCCTGTGGTATAAAAGTGGACAGCACCATCTTTTGAAATTTTTGCATCCATATCATCATGCCTCTTCAGATAGTCCTTCAGACTCTCCGCTATAATCGTATCTTGGCTGATAAGTTGGACAGACTTAGGTATAAGTTCCTTCAAAATGTCAGTTAATACCGGATAATGGGTACATCCCAGTAATATCGTGTCAATATCCGCAGATTGGCGAAATAAGGTGTCTACATCCTTTTTAAAAAAATATCTGGCGCCAGCTGAATTATATTCGTTATTCTCAATAAGTGGTACCCACATTGGGCAGGCTTGTTGATAGAGTTTTGCCAAAGGCCAAAACTTTTTTATTTCTATTTGATAAGATTCAGATGCAACGGTACCACTTGTGGCAAGCAAGCCAATATGATTGGTAATTGTAAACTTTCCTATGGTTTCAGACGTGGGACGTATGACTCCCAATACGCGGTGATCCGGATGGGTAATATATTGAAGATTTAACTGCTGAATATTTCTAAGGGCCTTGGCAGATGCAGTATTGCAGGCCAAAATCACTAATGGACATCCTTTTTCAAAAAGCCATCGGACACATTGCAGGGTATATTTATACACCGTGTCAAAACTCCTTGTACCATAAGGAGCACGTGCATTGTCACCCATATATAAATAATCGTATTGAGGGAGTTGTTTTTTTATTTCCTTAAAAACAGTGAGTCCTCCATAACCACTATCAAATATTCCAATAGGAGCTTTATCTTTAAGATTGGAGTAACTCAATTTCAATAGACTTATTTGGTGATAAAATATGATAAATGGCGCTAAAAATGTGAAGACTTTTAACGCCATTTTCAAAAATCCGAATCAGATGACAGGGACTCATATGTGTAAATGGAAGCTATTGAGCAACACCTAACTTAACCTTGACAAGTTTGGTCGCATCAGTTGATGGATCAGAATAAAGAATGACACCCATTCCGGCATCAAAAATATATAAAAATCCACTTTCAGCAGCTACATCCTTAATGGCTTTGTTTACTTTTTCCTGAATAGGTTTAAGTAATTCTTCACTTTTTTCAAATATTTTTTGTTGACTGGTTTTTTCAAATTCACCCAATTTTGCTTCTTCCAGTTTTAGTAATGCTGCTTGTTTTTCGATTTCAATAGGAGCCAATTCACCACTAGTTTGTTTTTTTTGCAAATCCTGGTATTTTGTCTGCAGATCTTTTACCATATCTTCTCCCTTTTTCTGAAACATAGTTTTCATGACTTCGATGTCTGAGTTGGCTTGTTTCACTTCCGGCAAAGAAGTCAGGATTTCCTGTGAGTTAATAAATCCGAATTTTTGACCTGTGGCGCTGAAAATTACTGAAAATAGTACTAAAATAAGGGAAAATAATCTGTTCATTTTATTAAAGTTGATCATGGTTTGTTTTATGAATTATTTGATATTTAATCTTTTCTTTAAATCGGCTGTTTTATCATATTCAGGATTCGTAAACAGCAGGCCCGTAGCGCCCCCTTTGTCAAAAATAATGTCAAAACCTCTGTCTGCTGCATAGGACTCTATTGCTCCAAATACTTTGTCCTGAATCGGGGAAACCATTTCCTGTCTCTTTTTGAAAAGTGCGCCATCGGGACCGAATTTAGTTTTCTGGAGCTCTCTCACTTCGGATTCTTTTTTTACTATTTCATCTTCTTTTTTAGTTTTGTCACCTGCACTCAGCAAGACTTGTTCCGCCTGAAATTTGTTGTACATACTTTTTACCTTATCAAACTCCTGAGCGATTTCCTGTCTCCATTCTGCAGCGATTCTGTCCAATTCCGTTTGAGCATTTTGATATTCCGGTAAAGAAGAAAGAACTTCATTTATATCTACAATGGCTATTTTTTGTGCCTCAATGCTTACCAGTAAGCCCAAAACTAAAGAAAACCCAAGGATGATTCTTTTTGCATTCATTTTTATTGAATTATTATGGTTAAAAAAAAATTTGCCAAAATTACAATTTTCTTGCAATCTATTATACACATAAGACAAGCTGTTCGATTTAAAAGTTACTAACACGGCTTTGTTAATTTTATGTTATAAGATTATATACTTTTGATTATCAATAACATATATTAATTTTAACCACACTGTATCATGTTTTTTTAACTATAGTTTAACGACGGATTATTTAAGTTTGGTATAGTCATTCGGTTTTATTTATATTTATACTATGGTGTAATATTGATTTTTTATTTTATTTTTCAAACTCTCGCTGACTCTAATAGCTCTGTGATGGCTTCTTTCACTGGCTTGATGGTCTATTTATCATCATAAGGCAGATATGCATTATTGGAGTTTATTTTATTAACTTTGCATCCTGGATTATTAAAGCTTAGTACATATATGGATTTTATTATCGACGGTTCAGGTCTCAATATTAATGAACTTTATTTGCTTTTAAAGAGTGGTCGAAAACTTTTGCTGAGCAAAGACAACAGAATCCTTATTCAAGCTAACAGGCAATATCTTGAGTCAAAAATTGATGATACGGGATCGGTGATTTATGGAATTAATACGGGCTTTGGTTCCTTGTGTAATGTTAAAATTTCTGACGCAAACCTCGAAAAATTACAAGAAAACCTGGTACTTTCTCATGCGTGCGGTATGGGAGAACTTGTACCTGAATATATTTGCAGACTTATTCTATTGCTAAAGATAATAAATTTATCCCACGGTTACTCAGGAGTGAGGCCCGAGTTGGTCGAAAAACTGATAGAATTATATAACGCCGATATTATTCCCGTGATTTATCAGATGGGGTCACTGGGAGCATCTGGAGACCTCGCTCCGCTGGCGCATTTGAGCTTGCCGCTACTTGGGGTGGGAAAAGTATATGTTAATGAAAAAATAACAGAAAGTGAATCAGCATTGGCTCATAAAAAAATATTGCCCCTTATACTGAAATCCAAAGAAGGACTTGCTTTGCTTAATGGTACTCAGTTTTCTCTGGCATATGCATCGGTAATTGTTGCTGAAGCAAAAAGTATTTTTCATTTGGCCAATAAGATTTCAGCTTTATCAATGGATGCTTTTGTTTGTGATATTTCACCATTTGATCGACTACTGCATGAAATCAGAGCTCACAAAGGTCAGTTGATAACGGCAAAGGAAATATATGGCTATTTATCAGATAGTGAGATAAGAAACCTGCAAAAACTAAGCATTCAGGATCCATATTCTTTCAGATGTGTACCACAAGTGCATGGAGCAAGTTATCAGGCTATAGTTCATGCTGAAGAAGTAGTCAATACAGAAATTAATTCCGTTACAGATAACCCCAATGTTTTTCACGAAGAAGATAAGATACTTTCAGGAGGTAATTTTCACGCACAACCTCTGGCGTTGGTATTGGATTATTTGGCAATCGCTATGGCAGAGTTGGGCAGTATATCAGAGCGAAGAGTGTATCAGCTCATCAACGGAGACAGAGGACTTCCTGCATTTCTGACCAAATATCCCGGGCTGGATTCGGGTTTTATGATCGTACAATATACAGCGGCATCCATTGTAAGTCAGAATAAGCAATATTGTACGCCAGCTTCAGTAGACTCCATAGTATCAAGCAAAGGTCAGGAAGATCATGTTTCCATGGCGGCCAATGCAGCGACTAAGGCATATAGGGTACTTCAGAATCTAAAATCATTACTTGCCATAGAACTTATGACAGCAGGGCAAGCACTGGAGTTCAGAAGACCGGTAAAATCTTCAGAAGCCCTAGAAGAAATATTTGCAGCATTACGGCAAAAAATTGAATTTCTTGAGGAAGACAGACTGATGCATGACGACCTTAAAAAATCGGAAAAACTTATCAATGAATGGGTCATACAAGGTATTGTTTAGGACTGATAATTGTATGGTTGTTTTGTTGTTCAGTACAGGGTCAATCCTATTCAGTCAGTATATTGTATGGGCCGACAAAATTTATCAAACACTCCAAAAAAAGCACATTTGATTCACCACCTCATTCTTTTTTGTGGCAATCAAGCTTGAACTACAAACCGAACGGGTCTAAACCCTGGCATAGGTATTGGAATCGGCCTTCAATAAAAATGAATCTGCTATATATGCATTTTGGCAATGATTCAATATTGGGTAAAGCAATGGGAATTATTCCTTCCATAAAGTTTGAACTGTTGAAGATAAATAAGGTATATTTTGACTTTCAGATTGGTTTTGGTGCAGCCTACTTAAATAAGAAATATGATAAAATCAGTAATCCTCTCAATAATGCAATAGGATCACATTGGAATAATATTACTCAATTTGCTGTAGCTATGGAAAGACAAGTTTACAAAGATTGCCATATTACTGTCGGGGCACATTTTACACACTTTTCAAATGCCAGAACGGCATCACCTAATGCAGGTATTAATACGACAGGGCTGACATTTGGAATCATTCAAAAACTATGTGAAAAAAAGGAAAATAGTGCTGAGGATTTTGTAAAAGATAGCACTACAATGAAACGTAGGTGGGGAGGAGATTTTTTGGGCGGATGGGGTATTTCTGAATATAGTTTTACAGGCGGTTCAAAATATAGTACTTTTTTTATTAACTCTGGTGTTTCTTATGCCTTTTCACCGTTTATTAAATTGATATTAGGACTTGAATATGAGTATAATCAAAGTGTATATCAATTTTATTATCAGGATTTCATACCTGCAGAAGAGGCGAAACAGAAAGCGACTAAAATAGCTTCATATTTGGCTGGAGATCTTGTTTTCGGAAGAGTTGTTTTCAGAGCTCAAACAGGTTTTTATTTACCGTATCCGGAGCTGAGAGAAAAGACTACACCGTATTATATCAAACTCAATATCAATGTATATCCATTTCCCGATCATTGGAAGGTAAGACCATATGTGGGTATTTTGCTGAAGTCACATGTAGAAATAGCCCAATATATGGGCTTGGTTTCCGGTGTATCATTCTGATTGAATCCAAATTTTGAAGATATTTTATATTTTCAAAACAGCGTATAGCAAATATAGTATGATTCAAATTGATTTTAAATCACTTTCATTTTCAATAAACGGTTTGATGCTTTTGTCATTTTCAATCCTACTTAAATTTGTTTAACTTTGCATCCACTTTTAGTATTACTCTGACCGACCAAAACCAAACCAATGATGATTGAAGAACAAATATATCAGCCAACCAATAAAATCAGGATTGTCACAGCAGCGTCTCTTTTTGACGGACACGATGCTGCTATAAATATTATGCGGCGTATCATGCAGCGATCAGGCGCAGAAATTATTCATCTCGGACACAACCGGTCAGCACTGGAAATTGTGGATACAGCTATACAGGAGGATGTTCAGGGGATAGCCATTACTTCTTATCAGGGTGGACACAATGAATTTTTTAAGTACATTTATGATCTCCTGAAGGAAAGAGGATGTGGCCATATAAAAATTTTTGGCGGTGGCGGTGGCACAATCCTACCTGCTGAGATCCAAGATCTGCATGACTATGGTATTTCAAGGATCTATTCCCCCGATGATGGCAGGCATATGGGTTTGCAGGGTATGATCAATGATTTACTCAGACAATGTGATTTTCCGATAGGTGACCACATACATGGGGAAGTGGATGCACTTAATCATCAAAATCCACACCACATTGCCAGGGTGATATCCGCGTTGGAGAATTTTCCGGAGAGTCATCAGGAAATGCTCAAAGAAATAGCTCCGACTTCAAAAAAGATTCCTGTATTGGGTATAACAGGTACAGGTGGATCCGGCAAATCCAGCATGGTGGACGAACTGGTCAGAAGGTTTTTGCTTGATTTCAAAGATAAAAATATCGCCATAGTATCTGTAGATCCATCTAAACGAAAAACGGGTGGAGCACTGTTGGGTGACCGCATCCGAATGAACGCCATCAACAATGACCGAGTGTATATGCGTTCGCTGGCGACACGTCAATCTAATCTGGCACTCTCCAAATACGTCCAGGGAGCAGTCAATGTCCTTAAAGCTTCAGGATTTGATCTCATCATCCTGGAGACATCGGGCATTGGTCAGTCAGACACTGAAATCGTGGATCATTCTGATGTATCTATGTATATCATGACGCCGGAATATGGTGCAGCGAGTCAACTCGAAAAGATAGATATGCTTGACTTTGCAGATATTATTGCCATCAATAAGTTTGACAAAAAAGGAGCGTTGGATGCATTACGGGATGTGAAAAAACAATATCAGCGCAATCATAACCTTTGGAATATAGATGTAGAAACTATACCGGTTTACGGAACCATAGCTTCTCAGTTCAATGATCCCGGAACCAATAAACTGTATAAAAAACTTATAGCCATTATAGACCAAAAAGCAGGAACTGATCTAAGAACTCAAATCGATTTACCAACCGGCGATAGCGAAAAATTATATATCATCCCACCGTCCAGAGTAAGATATCTTTCAGAAATATCAGAAAATAATCGTCATTATGATCAGAAAGCTTGCGCACAATCCGATATTGCCACCAAAGCTTTCAGCATTCTGAATACAGTAGGTATTATCACAGATGAGCAGGTAAAATCTGTCTTACTTCAGGAATATAAAAAAGTGTATGATGACCTCAGTGGTGAAAATAAACGAATCATCGAATCATGGGAATCAAAAAAGCAAAATTATGCCGGTGATGAGTATATCTATAAAGTCAGGGATAAAGAGATAAAGATTATCCCTTATACGACTTCGCTGTCGCATCTCAGAATTCCTAAAATCAGCCTTCCTAAATACAAAAACTGGGGAGACATTCTGATCTGGAATTTGCAGGAAAATGTTCCGGGTGAGTTTCCTTATACCGCGGGTGTTTTTCCGTTCAAACGTGAAGGCGAAGATCCTACGCGTATGTTTGCCGGTGAAGGCGGCCCTGAGCGTACGAATAAAAGATTTCATTATGTATCTGTAGGACTTCCTGCAAAAAGATTGTCTACAGCGTTCGATTCAGTTACTTTATATGGCGAAGATCCACATTACCGACCGGATATTTATGGAAAAATCGGCAATTCAGGGGTTAGTATTTGTTGCCTGGATGATGCCAAAATCCTGTATTCGGGTTTTGATCTTTGTCATCCATCTACGTCAGTTTCTATGACCATCAATGGTCCGGCGGCCACTATATGTGCATTCTTTATGAATGCAGCCATAGATCAGCAATGCGAAAAATATATAAGAACGCATGATCTTTTAGGATTGACAGAAGCAAAACTGAAAGAGAAATATGAAGATAAAGGCATAAAACGGCCGGTATACAAAGGAGCGCTTCCAAAAGGAAATGACGGTTTGGGTATCTTGTTGCTCGGCATCACAGGGGATGAAATACTACCTGCAAACACATATCAGGAGCTCAAAGCAAAAGCACTAAATTCTGTTAGAGGAACCGTGCAAGCAGATATTCTCAAAGAAGATCAGGCACAAAATACATGCATCTTCAGTACGGAGTTTTCATTGAGACTAATGGGAGACGTACAGCAATATTTTATTGATTATGAAGTGCGCAATTTTTATTCAGTATCCATCTCAGGGTATCACATTGCAGAGGCAGGTGCAAATCCGATTTCTCAGTTGGCCTTTACCCTTTCCAACGGCTTTACTTTTGTAGAATATTATCTCAGTCGGGGGATGCAAATAGACGATTTTGCACCCAATTTATCTTTCTTTTTCAGCAATGGAGTAGATCCGGAATATGCCGTCATCGGTCGGGTAGCCAGACGGATATGGGCCAAAGCGATGAGATACAAATATGGTGGAAATGCCAGATCTCAAATGCTTAAATACCACATTCAGACATCCGGACGTTCGCTGCACGCACAGGAAATTGCATTCAATGATATCAGGACGACATTACAAGCATTGTACGCCATTTATGACAACTGCAACTCACTTCACACCAATGCTTATGATGAAGCGATCACTACACCTACAGAAGAAAGCGTGCGTCGCGCTATGGCCATACAGCTCATTATAAACAAAGAACTTGGTTTGTCAAAAAACGAAAATCCTATACAAGGTTCATTCATCATTGAAGAACTCACAGATCTGGTGGAAGAAGCGGTGCTGGCGGAGTTTGATAGCATCACAGAACGAGGAGGTGTGCTTGGAGCTATGGAAACCATGTATCAGCGCAGTAAGATACAGGAAGAATCTCTCTATTATGAGACCTTAAAGCATACTGGCGAATTTCCTATAGTTGGAGTCAATACATTCTTGTCTAAAGAAGGTTCTCCTACCATTATACCGGCTGAAGTCATACGTGCCACAGAAGAAGAAAAAGTAGCACAGATACAGACCGTAGAAAACGTACAACATCGAAACAAAGACATATCATCGGGTGCACTTGCAGCCTTACAAAAAGCAGCTATCAACAATGAAAACCTGTTTGACAAACTGATGGAAACAGCAAAATATTGTACGCTTGGTCAGATCACCAATGCTTTGTATGAAGTGGGTGGAAAGTATAGACGAAATATGTAATAATCAACGATATTGGATTAACGTTTTAAGAGTCGTTTGTAAAATTGTATTCATTTTAATGGGTTGGACAGTGAATAATGTAAGCCATTTTTAAAATTGTATAACACACTTTGATTTCAAAAGCATCATCTTTGTGGAGTAAATTTTTATTATAAATGCTCCAATCATATGGAGATATAAATCACTGAATAATGAATACGACAGTAGTAAAAGGAAACTGGGACGAACAAAAAGGAAAACTAAAGCAAAAATTCGCAAATCTTACTGACAATGATCTTTTGTTTGCAGAAGGCAAAAAGGATGAGATGCTTGGAAAACTGGAAATAAAACTAGGCAAAACCAAAGAGGAATTGCATAACATTATTTCCTCGCTTTAAGCATTAAATATCTTTTAAAAGTTGGCGTTGGATATAAATTTCTAGCGCTAATTTTAATCTTTTTTTGATAACTGTTTCAGACTCGAAAACCTCAATAATATGTTGACGGGTCGAAAGGCTTATCATAAAATTAAAGTGACAATACTTAAAGTCAAAAGGAATTAAAGTGCGAAAAGTTTGGATTTTAATTCATTGAATATATGTCAATTAAAATCCTGAATTTTTGCAATCAAATTTACTTTAAGTATAAATTGAGCGTATTTTGCCGATAAGAATTTATTTTGTTATGATTAGAATTCTCGTGCCTTGAAAGATAAGATACGTAAAGCCGCTTTAGATTTCCATTTAATTGGAGTTTTAACCAGCTTAAAAAATCAAATGAAATTAATCAAATGAAAGAGAACCTTGCAGGCGGATAAAATGACAGATAACCAGCAAATGGCTTTTGTTAATACACAATTCTCTATGCATTAGTCTTTTTACATTTTATTAGTCATGTGCTTTTTAACCATTTAAAATATAAAAAATGAATACTAAAACATTCGGAATGATTTTGATCATAGCAGGAATTATTATGATCGTTTACACGGGATTTAATTATGTTACCACAGAAAAAATAGTCGACATAGGCCCTATTGAAATAAAAGGTGATAAAAACCATTTTGTCCAATGGTCTCCTTACTTAGGGGTATTATTACTTGCGGGAGGCTTGTTGCTTACTTTCTTAAAAAACAAAACAGCATAAAGGTTTCTTAGGATTGAAAACTAAAATATTTCTGAAGGGCAACTTTTATATGAATGAGAATACAAGTTGCTTTTAAAAGTAAAACGGATTTCATTTTGGATAAATTTTACTATGAAATCTGTAAATCATAGTTAAAATTATGTAACTAAACCTCGAGTTTTCGTTCTTATCTTTGCACAAACAAAATAAAATACACATTATGCCACTATTAAATATTTTCATAGTTCTTATTGTTGCTGGAGTGATATTATGGCTTATAAACAACTATATTCCAATGGATACCAAAATAAAAAATATCCTAAATGCCGTAGCGGTTATTGTATTGGTAATTTGGTTGTTGCAGATATTCGGGATTTTAAGTTCTCTTAAGAGCATCCGTATTTAGGAAAATCAGACAGGAAAAGGTATTCATTTCTTGTTTTCCAATAGTTTGGGTTTTGAAGTAATTCAATTATGATTTCTTTTAATTCAATAAATTCAAAAAAAATGATTTCAGCAGAAATTAATTATCTGGTCAAAGATTTCTTGGTTGGAATTTTGAAAGTATCGATCATGTTTGCGTTAGCATCCTTTACAAAGTACTAAAAGAGATCAAATCAACATCAAGTTGAGTTGATGCAGTGTGGGGTACGGCTAAAGTTAAAACTGAGATTAGCAAAAAATAAGTACTAAAACGGAAAAAAATAAATCTAACCAAATTTGAAAATTTTCAGATGTCCCATTGGATATAGATGATATGTTTATTTATAGATTAGGATGTTAATATATTGGTCAGATGAAAACAATAGCCGGAATATTTTCAAAAAAACTTCAAGCAACTATAATAAAGGGACTACTTTTAAGCCACTTAAGATCTTTATTACAGCGGAGGAATTTTCAACGGTCTTCTTGGTAAGTGGTATTGAATTCGGAACATTATAATAATTGATCAATATTATTCAATTTACTAAAACCAATCAAATGCCTTTAATCAACGTTTTTATCATGTTAGTCATTTTCGGAGTATTGCTATATCTTGTAAATAATTACATACCGATGGATAGGAAAATCAAAAGCATACTCAATGTAGTTGCTGTGATTTTTGTTCTGATCTGGCTACTTAAAGTATTTGGAATAATATCCATCTAACATTGGCCAACTGAAAGTCGATATTTTTTTTCAATAAAAAATGAGATAAATTTTTATTGATTATTTGATGGTCTTTAAAAAGCTTTGTAACTGACATATCAGTTACGAAGCTTTTTGTATTTTCTGATGTTCATGAATTGTAATTTCGGTTAGATAACGATTAAAGTTTTAAATAAAAAAAAATCTGATTAAAGTATACATCGAAAGAATATGTCTTTATCCTAGATGATATACGTTATAAAGTCGGGGAGAATTCCGTCAATAAGTTATAATATGTACTGTTGGACTAAGACTAAAATCTTTGTTGTAAAATATCCATCTGTCATAATTTCACGTTTTGAAAGATTTCAATGGAACAAGGTTATTTGAAGAAATAGAAAAGGTTGGGGCATTGGTTTTTTACTAATCCAATAGTTTATTGTAAGAAAATATCTTTTGTTAATTTTATACTCAACTTGCAAAAGCAGATTGAAATTAAGAAATATCTTTGAAGAAGGTGCAACAATGCTTGCGTAGCTACAGTAAAAAAATAAAAGGGACATTCCTGAATTCAGAAATGCCCCTTTTGAAATTGTCGTTTAAAAAAAGTTAAAGAGTCGTTGAACTTGCATATTAAAACCTGTAACCTAATGACAAACCGAAACCTATATTTTTACGTGAAGTTTCTCCTCCTGAAAATCGGTTGTCTTCAGGATGTATATTTATCATACCAAATTGTGTATTTAATTGTATAAATATACCTCCAGTCATTTCGTATCCGGCAAACAAATTACCACCTATATCCAATGCTTTAAAATACGTGGTGGTCAATGGATCATTAGCGTCCACCACATTTTTAAACTCCACATCAGATTCAACATTTCCTATACCTGTAGTCGCTTTTCCGTTGATACCGTAGCCGGCATAAGGACCGAATCCGATCATAACAAAGCCACTGCCCAAAGGGCCTTTATATACCAAATTCAGTGGCAATTCAATATATGAAAGTCCTATCTTACCAGTTATACCATCATCTGTTATCTCCGCTCCTTTTGTTGAAAAGAGTAACCCTGGCTGAAAATAAAACTGATTCACAATTGGGATCTGAGCATTGATTCCTGCATGAAATCCAATGATTCCGGTAGTGGATAGTTTATCACCATTAAAATCTTTTCCGGTTAAATTCTGATAATTGACACCACCGAGAACTGCAAAGCTCATCTTATCTTTTTCGTCGCTCTGCGCCATGATTAAAGAGGATGTAAACATAAAAATAAACGATAATAATATTAACTTTTTCATGGGTATTAATTTATTTAATTTTGAAATTTTTAATTATTTTCCTGCCGCTTTTTCAGCATCAGCTTTCATCTTTTCATTGGCAGTAATAAGAAACTCAACCCTCCTATTTAGAAGACGACCTTCATCCGTAGTATTGATATACTTTGGTAAAAGTTCACCAAAACCATTTATAGTTAACCTTACATTTTTTATTCCTTTATCCATCAGGTAAAGAGAAACCGCGGAAGCTCTTTGTTCGGACAAATTTTTATTGTAAGCTTCACTCCCTTTGCTGTCAGTGTGTCCTTGTACTTCAATATTAGTGTCTTCATAATCTTTCAAGATGGTAACTAATTTATCTAGATTTGCTTTGGCCTCGTTGGACAAATTTGATTTATCAAATCCGAATAAAATACTGCTGCTGAATTCTACTACTATTCCTTCACCAACCCGGATTACCTGAGCATCTGGAACGGAGTTCTTTATTTCTTCAGCTTGTTTGTCCATTTTATTTCCAATGACAGCACCTGTGGTACCTCCTACCGCAGCACCAATAATAGCACCTAAAGCGGTGTTTCCAGTTGCCTTACCTATTACCGCTCCCATAGCAGTACCTGTTGCAGTACCTATTACGGCACCTTTCTGCGTTTTATTGAGTGAGTTGCAACCCATAGATGTCATCATCAAGCATAAAATAATGGGGATAAAACCCTTTTTAAAAACATTCATTTTTTTAAATTTTAATTGAATAAATACATTTTTATTTCATGATGTAAGGTAGCTGGTATTTTAAAAGACAATGTTACAGAATAATGCATTTAAATTATAAGATTCATGTATTGTTGGTTTTAAGAGTGAATATTGTAAATAATTCTAGCAATTTTGTAATGATTATCATTGTGTATAAATGCACTTTTGCAATTGATGAAAATTTTTAAATACAAATAAAAAGTTTATAATGAATGATGGAAAAGTATTGTTGGGACTGTTGGCAGGAATTTCTGCTGGAGCTATTTTAGGTATATTATTTGCTCCAGATAAGGGTTCAACTACTAGACAGATAATCTTTCACAGAAGTGATAAATATCTGAATGGAAAGGGTGAAAAGTTTGATGACTTTATAAGTAATATGGCCAATAAAGTTCAAAACGTAAAAAAGGAAGCATTAAATATGGCAGAAAATGGCAAGGCGACAAAAGAGAATGTCTAAAAAAATAAGTTTAAGGTCGCTAACAAATGTAAAAATTTTGCGTAAGAAGAGGCAATATCAGGTTCTAGCCAATATTGCCTCTTTGTCTTTGTAAGTATGCTAAAAATGATATTTTTATCCTCTATTATTACAATATTATTGCAATTTATTAGCGGTAGAATAATTTGCTTTGAATATATACATGAGTATTATCTTTTGCAAAGTTGTTTCTCATCACTTTGAGAGAATTTCCAACTATAAGTAATTTGAAAAAGTGAGAAAATTAAATGAAACAAAATACAATTTAAAATTAATCTATAAATCATATAATCTTTTACAGTAATTGTGTAATGTTATATCGGTTTTTAATGGTTAATTTTGTAAATAAAGTTAAAAATCATTAAAAACAAAGAGTTATGAAAGTCTTTAACAGAATCACATTACTAATATTCTTTATTTGGTTTCAGGCTACAATAATTTTTGCCCAGAACCCGAATTTAGGGTCAGCCGAAGGATTTGCAGTTTTTACAGGCGTGGGAGATTTCAATGTTACAAGAGCAGCCAATGTTACTGGTGATGTCGGAACAAGCTCTGGAACGTTAGTAGGATTTCCACCTGGTATCTTAATAGGCCAAAAACATGTTGCTGATGCAAATTCAGCACAGGTTATGATAGATGTCGGATTGTTGTATGCCGATTTAGTAAGCCGAACATGTACTACACCAATAGGAATTGGAATGGGAATCGGTCAGACATTAACTTCAGGTGTATATTGCACCGGAGGGGCTACTACATTGGATGGAATACTTATTTTTGATGCACAAAATATTCCCAATGCTTTGTTTATCATTAAGATTGATGGTGCTTTTGCAACCACAAGTACGGCCAGTATTTCTCTAATAAATGGAGCAGCATCGTGTAACATTTTTTGGCAGGTCAATGGGATGTTAACTTTAGCGGATGGGTCTGCCTTCAAAGGTACAGCAGTTATAGAGGGAGCATCCAGTTTGTTGGGCAATGCTTCTGTAGAGGGCAGAGTGCTTGTGACAAGTGGGGCAATAAATATGGTGGCAAATGTTGTAGTACCATGTCAATTATTGCTACCTGTTCAACTTATTTCTTTTGAGGCAAAGCTGAATAAAAATTCAGATAAAGTGATGCTAAGCTGGCAAACGGCATCTGAGATAAATAGTTCTCACTTTATGGTCGAAAAGTCATCAGATGGTTTGGAATTCAAAGGAATTGGAAAAATTACCGCAATGGGCAATAGTCATTCTTTGGCTTCATACACATTTAATGATGATTTCCCATGTGATTCATTCAATTATTATAGGCTAAATCAATACGACAATGATGGTAGCAATGTATATTCTTTTACACGTATGGTGTATTATAGCCATTCGTCGGTAAGTGTGATTATATTTCCGAACCCATTTTCAAATGAAATTACCATACAACTCAACGAAGTAACAGGGAATTATGATAATTTTAATCTCACACTTTACCGATCAAATGGTCAAAAAGTATCAGACTTTAATTTCTCTGAAAAGGTTATTACATTAAAAACTAGTCACTTTCTTCCAGGTCAGTACTTTTATATCATAACCAAAGATAACAAATTACAAAAAACGGGTACGCTCGTTTCGATGTGACTTCTGCCATAAAATGTGATTTGCCCGATAGTTTTTCTAATGGAAAATATAATTTTTCTGCATTTCCAGTTAAAAATCAAAATTGGAACTATTCAATGTTAACCCTTTTTTTAACATTTTACAATGCAAAACATCTATTGGCGGATAGATTACCATTTCGAAAATTTTACATCTTTGGTTACAAAAATCATAGGTAACTCCATCACTTTCCTTATCGCTTCCATAGTTATCCTTTTCTGGATATTAAACAGGGACTTTTTCTTTTATTATTTAAAATTATATATTATGTTTAACAGGTGTAGTAGTGTTGGAAAAATACAATTAACCTAAATAAATATTAAAACAATGATATTTTAAGTGATGGATATTTTAGCAGAAATTTTGGCTGGACATATAAAAAGTACCGACGCATCAAAGTCGTATCTTTTCAGACTTTTAGACACGACCGGAAATTATTCAGTAAATTATATAAATTCATTGCAGCATAGTGTAACGATTTATACCAATGATGTGTGCATCTTTGTTTTTATAATTAAAACAAATATTAAATGAATTACCTTAACACAATTGCAGCAATCAATTCACTGGTAGAAATCAATAATGACAGAATCGAAGGATATGCTACCGCCGCCCTTGAAACAACAGAGGAAGAGCTTAAAATATTATTCGATAAGTTGGCAGAAACAAGCCGAATATTTAACTCTGACTTGATTTTCGAAATTCATAAATTGGAAGGTACACCTGTTGAAGGAACCACTACGATAGGTAAGTTTTTTAGGGTATGGATGGAAATGAAGACGGCCATCACTGATCGGGATAGAAAAGCCATTTTGCAATCTTGTGCTTACGGAGAAGAAATTGCGATGGAAACCTATAATATTGCCCTTAGCAGAGATTTAGAAGATTTACCTTTTGATATTCAAATGATTATTCAGAATCAGAGAGACATATTAAAAAAAGATGGTGATGAAATCAATTTAATGGTTTCACACGTGGAAGATGTTGAAATGCAAAACATTAATTGAAATGGGTTTAGTGTATCTTTAATTTTTAATATTTGAGCGAAAACAAAAAAATTAGATACAAAAGAAATTAACACATTCATTCTTACTAAAAAGTTGCATTATTCATATGTTTTAAATGAGCACTTTTGTTGCAAAGAGTTTGAATTTTTTATGAAATAAATATAGAACCGAAATATTGTTTAAATGGAAATAATGAATTCAGTTCGTTCAAAATCCTTCTCTTTTTTTGAAGAAATAGCGGATATTTTTACTTTTATTCAGCTTATTTTTAAAGAAACCTTTCATCAAGATTTTGAACTCAGAGAATTTTTTTATCAGTGTTTTAAAATAGGATATAAAACCCTTCCACTGATAGCGATCACAGGCACTATCATGGGTTTGGTATTAACCATACAGTCCAGACCAGTTTTGGCTGATTTTGGTGCAGTTTCCATGCTTCCTGGTATGATAGCAGTTTCTATTATAAGAGAAATGGGGCCGGTGATTACAGCGCTTATCTGTGCAGGAAAGATTGGATCAGGCATCGGGGCGGAAATTAGTTCGATGAAAGTCACGGAGCAAATTGATGCAATAGAATTGTCATCCACAAGCCCAATCAGATATCTAGTAGTCACCCGTATCCTTGCTACTACTTTTATGTTGCCGATTTTAGTGCTTTATGCTGACTTACTTGGTATATTAGGGAGCTGGGCTGGGGCCAATATAAAGGGGGACGTGAGTTTTATACTTTTCTTTTCTCAGGCATTCAGGCATGTTGAGTTCATTGACTTTGTTCCGGCTTTCATAAAGACGTTCATCTTTGGTGCGGTGATAGGTTTTGTGGGTTGTTACAAGGGGTATCACGCCGGAAAAGGAACAGCCAGCGTAGGTGAGGCAGCACATTCATCAGTAGTGCAGGCTTCATTGCTCATTATTATAGTAGATATGATAGCAGTTCAAATCACAGACATGTTTATATAAAAAATTATGCAAGAAATATCGGATATCAATACGAAAACTAAGGACCAAAATAGAAAAGCGGTGATTGAAATCAAACTACTTAATAAGTCATTTGGTGATCAGGAAGTATTGAAGAATATCTCTCTTGAACTTTATGATGGAGAAAACCTGATCATACTCGGCAAATCCGGAAGCGGAAAATCCGTTCTCATAAAATGTATGGTTGGCCTGTTAAAAGCAGACAGTGGCACCATCCGGATATTGGGGCAAAATGTACCTGATTTACAAAGTAAAGAATTGAGCCAGATAAGAGAGAAAATGGGATTTCTCTTTCAGAGTGGTGCTTTATACGACTCCATGACGGTAAAAGAAAACCTTGAGTTTCCGCTTCGTAAATCAAAAGGTATTTTTTCAAAAGATCAAATGAATATAAAAGTACTCGAAGCTTTGAACCACGTAGGTTTGACGGATGAGCTGGACAAAATGCCCGCACAACTTTCAGGAGGAATGCGAAAAAGAGTGAGTCTTGCACGCACCATCGTGACCAATCCATTGATCATGCTCTATGACGAACCGACTACCGGCCTAGACCCCGTCACTTCGGAAGAAATAAGTTTACTGATCAATGATGTTCAGAAAAAATTTAAAACATCTTCCATCATTATCACCCATGATATCAAGTGTGCACTATTGACGGCAGACCGCATCATCATGCTGAAAGATGGACAAATATATAAAGAAGGTACACCTGAGAGTTTTAAAAGTTCAGGGGACGTGTTTGCCCAGTCGTTTTTTAAATAGAAAAATAAAAAAATATCTAAAAATATAATGGAACAATGAGCGTACAAAAAAATAATTACAAAGTCAGATTAGGCATTTTTATTCTAATAGGTTTTATTCTGTTTTTGGCGGCCATTTTTATTATTGGCAAACAAAAAAATATGTTCGATCCTGTTTTTACATTGACGGCAACTTTCTATAATGTGAGTGGTTTGCAGGTTGGAAATAATATCCGATTTTTAGGTATCAATGTTGGTACAGTGGATAGAATCAGTATTATAAATGATTCATCAGTTAGAGTCGATATGATCATAAAGTCAAGCGTCAAACCATTTATAAAGCAGGACAGTAAAGTAAGCATTGGGTCAGAAGGCATAATTGGCGATCGAATCATTCTCATTTCGCAGGGAAGTTCAAATGGTGCTGCCATCTCTAAGGGGCAAGAACTTTTGTCTCTGGAACCCATTGAGACAGATGCCATCATAGCCAGCCTCCAGATTACTGCTGACAATGCAGAAATAATATCGCATGAACTGGCAGAAATAATGATCAATATCAATAACGGGCAAGGTACACTGGGCAGATTGATACAGGATGAAGCTATTGCAGATAACTTAAGTAAGACTATCAGAAATCTCAGGAAGAGCTCCAAAGGTTTGGATGAAAATATGGAAGCCGCAAAAAGTAATTTCTTGCTCAGGGGATATTTTAATAAAAAGGAAAAGGCTGCTGAAAAGAAAAAGAAAGACGCAGCCGATAAAATAAAAGACGCTGCTGAGAAAAAAATAAAAGATGCTGAAAAAGCCAAGAAGGCTGCTGAAAAGAAAAAAAATGACAATTAAGCGTATATTAATTTTGTCTCATGCAGGCAAATATAGAATTGTAAAAATGCACTAAATAGAAAAAAGAACTAAGATAATGATTAAATTTTGTTGCTTTAAGCCATTATTTTATCAAATTTTCCCCCAAATAATTGCCTCATTTGGTATAGTAAACAAGGTGATGATTTTATAGAAAGAACCTTATAAGATAGATTTTTCACTAAAAAAATCATAAACATACCCGAAATTCAATTGAAATAGTCTTATAAAATCATCAAAAAAATCGGAATAGTGTAACTTATACTTTTAATTGTGTAATCATTAAGGCACATTATACATGAACTTTACATTTTTTTTGTAATTAAAATAATTTATGTGAAATTATTCATAAAATACATGGTAAGTACTCGTTGTAAAATGGTGGTCAAAGATGAATTACGTAGACTTGGACTCCATTTTATCGTTGTAGATCTCGGCGAAGTCGAAATCATGGAAGACATTACTTCTGATCAGCGCAAGAATTTAGAGACAGCATTACGAATTTCAGGACTCGAATTAATGGAAGACAAGAAAGCTATATTGATAGAAAAAATAAAAAATGTTATCATTGAGATGGTTCACTATAACGATGAATTTCCGACTACTAATTTTTCGGGTTACTTAAGTGAAAAGTTGGGACATGATTATACTTATATGTCCAATATGTTTTCAGAAATCAAAGGTATTACCATTGAACAATATATCATAGCCCATAAAATAGAAAGGGTAAAAGAACTTTTGATGTACGAAGAGCTCAATCTGACAGAGATATCTTATAGAATGAATTATAGCAGCGTAGCACATTTGTCCAATCAATTTAAAAAAGTGACAGGGCTTACGCCTACTCATTTTATGCTACTGAAGAATAAAAGAAGAAGTCCACTCGAAGAGGTAGGGAATCAACATGATTTGCAGATTGACAAAGAGTGAAAATTAATTAATATTTAAAGCGAATGGCTAAAATACTAAAGTCCACACCAAGTGAGATCATCATTCTAAAAGTGCAGTTGGCCCTTAAAACAGATGAAAAAGAAAAACTGGAAACAGAATTAATCATTGCCAGAAAAGAACTAGCGTATCAGCTTGAAGAAAAGGAAAAACGAGTCAACGAATTAGTTATTGCCAATAAAGAACTTGTTTTTCAGGATAAAGAGAAAGAAAAACGGGCGACAGAATTGGGTATTGCTAAAATTGAGTTAGCATATGAGGACGATGAGAAAGAAAAGCGAGCGACAAAATTAGACGTAGCCAAAAATGAACTTCATTTTCAAAATAATGAAAAAAAGGAACGGGCAGCCGAATTATATATTGCCCAAAAGGAGCTAGTCTTTCAGAATGTGGAAAAAGAAAAACGGGCGGAGGAGTTGGTTATTGCTGATCTTGAGCTTGATTTTCAGAATGAAGAAAAGGAGAAAAGGGAAATAGTTAATAAGAAATTGGAAGCAAATAACAATCAGATAAAATTGGTTTTACAATACGCTAGAAGTTTACTTGAAGCGTGTCGGGATCCATTATTTGTAATCAGTCACAATGGAAAAATTACAGACCTGAACAATGCGTCTGTAAAAATTACTCACCAGACGAGAGAAAAATTAATTGGTACTGACTTTATTGGCTATTTCACAGAGCCTGATAAAGCTAGACAGGGTTATAAAGAAGTATTTTCTAATGGATTTGTAGAAGATTTTCCACTCATCATTAAAGATGGAAAGTTGACACCTGCACTCTTCAATGGAGCCGTTTATAAAGATGAAAACGGCAAAATTTTGGGAGCAATGGTGATAGCAAGAATAATTACTGAGCAGAAAAGATTTGAAAATGAATTAACTGAAGCAAGGATCTTTGCTGAATTAGCAACGGAGATAGCTGAAATAGCAAAATCCAAGGCCGAAAGCGCAACCCGCATTGCAGAAGATGCAGTGAAGGCAAAACAACAGTTTCTATCCAATATGAGCCACGAGATACGAACTCCCATGAATGCAATTATCGGATTTACCAAAGTGTTGCTGAAAACAGAATTGACAGAAAAACAAGAGGAATATTTGAATGCCATTAAAATCAGTGGTGATGCTTTGATTGTGCTCATCAATGATATACTTGACCTGGCCAAAGTTGATGCCGGTAAAATGACGTTTGAACAAACACCTTTTAGAATGGGGGTTTCTATCTCTGCTATGTTACACTTATTTGAAACAAAGATCCAGGAAAAAAATCTGAAATTGATTAAAGAATACGATAAAAGGATTCCGGAAACATTGTTGGGAGATCCCGTCAGACTACATCAGGTCATCCTGAATCTGGTGAGTAATGCAGTGAAATTTACGCAAAAAGGAAAAATTACGGTAAGCTTGAGAATGCTTGAAGAGGATGACGATAAAGTAAAAATTGAGTTTGCTGTATCTGATACAGGCATAGGAATACCAGAAAATAAAATTAATAATATTTTTGAAAACTTTCAACAAGCGACGAGTGGCACATCCAGAGTATATGGCGGCACAGGTTTGGGTTTGGCCATTGTCAAACAGTTGGTAGAACCACAAGGTGGCACCATCAATGTAAAAAGTAAAGTAGGAGAAGGATCTACTTTCAGTTTTACATTGAATTTTCAGAAAACTACATTGAACGCAGAAATAGATGCAGACATTCCTGAAGTCGATAAAGAGTTTAAGAACATAAAAGTATTGGTTGTTGAAGATATGCGGCTTAACCAATTATTAATGAAAACATTATTGGACGATTTTGGATTTGAGCGCGAAGTGGCTTCTAACGGATTAATTGCCATAGAGAAGCTGAAAGAAAAATCATTTGACATTGTGCTTATGGATCTTCAAATGCCAGAAATGAATGGTTTTGAAGCCACAGATTATATCAGAAATGAAATGCTTTCCAATATTCCTATCATTGCTTTAACCGCAGATGTTACCACTGTGGATCTGGCTAAATGCAAAGAAGTAGGCATGGATGATTATATAGCTAAACCGGTGGATGAAAAAATACTATTCAACAAAATTATAAGTTTAGTCAGAAAACCTAATCTTATAAATACGAATGAATCAAGTTTGATAACCAATGAAGTGGTAGGTCTTATAAAATATATAGATCTTACCTCTTTATCTCAACGAACAAAATCCAACCCTTTGCTCATGATGGAAATGATTTCTTTATATCTTGAGCAAACGCCTCCGTTGATTCTCGCTATGAAAAAGGGTTTGGAAGAACAGGACTGGAATTCGTTGTATTCTGCCATTCATAAGATGATTCCTTCCTTTTCAATCGTGGGATTGAGTATTGATTTTGAAAATATGGCAAAAAAAGTGCAGGATTACGCAAGTACGAAACAAAAAGCGAATGATATAGATGACTTGGTTTTAAAGCTTGAGGAAGTATGTAATCAGGCTTGTGTAGAATTAGAAAGAGAATTGAATAATATAAAAAATGCCAATATATGAATATGGTAAATGAAAAAATGGTAACCAAAGAAAGGATAAAACTTTTTCTGGTGGACGATGATGCACTTTTTTTAAAATCCTTAGAAATAGAATTTCAGCAAAGTGCAGATTTCTATATTGAGACTTTTGCCACCGGTGAGCTTTGTATAAATCGTTTATCCCAAAATCCAGATGTAATTATTCTCGATTATCACCTGGATGGTACGGTTAAAACTGCCATGAACGGAATTGAAACGTTAGATAAGATTAAAGAATGGAATTCAGATATCCCGGTAGTTTTATTGTCATCTCAGGACAAAATTGATGTCGCTATCAGATGCATGCATCATGGTGCTTTTGATTATGTGGTCAAGAGTGAAACAGCCTTTCTGCGGTTGCAAAAAATCATAACATCTATTTTTCAAACCAGAAAAATTCAAAAAGAACTAAAATGGTATATGGATAGAATGTGATATAATTATTATTGAGTCGTTGTATAAAATTTATATTTCAACCATCAAAGTTTCTCCACTAATTTAGCTGCATAAGTTAACATATATTACTGTGTAAATTTCTGATTGCTTCTCTAACACTCAGAGTAAAACTATACTAAAAAAATCTAATCGTATTTTTCAAAATGCTTATAAATTTGTTCAGCAAACATCTTTATATTAATACAATGTGTTATATATCAATATATTACGTAAATAAATATATACAAAATAAGTACAAATAATAGAATTTTATAAGTACATTGTTCTCTTATTCGGGTTGATTTATCCGATGTTTTATTTCAAAGCAACAAAATTTTAGAATATAGCATTAAATACCTTTTTTATTCCCAATATGTAACATATTAAAAATGAAAATCATACCTACCTACATTGAAGTAAAATTAACTTTTTTTATTTGGTATACGATATATCTTTTATTTGCGATTTTGATGTTTTGCAAAACCGGAATCAACCATATAAAATGTTTTATCCATCTTAATTCAAGCGTCAGCATCTACGAAAAAAATATTAAGTTTTTCATAAATGATGGATTTACACAAACTACCAAAAAAAATATAATGACAGAAATACACGACAGATTGAGATATTTTGCCTGGCGTAACAAATTGTCACAATCCTATTATTTACTTCAGGTAAATAATAACAAACTTAAAGCTTAGAATACTTTTAATCCTTTTCTTAAATTTTTTACTCAATTTTTATCAATATTTAAATTCCCCAAAATGAAAAAGTTATTATTCTTAATTTCAATTTTTTTCCTTTCAGGATTTTTTAATTCTTGTTTTTCTACACAAATGATAGATAAATTTGTAAGGGAAGATCGAAAAAAAGAACTTAATATTTATGACAATCAGAAAGCTTTTTGCAAAAATTGGACTCCATATAAAGCAGAAAAGGTTTTCTATATTTTTAATGCTGAAAAAATTCAGACATTATTATATAAAAAATTACTACCATCAAAAAACGAAACACAGAGTACAATTCACCCTTTAAATAAATCATTCTCACAACAAACCGCTTCATTGGTGTATCATGAATCCTTAGGAGAAGAAATTAATTATCAGACTAAAACATTTGGAGAATGGGAAAATTTTTATTTAAATACTCCGAAAACAAACAAATCACTAACAGGTACTTTGGGAAAAAGAAAAAGGGAAACAACAACATTATTATCTACCCCAATAATTTGCACTACACCTGGTGCGCCTGCGAATGTTACGGCCACAGCAACAGGACCTTTCACATCAAGCTTGGATTGGTCTTCTGGTATACCTGCGGGCAGTGAGATAGTTACTTATTTTTGGGTGGTTGGCACTAGTTCAACAGTAAGTTATAACAATGGAGTTGCACAGGGTAGTACAACGGGAACTTGGGCAGAAGCTACAGGTTTGATACCGGGCATTACCTACTATCTCAGAGTTTATGCTGTATCTAGTTGCAATAATATAGGATCGGGTTACGGTACTTCAAATTCCTTTACCACGAGTGGATATGGAAACTGCATCACACCGGGTACACCGGTAAATGTCACGGCCACAGGTACGGGACCAAATACGGCGAGCCTAGATTGGGAGGCAGGAAATCCTGCGGGTAGCCTTAATGTTACTTATTATTGGGTAGTTGG
>JBBRVQ010000047.1:0-32795 GCA_038246735.1 Chitinophagales bacterium
ATGGGATGGATCGCATGAAATGGAATTTAGTCTTGTGAGCGTAAAACAATTGGTTGAATATTTTATGGGAGTCCTTCCCCATTTTTAGGTACAAAACACATCATAAACGAATTATATATGTAGATGTTTCATATGTTAATGGCGGATAAAAAATGTAAACCTTTGAAAACAATGCTTATATTTGTTTGACATTTTCAAATGATAAAATATACACTATTTATTCAATGCAAGATGAAAGAACTTACATGGTAAAATGTCATCCAGTCACAATTAACATTACTCCCAAATCTATTTTATTTTGAATATTGCCAAAGTCTACACCATAAAACGCACCCAAGTATCGGGCATAATTGAAGCCCAGAAATTTGTAAAAAAATAGTCATGAGAAGAATAGTTAAAGATTCATTGCAACATATCTTATAAAATTTACGACTCTGAACCAAAAGCAATTTTTATGTCAACGTAAGAATTTTGGATTCCTTTGATCATTAAAATAAGATAAAAAACCTATACATCCATTATAAATATACAACGATATCAAAACATTCGATACATCATTGTGTTCAGATTTAAGCAAGATTGATGTATGGCAAGTTGATTAAAAATTCCTAAAATCAGGGGAATGATTTTTTGGATGGGATCATTTCTTTAAATTTTGCTAAGTTGTCCAGATAGCCATCGGGATTGTTTATGTTGTGAAGTTGATAAATAATCAGATGAATTCCAGAACAAACCGACAAATTTTAATCTTTCAGTATCGTAAATCGGCAGAATGGACTTATGTGGATTTCATATGCTATAAGTTATAAAAAAGCGATGTGACTTGACGTTTTTATTTTAGAAAAGAAATTGTAGTAAATGAAATGTACGAACACTTGTATAGGCATGGATTGACAAACTTTAGAATATTTCCGTGCGAATGAACAATAATAGCATCCTCTTAAAATAAGTATTTTTATGAAAATATTGCTAACAGGCGCCAATGGATACATAGGCAAAAGATTGCTTCCCATTTTGGTGGAGCAGGGACATGAAGTGATATGCAGTGTGAGAGATAAAAACAGATTTCCGAACGAAGGTATTTATAAAAATCCATTGATATCTCTGGTAGAAATAGATTTTCTCAAAAAGCCTGCATCATATCCAATGCTCAAAGACATTGATGTGGCTTATTACCTGATCCACTCCATGAGTGATGACACCAATGATTTCGAAAGCCTTGAAAAGATATCTGCTCAAAATTTTGTAACACTGGTAGAACATACCTCCGCCCGACAGATCATCTATTTGGGTGGTATTACCAATGAAAAAATGCTTTCGCGGCACCTCGCATCCCGAAAAATGGTGGCTGATATACTTTCTGCTGGAAAAGTACCATTGACGGCACTTAAAGCAGGCATTATCGTCGGATCTGGCAGTTCGTCATTTGAGATCATTCGCGATTTGGTCGAAAAACTGCCGGTGATGATATCTCCAAAATGGGTAAACACCAGAACACAGCCGATAGCCATCAGAAATGTATTGGAATATCTTACCGGCATTCTACTTAGGCCCGAAACTTTTGGACAATCTTATGATATCGGAGGCCCGGATGTACTAACTTACAAAGCCATGATGATGCAGTTTGCTGAAGTGCGTGGCTTGAAAAGGTATGTCATCACTGTACCTATCATGACTCCCAAACTATCTTCTTACTGGCTGTATTTTGTAACCAATACTTCTTACAAGCTGGCTGCCAATCTGGTCAATAGCATGAAAGTAGAAGTTGTGGCGATGCACAATGATTTGGCAAAGATGCTTGACATTCACTTATTAAGTTATAAGGAAGCTGTAGCACTGGCTTTTCAGAAAATAGAGCAAAACAATGTCATTTCCAGTTGGAAAGATGCGCTGATTTCAAGCTATGCCGATAATTCGCTTCTTGAGCACGTACATGTACCTGTGGATGGTTGTTTTATAGATACCCGAAGGAAAGAAATCACCGGTAATACTGATCAGGTGATGGATAATATCTGGTCTATCGGTGGAGCACGTGGCTGGTATTATGGCAATAGATTGTGGAAAATAAGGGGTTTTCTGGACAAGTTGTGGGGTGGAGTAGGACTTAGACGCGGACGTACCAATGGACATGAAATATATACCGGTGATACCCTGGATTTCTGGCGGGTGCTGGCAGCAGATAAAGCCAACAGACGACTATTGTTGTATGCCGAGATGAAGTTGCCCGGTGAGGCTTGGCTGGAATTTCAGATCACAACTTCTGAAGGTAAAACCTTCCTGCAACAAACCGCTACATTCAGGCCCATAGGTGTTTTGGGCAGATTGTATTGGTATTCTGTGTTGCCTTTTCATTTTTTTGTATTTGAAGGTATGATCAGGAATATTGTGCTCTTCAAACCATAGACAAACAATTTGTTTTGGACATAAAGATAAAGGAATCTTATATTATTTCCATGTCACAAACCATCTTTTCTATGGTTTAATTTTGTCAAAAGTAATGCAGATTTTTATCGTGGTCTCAATAAAATTATACCTGACTGATTTTTATGACCTTTAAGATAATCAAGTAGTATTTTATTACTTATCACAACTTTTCCTTCTGATTCTGAAGCATGAAGTAAATGTACACCATCTTCAGTTGTAATCGCAAAGCCGGTATGAACTATATCTAATTCTTTAATATCTGTGGTAATGGCTATGATATCTCCATTTTGAATCTGATCAGAAATATGATTTATCTTGCTTTTTGGTATAAAATTCCAATCATATTCACTGATGATCTGCTGAGCAAGTATTACCTTTTTGAGTTCATTTTTATCTGCAAGACGTGGATATTTTCCAGCATTTGATGTCATAAATCTGATATTTTTTTTGTAGGTCGATGGGCTGATCTTTGATGTTATATTTTGAATGAATCCATTATTTTCGTTTTCAATGATCCATTCTGAAAAATAATGTAATCTTGAGCTATAGCCATCTATAGTGCCATTTCTATATCTGAGTTGCTTCAGGATTTCTTCAAAAGTCTTATCTTTCTTTTTTGCAGTTTGAAAAATGGACAATGCCAGGACAAATTCCACAAAAGTGACACAATCAAAAGTATCCGCACTATATTTTAAAGTTTCGATTCCTGAGCATTCTAGCGTTCCGGCCTGGTATGGTTTTCCAAGTAAATTTGTAGCGTTTTTGATAATGCATTCAGATATTTTTTCACCAGGTACTTTGGTATATACTTGTCCCGATGTAATCAACGAATGCAGAAGAAGAACTGTCCACAAAAAAAAACCGAAAACCGATAATTTTCTATTAAAATTCATTTACTTTGACCTGTTATTCTTAAATTTAAAATTCACTTTTATACCATCGTAAACTTAATCCAATGAAATACACCATTTTAATCTGTTTAATGCTTCAGACATTTTTTGTGATGAGCCAGAAAAAAAATCAACCAAAGGTAATCAATTCTCAAGAAAAACTGGAAAAAATGATCGCTGACCTTTCTAAAGCCAATGAAAGCCAAGTGATAAACTGGAGACGCCATCTGCATCAATATCCTGAATTGTCCAACCGAGAGTTCAAAACTATGGCCTATATAGCTGAAAATCTTAAAGGACTTGATGTCACCATCGAAACAGGCATGGCGCATACTGGTGTAGTTGCTGTCTTAAACACCGGAAAACCTGGACCTGTGATAGGTCTGCGGGCTGACATGGATGGATTGCCTGTTTACGAAAGGGTAAAATTACCTTTTGCATCAAAAGAAGAAACAGAATATCTGGGTCAGAAAGTTGGCATTATGCACGCATGTGGTCACGATAGCCACGTCGCCATACTGATGGGTACCGCCAAAATACTCAGTGCTATGAAGAATGATCTGAAAGGAAAAATTGTATTTGTATTTCAGCCTGCTGAAGAAGGAGCACCTAAAGGTGAAGAAGGTGGTGCCGAGCTGATGATAAAACAAGGACTTATCGAAAAGTATGGAATAGAAGTGATGTATGGATTACATATTTCCAGTGTGACGGAGGTAGGAACCATCACCTATAAACCGATGGGTGCTATGGCTGCTGCTGATCAGTTTTCGATTAAGGTAAAAGGAAAACAAACACACGGTTCAAGGCCATGGAGTGGCGTCGACCCTATTGTCGTATCTGCCCAGATTATTTTAGGACTACAGACTATAATAAGCAGACAAACTGAACTCACCAATGAAGCTGCTGTCATTACAGTGGGTAAAATCACGAGTGGAGTGAGAAATAATATTATACCAGAAGAAGCTGAAATGATCGGCACAATAAGGACATTGGATACTACGATGCAAAAGATTATTCACGAGAAAATAAAACTTACGGCTGAGAAAATTGCTGAAAGTGCCGGTGCTAAAGCTGAAGTGGACATAAAGATCGGTTATCCTGTTACCTATAATAATCCGCAGCTCACTGCCAAAATGTTACCTTCGTTGGAGAAGGCAGCTGGTGAAAATAATGTGAGAGTGGTTAAAGCGAGCACAGGAGCGGAAGATTTTTCTTTTTATGCACAAAAAGTACCCGGATTATTTTTCTTTCTTGGGGGAAAGCCTAAGAATGTTGACACCATTGACGCATCCCAACATCATACTCCAGACTTTTTTATAGATGAAAGTGGTTTTATTTTGGGGATGAAAGCTTTGGCCCAATTGGTGATTGACACCAAATAGAAAACGTATTAGTGTATTGTTTTATTTTTAAATGTGTGTCATTGAGGGAAAGAATCATTGGTAAATATAAGGGGAACGAGCCGGGACCTTTGCTGGTCATTACCGGAGGTATGCATGGCAATGAGCCGGCAGGTGTAAGGGCTTTGGATCTTCTTTTTAAAATGTTGGAAGTAGAACCGATTACCAACCCAAACTTCAGTTACAAAGGTGAAATCATCGGTATCATCGGTAACCTACAGGCGTTTAAAAATGGAAAAAGGTTTATACAAAAAGATATCAACAGATCCTGGGAACCGGATTTTATTCGAAATTTGAAGCAAATGGATAAAGATCAATTGCGTGATGAAGACTTAGAGATCAGGGATATATTAGACATCATTGACGAAGAAATCATAAGGGTAGATCCTGACGAATTATATTTGCTTGATTTGCATACTACTTCATCAGACGGAGGCATATTTTGTATCACCACAGATGACAAAAAAAGTATAGAAATAGCCCATAAAATACATGCACCGGTCATATTGGGTCTATTGAAAGATATCAGCGGTACGACACTCCATTATTTCAATCAAGAAAACGTGGGATTACCATCTACTGCCATTGCTTTTGAAGGCGGACATCATGACGATGCGCAATCCATCAACCGTTGTATCGCAGCTACCGTCAATTTTATGCGGGCCATCGGGGTGGTAAGCTCCGAACATATAGAAAACAGACACGACCATATCCTGAAGCAATATTCCCGTCATTTGCCCGAGATGGTCGAAGTCATTTATAAGTTTCACATTCAGGACAATCATAAATGGCAAATGAAACCTGGATTTAAAAACTTCCAGGCTGTGAGCAAAGGCGATATATTAGCCAGATACGATGGTCAGGATGTGAAAGCTGAAGTAGATGGCATGATTTTAATGCCATTGTATCAAACGCAAGGCAATGACGGTTTTTTTATAGTAAAAAAATGTGACGGAGCATAAACTTTTATTTAATGCTCTTTTGCCTGGATCTTACCCTCTGCTTCTTTCCAGCAATACCATCATCATGAGACTTAGTATAATTCTTTCATCTTCCTGTGCATTCAAGTCGCTCAATTGATGCAATTTAAATTTTTTGCCAAGGAAGGATGATTCTTTGGTGAATTCAGCTACTTTTTCGCCTTTTTCATTGTAAATATTATACTTAGGGTTAAATAAATACCCGGTAAATATACCCAATATAGGGATTTCTGAAAAAACTGCATCCATTATTTTGACAAAGGCATTGTCTTCTTCTATTTTGAATTCCTTTTCATCATTCGCATCAAAAATATCATAAGTGGCTTTCCAAAGCGATCTACCACCTTTGCGACCCATTCTACCCAAATTGTTGCCGCCGGCATCTGAAAGTATATAGGATGCCGACCAGTCTATCCATTGATTGGCCCTTATTCTGTAAATAGGTGTGGTTTGGCTTGCATTTTCAAAAACAGTAATATCTTCTTTAAGCTTGAAAAGTTTTTGTTTGACATAAGCCACATCTCTGCCAGCACCATCTCTCACATAAAATTGAGGTGCAAGTGCCAATATTTTAAATTCAAATTCAATAGGATAGGTCATGTTATTATTCATAAAGTTAAGTTTTTGTGGTAAATAATGCCAAAGGTAGCTCATGACATGCTGGGATGGATATTTCTTTCAGACTATTTTTATTTTTTTTTAGCCCTAAATTGGGTAATTTTAAACGAGTTCATATTAACATAAAAAACAGTTTAAAAAAATAAGACATATAAAAGGAGTTGACCCTTTGAGTACAATGAAGCAGATATTTACCCCACATGAATTCTAACCATATTTAAGGGCTGATAAAAGGGGTATTATTCATATTATGATAAATTCATATGGTATCATTTTTGGCTTATAAGCATCAGACGAAACGATATAAAGATATCAAAAAATACACTTAGTAACCAGGACAAACTCATATGTATGTTTTACAAGAAAGACGAGATTCTATTCAGAGACTCAAGATTTTTGTTGGCTTTCTTATTGCTTAGCATTATTGTCATATTTATGACATTAAGCTATCAGGGAGCCAAATTATAGTCAAAGTTTCTGATGAAGAAGAAGCCCGGACATTATGCCCGGGCTTTTTTATTTTATTACATTTGTTTTTTTATTTTACTAAAAGTTTTAAAAATGATGATCAGGTATGTATTGTTGCTGGTATTTATTGTAGAATTTCAATCTGTAAAATCTCAGGATCCTGAAAAAAGGTTAGGTGAATTAAATATAGTCCTACCTGCCACATCTTCTCCCATAGCTTCTTATGTAAATGCTGTCCAAGTGGGAAATCTTTTATATCTGTCAGGGAAAGGCCCAAAGAAAGCTGATGGTACATATATGACAGGAAAGCTTGGTGCATCTCTTACCATAGAGGAAGGAAAAGAAGCGGCTAGAATTACAGGGCTGATCATTCTTGCAGAATTAAAGCATCAGCTTAAAGATTTAAATAAAGTAAAAAAAATTGTCAAGGTGCTTGGCATGGTCAATGCGAGTCCTGATTTTGATCAACATCCTAAAGTCATCAATGGATTTTCGGATCTGATGATAGAAGTATTCGGAGATAAAGGCAAACATGCCAGAAGTGCAGTAGGCGTGTGCTCTTTACCATTTAACATGGCTGTGGAAATAGAAGTTATTATTGAAATAGAAAATTGATGGATCGTTCTATTTATTGAACCACTTTTGAGGATCCAGTTTGGATTTATCTTTCCACAGTTCAAAGTGAAGCTCTGCGTTTCCATCTTCTCCAGCCAGTATGTTGCCTATTTTTTGTCCCATCTTTATTTTTTGGCCCTTGCTTATATTGACCTGATCCAGTTTGGAGTATACAGAGTAGTAGCTGCCATGCCTGATGATGACCATATTTTTAAATCCCGGAATATTAGTGACGCCTACCACTTCGCCATCAAATACACATTCCACAGCATCTCCTGAAGGTAAGGTAAAGTCGACACCATTATTGGATATCTGAATATTTTTTATCGTCGGGTGCGCATGAGTGCCGAATCTTCCGGTTATTTTTCCTTTGGATACCGGCCAATTGAGTGCACCTTGGTTTTTTGAAAAACCTGAATTGTCTATTTCTTTTTTCTTTACCACAGCTACATCCACTTTTTCTTTGTCTCTGGCTTTGGCTAAAGCAGCGACTATGATTTTTTCAATGGCGGCATTCAGATTTTCTCTTTCCCGCTCGCGCTTTTTAAGAGATACTTTAAGCTTGTTTTCTTCTTTGGACAGTTTTTTTACAATGGCATCTTTGTCTTTTTGCTCTTTCTCCAAAATAACCATATTTTTTGATGTTTCTTGCAGCGTGTTCAGATTCTCTTCCTTGGTTTTTAGGATTTCTTCATTTTTCACTTTTATTTCACCGGAAATGGTCTGTATCTCTTCCAGTTTTTGGGTAGTATATTGGTCAAACTGATGAATATATCTCCATCTGATCACCAGGTTATTCAGATTAGCTGAAGATAGAAGATAGGACCATTTTGAATTACTGATTTTGTTCAGGTAACTTTTTCTTAAAATATTATTATACTGAGATTTTAGTTCCATATGTTTTCCTCTCAAAGTTTTTATTCTCGATTCATTTTGGGTGATCAACTTATCATTGAGCTTAACTTCAGATTGCAAATTATTTATAAGTTTTTTTCGACTACCTACCTGTTGTTCCAGGGCTTTAAGTTGGGTCAGGTTTTTCTCTTTATTCTTTTTAGTGTTTTCAAGTGCTTTAGACGTTTTTTCTATATCTTTTATGATTTGCATCCTTTGTTTTTCCAACTCTTTTCTGGACTGTCCATAGGATGCGCAGGCAATCAGCAAAAGCAAAAAGATAAAAGGTAGATTAATTAATTTTTTCATAGCTTTTGGGGATTGAAAACTTTATTTCTTTGGGCACATCAATCTCTATTTCAGAAAATTTCATATTGATGGTCGCATTTGCAGTATTGGAATATGGAAAGACAAAAGTCCTTTCATAGGCTACATTGCCAAATCCTGCTATATTTCTATAATCAGTGTACTGTGCATTGGCAGTCCGGTTCATCTTATCCGTAATATTCATTTTTTCCAGTTGCAGATTATGACCATTGACAAAATATTCAAGTGTGACGCCATCAACTTTTGTATGGATCACATAGTACACAGAGTCCTTTCTGAAATCAATTTGTTCGTTTTCCGGGAGGATGACATTCCCAAACATCAGTTGCTGAATATCTTCAAAATTGGCAGTCACCGAGATGATGTCATTGATCTGAGATATATTTCCGGACTCATAGGCTGATTCGAGTCTGTACAATATGGTGTACTGATTTTTTTCTACCAATAAACGGGCCGCTTCAATGCCAAATTTTTTAACAGCCACCCATAAAACACTGTCTTTTTTCATTCTTACAGTCATAGATCCGGAAACATTTTCATCCGGTGACTCCATAGAAGTACTCACTTTTCCACTAAACCACTGGAAGTCGATATTTCTTTTTTTCAGCGCCTGAATGATATCTTCCTGTGACCTTTCCGGAAGTGGTACCAATCTTTTGGTGGTTTTACACGCCATAATGGTCAGAATAAATAAGATTGCTATCAGTCTCATTAGTTATTTTTTAAAGCGTCGGTTTTTTTAATTAACCTTTGAGATTTTCCACCCAAATCTTTTGCTTTTTGCCAGAAAATACCAGCATTTTTAAGGTCATTGCTTTCTTTACATAGGTCACCTTTGAGTTCCATGGCGTCCGCATTTTTATTTTGACTGATCAGCAAAGCCTGATCCACAAATTCTTTCGCCTTGGTCCATTCTTTTTTTCTGAATGCAATTTCCCCTTTTGCGGTCAAAACTCTGCTTTCCACATTGGGATTACCTGAAGAAATGATAGTTGCTTCATCCAGTAATCCAGTGGCTTTTTTATAATCGTCTTTGACAATCCAGGATTTTGCAGCAAAATAATACGAAATGGCCTGATTGGGGAAAAAATCGATGGCATCCGATGATGTTATTAGCAACTGATCATAATTTTCGACGTCATCGAGACAATACATCAACTGTTCCCAAACGATAAAATTTTTATTATTCAGGGTCAATGTTTTTTCATATTGACGAATGGCAGCAGTAATTTCGCCATTATTTTTTAATACATCCCCATAAATGGCGTGCGACTTAGCTTCATTGGGATGGGCTATGACGAGCTTATCGCAAAGGTCTATGAGCTGTTTTCCAAGCATGGTATCTCCTGTAGAAGCGTGTTGCTGAACATGGGTCAGAAGCTCTTTTATTTTCATATCTATGGGTGCGTCAGGATTTGACACCAAAGGCGCAAGGGTGATGAGATAGTCTTCTTTGTTTACTTTCCCTTTTGACATAAGTAGCAGACCTAATCTGGCATCATTGTCATTTGGGTCGATCTCAAGGATCCTTTTAAGGTACGGCTCTGCTTCAGCTACTTTATCATTAGAATGCAGCATATTGGCAATGAGTCTCAGATATTTTATTTCTTTAGGATACTTTAGCACCAAAGTATTGATCATATTTACAGCATCATTCAGTCGGTCTGCATTGTCCAGAATTTCTGCTTTTTTAAGGGTGGTATTTACACTCCAGCCGATATTTTTTTCTTTTTTGTTCAGCGTAAGCAGGGCAGTGGTAAGATCATTTTTTTTGATTTGCAATTGGACAATCTGGTCATAGTAAGACTCATTTTTGGGTTGAAGGCCAGAAATATGGATTAAAACCCCGATGGCTTCATCATACCTGCCTAGTTCTTTTGAAAAATTTACTTCAAACTGACGAATCCAAATATTATCCGGCTCTAATTTAACTGCCGATTTTAGGTTTGATTCTGTCTGATTGAGATCTTTGGCTTCGTAATGAAGTTTCGCGAGCTCAAAAAAGATGGTTGCAGATGGTTCAGATTCACGTCGTAAGGTGTCCAGCAATTTGATGGCTTCTGCTTTTTTCCCACCAGCGATCAATAGTTTTGCCGCCATAAATCTATCCTCGATTTTGATTGCGGCCTCTGTTTTGCGGTTATCTTCTACTTGTGCAGACAGACGGACAGAAAAAGTATACAAAGTGATGAGTAAAATGAAGGTATATCTCAACTTTAAAATTTATTTTATAAACATGCTATTAACTGATAACGTTCAATTTTAGTTCAAAGGTACAGTTTGTATGATGAAAATATTTAAAGTTTCGTTAATATTTAAAGAGAGAGGTGCCATCAGTTGCCTGAAATGATTCCAGTTGCACGTAAATAATATTCGCGATTCACGTTGATATCAACAAAATGAATCCCGACATCTGAACTTGAGCAGTAAGGTAAATGATACTTTGATCTTTCCTATTAAATGGTCTTGCTTAAGGCAATATGGCAAAAATGATATTCCTGAATAAGTTTTATTTAAAACGACTTGAACCTTTCAAAACAAGCTTTATCCAGTGTTTCCCGGTCGTCGGGATGTGCAATATTGATCAATGCATGAGCCCTTTGTCTCAGATTTTTACCATAAAGATAAGCTACTCCAAATTCTGTAACAATGTAATGCGCATGAGCTCTTGTGGCTACTACGCCTGCGCCTTGTTTTAAGAATGGTACTATCCTGGAAACACCTTTATTGGTGCGTGAAGGCAATGCAATGATTGGTTTTCCACCCGGACTTAGGGCAGCTCCGCGCAGGAAATCCATTTGTCCACCCACACCACTAAACTGAAAGGTACCTATAGAATCAGAGCATATCTGACCTGTAAGGTCCACTTCTATGGCGCTGTTGATGGCGACAACTTTAGGATTTCGTTTGATCACATGCGGGTCATTGACATAATCTATGTCCAGAAATGTAAATGCCGGATTATCGTCGATGTAATCATACAATCTTCGGCTTCCGAGGGCAAATCCGGTGACAATTTTATTGGGGTGTATGGCTTTGTATTTATTGGTGACTATGTCATTGTCAAAGAGATCAATGATACCGTCAGACAGCATTTCCGTATGCACTCCGAGGTCTTTATGATTACCCAGACATTTCAGAACAGCGTCAGGAATGCCACCGATGCCCATTTGTATCGTGCTGCGGTCTTCAATCAAATTGGCCACGTGCTCACCAATTTTTATTTCGTCCGGACCTACTTTACTCCCAAATGATGCTTCATGGAGTGGCTCTTCACAGTATACCATTGCACTGAATCTTTTGGTATGAATGAGCCCGTCTCCGTGTGTTCGAGGTACATTGGGGTTTACCTGAGCGATCACTTTTTTGGCTGTATTGACAGCCGAACGAGCTACGTCTACAGATACTCCCATACTACAATACCCGTGTTTGTCAGGTGGTGAAACCTGTACTATGGCTACGTCTATGGGTAAAACATTTCTTTTAAATAATTCCGGTATTTCACTAAGGAAAACGGGTACATAATCTGCCCTGCCTTCGTTGACATCTTTTCTGATAGGTTCAGACACAAAAAGTGCATTAATTTTGAATGCATCTTCCATGCCCGGTTTGTTGACATATATTTCACCCAATACGCTGATAAAGACCAATTCGACATCCCTTAATTTATCTGAAAGCAAGGATAAGTTTCTGAGCATGTTGGTGGGTGTCTGTGCGCTGCCATGGACAAAGACCCTATCGCCACTTTTTATGATCTGCAGGGCTTCTTCGGTGGGTAGATATGTTACTGGTATTCTCATTTCAAAAATAGTTGTTGATTAATTTAAGTGCAAAGTAACGCAGATAATGGTAAATAACAAGATGACTAACATCATTTTTATAGCTAATGAGGGTCATTGTTTTTTTTATCATTGGATCGGATAGCTCCATGGAGATGTTGCCACAGCTTTATTATTTTATTTGAATCATTTTAACCAACAGCACTATACCAACGAGAAACAATTTTATAAAATCTGTGTCCATTGTCCTCCAGTTCAATAAATGAGTAAGTGAAATTTTGGTTAACCAATTTATTTTGTGTATAATTTTAAAATTTTCCTTCTTTCCAATAAAATGTGAAAAGATATTTAGCCTGTAGCTAATGTTATTCGTTGTATTTAAGGATTTTTAATGTGTGTATTATTCACATTATTGATATATTTTATGAATTGAAAGTTAAGATTAAGCGACTGCCGGATGGTTTGTTTGTTGCATACTCAAGGGTACCTCCATGCATCTGCATGATCTGCCTCGACAAGCTGAGTCCTATGCCTGTTCCGGTAGGTTTTGAAGTATAGAATGGGACGAATATTTTTTCAATATCTTCCAATGGCACACCTACACCATTATCGCTCACTTCGATGGTTTTGACCTGATGATCAATATAAGATTTAATAGAAATCATTGGATTTTCAGTCACAGCAGTAGCTTCATTTGCATTTTTTATAATATTGATGAGCACTTGTTCTATTTGATCAAGATCAGCAAGAATGCTAAAATCATGAACTATGTCAAACTGAACGGTTTGCTTGTCTCGTGTTTCATACAGCGCCTGTACATCCTGAAATAGAGTAGAAACAAACACTTCTGACACGTTCGGTAGGGGAATATTGGTAAACTCCCTGTATGCATTGACAAAGTTCATGATTCCTTTGCTGCGGTTTATGACGGTATGAATCGCATTTTTAAGATCTTCGACCCCTGATTTCTGTTGCGGATCGATGACATTATGGAGATCTATTTCTATGATGTCCTTCATGGTTTCTGATAAGGAAACAATCGGTGTTACGGTATTCATGATCTCATGTCGAAGTACTTTTGTGAGATTTTGCCAGGCTTCCAGTTCGCGGGCTTGAAGTTCTGTTCTAATATTATGTAATGCGATCAATCTTATTTTTCGATCACGAAGTATGATTTCTTTTACACTCAAAGAAAGTTCGCTATTATTCACTTTGAGTAGTTTGGATTCGCCGGAAGGCAACGTAGTCATCAGTTGATAAATGTCAGGGTGTTGACTTTTGATGGAAGAAATATGTGATAATTTGTAAATAGAAAGCAATTTATTGGCAGCTTGGTTGATGAGTTCGATTTTACCGTCTGTATTGTAAGAAAGGATGCCTACATTGATTTGCTGTATGATGGCTTGGATAAAATGTAAGGTAGCTTCTCTTTCTGCCCGCACCTGATTAAAACTTTTTACTACCGCGTTGAGACTGTTGTTCAATTCTTCAAAACTGTCCCCTTTTGCATTATCTGCTCTGAATGTGATGGCAAAATCCTGATACTGGATCGAATCAAAAATTCGGCTCAATTTTTTATTGAGTGTAGTAGTATATCGGTACAGATGGTAAGCAATTATGATACTCAGTATAAAGATAAAAGATGCTATGCCGTTCCTTCCAAGTGCCCACTGATATGCGCCTAAATATGAAAAGCCAAAGATCAGACTAACTCGCAATATGATGCCTGTGCTGAATTTTCGCATTTGAATGGTTTAAATATTGAATCTTAAAGCAAAAATTATAATAAGTATTAAATAGATTTAGTTGCAAAATATGGTTAAATAAGGAAGGGTAATATTGTGTTTTATTTATCAATTGATAATGATACCATAGATTTTAGAATTCTATGATACTCTATGCCAGTCTCAAAATCTTCTCCATTTTCCGTCCTTTCGCCAGTTCATCCACCAACTTATCTAAATATCTCATCTGTTTAGTCAACAGGTTTTCAATGTCTTCTATTTTATAACCACAAATCACCCCTGTAATGAGGTGGACATTTGGGTGTAGTGTAGCTTTCTGAAAGAATATTTCAAAAGTTACTTTTTCTGTAATCAGAGCTTGCAGCATTTTTTCATCGTAACCGGTTAACCACTCAATTACCTGATTCAATTCTTCTTTTGTTCTGCCTTTCTTATCAACTTTTGTAAGATAATGTGGATAAACCGAAGCGAATGTCATTTTTTCCATACGCTCATCGTGATTGCTTGCGCTGTTCATACCTTGTTTATTTACATGAATTTTTCAATTTATTACAACTTTTATAACCGTTTATCTTTTTAAATTGGGGTATTCCTCATCAAAAGTAGAAATGATGGCTGAATTTAACTGTACTACATTCCATACTTTGCTATCCTTCTATACAAAGCCTGCCTGGTGATGCCCAGCTCTTTGGCGGCATCAGTGATATTTCCATTGTATTTCTTCAACATTTTTTGCACGAGTTGTTTTTCCATTTCTTCTATCTGAAAACTATTGAGTGGTACGGAGGTTTGCATCGACCTTGGAGATCCTTCAAATGCATCTTCGCGAATCATATTTCCGGTAGAAAGGATGACAGCTCTTTCCATAGCATGCTGCAATTCACGGATATTGCCCGGCCAGGAATAAGCCATTAGTTTTTTCTCAAATCCTGATGCCATGCCGGTTAGTTTGCGTTGGTATTTAGCCATAAATATTTGCATAAAATGTGCTGCAAGTAGGAGAATATCCTGTCCTCGTTCTCGCAACGAAGGAAGCGTGATTTCGATCGTATTTATCCTGTAAAGTAAGTCCTGACGAAAAGTTTTTTCTTCTATGCGCCGGTAAATATTCTCATTGGTAGCACAGATGAGCCGTGCGTCAAATTGTACTTCTTTATTGCTTCCTACTTTTATAAAACGTTTATTCTGAAGTGCATATAATAGTTTGCTCTGATGGTTCAAGGGTATGTTTCCGATTTCATCCAGAAAAATAGTACCGCCGTCTGCTTCCTGGAGTCTGCCTTTGCGATCTTCTCTAGCATCTGTAAATGCACCTTTCACATGGCCGAAGAGTTCGCTTTCAAAGAGTGTATCGCTGATGGCACCGAGATCTGCATGTACAAATGCTTTTTTGGATCTTTCAGACAGTCTGTGAATTTCTTTGGCTAATAAATCTTTTCCCGTTCCATTCTCACCGAGGATCAGGATATTGGCATCTGTGGGTGCGACTTGTTTTACCAAATGCAGAATTTCTTTCATCTCGTGACATGCGCTGATGATGCCGGAATCTATTTTTGAGATATCCTTGAACACATCCAATGCCGCTGAAATATTTGCCAGCAATTTGTCATTTTCCCAGGGTTTGAGCAGGAAGTCTGATGCACCGTTTTTTATGGCTCTCACGGCCATTTCGATATCTCCAAAAGCCGTAAATAAAACTACCTTTTGTTCGGGTTTTTTATCAAGAATGTAGTCCAGCCATTGAAAACCTTCTACGCCAGTATTCACATTGCGACTGAAGTTCATATCCAGAAGGATGAGGTCATAACTCTGATGACTGATCAGATATGGGATCTGCTGAGCATTTTTTTCTATATCCACTTTGTAGAAGTGTCGCTTCAGAAATAGGTGGGCTGCATGCAAGATATGCACATCATCATCTACTATCAATATGGATTTTTCTACCATAATCTCGGATTCCCTTTAAATAATGGCATAAAGTAACAAACTTTAGTCCAGATCATACTTCCCCTGTGCATAAAATTTAAGTATCTTTTCCTGTAGAATCAATTGGTATTTGGAGTTGGTCAGAGCCGCAGCAGCTTTTTCCATATTGTTTTGGGCCAATAAAAAATCAATCATCGTAACGGTGCCTGCAGTCAGTTGCTCCGAAATAAGTGAAATATTTTCTTTGGCCAAATCCAAAAGATATTTTGCATTTTCATAGCGCTTTTTATATGTTTTAAATCTAGCATTTGCTATTTCTATTTCCTGGCGAATTCCCAATAATGTTTTATCCTTGGTATTTTGTAAGGCCATTTGACGGACTTTGAGTTCCTGTATTTGCGGTCGGTTTTGCAGACCTCGTAATATAGGAATAGAAAGGCCCAGTGAAATAGATCCATTGCGCGTATCATTGAGTTGCTGAGTGAATGATCGTTCTGGATTGGAAGAAGCATAAAATGTACCATAATCTGCGCTCAGACCAAGAGAAGGGTAGGACAAAGCTTTGGTAGCTTTGATGGTTTCATGGAGACTTTGAATTCCTATTATTACTTCTGTGATTTGAGGCAATGATTCTAGGGTTGTATTCTTAACGTCAAATGCATAGTTTTCATCCGGATGTAAAGATGATAATCGAACGGAAGCAGGTAAAGATGTACTCATGGTTTGAGCCAGATCAATAATGGCCGTTTCGTAGTTGAGTTGTGCATCCTGAACAGCAATTTCATCGGTCTTCATTTGATTCAAAAGTTGTATCTCTTCAGTTTTGGTGGTGAGACCTGCCTCTTTTCTGATCAAAATACGCTGGTGTTGAATACTGTCATTTTTCCATTGATTGACTGCATTGCGTATGTTTTCTGCTTGTGACAGCGCATTGACATAAAATGTAATTACGGTCAGGGTCAGGATATTTTTGTTTTTATCTAATGCACTTTCAGAAGCAGCTTTGGATGATCGGGCAGAAGCCATCAGATTTGAATTTCTGAATGAAGTAAAAACAGGAACATTTATCCTTATACCTGCATACGTGGTATTGTAAAACTGATCGATATATGCATTGGTAAACCGGTCTATGGATCTGCCGAAATTGCCGGACTGAAAAAGACTTGCTCCGATCTCAGGATAAAAATTACTTCTGGCCTGATCAACCCGGGCCATTGATATACCCAGATCCAACTGTGCACTTTTGATGTCGGGGTGATTGTTTATTGCCTGATTTACACAGGAAGTCAGTGTCCATTGCTGAGCATGTACATTCTCTTCACATAATAATGCCAATAAGAATAGCATAAGTTTAATTATTCTTTCAGGTATTTTTGTAATATTCATGTTAAGATATCCATCCGTCTTTAAGTTTGATAATACGATTTCCGAAAGATGCATTGTACTCTGAGTGAGTAACTTGTACGATAGTGATGCCTTCTTTTTCATTAAGTCGCTTAAAAAGTTGCATGATTTCTTCTGCCTGCTCAGAATGCAGGTTTCCGGTGGGTTCGTCAGCAAGTATAAGTTTGGGGTGAATGGCAAGGGCCCTGGCGATACCAACCAATTGCTGTTGACCACCGGACAGCTGATGAGGAAACAAATCTTTTTTTGCCACCATCTGAAATTTATCCAGCAAATCTGCAATAATCGATTTTCTTTCAGCACCATTCATTTTTTTGTATAACAATGGCGTTTCTATATTTTCATACACGGTCAATTCGTCGATGAGATGATACGCCTGAAAGACAAAACCTATCACATTGCGATGTATTTCATTTTTCTTTTTTTCAGTCAGTGAATGTACTTCTTCTCCCTGGAGTCGGTATATCCCGGCGGAAGCATCCTCCAGCAAACCCAAAATGTGAAGAAGTGTTGATTTGCCGGATCCGGATGGGCCCATGATAGAGACAAACTCCCCTTCTTGTATTTTTACATTTATGTTCTGCAGGATAAAGGTTTTTTGAGTCCCTTTACTGACATATTTTGACATATTGATACATTCTATCATGATGATATTTTGATATCAATACGTAATGCCAATGATGTGCCAAATGCTTAATACGTTGATTATGTAAGAATTATGATACATGAAGTGGTGATTAATGTCCGAAAATGGACGTAGGTGTACGCTGGATGCGGGTTTGTACCATAGAGATAATAACTTGTGATTGAAATTACTTTCTTAAACCATTTTCGGGATTATTATTGTGTTTTGGTTTTCTATGCGTTGATTTGCCATTAGATATATTCTTTTCATTTTCCATGGCTTCCTTTCCTTTTTTTCTCCATGTATTGGCTGGTTTTGGTTTGTCATCTCCCAATAACTGTACCGCCAAATCAGGTCTGTTGAGTTTGGTAAGTCGGTTTCTTATCCAGTTTCTGAATTCCGGTTTGTACCAGAAGAAGTAATTGTTTTGTGTTTGTTTATCTTCTTTGGTTTTTGGAGTTTCTACTGGTTGTAATGTATATGGATGGACCCCGGAGTAGTAAATCACCGTAGCCACTGTCATAGGTGTAGGTGTAAAATCCTGAACCTGCTCAAGTCTGAATCCAAGCTCTTTGGTTTCGGCGGCAAGGTTGGCCATATCTTCTTCAGTGGTACCCGGATGGGAACTGATAAAGTATGGAATCAAAGGTTGTTTCAGGCCATGTTTTTCCTGAATTTTATCGTACTTTTCTTTAAATTTTTTGAAATATTTGAAGGATGGTTTACGCATGATTTTTAAAGTAGCATCACCCGTATGCTCCGGCGCTACTTTGAGCCTGCCGCAAACGTGTTTGGTGACCAGTTGCTCCAAGTACTCATCGTGATTGCCATCCTGATTATTTTTATTAAAGTCGTCTACCAGAAGATCATATCTTACACCTGAGCTTACATAAGCTTTTTTTACACCGGGATGAGCATCTACTTTGCGATAGATATCAGTGAGTGCTTTGTGTGATACATCCAGATTGGAGCAGATGACAGGGTGGATACAACTCGGCGCCTGACACCTTGCACAGATGCTTTCATCTTTGCCTTTCATCTTATACATGTTGGCAGACGGACCGCCAATATCGGAAATATATCCTTTAAAATCAGGGTGTTTGGTCATTTCGTCGACTTCTTTCATGATGGAAGCTTCTGATCTTGATGCGATAAACTTCCCCTGATGGGCAGAAATAGTACAAAAACTACAACCACCGAAACAACCGCGATGCATATTGATAGAAAACTTGATCATTTCGTAGGAAGGAATAGTACCACGTTTGTTGTACTTCGGATGTGGCATACGGGTGTAAGGTAAGTCAAAGGATATATCCATTTCCTGCTCTGTCATGGTTACAAACGGAGGATTGATGACCAGTTTTTTACCTTTTACGTCTTGCGTAATTCTGTTTGCCTGCCACTTGTTGGATTCTACTTCTACAATTTTGAAATTGGAGGCATACTTTATTTTATCATCCAGACACTCTTCATGACTAGACAAAGAAACAGTATTCCATTTTTTGGATTCAGGGACGATATCAGTGAGAAAAGCCACCTGATTTACATCTTTGATCGAAGTCAGCGGCACCCCTTTTTTTACCAATTTGAGGATTTGCCGCAAGGGCTGTTCTCCCATACCATAGACTAGCATATCTGCTTTGGAATCCACAAGTATAGAAGGCATCAGTTTATCAGACCAGTAATCATAATGGGTCACACGTCGGAGAGAAGCTTCGATACCACCTATCAGGATGGGCACGTCAGGATAAATATCTTTCAGGATGTTGCAATAAACAATCGTCGCATAATCGGGTCTAAATCCTGCATCACCACCAGGGGTATATCCATCTGTAGACCTAAGACGTTTATTTGCAGTGTAGTGATTGACCATAGAGTCCATACAGCCCGCAGTTACCCCAAAAAAGTATTTGGGTTTGCCCAATTTTTTAAAGTCGCGGAGATCATCTTTCCAGTTGGGTTGAGGAATGATCGCAATCCTGAATCCTTCACTCTCTATGATACGGCCAATGACGGCAGTGCCATAAGTAGGATGATCGACATAAGCATCGCCGGATATCAGGATGACGTCGAGTTCGTCCCAGCCACGGGTTTCTACTTCTTTTTTAGTTATAGGCAGCCAATCACTGATTGGTCTTTGAGTATCGTTGATCATGGCGCAAAATTAAGACATTATATCACACGTGAGACATAAATTGTAAGAAATGGTAAAAGTGGTGAAATGTTTTTGTAAAAGACCTTTGAAAAAAAAACTAGGCATTTTTGATGAGCGATCCTTAAAAAACTGAGGATGTAGATTGAAAATATTTCTTTGGCGTTATTATTCAGCCATAACCCAATAGAAGTGAATTGTTGTTAACCAAGGATGTAAATCCGAGTTAAAAAATGGAAAAACCAATATTTTGGCGAAATTTTTGCCTATAAAAAGCAAAATCATGACAATATCATCAAAGAAAAGTAGATAGTCGAATAGTCACTTTAAATTTAATCAAGAGCAAGAAACAGGCTTAATCGGTCAAAACTCAAGTCAATAATGCTAGAAGATTGAGTTGCAAATACATTGCAAGACCTTATACCAATCCATGACCTTTGATCAACCTTCCCAAGGATTTTTGGTATAAATTCGTTTTGATGTTTTGATATTATTTTTATCTTGTATAAGAATTTAGGAATTATGCTGTGTGTGATAAACTTTTAGATCTTGATATTTAAAATTGAGTCCACTCCGAAAATGCTACCTTTTTGATAATCAATCGTTTTTACCCCTTAACCGACCCCCGACGACCCCCGACGACCCCCGGCCCCAAAAGGGTGACTGCCTAAAAGGGTGACTGCCTGAAGGGGTGAACACCTAAAGGGGAACACCCCTACCCCTAAAGGTAAATATATTGATTATCAAGTTAGTATATATATTAACGATTTAAATGTAATTTTGTAATTACTTTTCAGACTGGACTCAAAATTCAAAGTATACGCAATTCAATCGTCATTCCATTCATGGTAATATAAATAATGCGGTTGTTCGTCGCTTGTTTGTTTGTCATTCAGATCACTCTGACCTCAGCGACTTCACTGGATCAGCGATGGCTGTTTTGAGAGATTGGTAGAATACTGTCAGAAAAGCGGTAACTAGAATCAATCCTATGACTGCCATAAAAACCCACCAACTGATGTCTATACGGTAGGAAAAATGATCCAGCCACTGCCGTACTACATACAAGCCGGCAGGAATTGCTATGATTGCAGATAATAAAACCAGTTTTATAAAATCTTTGGAGACTAAAAAGACGATACCTGAGACACTTGCGCCCAAGACTTTGCGAATCCCGATTTCCTTGCTCCGCTGCTCGGTCATAAAAGTAGCCAAGCCAAATAATCCCAAACAAGCAATGATTATGGCAAGAATGGCAGTGTAGGTGATGATGTTTTTTTCAGTGAGCTCTTTAGAGTAATGGTCCATGCGAAATTCATCCATAGATTCAAACTCCATCGGTAAGAATGGGACATATTTTTTGTACAAGGCTGCCACTGCTTTCAAACCTTCCTGACTCCTGCCTTCCTTCATCTGTATATGGATCATACCCGCCTGCGTCCCTTTGTCCAGAAGAAATACCATGGGTTCTATCTTTTCTTTAAAACTGCCATAGTGAAAATCCTTCACCACTCCTACAATGTGATTGACTTCATTGTCCATCTTAAGTGGATGGTGGAGTGGATCCTTTACATTCTTTAAGATTTTATTGACAAAAGATTCATTGACGACGATATTGGAGACGGTATCAAGGGCATAATCGTAAGAAAAATAACGGCCTGCCACCAAAGGAATGTCTAAAAGTTGCAGATGATTGTCATCAATGTGTTCGTAATACGTCCAATCCGTTTCTTCGCCTTCAATATTAAATTTGGTTTTGTTAAAGTCCCCTGACTTGGAGGAAACCATCGCAACATCGTTTAATTGTTTCAGGTCAGCCTTAAAAGATTTGGACAACTTGTTGATTTCTTCCCATGGTAACCAAAATCGATATCTGTCACTTGTTTCATAGCCCAAAGGTTTGGAATCAATGTATTTGAACTGTAAGGTAACAAAGGCTGTTCCGATCATCAGAATACCTGCTATGACAAATTGTATGACGACCAATGACTGTCGTAAATATTGCTTGGAGCCAAAAAGGTTTCTGCCTTTGAGACTTTCAATCGGTCTGAATCCTGACATGACCAATGCCGGATAGCTACCTGCCGAAAATGATATCAAAACTATAATCAGGGCATAAAATATTAACGATTCGTAAGACAACAAGACAGATGGATCTAAAAATTTTCCCGTAAGGTCAGAAAATTCCGGTAATAAGGCATATGCCAACAAGATAGCAGGTATCGAAGATACAGTTGTCATGAGCAACGACTCGGAGATGAACTGTAAAAACAATTGTGCGTTTGTTCCACCTGAAGTCTTGCGGATACCTATTTCCTTAGATCTTTGTAATGATCGGGCAAGGGTCAGGTTGATAAAATTGATGGATGCAATCAAGATAAGTATTAGCGCTATACCGGTCAGAATTTTTGGGTATTTGACATCTGACCAGTTTTTCAATCCATTGCTGGCAAAATATTCCGGATCCAAGTGCATATCAACAAGTGGCTGTAAGTGAAAATTTATTTCATAGCCTTTTGTATTTGGGTCTTTTTTTTGATCTTCATCCAATTCGTTACTCAAATACTGATGTGTGACCCGATTCATTTTCATATTTATATTTTGAGCGTCGGAGTTGGACTGCAATAAAACAAAGGTATTGAGACTGGAGTTGCCCCAACTTTGTGGCCCCGATAGCCATGCATCAGCTTTATAAATATAATCAAAAGAGCATAATATCCCAAATTGCAAGGTAGAATTAGAAGGCATATTTTTTATTACAGCAGATACGATAAAGGCTTTCATCTCTTTGGCTTCATCACCGATAAAGAGCGGTTTTCCAATAGCATCGACGTCCCCAAAATATTTTTCTTTCACCTTTTGTGTAATAACTACATTTTGCATATCACTCAGTGGATTGACCGGATCGCCACTGATTACATCAAATGAAAACATAGAAAAAGCTGTACTATCTACATACAATAATTCTTCCTGAAGAGCGTCATTGCCCTTTTTTACGAGTGTATTCCAACCATTTTTGACCCGACAAAACGTTTCTATTCCCGGCACTTCTTCCTTGAAAATAGGGCCTTGGATCACACCAGTATTTCCAGTTTTACGCACTTCCCCTTTTGAGTCCTTTACATCTGCTACTATTCTATAAATGTTCGACCCTTTTTTGTGCATCTTATCAAAAGAGAGATCATCCTTGACATACAACATGATCAGACACACTACACAAAGCGCAGTCAAAAGACCTGCTATATTGATCATGGTATAAAGCTTGTTTTGCAAGAAACTGCGATAGGCTATTTTGAAGTAATTACGTATCATTTTATTTTCTTTTAGCGCTTAGCCTTTTGCAATTAGCTTGGCCTTAAGCTGATTTTAATTTTTTATTAAGCTTATAGCTCACTGCTTTTTACGCTGTCTTTAAACTTTTGACAGGATTGGCAACAGCCGTTTTGATCGCATGATATCCGGAAGTAACAAATGCCAGAAGTAGCGTACAACTCAAAGTATAAATGTAGATATCAGCACCGATTTCTACCCGATAGGGCAAACTTTGTAAGATGGCTTTCACAGCAAAATAGGACAATGGTGCAGCAATGACAAAGGCGATAAATACCAGCTTAAAAAACTTCATGTACATCATATTCACTATACTGCTTACACTGGCACCCATTATTTTTCTGATACCTATTTCTTTGGTTCTTTTTTGAGCGGTCAGAGCAGCCAAACCAAACATACCTATGCATGAAATGAAGATAATGATGATAGCGGAATACAAAATCAATTGACGCATTTTAAATTCTCGCTCGTAATTTTTGTCATTGATATCAGAGACAAAATCATATTTATAGGGCTGAGTTGGGAATTGAGCACGGAATACATTTCTTATATGCTCCAGTGTTTTGGGAATATCGGAAGCGCTGATTCGTAATAAAAAACTTCCCCACCCATGGTTAGGATTGGATAAAAATACTTGTGGGGAAACGGTTTCGTACAGTGAAGCATGATGGTAATCTTTTACGACGCCAATGATCTGATATTTGTCGCGGAACATTACTTTTATTTCCTGACCAACCGGATTTTTCAGATTGGCAGTTTTGACAAAAGATTCGTTGACAATAGCTGAATGAGTGGAATCTGCAGGAAATTCAGGAGAAAAAAATCTTCCTTCTTTCATTTTTATTCCTAGGGTATTTACAAAATTATGATTGGTGATTTTCATTTTGGGCGCTAGTTCAGTCCCATCTGCAGTGGATACCTTTGTGATCCAATCTCCTTGATTGACAGGTGTAACCGAAAGTATGGACGCATCTCTTTTTAGTTCATTTTCGAAGACGGCAATTTTTGAAAGGTTAAGATCATTGACATTAATTTCTATTAAATTTTTGTCATTGTAGCCCAAGTCTTTATTGGTAAACAAATTGGCCTGTCTGTACTGTACGATAGAAAAAATAATAAAAAATGACGCCAAAGCAAACTGAAACACGATCAATGATTTTTGCATCAAATTTTTACCAGCCAATTGAAATCTGCCATACAATGTCTCAACAGGGTTAAAACCTGAAAGTACCAAAGCAGGGTAAAAGCCAGCTAGCAAACCCGTCAACAAAAAAATCAAAACAAAAATTCCAACCAACCTGGTATCAAAAAGATATGAAATTGCAAGCTGTTTGGATGACAAATCATTAAATATAGGTAACGAAGCATGAGCCAATATTGCACCAAATACGAAAGCCAACCCATTTAATAAAAATGATTCGCTGAGAAACTGGATGATGAGTTGTTTTCTAGAACTACCTACTACTTTTCGGACTCCAATTTCCTTAGATCGCTGGACTGATCTAGCTATTGCCAAGTTTATAAAATTAATACATGCAATGAGTAAAATAAATAGGGCAATTCCTGATAAGAAATAGGAAAAAAGCAAATTTCCTGACTCTTTAAGTCCATTAACAGCGCGAAAATCTTTGCTTAAGTGTATCTCGAGAAAAGGCTGCAACTTAAAAGCCAGCTGATTTTTGAAGTTCCATTCCTTGGCGGCATCAGCGATTTGCTCTTTGGCATCGGCGGCAAAAATTGCAGCAAATTGATTTTCGATATTCCCGATATTTGAACCTTCAGCTATTTCAACAAAGGTATTGATATAAAAATTTATCCAATGACGATCAGTGTTTTTGGATTTGTGCATGGGTATAAACATTTCTGCCTGAATACTGGAGTTGGCCGGGGGATTATTTATAACACCAGTCACGGAAAAATTTTGAAATTCACCTTCAAAATTGATATTAAGAGATTTGCCAACGGCAGTGTTTGTACCAAAATATTTTTCTGCAACATTTTCGGATATAACGATTGACTGTGGATCTTCTAACGCTTTGAAAGGTGATCCATCCAAGAACTTCGCATCAAACATTCGGAAATATGTACTATCCACCACAAAAGCCTGCTGAACTACTATTTCATTTTCTTTTTTTATGGATAAATTTTCTTCTTTATAGCGCACCATATTTTTGATAGCCGGTATTTGTTGCTGAAAAGCAGGTCCATGTATCATACCTGTTTGTCCGAATTTATTTAAACTTCCATCCGGTGACTTTTCTTCAGTAACTATACGGTATATTTCATTTTTTTTAATGAAGTGTTTGTCAAAACTCAATTCATCTTTGACAAAGAGCGTGATCAGCATACATATAGCCAAACCTAATGCCAGACCTGAAATATTAATGAATGAATACAATGGATTTTTGATAAGATTTCGCCAGGCGATTTTGATGTTATTTGTTATCATGATGTTTAAATTTTAATGGTTAGATTTTAGACTTCAGGTGTTGGACTTTAGCAATTAGGTTATTGTTAGGTTCTACATCATTCAAGTGTTTATGGTTCGGATAATTTGTGATTCTAATTATTTTTAAGATATTCGGTAGGATTAGCCACAAACGCTTTGTACATATGCCAAGCTATACTAACCATAGTCATTAATATCAGGAATAAAACAGTGGCTAAAAATGGGTATGTAGAAATCTCTGATTCCGGAGAGAAAGTTGTGAAAACAGTATTCACAAAAAAATATGATACCGGTACACCAAGTACAGCAGCTATTATAATTGCCTGAAAAAATTCACGCAATATTTGGTAACTGATGTTGATCGAACCAGCACCCAAAACTTTTCTGACACTGAGCTCTTTCATTTTTTTAGCTAAAATAAGCAATGCTAACCCGAATATTCCTGAAATCGAAATGATAACCATGATCAACGATGACATAGACAAAACCGATATGATTTGCATGGCTCCTGCATAATATTGATCAAAAACGGTTTCTTGATAATAATACTCATAAGGCTTATCAGGAAAAGTTTTATTCCACACTTTTTCTATAATGGTATGCGGTGCCGATAGTATGCTGCCTTTAGTTTTTATGTAAGCAAAAGACACTTCCGATGGCAGGCAACCCATAATCATAAGTGGATTCATTTTCCTCTCATAGTTTTCAAATCTGAAATCATTGGTTTCTCCTACTATCAAATATTTTTTGCTGTTGTATTCTATAGTCTTACCTACGCCAGTTTCCCAATTTCTTTCCCTCAGGAATGCCTGATTTACGAGTATTGATTCTGTTTTGTCTGATTCGATAGCTTCAATCAAATCACGTCCTTTAATGATTTGGATACCCATCTGAGTAGCGAATCCCGGTAAAGCTTGCAAGCTTTGAACAGATAAGTCATTCCCTTCAGTTTTTATGACCAATTGTTTTGACCAGCTTCCGAGTGGTTGAACAGAGCCTGTTACAGACTGTACAATATTATGAGATGTCAGCTCTGACGTAAAAAGTTGATAGCTATCTCCTGCAGCCAATTTTGTCACAACATTATCAGTTGGGATATATCCCCATGATTTTTCCTTTTTATCATTATTATCACTTATAAAAGCCAAAGACATGGATATTCCTATGAAAGTAAGAAAAAACTGAAATCCCAATAATATTTTACGCAAGCGATTTTTACTCTCCAATATTAAATTTCCCTTCACAATATTGACGGGATTGAGAGATGAAATATAAAATGCCGGATAAGCGGATCCTCCCAATACAGTGAGTACTAATAAACCACCTAAAGATGCCCATACACGGCCATTGGCAAATAGTTTTTCAGTTAAGTCAAAACCTGCACCTCTCGAAAACCATGGTATGAATAATGTGTAGGCCAAAATGAGCCCTAAAGCAACACCTATCGTACAAAGTATAAGGTTTTCCATCAGAAACTGAATTATTATTTGCCAACGGGTGCTACCCATTGATTTTCGCAAACCTATTTCTTTGATCCTATTGGAAGCTGATGCTACTGCGATATTCATATAATTAAAACAAGTCATAAATAATATCGCTAAAGCAATGGCGACCAGCATGATCAGACCTATCATATGTGTATTGAAGAATCGAGTATAACTCAACATATAGGAGTGTAAATTCATTGTTTTCAAAGGTTGGAAGTGATAGGCAATGATTGGGTTATCAATATTGGCATCATTATACAACCTCAGAAAATCTTTTGTTTGACTGACATCGGGTAATTTTGAGGATGGAGTGGCAGTTTCGATGAAAGTCATCTCTACATTTTTACTCCAATCATCTTCATAATTCATGGATAGAGCAGCCATTTTTTTGAAAGGTATTAAAGCAGAAAAATAAAAAGATGTCTCATATGGCCTTTTAGCTAATACGCCCTTGATAGTGAAAATTTCTGCAAAGTCCTGTCCATTTTGATTAAAGCGTATATTAATTGACTTCCCAATGGAATTGTCCTTGCCAAAAAGCATTTCAGACAATTCTTCTGTGAGCACGATGCCATTGGGATCTGTAAAGGAATTTTTATTGCCCCATTTGACCGGAAAATCAAACATATCGTAAAAAGCATCGTCAACAAAGCTCACCGATTGGTGAAAAACTTTGTCTCCATCCTTAATTATAGCGTCTTCAAAATTGACTCGGGATGTATTTTTTATTTGTGAAAATTCATTTTTCAACATTTCAGCCATAGGGGCAGGTGAAGATCCTTCATAAATTTGCTCACCGTACTTATTGGCAACTTTTTCCAGTACAAATAATTTATCCAGTTTGCTGTGAAATGTATCGAGGTGAAATGACCAGTCTATAAATACAAATACTACCAAACAGCAGCCTACGGACAATGCAAGACCGGCAATATTTATAAGAGCCGCGAGTTTGTTTTTTTGAATATTTCTTATTCCTACTTTTAGATAATTTGTGAACATTGTTCTAGCTTTAAGCGGTTAACTATTAACTGTGAAAAATATATATTTTATTAGCTGTTATACTAATAGCAAATTTGTTTTTCTACTATCGATTATTCAAGTGTTCATAGTTCGATTGTTCAAATTGTTTGACATTCTATTGCTGATTATTCAGTTCACTCACTTCTCAAACTCTTCACAGGATCTATAAGGCTTGCTCTGATGGCTTTGTAACTGATAGTAAAAAATGTAATCATCAAAGTCAAAATACCAGAAATGGCAAAAACCCACCATTCTATAGAAATTCTGAAAGCAAAATCTGACAACCAAACATGCATAAAGTACCACGCTACTGGAGACGCTACTATAAAAGCCACCAACACTAAGGTAAGGAAATCCTTAGCGAAAAGCCCAACAATATCACTAAGATTTGCTCCCAGTACTTTTCTGATACCTATTTCTTTGACCCGTTGTTCTGTGATGTAAGTTACTAAACCAAATAAACCCAAAAAAGCAATAAACACAGTCAAAAATGAAAAACTTAAGGCAACTTTCCCTATACGCTGTTCGGCTCGATACATATCGTTAAAAGACTCATCCATAAATTCATATTGGAATGGCATAGATGGTGCATAAGATTTCCATCGTGACTCGATATTGGAAACAAGCTGCTGAACATTTTCTGTCTTGACCTTAAAGGCAAGGGCATATCTACTTTTTCCCAACTTCATAGCTAAAGGTCCCACATTTTGGCGAAGGGATGCATAATTAAAATTTTTGACTACACCAAGGATTGTTAATCCGATGGCACTGTTGGGATCGTCATCTTTAGTATATATTATTTTTCCTATAGGATCATCGTAACCCAGTAATTTTGCTGCAGATTCATTGATGATTAAACCGGATGAATCGGAACCGAATTGGGTTGAAAAATTTCGTCCCGTCAAGATTTCCATTCCTAAATTTGGAATATAATTTTCATCAATCCTCCAAATTTGCATATTGAAGCCGTTTTCTTGGGTCATCACGGGATCTTTTGAAAATGTATTATCGCTTCTTGAAGAGTTTTCTACCGGCAAAAAATCGGCTATTGAACCACCTGCCACCCCTGCCATCTGTAAAACTTCATCTTTAAATGCATTCGTGCTGTTGTCCAATACATGGGTCCCTTTAAGCACAAGCAATTGATCCTTGTTAAAGCCAATGTTTTTATTCTGAATATAACTCAATTGCCGGTAAACGACCACTGTAGAAATAATCAGAATCAAGGAAACTGCAAACTGAAATACAACCAGTGAGTTGCGCAGATAGCTTTTTGATCTACCTAAGTTAAATTTACCTTTGAGTACTTCGATAGGCTTAAAGGAAGAAAGAAAAAAAGCCGGATAATACCCCGCCATAATACCAACAATGAGTGGTAGTAGTAAAAGAAACCAAAAATATTCTGCCTGTAGAAAGGAAGAAACTGTAAATGTCTTATCGGCCAAATCATTAAAATAGGGCAAAAGCAACATAACTATCAGCACAGCAAATCCAAATGAAATATAACTTGTCAGGGCTGACTCTGCGATAAACTGGCCGATAAGCGCTTGCCGTTCTGTTCCCATTACTTTTCTTATACCCACTTCTTTGGCTCTGCTGGCAGATCTCGCCGTGCTTAAATTCATAAAATTTATACAGGCTATAAGCAGTAAAAAAATAGCCACTGCACCGAAAATGAAAATGTATTGGATGCTACTATTGGGTGATAATTCTACAGTTCTGTCTGAGTGCAAATGAATTTTTGTTATGGGAATCAACGAATACTCCAGTTTATTTCCTGAATTTCTGAATTCATCCATGGTCTTGATTTGCATATACTGAGCTGCTTGTGGCAAAATATACGTTTGAATGACATCTTCAAATTTTTTCTCGAATTGTTTATAATTTACGCCTTCAGCCAGCCGAATATATGTATGAAAATTATGGCTTAAAAAATTTCCAAATGTATAAGGCGCATTTTTCATGGACAGTATAAAATCATAATGAAAATGGGCATTGGAAGGTATATCGCCATAGACCGCAGTTATGGTATAATTTTCAGATTTATCGTCCTTTATTTCGAGCGCTTTACCTATGGCCTGTGTTTCGTTTCCAAAATATTTGATGGCTGCAGATCTGCTGATTGCCATGGTATTGGGGGCTGTAAGTGCTATCTTGGGATCGCCATCAATAATAGCAAGTGAAAAAACATCAAAAAATGTCGAGTCAACGTAAGTGATGTTTTTTTCTTCAATAAATACATTACCTTTTTTAATCAAACGACTGCCACTGCTTGAGTATAACCGCGTAAATTGCTCGACCTCCGCATAATCTTTTTTAAGTGTCGGACCAAAGGGATCAGCGCTTACGGCCATGTTCATCTCCGTACCCCCAAATTTGATATCAGAGTTCACTCTATAAATTCTGTCTGCATTTTTATAAAATTTGTCATAACTCAACTCATCCAAAATGTATAACCCTATCAGCATAAAACAACTGAGTCCGACTGCTAAACCAAAAATGTTGATCAGGCTGAAAAATTTATTTTTCAACAGGTTTCTCCAAGCTATTTTTATATAATTTGACAACATTGTTTTACTTTTAATTGTATATAAAAAATTTAATCTCATCGATGCTGACTAAACTTAGAGCTAATCGCTAAAAGTTATGAACTAGCAATTACACATGAAAATTCTCCGTCACGATCTTGCCGTCAAAGAGATTAATAATCCTATGTGAAAATCCGGCATCATAAGGTGAGTGTGTCACCATGGCTATGGTCGTTCCTTGGTTATTTAGTTCTTGCAAGAGTTTCATCACTTCTTCGCCATTTGCTGAGTCAAGATTTCCAGTAGGTTCGTCTGCCAGGATTAGTTTAGGTTTTGCCACTACCGCTCGGGCGATTGCTACACGCTGCTGCTGACCACCGGACAATTGCTGTGGAAAGTGATTGCGACGATGCATCATATTCATGCGTTCGAGTGATGCTTCCACTTTTATTTTTCGTTCGGCAGCAGGTGTCTTAAGGTAGAGCAAAGGCAATTCCACATTTTCAAAAACGGACAACTCATCGATGAGATTGAAAGACTGAAAGACAAAGCCTATGTTTCCTTTGCGATGTTGCGCTCTCTGCCTTTCGCTCATCTTGGCGACTTCTGTACCATAAAAATTGTAGGAACCTTCTGAAGGGTTGTCTAGAAGTCCCAGGATATTGAGAAGTGTGGATTTCCCGCATCCGGATGGCCCCATGATAGCTACAAATTCGCCATCTTGGATGACTAAATCTATGCCATTCAGGGCCGTGGTTTCTACTTCTTCTGTGGTAAATATTTTTTGAAGGTTTTGTGTTTGTATCATTTTATTTTTATTTTAATTTATTTGGAATATAGAGAAAGCTTGATGAAACAAGAAACAAGGATGATGGAACAAGGATGGTTTAATAAGGATGATGGAAATTGGCAGCATGGAAGATGGAACTCGGAACTTGGAACCAAAGAATGCGAAATATGAAAATTTGAAAAAACATGGCATATTGTTTGAGTTATATATTGAAAACATTCATTATGTCTAAAGTTGAATCATTCGAAGATTTAAACGTGTATCAATCAGGGCTAAAACTTGCTATTGATTTGTACAAAATTTTAGCCACTTGTAAAGACTATTCTCTCAAAGATCAAATCTGTCGGTCCGGCGTTTCGATTCCTTCAAATATAGCGGAAGGATTTGAACGTGAATACAACAAAGATTTTATCCGTTTTTTACGAATTTCTAAAGGCTCTTCAGGTGAACTACGAACACAAATCTATATCGCTGAAGGTATTGGAATCATTGATCCTGAAACTGCAAAAGATCTTATCTCCAAATGTCGGCATATATCTGGGATGCTAGGAAATCTGATCAAAGTAAGGATAGAAAAATTTTAAAATTCCCATTCTCCATTCTCCCTTTCTCCCATTCAACCTTTCTCCCATTCTCCATTCTCCCTTTCTCCCTTCTCCCTTTCTCCCTTTCAACCCTTCTCCCATTCTCCATTCTCCCTTTCAACCTTTCAACCTTTCTCCTTTCTCCCTTTCTCCCTTTCAACCTTTCAACCTTTCTCCTTTCTCCCATTCTCCCATTCTCCATTCTCCATTCTCCCTTCTCCCATTCTCCCATTCTCCCATTCTCCCTTTCTCCCTTTCTCCCTTTCGCCCTTTCTCCCTTTCTCCCTTTCTCCCTTTCTCCCTTTCTCCCTTTCTCCTTTCTCCTTTCTCCCTTCTCCCTTCTCCCTTCTCCCTTCTCCC
>JBBRVQ010000048.1:0-32016 GCA_038246735.1 Chitinophagales bacterium
GCTTGTTTATTGTGTCGGCCCGGCAACCAATCACCCAGACCATTGATGACCTTCGCTGCTGCGGCGCCACATCCTGCGCCGATGTCTCTTACGATCTCTAAATGAATAAGTTTTCCGCTTTTATCTATGACAAAACTTATAATTACTGTTCCTTCTACCGTGATTTCTCTCGCTACAGCCGGATATTTCAGATATTTATAGATGTAAGCCAACATTGTATTTTGGGTGCATTTGCGCCTTTCTTCTTCGGATGCATCCGTGTCACAAATCGCCAGATATGGCATCTGTTCAGAGATAGTCATCGTCGGAGTGACTAGTGGATCGGCATTGATCGGATATACAATACCAATATCGGTCGTCACGTTTACGTTGGTCAGATCAGGTATCACTTCTATATCCCGTACATCTTGGGTGACCTCTACTTTTTCAACTATAGGCTGATCAGTAGTTACAATATTTGCATTAAGTGGATTTACTTTTTTAATGATTTCCTGTCGCTTTGGTTCCGGAGGTTCTATGTGACTTTTAATGTCTGTCATCAATAAACTCATAGAGTCACCATCAAACATAATGTCTGAATAGTTCGGTCTTAGCCGCTCATAGTTTATAGCGAAATTTGCCATTGACAAAGCGACAATCATACCGATCTGAAAAAATATAGGTCTGTTTTTATCCCAAGCGGGAAGATTATTCCATGACATATCCTGAATATTTTAAAGATTAAAAAACGAAATGGTTAAAATATTCAAGTCGCGACTCTGGCAGTTTGTCATTCAGATCTTCTTTTGGCCAAAAGTTGAAATGAATTACATAGTGCTTGCATTAAAGATGCTTTAATGTTTGATGTTGGGGTGCAGTACAATTTTCAAGATGATATAAATAAAAACGACACCGATAGAAATTTATCTTTCAGTGCCGTTTTATCAAATCCGTTAAATTTATTTTTTATATCCCGGAAGATTGATCTTTAATTCGGCTTGATACAATCTTCCTATGTATGGAGAAGCAATAAATTCTCTTACACTTTCAGAATCAAATACATTAGTAATCTGTCCAGCAACTGTGATTTTTTCGCTAATTCTGTATCCCAGAGAAAGATCAACATTTACAAATCCACCCAATGGACCATAATTAAAATATCTGCCATATCTTTTTCCTTCCTTAAGAGTATACTTTTCAGCAGGTAAACCAAGGGCTGCATTTGCTGCCAGGTTTTGAAATATATCAGGATTTGACGCAGCAGCAACATTGATGCCTGATATAAAATCATAACTTTGTACCCAACGTGTAAGTATGGAGCCAAATAATTTTTTGCCACTGTAATTGAGCGCAAGACTTGTTTTGTGTGTAGGTGTATTAAGTGGAAGGTCTACTTTATTGACAATACCATTTTTGTCACCGTCATTGCTCGGGTCGGTTTCATCCAGATCAAAATTGAAGTAAGAATAGTTCAGTCCCGCACTAAACTGATTGGTAAAATAGTAATTCAGACCCAAATCAAATCCGTATGTACTTACCTGGCCAAAATTAAGATAGGTCAATACGGTTGCGGCACCTAAAGGGCCAGTCCCCGGTATTACATCAGCTATGAGTTTGTCACCACGCTTCAATACTGTTCTGGTGATATTGGTATTTGTATTGGCTCCAATGTTGATCAACGGACTAAGGAAGTTTTCTGAAATATTATAATACGCATTGGCATCTACAAAAAGTTTGGTACCGACAGATGACTTATATCCTAGTTCGAAAGTCTGCAAAGTCTCTACTTTTAGCGGATTAATGGTTGATTCAGTGACTGCGCCAGTGGTTTTATTCTGATCCCTGATCGTAAATCCACTTCCATTTCCTAATACCAAACCGCCGAATAAATTGCCTTCCAGATTGAGGATGGTAGGAGCAGCTATGCCTTTGCCATAGGTAAATCTGACTGACCCGTTTTCCAACAGATATACCAATGCTCCTTTTGGAATAAAATTAAATCCATACAAATCATGGTTGTCAGCTCTTGCGCCTAATACTATTTTGAATTTATCATTGAATGACTTTTCCAATTGAGCATATCCACCTATTTGTGCTATATCAACACCTGCTCCTTTGTTGTCTAAGAGATATGTTCCGTTGGAATTTGCCTGATCCAGTTGATATTGAGCTCCTACTACATAGTTTATTCCAGCTATAGTATTGTTGTATTGTAGCTCCCCGTTTATTCTATTTGATTTATCCTGAAATAAAGCGCCTCTTTTCAGGGCAAAACCTGTTGCCTGACTTCCAAACCAGGACTCGGCGTACGATCTTTTACTTGCTTCGGCATCGCTAAAACCTGCGTTTTTAAATGCCCAGTAATTTTGAGTTCTTTGATTCATAGCGTAAGTAGAATCCGTACTACTTTGTGTATAATAAAATTGAGCAAAAACTCTCGGTGAGGTATATTTTAGCTGGTAGAAGTTTATTTTCCAGTCTTTGATCTGATTTCTGCCTGCATTGGTCAGACCTATATTGGAGGAGTTGGAGCCGCCATAGGTTAGTATTATGTCTTTACCTGTTGAAGGTGTATAATACAATGAAGCTTCTCCACGGACGGAGTTGAAATCTCTGTTCAGGTCTAGTTCGGGTTTTGCAAGAGCTGTTCTTGGGTCTGTACCGATATATACTGTATCAGCATAATTAAATTCTGTGCCTTTGGTATATTCACCGGTGATTTTGTATGCAAACTTATCGCTTAATTTTTCAGCATGACGCAATCTGCCACTGAAAACACTTTGATTACCTGCGCCGAGGGCTATTGTTGTACCACGATATACTCTTGGGTCTTTTGTTATGGTACTGATAAGCCCATTATTGGCATTTGGCCCATATAAAGTTGCTGACGGACCAAGGATAAGTTCTACTCTTTCTATGTCTTCTTTCACGGTAGTACTCAGCGCACCAAGCGGCAATCCTGTAGCTACCAGTGATGAGATCCGATTGTCATTGACCTGCAGATTTTTTGGATTGAAGGCAGAGTTAAATCCCCTGACGTTAAATCCTGTACCTAATACACCTGCCCTAAAATAATCAACACCTTTTATACGCGCTATTAATTCACCTGCATTGAAAGATGGAGCTTCTTCAAATTGTCTGGCTTTGATAATATTGATAGTGGATGGCGATTGTGTGATCTTTTCGGCCCTTCTGGAAGCTGATACCACGATTTCATCTGAAATAATATTGGTTTGCCTTAGATTAAAATTAATCTCACTTATATCGGAAGTTACCAATACTTCCCTGGATGCATATCCCACGTAATTACACAACAGTGAAAAAGGCGGCCTGATAGATGATTCAAGAATAAATTTGCCCACATCGTCCGAGATGGTTCCTACACTGGTTCCCTTTATAGTTATACTCGCTCCGATCAAAGGTTCGTTGCTGTCGTCATCAGTTACCGTCCCTGTGATAGTAGTTTGTGAATAAGCTGGAAGGCAAAAAAGAATTAAATAAAGTGAAAGATAAAAATACTTCATGGCTAAAATGATTTGATGATTAATAATTGTTCGATTTGCTGATGATTTTCTTACTTAAATTATGTATACTTTAAATAAGTAAAAACATCATGTCGCAATGACATCGCCAAAGGTAATTTTTATATCCATAGTGGACGAATGGGGATAAATATTATAATACTGTGATTTTTTGATTTTATATATTATAATGTGTTTATAAACAATATATTATAAAACAATTATTACATATGACATTTGCTTTTTTGCAACAATATAGAGACTGATCCGGACTGTTTAGAATAGCTGATTTGACAATCGCATCATATCAAATGTGCTAAACCGAATTATCATCGGGTGTATTTCTATGATTCATTTCGTTGAAATATTTTTAAGTCGGGTGTTAAAAGATCTTTACAGCAAAAGAAAGATTCACCATATCCATTTTAATATTATTAGACTTATTGTTGTAATTAAGGTATCAATTTAGGGCTTCGGATATTGTATTTTCAAGATTTAGTTTATTGTAGTCGTTTTTTAATAGGACGCGGGTCAATTCAAGTAGGTCTGCATTTCCCATTGTGGAGTGAAATTCCTGACTTTTGGCAAGTAAAGTCTGCAATGATATTTGTAACCTGGTAATGCTGACTTCACCTAATTTGAATGAAGCAAGATGGTACATCCAGGGAATCGATGGAGTATAATTTGCACTATCACTGTACAGATCATCTCTTTCTTTCAATTTGTACAAGGAATAGGTTTTAATTATCCCGGGGAAATTGCCACTTACCAGCATGGCTTTAAAATATGCCGTAAAAAATAAATGCCATCTATGGTCAAATATTTCTTTTTTAAAGGCGGTCAAAAATACAAATGCATGATTTTCTGCCTGTTTAGCTTTTTGCAGATCGATCAGTGAAAAGACCGTAAAAGCAGTGTGTCCAATTTTACTATGGAAATTAGGAGATTCCTTCGCGGCATGCAAAGATGATTTTAGGATTTCGTAGGCTTCATTGGCCTTTTTGGATCTCAATAATATGGCTACGAGATTATTGACATAATAAAGGTAGTCATTATTGGTTTCTTTGGTAGAGAGATAGCCGTAATATGTTGCTTTTTCGAGATTTTGAAATGAGGCAAAGTATAATAAGTATTGGCTATAAAAGTTGACCAGAATACGTCTTGAATAAAAATGACCACTTTTTATCATTTTATCGAAATAAGAAAATTTGTCTTCCAATATTTCATAAGATCTCCTGTTGTGGGCAATAAATACAATACGGATCCATGCCAGTAATCTATTGTAACCATCGAGAGATTCATTATAAAAAACTGATGTCAGCCATTGATACCAATCATTTTGAGTATCCTTTTTAAGTACATAATGATTAATGATTTCATTGGTAGCATCGTGCAATTTGTCATTTACCAGTTTTGAAAATTCATAGTCTGTTCTATATTTAGTGATAAAATGATGCACTATCTCAAAATCCCGATGTCTGAGTCTTATTTGTAAATAGTGTCTGTAAATCCTGGATATATCATACAGCTTAATAAAATTGAAGTGAGATGAATCAGAAGTTTTTAAAATTCTAATCAGCTCCTTTTCATCTTCTTTCGTGATGGCATCAGTCATTATCAACTTTTCCCAGGCCAACAGCTTTTCCAATGTTTTATCTACATCAAGTGCATCCAGTAGTTTTGAACACCAGTTTTTTATATAACTATATTTCCTTTTATCAATATTGTCGTCGTAATCCTGATAATCTTTTATATGAACAGCATTATGTATGACCTTTGTTACAATATTATTTTTCTCAGTATCTTCAAATTTTTTGTATTGCAATAAAAAATCAGCTTCATGGGGTAAAATCCCTGAAGCAAATTGGGAAAACTTATTTAATCTGGATTTCACCATTCATTAAAGTGTAATACCACCATCTACACTGATGGTTGTTCCATTGATATAATCAGCCTGATCAGATGCCAGAAAAGCATATATATTGGCAATATCTTCCGGTTTGCCCAATCGGTTGAGTGGCACCTTTTCGCTCATTTTTGCCAAAACGGCTTCAGGCATAGCCATCACCATTTCTGTCAGGATAAATCCTGGCGCCACTGCATTTACGTTGACACCTTTTCTCCCCAGCTCTTTTGCCCAGGTTTGCGTCATTGCTATCACTCCTGCCTTTGTAGCTGAATAATTTGTTTGACCAAAATTCCCATATAATCCTACGACGGAAGATGCGTTCATAATCCTGCCATAGCCTTTTTCTACCATATAAGGTGCTACAGCTTTTGTACATAAAAATACACCTGTAAGATTTATGTCTATTACCTGATGCCACTGTTCTTCAGTCATTTTGAGCAGAGAAGCATCTCGGGTGATGCCTGCATTATTGACCAGGATGTCTATTTTGCCATAAGTATCAATCACTGTTTTTACAGCATCGGCAATCTGACTTCCATTGGATGTGTTTACATTATAATAAGTAGCCTTATACCCGTTGGCAGTCAATTCTGTTTCCAGATCCCGCCCCCTTATCTCGTTGATATCCCAAATGGCTACCTTGGCTCCTTCCTTTACAAATTTAAGAACAGTTGCTTTTCCAATTCCTGATGATCCACCTGTGACTATGGCCACTTTGCCTTCCAATGATTTCATGATACTAATATTTATTATTACATTATTGCTTTCAAGATGCAAAAATAGGCACGAATCCTGATAGCGTCCTATATTATTCAGTAATTTATCCTAATTGGTTTTAAATGTCACAATTGATATATGTATTATAATATACAGATATTAAGTTAGTTATATTATTTTGTATGAATTAGTCACAATAATAAATTAAAAAATATATACTTTATACTACAAATAAAACTTAGATATTAGCAACAGAATTAAAGACACAACACCTTATTTATGAATTTTTCACAGGCCACTCTTTTGTTGATTGCTGTTTATATGTGCTTCACATTATATATTGTTTATAAAGGAGCCACTAAAACTAAAAATATAAAAGAATTTGCTTTGGGAAGTGGATTTTCTCCAGTTGTTGTAGGTTTATCATTGGCTGCAAGTATAACCAGTGCTGCTACTTTTATCATAAATCCGGGTTTTGTAGCTCTGTATGGGTGGAGTGCTTTTTTGGCTATGTCTCTGGTTTTACCATTGGGACTATATATTTCGCTCATTATTCTGAGTAAAAGTTTCAGAAAATATGGCAGCAGTATCAAAGCACTGACACTTGCACAGTGGGTTGGCAAAAGGTATGATAGTCCTTTTTTTTCGGTGTTAATGGCTTTTTTTTCGCTTTTACTTTTGACTTTCATTGTATTAATATGTGTAGGTCTTACCAAAGTTTTAAGTAGTGCAATCGGTGCAAACGAATGGCTTATATTAGTTTGTCTGGTGGTTTTCGTATTTGGTTATACGATGTTTGGAGGTGCCAACTCGATGATCTATACCAATACAATTCAAGCTATATTAATGATAATTGTCGCAGTGATACTTCTGACCTCAGGCTTTGAACATTTTAGTGGCGGCTTGGATGCGTTTTGGGCCAAACTGGATATAATTGATCCAAATATGTCTTCAACTTTTAATGAAAAGAGTCCGCTGTTTAGGGATTGGTTTGAGGTCATATTTTGCAATTTTATAGTTGGTATTGCTATTGTATGTCAGCCTCACATTATTACCAGATCTTTGATGCTCAAATCAGATGAAGATGTCAACAAATATCTCGCTGTAGCTATATTGGTAGAAACGCTTTTCTTTTTTGTTCTTTTTGCCGGTTTCTATGCCAGGATTATGTTTCCCGATCTTATGAATGACGAGATTCCACTTAAGATGGATGGTATATTGTCCGCTTATGTGGTAAAAAAGTTTTCTGTTGCCATAGGTATCACGGTCATCATGGGTTTGATAGCAGCAGGTTTGTCCACTCTTGAAAGTATCGTTCAGTCTCTTTCCACCACTATTACCAATGATATTATTGCTCCTTTTACAGGGTTGGATGAAAATTCAAAAAAATTGCCTGTAATCAATAAAATGGTTATTGTGGTGTTAGCGATCCTCGCCATTCTGATCAGTTATCAACAATTACTTTATCCAAACCTAAGCGTTGGTATCTTAGCTCAAAATGGTGTTTATGCATTTTTCTCCGCAGCTTTTGTGCCGGTTTTATTTGGGATATTTATCAAGGATATGCCAAAACAAGCAGCCATTGGAGCTGCAGTGACCGCAATAATCGTCCATTTCAGTGTGTATTATGGTCAATTAACTCCATACACTACTGGTAGCGTCCGCAATCCCGCTGTTGCTGCAACAATGGCCATTTTCTCTGCTGTTTTCATCGGTCTTGTGCTTTGGGTGCTTTTAAGAAAAAAGATAAAAACGCACATAAACGCATAATTTGATTTCAATTTTAAAAACAAGATATAGTGCAGAAAGATAATCAATCATCAAAAGAAATACGAAATGCTGCTATCTTATCAACGGGTTCATATGTACCAGAACGTAAGGTAACGAATGCATTTTTTAATGAATTACTTGGAGAAGACGTGGATACATGGCTAAAAGAAAATGTTCAGATATATGAGCGAAGATGGTGCTCTGATGATGAAAGTACGGCAGATCTGGTAGAAAAAGCTTGCACGATAGCACTTAAAAAAGCAAGCCTGAAGCCGGAAGACATTGACCTTCTTATAGTAGCTACTGATACACCGGAATACATTTCCCCATCAACAGCTTCAGTGATTCAGGACAGAATGAAAATGATAAATGCAGGTACATTTGATATCAATACAGCTTGTGCAGGATTTGTCACTGGACTTGATGTCGCAACTAAATATATACAATCTGATAAGCAGTACAATCATATTCTCGTTGTAGGAGCCTATACGATGAGTAAATATCTCAATATGCAGGATAAAAAAACCGTAACTTTATTTGCGGATGGGGCAGGAGCGATTGTCATGGGAGTTTCTAAAAATGGAGAAGGTTATCTTCAAAGCAAGTTGTCCACTAGAGGAGAATTTAATGGCTGGATGGGAATTTACAGCGGAGCAAGTCGTCATCCAGTGACTCATGAGGTTATAAATCACCATGATCATCAGCTTAAATTCGTACAAAAAATTCCAACACATATTAATCCTGAAGTATGGAGTGAGATGATTCTGGACTTATGTAGGAAAGAAAACATTTCTCCGAATGATATAGATCACTATTTTTTTACTCAAATCAATATAAATTCCATATTTGAAACCATGGACAAATTAGGGGTAGAGAGGACAAAGGCAGCTACAATTATGCATTATTTTGGCTATACAGGTTCTGCTTGCATTCCGATGGCTTTAGACGAATGGATGAAAAGGGGCTTAGTAAATAGTGGTGATACAGTCTGCTTTATGGGTTCAGGTGGCGGATTGGCATTTGGTGCTTCTTTGTTCAGAATGTAAGTATATATACTTTTAAAGATAAATATTAAAATTTTAAATGAACGTTTGGCAACAGGATTGGATTTCAAGGTGGGCACTTTATAGTCCTGACCGTATCGCTATTCTTGAAGAGGAAAGTGGTGAGAGTATCAGCTATGCCCAACTAAACCATAAATCAAATGGTATTTCAGATTATTTGAAATATCAGCATCATGTCAAAAAAGGCGACAGAATAGCGGTTATTGCCGAATATAATATTGAATACATTGCACTATTCGCAGCAGCTCAAAAAGTGGGTTTTATTCTGGTTCCTATTAATTATAGACTGGCACAAGCTGAAGTAAGTGATATTTTGCTTGATTCGTCTCCAAAAATTATATTTGCTGATGAAAAGTATGATCAACTAATCAGCAATAACTTTAGTGATTTAAAGTATAATTATAATATAATTGACACAATCACTGGGTCTGAAATATGTGAACTAACTCTTGTGTCAGAAGATGATCCTATATTTATTATATACACATCTGGCACGACGGGTAAAGCTAAAGGGGTAAAGTATACCCATAAAATGTTGTTTTGGAACAGCATTAATACGGCACTTTCATTAAAACTGAATACGGAAAGTCGCACAGTCAATGTAATGCCACCCTTTCATACCGGTGGATGGAATGTTTTGCTTACACCATTTTTGCACCATGGAGGGTTTGTCTGTTTATGTAGTAAGTTTATCCCTGAAAAAGTACTCATCGCCATTACAGACTTGAAATGTAATATTTTCATGGGTGTCCCAACCATGCTGGCAATGCTGGCCAATGAAAATGGCTTTTCAACTGCAGATCTCTCATGCTTGGATTACATCATCGTGGGTGGTGAATCCATGCCAATACCACTTATTGAAAAGTATGCAGCTAAGGGAGTAGCCATAAGACAGGGATATGGTATGACAGAAGTGGGGCCCAATCTTACTTCTCTTCATCAAGATGATGCCATTAGGAAAAAAGGCAGCATTGGTCGACCAAATTTTTATGTGGAACATAGAGTGGTCAATGAAAACGGTCAAAAGGCGGTTGTTGGTGAACCAGGAGAATTATGGTTGCGCGGACCAATGGTTACGACAGGATACTGGCAAAATGAATCTGCAACAAAAGATGCTTTTTCAGAAGATGGAATATGGTTCAGGACTGGAGATATTGTACTGGAAGACTCGGATAGATATCTATACATCGTGGACAGACTAAAGAATATGTATATCAGCGGCGGTGAAAATGTATATCCTGCAGAAGTTGAGAAAGTATTAAGACAAATGCCCGAAGTCAGTGAGTGTGCAGTCATCGGAGTAGATGATGATAGGTGGGGAGAAGTAGGTAAAGCTTTTATTGTCATCTCGAAGGATAATATTTTATCCGAATATTATATCCGAAACTACTGTATATCCAAATTAGCAAAATATAAAATACCTAAATATTATGTATTTATTGAAAATTTGCCCAAAACAGACAGTGGTAAAATAGATAGGAAATCGTTAAAATTTTTATAAATATTATTATTAAATCATTAAAATTGAGTAAAATGAAATCTTTAAAGTTATTTGGCATGATGATGCTTTTTGCATCTATGGTATTGATGAGTTGTGGTAAGGAAGAAGACAAAGGCACCTGTTCGGATGGCATCAAAAATCAGGATGAAACAGGTATTGATTGTGGTGGTGCATGTAGTGCATGTAAAACTGGCGTACAGGGTAAATGGAAATCATTTCCGGTGGCACCGATTCTGGCTAATTTTGCAGACTCTATTGTTGCAGAATTTAAAGTCAACAATACTTATATTGTAGACCAGTGGAAAGGTGGCTCAAAAGTAAACTTAACAGGTACTTACACCCAGACAAAATCAAATGTGGGAAATATTTACACCATAAAAATCAATCAATCCACCCCAACGGTAATCACAGCCGAAGGAATTTTTGAAGTATCTACAGACAACAAGACCATGAAATATGAATTGTTGCAAACAGAGCCAGCACTTGGATTTACACCACCTACACCGGCAGCCGGATTTGGAAGCACTGCTGGAGGATCGTTCGGGTTAAATAATGTACAAAATTATGTACGGATAAATTAAAGTGTGGCTTTAATAGTTGATTCTGGGAGGAAGAAAAGTTTTTCTCCTCCCAAATCATTATCATTGGAAGAATTCCTTTATTTTTTAGAGTAAATACTTAAATCAATGACCAGATATTTTTTGTTGCTAATCTTTATTTTAACTTCATTAATGATAAAATCCCAAGAAGCAGGATCGGAGGGTTTCAAGGGATTTGACAAAGTGTTGCCAACGAAAGCCAACAGACAACTACAAGCTTATGTCTATTTTTATCAGCAAAATGTGGCAATGAATATGGCACCTGAAAATGATTTTCTAAAAGGACAAATTGTAGGAAGGTTATTTGGTACAAATACAACTACCACTTCCAAATCCATAAAAGCACTATACGCAGAACAAAGAGCCATTCCTTTTTTTATTTATACGCCTAATATTTTTGATGGGAAAGCAACATTAAGAGCATCATTTGAAATTGACTGGACGTGGGGAGATGTAGCTTATGGTACTGGTGGCAATTTCGGTTCAGCCATTTCTGCTGATCAGGTCAATCTTCAAACACAAAATCTCGAAGTAGAATTCATTCCAGCAAAGTACTGGACCATCAATATAGGACTTCAGCGTTTATTTGACACTCCCCATGATTTGTATCGCACATTTTTTGAAAAATTTACTTCTACCGGATATAGGTTGTCTTATTTTGGTACGGATGGTGTGGGTATCTCTGTAAGGAGACAAACAGATAATAAAAAATTAAAAGCAGGCTTTTATAAACTTTATGAAAACAATGTAGAATTAAATGATGATGTCTCCCTTTTTGAGCTCAATCAGCAAATCACGGTATCCCCCAAGTGGAATGTAGGTGGTTCGGTTTATTATATTAAAGACAATTCTTCAGGAAAAGGTGGTGTAAGTATCCTGGGACAAGGATATTCAAGTCCATTGACTACATACAATGGTACTTTCAGATTTCCTTTAGGTGCAGACGTATATAAATCTGATGTCTTTTGGTTGGGAACTTATTTTTCAAGGAATGAAGAAATGATGCTGGATCGATGGTTTTTGAGTGGTTTTGTCAATTATAATATCGGTTCGATCAGACAAAAAGCCAACGGAAGCGACACTTATACAAAATCAGTATCTATTGGAGGTATTGCTGCCAATCTTAGGGCTGGATATCGTTACGGTCAGACTACAGGAGACGCAGTGATTACAGACTTTCTTTTTACAAGCGGTGACAATAATGGTATCAGTGATAAAAAATATAGTGGAGTCATTACAGCAAATACCTGGGGAAGTCCGGGTGGTATTTTTATTGGACATGGTGGTTATCTGCTTTTTCCGCACGGTAACGTAGTCAATCGTTTCATAGCCGCTGTAGCAGATATTTCTAATATGGGATATGGTATTGCTGGCGGAACTTTCAACTTCTCCCGAGACCTGATCCCCAATAAACTTCATTCTAAAATCGGTGGAGCCACAGGCATGTCTGTCATTTCTCCCAATGGTGGCGGTAACTTTATGGGTTGGGAAGCCAATGGCAAAATAGGATATGACTTTGGTGCATTTCTTACAGTGGAGGCACATGCGGCGTATATGGGACTGGGAGATTTTTATGATTCGACCATCACAAATGGAAATGTTGCAACAAGACCCGTAGATCCATGGCTGGGCTTTATATGTTTGAAGTGGCTTATTTTTTAAACTTATTTATATCAGGATTATCATGAACCAAACAATTATTAGCATCACAACCAGTCTGATCATTATATCATCTTGCTTTGCTCAAAATCAGTTACCACTTCAATCTATGCGTGACCTTGATTATGGTATGCCTGTGCAAAAGGAAATTCTAAGCAATAACATAGAAATAGCATATGTTGAAGAAGGTGACAAAGGCGAATATATTTTGTTTGTCCACGGACTAGCTTCCTACATTCCTGCATGGAAAAAAAATATAGAAAAATTAAAAAGTAATTTCCGTTGTATAGCTATAGATTTGCCAGGATATGGAAAGTCATCAAAAGGCAACTACGAAGTCTCCATGGATTTTTTTGCAGATGTAATCGCTGACTTTTGTCGAAAAAAAAATATTAACAAGGTGATCTTGGCCGGGCACTCTATGGGTGGTCAAATAGCCATCACTGCGGCTTTAAAGCATCAAGATCTTGTCTCTAATCTTATCTTAATTGCACCCGCCGGTTTTGAAACTTTCAATAAAGGAGAAAAACAATGGTTCAGGGATGTAATGACAGTGGATGGTGTCAGACTTACCACCATAGAACAAATCAGGGTCAATTATGCCTACAACTTTTATAATATGCCAAAGGACGCTGAATTTATGATTACAGACAGAATCAATATCCGGGCGACTAAAGATTTCAATGATTATTGTTATCACATTACCCAGGGTGTAAATGCTATGGTAGATCAACCCGTTTTTGAGTTTCTGACAAAAATAAAACAACCAACGTTATGTATGTTTGGTAGTATGGACAATCTGATACCCAACAGATACCTTCACGGCGGCCCCACAGAAAAAGTTGCGAAAGCAGGCGTTGAAAAAATACCTGATTGTAAATTGGAGATGATTGAAGGCGCAGGTCACTTTGTTATGTTTGAAAAAGCAAATATTGTAAATGAAAAGATAAGCCAATTCCTAAGTGGCAAATAAGTAATTCTTCTTTCCTTTACATGGGCATATCTTATTTAAATTTTAATAGGATATTTTAAAAACTTGGAAAGCAAAACTAAAACCTTTGCAATTAGTTTTGTCATATCTGTCCGTGCATTATAGCATACTTTTTTATGCAAAATGGAAGACAACCATAAAAACAATTACAATTAGAAACTAAAACCCGTTGCCGGAGCTATTTTTTACTTATACTCATTGGCTAATGTATCCTTCATATACTAATTAAATCCTTGTAAAGGAAGATTTTGATGTAAAATTATTAATCATTTTCCAGCCTTTAGCAAACCAATGATAATGCAATAAGCCTTATTTTCTCAAAAACCAGTTGCTTTTTAATCCATTAAATTAGTTTTCGATCACTTAATATATGCTTTTATTAGTGTTTTATTTCTTAATTTTCATGGTAATTCAAAATTAAATATAAAGCCTTGATTTTTATTTTTCTTATACAATACTATAAATTTTTTCTGGATATAAATATATATTGTATTGAATATCAATTAGTTGTGATACTACTATTTTTAGAATATTTATACATATCAGATATTATTGAAAAAATTATATCAAAATTACCCCATATCAGATTAACAACGATGGACACCTTCGCTATACCTTTGCACCATTCCCACTCATAAGAGTAAATCTTATTTAAATCTGACCACAGCCCGAAAGACGCGGGCATGTACTCATTTTTTATTAACTAAAACTTTTTACCCATGGTAAAACAAGATTTACTTACCCAAAGTAAGGGGATTCCGGTATTCGACTATTTACTGTTGAGTCGCCCTTTAAGTTTTCTAATGAAAAATTCAATCCTTCGGAAAAGATTTCTGATAGCCGGATTGACGCTATTTTCATTTTCATTTTTGGTACAGACTGTTAGCGCTCAATGTCCATTACCCATTGGACTTACTACACTAAATGTAGGGCAGAACACAGCTTCTCTTCGTTGGACATCAGGCGATACGCCAACCGACAATTGTTGGACTGTGACGCTTGGTGGAGTTGGCATGACTTTGGAAGCATCAGGCTGTCCTCAGGGAGGACAGGCATTATTTACAACTACAGTTTGCTACTTAAGCAATGTTGTTAGTTTTTCAGCACCTGTCACTGGTATGACAGTAGTAGGAACTCAGGTTACTATCAATGTTGGTGGACTTCCTCCTGGAACATCCCTACAGTGGTATGTAAGTGAAACCTGTGATGGTATCGCGCCACCAAACAATGTTTCTGGTTGTGCTGGTTCTGCCGCTTTCACGACTTTGGACGCTCAGTATACAGTAGGAACCACTTCAGTTGCACCAACCTGTCCTTTTGCGAGTCCTGGTTATGTTCCTAATGGTTCATTTACAGTGAATATCACAGACGGCTCTTCCTGTGCAGGTACTTACACGGTCAATGCTACTCCTGTAGTTGGATCTGGTCCTGCTGGAAGTACACCTCCTGCAACAACTGTAACAACGTATATAGGATTTCCTGCAGGTGGATTCCTATTTGCCAATGCAGGTGCGGGTAGTTATACAGTGACAGTAACTGAGACAGGTACCTGCAATCCTCCTACAGACCCTGTGGTGATTGTTGTTGTTGTACCAAATGGTACGGACAATGTACAACCTACCTTCTATGTCACAGACGTACTAGGTAATATTCTGGCAGATAATGATCCTTTAACTGCCGCAGGAACTGTTGTAAATTTTGGAAACGTAATAGTACCTGAAGGACAATGTGGTCGTCAGGATGAGTATTATGTGTATGGTTTTGATAACTGCACGCCATTTATAGTTGCACCTAATGCTGTATCAGCAACTGCAACTACTGTTCCGGCAACTATTGTCCCAAGTACGCAGGTAAGCACTACTACGGATGGATTCGGATTTTACTTGGTAGATGTACATTGGAGTACAGGTACTAGTACGGTCAACATTCAGGGTCGTGATGCATCAGGCAATGTTGCCAATGGCGCTTCAGGACTTCAGTTGATTATGACTATACCTGACAATATTGATCCAGTAGTTTCTATTCAGGGCAATACTCAGTTTACTATTCCAGTTTGTGCAACATCTGTAGTTGGTATACTTACCTTCAAAGTAGATGATCTTTGCGATCAGGCAGCTGTGAATTTTACCAATCTGACGGTAAGTTTTGGCGGAGCAATTGGGAACATCAACTATACCGGAAGCAATTACAGAGAATATTTTGTAACGTTTCCTGCAGCAGGAAATTACCTGATTTCTGCAACATATACAGATGCATTCGGCAACGTTGGTTTTATTGATCAGATAATAACTGTTCAATTGGCCGCGGCAAATATGCCTCCTGTTATTCAGGCAAACGCCGAAACAGTAACTTTAACAGCTTGTCAGACAAGTGAATCTATAATTTACAGCTTTACCATTTCTGATGATTGTGCACCTATCAATATTGCACAGGTACAGTTCAATGGTGGTGGTTCAGGTCTTCCAAACCTTAGTGGTGCGGGTTTTTATTTTACTGATGCAGTAGGCTGTGCAAGTTTGCCTTGCAATTCAGTCTATTTCGAAGTAATAGGTAATGTAGGACCAGCGGGTACATATAATCCGTTGATTACTTATCAAGGTGTGACTGCAAACCCGACTATCACAGTATTACAAAATGCCAATCAGCCGGCAGATATCGTATTACCATCAGTGAATGTCACCATACCTCAGTGTCAAACATCTATAACTGCTACATTTGCAGTATCTATCTTTGATGATTGTGATAATCCTGTAGTACCTGCGAGAGCAGGATTTACACTTGGTGGAGTAGCTATTTCTCCAACATTTATAAATGCAGGTAGTGGCTACTTCGAGTTTACACGTACCTTAACTGCTGCAAACAACGGACAATTACTGGCAGCAACTTACACGGATGCACAGGGATTAGTAAGAGTGGTTGATGCCATTGTCCAAGTAAACGCACAACCAGACAACTTTAGTCCTGTAATTGTTTATCCTTCTCAGAATATCAATGTAGATCTTGATCCTTGTGGACCTAATTCTACTACGGTAAGTTTCCAGGCTTCAGCACATGATAATTGTGGTATTACCAGTTGGACAGTTCAGATTGGTGGAGTAAATGTTCCTGTAGCAGGTAATACTTACACAACAGCTGCTTTAACTCCAGGTACTTATACAGTGACGTTAACAGCAAGAGATGCAGCAGGAAACACTACAGTTGAAACGTTCCAAATCATCATAAGAAAAGCTCCAGCACCAGCTACGAGTCTTGCATGTATCGGTCAGGTAAACATCAGCCTTGATGCTGCACCAAATACTTGCAGAGTAACTGTGACTGCTGATATGGTACTTAACGGTTCATGGGGTTGTCTTAAACCTAGTGATTTCACAGTATTAATCAAAGACAGCAATCCGTCCAATGGTAACATAGCTGACGGCAAAGGATTGTTTGATTATATAGTGACTAAAAACGGTGCTCCGGTACCTGGTTTTAATTCATCATGTTGGGGTAAAGTACTGATCGAAGATAAGCTTGCACCAGTGGTGAATTGTCGTTGTCCACAAGGAAATACTGATCCTGCATGTGCTTTTGCATGTACTGATGAAGCAGCATTTTTTGCAGGAACTTTGACTTATCCAAGACCAATAGTTACGGACAATTGTACCAATACATCATCACTTGTTACGCAAATTTCTGATGAAATAATCCTTCTTGGTTCACCTGCTGGTTGTTCTGGAAAGATCGTAAGAAGAACTTGGGTGTTTATTGATGCTGTTGGAAATAAGTCAATCCCTTGTGTGGCAGATTACAAATTTAATAATGTTGATGTACTTACTGTGACACCTCCTACACCTACGGTTTCGCTTACATGCGGTGCGGATGTGAGTATGCCGGGGATTTTTGCTTTTAGAAGAGCTAAATATATTGCAGATGGCTTATCAGCCGCAGTTGCGACAGCTCAGGCAAATAGAGATGCATGGCCAACAGTCAATGGCGTTCCATTGTCCACACAGGTTTGTAATCTTATTGCAGCAAAATCCGATACAGAACTTCCAGGATGTGGACCTTTATGTACGAATAGCAAAAAAATCATCCGATTATGGACTATTCTGGATTGGTGTAATTCAAGTACAAGGACGATTACTCAAATCATCAAAGCAGTGGATGAAGAAGCACCGACTATTCAGGCTAAAGACATCACGGTAAGCGTTGACCCATGGACTTGTGCTGCAAACGTATTGCTTCCTGCACCTGAAATATTACATGACAATTGTGATGCAAATCCAACCTACACCGTGACTGGACCATTGGGTGTAACTATAGTGAAAGATATCTCTAGTGGCAGATTCCAGGTTATTGGTGCACCTAAAGGTATTCACATCTTTACCTATATTGCAAAAGATTGTTGTGGACATGAAGGTACTGATGAAATTCTAGTCACTGTATTGGATAAAACAGCTCCAATTGCGATTGCTAAACAATTTATTGTAATCTCACTTACCACAGGTGGAGAAGACGATGGTATTGCTAAGTTATTTGCAAATTCTGTAGATAACGGATCATATGATAGTTGTACTCCAGTACATTTGGAACTGAGAAGAGAAGACGATCTAACCAGAGACGAAGATGGTTGCGGATACACAGGTAATAAAACTTATAACGCAGACGGTCATCCTAATGATGGATCATCTAATCCAAGCAGTCCAAATTATGATCCAGACAATGGTGCATATGTTAAATTCTGTTGTGCAGATATTACAAACAGAGAAGGAGCAACACCATTTGGTATAGTAAAAGTATGGATGAGAGTATGGGATGATGGAAATATGTCCGGTGTTTATGGAGACGTATTTAATGGCCAGTCCGATAATTATAATGAGACGTGGGTAGATGTAAGAGTAGAAGATAAGTTGACTCCACAGATCATTTGTCCACCAACAGTAACTATTGACTGTGACGACGATATTCATGACCTTACGATTACAGGTAAACCAAGAGCATTTTCAAATTGTCTTGATCTTGAAGTAGAATATACAGATAGAGAATATCTTGACAATTGTAATGTAGGTTATATCGATCGTACTTGGAGAATTAAGAGCAGACCATCTGTAGTTTGTGTTCAAAGAATTTATCAGGTGAATCCATTTGGTCCTTTTACTGAAGCAAAAATAACATGGCCTGCTGATATCACAACCAACTGTGCAGACAATGCTGCTTTAGCAAAACCGATCTGGGTAGCTGGACCTTGTGATGTGATAGGCCTTAGCTTGAAGAGTGATACCTTCTATTTTGAAGGCAATGCCTGTATGAAAATATTGAACAGATGGACCATCATCAACTGGTGTACATATAATCCAAATGTAACAAACTCGCCTGGATATTTCTATCGCACACAGGTGATTAAAGTTATAGATGAAGTGAAACCAACCCTTGGATCATGTGCAGACAGAATGTTTGAGATCAATGACCATGCGGATAGTGATGGTGATGGTAACAGATGTGAGACCAGAAACCTTATGCTGACACAAACAGCCACAGATCAGGGACAATGTTCTTCTGACTGGTTGAAATGGATAGTTTTTGTAGACCTTTGGGGTGATGGTACCAATGATTATGAATATTCATCATTCCTTCCTGCTACAGATGCTACATTCAATGATACCAACGGAAATGGTATCAAAGACAGATATGTTGCACCAACTGGTCAGGGTGGTGAAGTTAAAATCACTTTACCTGAAGACATCATAGGTAGTATGTCAAACCATAAAGTAACCTGGAAAGTAGTTGATGGATGTGGAAACGTAACATCTTGTACACAAAACTTCATGGTGGTCGACAAGAAGAAGCCAACTCCTTACTGTCTGAACATCAGCTCAGCGCTGATGCAGAATGGTAAAGTTGAACTATGGGCGGTAGACTTTAACCTGGGTTCATTTGACAACTGTACTTCAAAAGCAAACTTGCTGTACACATTTAATGAAGCAAATCCAGTGTTAACAAAAATTAATCAGATCCACTTCTTCAAAGGTGCAGGACTTAATGCAACTGAAGCAGAATACAATGCAGGTACTGCACAGAAATGGTTACCGAATACGAAAAGTTCAGGTATGATTTTTGATTGTGGCGATCTTCCGTCTGTGGATGTAAAAATGACTGTTTGGGATGAAAAACTGAATTTTGATTTCTGTATCGTAACACTCAATCTTGCTGACAATCAAGGAGCTTGTGGTGGTGCACAAACAACCACAGTATCTGGTCGATTGATATCAAATAATGGTAAGAGCGTAGGAAATGCAGAAATTATCCTTGACAATGGAATCGCAGAGATGTTATCGTCTTCCATTTCTACGTCAAACGGAGATTATGCCTTCCCTTCAGCTGTCATGCATTACGATTACAGTATTTCAGGTGAGAAGAATGATGATTATTTGAATGGTGTAAGTACACTTGACCTGGTGATGATCCAAAGACATATTTTGTCAATCAGTAAATTCACAGATCCTTTCAATATCATCGCAGCAGACATCAACAATGACGAGAAAATAACAGCATCAGACCTGTTGGAATTGAGAAAGCTTATTCTGGGTATTTATACAAAATTGCCTAAGAACGATAGCTGGAGATTTATCAATAGTGCACAATCATTTGCTGATATCAACAGTCCTTGGCCGTTCAGTGAGAAAATCAATATCTCCAACTTAAGTCACACGATGTCAAATCAAAACTTCGTCGGTGTAAAAGTGGGTGATGTAAATGGTTCAGCAGTAGCAAACGCAAATAATGAAACAGTAGAATCAAGAAGCAACGTAGTATTAATGACTGAAAATAAGGCTGTTGAAGCAAATACATTGCATTCAGCTGTATTTAGTTCAGACATAGAAAAAGTTTATGGTTTACAGTTTACACTTACACTCAACAATGCCGATCTTGCAGATGTATTTGTAGGTAACAATAGACTAAGTGATGCTAATATTGCTAAAATTGCTGATAACAAATATACCGTGAGCTGGAATGACATCAATGCTGTGAATGGCAAAGATATCCTGACAGTAAATGTAGTTTCAAAAGGAAATACAAAGGTATCTGAGTTAATCAGTATGAACTCTACTGTAACTGCAGCAGAAATTTATTCAGGTGAAAATCTTCAAACCGGCAAATTGTCCCTAAGATTTGCAGGATCAGAAGATACAGCTGAGTTTGCTGTATACCAGAACGAACCTAACCCGTTCAACGACAAAACAGTAATAACTTTCAACTTACCTGAAGCAGGAAATGCAACCCTCAAAGTATTTGATGTAACAGGACAAGTAATATTTACAAATAAAGGATCTTTTGGTAAAGGTACGAATAGCTTTACGCTGACAAGAAATGATCTTCCATCTACGGGTGTGATGATTTATCAGATTGAAAGCGGAGCTTATACAGCAACTAAAAAGATGATCGGCCTCGAGTAACAAACAATTTGCTTAAATTAATTCCTAAGGGATGCATCCGTCTGATGCATCCCTTTTTCAGTTTTATTTTTATCTTTGGTACTTAATATTAATGAATTTAAAAATGGAAGATAAAAGACTTTTTCTCCTGGATGGTCATGCGTTGGTGTATCGTGCACACTTTGCTTTTATTACGCGTCCTTTGATCAACTCAAAAGGAGTCAATACTTCAGCAGTAACCGGTTTTGTAAGAACTTTGTGGGATCTTATGGTAAATCAAAAACCGACCCACATAGCCGTAGCATTTGATCCGAAAGGTGGCACTTTCAGACACGAATATTATCCCCAATACAAAGCAAATCGGGATGCACAACCGGAAGACATCACTATAGCCATGCAGTATATACCAGCTATTGTTGAAGCATTTAATATTCCTGCTGTTATGGTACCTAATTATGAAGCAGATGATGTAATAGGAACACTTGCCAAACAAGCTGAAAAGGAAGGATATACGGTATATATGGTTACCCCGGACAAAGACTATGCACAATTGGTGTCCCCCAACATCTATATGTACAAACCAGGCAGACAAGGCAGTGATGTAGACATTTTGGGAGAAAAAGAAATCCTCGAAACCTGGGATATCTCACGCGTTGATCAGGTTATAGATGTATTGGGATTGCAGGGAGATAGTGTGGACAATATCCCCGGTATCCCTGGTATCGGACCAAAAACTGCTGTTGCATTGCTAAAAGAGTATGGTACAGTTGAAAATATAATAGCAAATGCGGACCAACTTAAAGGTAAACAAAAAGAAAATGTCATTCAGTTTGCCGAACAGGCTATGTTGTCCAAAAGACTTGCTACCATTGACATCAATTCACCCATTCAATTTGACGCCGAAAAATTTACCCTTGACCCGATAAACAAAGAGAAAATTAAGGAAATATTTCTTGAACTGGAATTCAGAACACTTGCTCAACAAATTTTAGGATATGACATAGTCGCCGGTAAAAAAAATCAGGCAGGTGTGCAGCAGTCATTATTTGGTGAAGTGTCTGTAATCCAACAAAGGGAAGAAAATAAGGATAAAAACGAAGAATATCTTATTGCAAAAAAGAATATAGAAAATACATCGCATAAGTATGTACTTTCAGATACAGACGAAAAAATAAGTGCTTTAGTAAAATTACTGCAATCACATAAAATCATCAGTTTTGACACCGAGACCACAGGAATCGATGCTCATCAGGCAGAATTGGTTGGTTTATCATTTTCAGTACTAAATGGAGAAGCATATTATGTTCCTGTATCTTCAGATCAGGAAAAAGCCAAAATTATAGTTCAACAATTTAAAGAAATACTGGAAGATAAGGCCATCACCAAGGTAGGTCAAAATATAAAGTATGATATGACCATGATGAAATGGTATGGTGTAGAAGTAGCTGGGCCTTTATATGACACCATGATTACACATTATCTTTGTGAACCTGATCTTAGACATAAACTGGACTATCTGACAGAATCTTATCTGGATTACAAAATGGTACCAATTGAAGACCTTATAGGTAAAGGGGGCAAAAATCAATTAAGTATGAGGGATGTGGGTTTGGAAAAAGTAAAGGAATATGCCTGCGAAGATGCGGATCTTACCCTGCAGCTGGTCCCTGTCATGAAAAAAATGATGGCAGAAAATGAATTAAATGAATTATACCATAAGATTGAAGAACCATTGATCAGGGTGTTATGTGATCTTGAGTATGAAGGTATTCGGATAGATGCAGGATTTCTAAATGATTACTCAAAAGAACTGGACAAACTCATTATTAATAAAGAGCAGGAAATATATCGAAATGCCGGAGTACATTTTAATATATCCTCCCCTAAACAGGTTGGCGAGTTACTTTTCGACAGATTAAAAGTACCTTACAGATGGAAGAAAACAGCTTCTGGCCAATATTCAACAGACTTTGATAAACTCACTGAGCTTGCCGGCGAGCATATTGTAATTGATACTATCCTGGAGTACAGAAAGTTTAGCAAACTGAAATCTACCTACGTCGATGCTTTGCCTACCATGATCAACCCGCGCACTGGTAGAGTTCACAGCAATTTTAATCAGGCAAGAGCAGCAACCGGGCGATTGAGCTCTGAAAATCCTAATCTTCAAAATATTCCTATAAAAGACGAAGCAGGCAGGGAGATTAGAAAAGCATTTATACCCAGAATGGAGGATTATGTTCTTTTGGCTGCAGATTATTCACAGATAGAACTTAGAATCATTGCAGAAATAAGTAATGATAAATCCATGCTCGATGCTTTTATTGCAGGCAATGATTTTCACAAAGCCACTGCAGCCAAAGTGTATGGTGTACCATATGATCAAGTCACATCAGAACAAAGAAGAAATGCAAAAACTGTAAATTTTTCTATCACATATGGTGCGGGAGCGACCAATCTTTCGAGACAATTAAGTATACCAAGAAGGGAAGCCCAGGAGTTGATTCAAAGTTATTTCAGAGAGTTCAGTGGTTTAAAGAACTATATGGATGAGACAATAAAGTCTGCGAGGGAGCTTGGATATGTAAAAACCTTGCTGGGAAGGAGGAGAAACCTCAGAGATATTAATTCGCGCAACACATTAACTGCGAGCAATGCAGAACGAATCGCAATAAATACGCCCATACAAGGTACGGCAGCAGATATGATCAAAATTGCCATGATAAATATCCATCAGGTATTTAAGGAAAATAATCTGAAGTCAAAAATGGTTCTTCAGGTACACGACGAATTGGTATTTGATGTATATAAACCTGAACTGGATCAGGTAAAGGTTATCATAGAAGATAAAATGAAAAATGCCATCCCAACACTTAACGTTCCGATTATTGTAGAAATTGGCGTTGGTAATAATTGGTTGGAGGCACATTGATTTTACAGTGAATGTCTCTTTCTTCATTCTGTTATAAAAGGTGGCAAAATACTGGCAAGGATAAAACAAAACAATGGTTCCTTTAATCCATCCTTGCCTTAAAGGTAGTCGTTTGTATAAATGAGATACACCTTTTTAGATGAATTTTTTACCCATTCAAATAAAGAAAAAGGGGGCAGAAAACTGAATTTCTGCCCCCTCTGAAAACACTTTATTCTAATTCTTTATGATTATCCTTCTAGCTTAAATTTTACAGGCAAAGTGTAAAGTACTCTTACTGGTCGGCCTGTTTGTTTTCCTGGAGTCCATTTCTTACCCATTTTATTCATACCATTTACAATAAGTTCTGCAGCAGCTCCACATCCTGCTCCGATATCTCTTACTATTTTAGTATCTGTAATAGAACCGTCCTTATCTACCACAAACTGCAATACAACCTGTCCTTCTACACCGTTTTCTCTGGCTATTGCAGGATACTTTAAGTTTTTGTATATGTACTCCAACATTTTACCTTTAGCACATTCTTCTTTTTCCTTCTCAGTTGCTTTATCTTCACATCCAGGAAATCTAGGCATTTGTTCTACCACTTTGAAGATTTCTTCTTCCACTGGTGCTGGTGGTGGTGGAGGAGGTGGTGGTGGTGGTGCTTTGACAGCAACCGGTGCTTCCACTTTAGTTTCTTCGGTGACTTCCTGATTTTCAAACACAGGCTGATCTTCTTCTATCACTTCAGTATCCGGTACTTCTTCGATTACTGGCGGTGGCGGTGGTGGTGGCGGCGGTGGCGGCTCTGCTGTACGCGGGATATCCACTTCCACTTCATCTTCCAGTACCAGATCATTTAGATTGATATCAATTTTCTTTTCAAAAGTCGTCCAGCTCATGGCAACCAGAGCTATAGCTACTGCAGTAGTCATCCCAAAATTAAAAAAAGTTCCTGTGTTTTTGAATACATCCACTTCAGGAAATTTTGTCCTTCCACTAAGGGATTGGGTCTTCACATTTTTATTTATATCAAGCAATTCCTCAGATCCATATGATCTATATCTTCTTTTGAAGTAAATAATCAATCCTACGGTCAGTAATACAAGACCTAAAAATGTCAGTCCAACACCTGTGCTCGTGACTTCTAATTCTTTGAACATAAGCTTTTAATTAATAAAATTTTTAAATAATATAACTCCTAAAAATGAACCTATAATATTAGCCAGAATATCATAAAGTTCAAAAGATCTTCCGTTGAAAAGGTAAAATTGACAAATTTCCATTAATATACCAAAAGAAACTGAAAAAAATAAAACAAAATTTTTATTGATATTGGTTTCTCTTAAGGACATTGCCCACAAAAATGAAAAAATGGTATAAAAACTCAAATGAGCAAATTTGTCAATCCCTACAAAATCAAAAAGATTAAATTTTGAAGCAGAACGTGCTGATATTAATGATAAATATAATGTCAGCAGTGTCCACCCTATTGCCAGAATACTGTACATCCGGTTACTCAACGTTTTGAGTATATTGAAAAGATGCTTAAAATATGATTTTTGGTGTACGGGCACTAATTTTATTTTATAAATATTCGGATATTACTGATTCGCAAGTTTCGTCAAAAAAAGCAAGTTTAACATTGGCAATCTGATTGATCATATTTACATCTTCTGGGAGTGATACTTTTATATAATTGTCAGTAAAGCCACTTATTCTTCCATTTTCTCTGGAATGTTCAAATAGTACGGTTCTCGCGCTCCCAATGAAACGGTTTGAAAAAGCCATTCTTTTTTTTTGGGAGAGTATTCTAAGCATCTCATTTCTTTGTCTCCTTATTTCCATAGGAACCGGGTCACTCATCTCAGCTGCGGCTGTTTTGGCGCGTTCGGAATAAGTAAAAACGTGCAAATAGGAAATGTCAAGATTATTCAAAAAATGGTAGGTATCCATAAAATCTTCATTAGATTCACCGGGAAAACCGACAATAACGTCTACTCCAATACAGCAATGTGGCATAATCGTTTTTATCCACTCCACTCGTTGTTTATACAAGTCCGTCTGATACCTTCTTCTCATAGCTTTGAGAATCTTATCATTTCCGGATTGTAATGGAATATGAAAGTGTGGGACAAATTTTCTTGATCCTGCTACAAAACCAATAATCTCTTCGGTAAGCAAGTTTGGTTCTATAGAAGAAATTCTGTATCTCTCTATTCCATCCACTTCATCCAATGCTTTGATCAGATCAATAAAAAGTGATTGTTTTTTTGGTTTATTTCCTTCAATTACTTCTGTACCATTTCCGAAATCACCCAGATTTACTCCCGTGAGTACAATTTCCTTTACCCCAAGGTCGGCTATTTTTTGTGCATTGGAAACTACATTCTCTACTGTATCACTACGACTTGCTCCTCTTGCTTGAGGAATAGTACAAAAAGTACATTTATAATCACATCCATCCTGTACTTTAAGAAATGACCTTGTACGGTCTCCAAAAGAAAAAGCATCGACAAATGAATTGGCTTCTTTCACTTCGCCGGCTATCACCATGCCTTTGCCGGATGTGCCGGAAATGCTGTCTATATAATTTAGTATGTTGAATTTTTCAGCGGCACCAAGCACCAGATCTACTCCAGGTATTTCGGCGATTTCTTGTGGCTTTAGTTGAGCATAACATCCTACAACTACAATTTTTGCATCAGGTGAATATTTTAATGCTCTACGCACTTCATATCTGCATTTTTTATCGGCAAAATCAGTCACAGAACAGGTATTCATAATATATATATCCGCTCCTTCTTCAAAATTAATAGTAGTATAGCCTTGATCCTCAAAGGATCTTCGTATGCTGGACGTTTCAGAAAAATTTAATTTACATCCTAGTGTATGAAAAGCTACTGTTTTGGGTGTTGCCATTTAATATTTTAAAAATAAAATGAAAATAATTAACCATCTCCTTTTTTGGTCTCATCCTTTTTTTTCTTTTCCGGTACTTTTGGAAGTATTGATTTCGGAATTTCCTTTTTATTATTTTTATCGGAATCTTTATTTTTTGATTCAGTGTTTTCAGGATTTGTTGCTTCCATTTCCAGATTATTGATGCTGGTACTATCTACGGGCAAACCAAATTTATCATTTACAATCTGCCTCATATTTTTAAAACCTGATCTCAGTAAAGAGTCTTTTAACAATGTATCCTGCATCAATAGGCTAAGTGTGTCTGGTGAAATGCCAATTCTGAACGGACAGGCAACAAGCGCATTTACTTTCTCATTTACAGCAAATTTTTCCCGGGTTATTTTAGCACTTTTCGGATCAATAGACACTGAATACCAAAAATTACCGACTATAGGAAGGGCCATGGCAGCACCGCTTCCAAGATTCATAGACCTGAATCTAACAGCCGGACTTGGTCCTCCCACCCATGCACCTGTTACAAGTTTTGGGTTGTAAGCTATTAGCCAGCCGTCAGAGTGGTTTTGAGTTGTACCGGTTTTACCAGCAAAATCACAATGGGTACAAAATTGACTTCTCAAAGCGTTTGCTGTGCCGTAAATCACGACGGATTGCATCATACGGGTCATCGTAGCAGCTATCATAGTATCCAGCGCCTGTACTGATGGACCAACCGTCGCATCAGCTTTTACCATCTCTTCATAATCATAAATTGGGTTACCATATCTGTCTTCTATTTTTAATATTACAACAGGATCGGGCCGCAATCCTTTATTGGCCATTGTACCATATACTTTCATCATATCATACAATGAAATATCTGCCGCTCCCAGACTGATACCAAACTCCCTTGGCAATATTGATGTTACACCCATTTTAGCAGCAAGATCTATTGTTTTTTGTATACCTACTTTTTCTATTAATTGTGCGGCTATAACATTGGCAGAATAAGTAAGGCCTCCGATTACTGAAAACCAACCACCATAACTATTATCTGAATTTTTTGGTGACCAATCTTCTATTGTGATTTCATTATTTCTGAAGAATTTGCATGGTTCAATACTGTCATTTAACGCTGCTGCATAGACAATGGGTTTGAAAGTTGAGCCGACCTGTCTTTTGCTTAAAATATGATCGTACTTAAAATATTTAAAGTCAGTGCCACCTACCCATGCTTTAACATACCCATTGCTGTGCTCCATAGCCATAAATCCGCAATTAAGTAGCGTAAAATAGTATCGGACACTATCTAGAGGTGTCATTAGGGTATCTTTTTCCACAGGTTCTTTTGCCCATAGAAAAATCTTCATTGGTGCTGGTGTATTGAATACGGAATCAATCTGACTGTCTGTATATCCGGCTGATGAAAGCACCTGATATCTTTCGCTCTTTTTAACTTGCTCATCTATCCATTTATCATCTCCCCAGGGTTTTTCGTCTTTATATCCTTTCCAATGTTTTACAAATTCGTTTTGAAGATAAGACATGTGTTTGAATACAGCTTGCTCAGCATGTTTCTGCATTCTACTGTCCAAAGTGGTATAAATTTTTAGACCATCAGTATAAATATTATATGGAGCCCCATCTTCTTTAAGAATATCTTTAAGTATTTTTGGCAATTCCTTCGTTCTTAGATATTCTCTAAAATATGTACCAAGGCCTTCATTGTTTCCAATATCTTCATGTGGAATAGCGCCTACAGGTTTTGTGATAAGCACATCATATTCTTCTGTCGAAATAAAACCTGTATTGATCATATTTGCAATCATTTCCATTTCGTCTGATTCAAATCTAAAATCTCTGTTTTTTAGCATTTGACTCAAAACAAGATTTCGCCTTTTTTCAGAATTTTTTGGATTTCTGGTAGGATCAAGTGCTGTAGTGGCTTTGAGCATCCCAATCAAAGTAGCTGCCTGATCTGGTGTAAGTTCTTTTGGACGCTTATTAAAAAAATATCTGGATGCTTCCTGAATTCCATATCGGTTACCACCAAATGGAACCGTATTGAGATACATGGTCAATAGCTCTTCCTTATTATATATATTCTCCAGTTTTATTGAAATGACATTTTCCTTGACCTTATTAATAAAAATACTCAATCCCGGAATTTTATAATTTTTTCTCGGATATAAATTTTTTGCTAACTGTTGACTTAGCGTGGAACCTCCTCCCATACCCGAAGTATTGGTGGCAATACCTTTGAATACCCTCATCCATGATCGCAGGTCTATCCCGCTATGTTCAAAAAATCTTTTATCCTCTATGGCAAGCAATGCAGTGATAAGATATGGAGATATACTGTCAAGCTTTATGGTCGTCCTGTTTTCGGTGTAATATTTACCTATCATCACACCATCTGATGTATAGACTTCTGAGGCATTTGCTGATTCAATCAATTTTAATTCTTCTGTAGATGGTATTTTACCAAATAGACCAAATATAGTAAATAATATAATTAAGAATACAAAAATGAAACTCCACTTAATAATAAAATACACCCAAGATATTATTTTGGATTCTCTCGGATTCCTTTGACAATATACGTCCCAGCTATGGGTGAGCGGGTAAAAAAAATTATTCCACTTCACTTTGAATGGAGCGAATTTTTTTTGTATTGGGGCAGTAACAGGACTTAACGCACCTTGTATATATCCTGAAATTTTATTTGTTATCTCCTGAAGTATATTCATTCATAAAAAGATTGGGATGCAAAAGTAAGTTTTTTTTGTGAATTGAGGTAAAAGTGAATCTCAGTTCAGGTTGATGACTGTCATATATATCCAAAATGTAAAGCTTTGAGAATAATTATTTAGACAATACGTATATTTTGAGTTTGGATTTTATGGGGTTTCTTTCAATTTTATTTTCATAGGTATAAAAAAAGCCGCATCCGGACAAAGGATGCAGCTACAAAAAAGAACTGAACTTATTTTAAACTACAAATTAATGTTTTACTAACTTCTTTATTACTAACTTATTTTTAGTCTTGATATTTAGAAGATACAAACCAGAGTTTAGCTGGCTGATATCTAATGTGTTTCCTGACAATACTTCAGATGAAATAACATTTTGTCCATTTACTGTATAAATATCCACTTTTACAGGTTCGCTTGTTACTAATTCTGATTGGATAGTGATGAAATCTTTTGCCGGATTAGGTAATATACTGAATGTGTTATCTTCTATTAAGTCAGTATTTGAGCTTGGTGGTGGCAATAATACTGCATCTATCACATGTACTACACCATTATCTGCTACTACATCGGCTACTGTAACCTTTGCATTATTGATAAAGACGCCGTCATTATTTATGGTTATCTTAACTTTTGCACCGTTCAGTGTAGTGATTTCCTGGCCATTTGACAAATCTGTGGATAATGCTTTAGCACCTACGGCATGATAAGTCAGGATGGAAGTTAATAGGCTCTGGTCAGCTACAATAGCTTCTAATACATCCTCAGGTATCGCATCAAAAGCATCATCAGTGGGTGCAAAAACGGTAAATGGCCCTTCAACATTAAGCGAATTATCAAGACCTGTAAGGGATAGTATTGAGGACAATACAAAATGATCTTCCGAATTATTAATGATATCTACTACTGTTGTTTTTGGTAACAATACTGCGTCGATCACATGTACAACGCCATTGTCAGTGATAATATCAGCAACAATGACTTTTGCATCATTGATAAATACTCCTTCATTGTTTATGGTAACTCTAATATTTTTTTCTAATAATGTATTGATTAATTGCCCATCACTAAGATCAGATGAAAGTGCCAATCCTCCTACTAAATGATAAGTCAATATTTCTTCTAGCAAGCCATTATCTTGTGCCAACTCATTAATTATCTCTGGAGATAATGCATTGATTGCGGCATCTGTTGGTGCAAATAATGTGAATGGACCATAACCTTCTAATGGTGCTGAAAATTCTGATAAATCTAAGAGTGATTCTAAGATTGTGTGGTTAGGAGAATTTCTTACTACATCGACTACAGTGGAATCAGGTGCTAGTAATACTGCATCAATCACGTGAACTATTCCATTATCTGCTTCAATATCTACCACAATAATTTTTGCATTATTAATGAAAACACCGTCTTCATTTACTCTAAAGGTAACGGTTTTACCATTTAACATCAGACCATACACTTCTTCATCACCCAATTCAATAATATCTGATGAAGGGATAAGTCCATCAGCAACATGATACAACAACACCTGAGTAAGTGCTCCTTGTGGATCAGCAAGCAATGCTTCAATTGTTCCTACTGGTAAAGCTGCAAATGCTGCATCGGTTGGTGCAAAGACAGTATAGCTATCATCACCCGAAAGTACACCATCTAAGCCAGCTGCAATAACAGCAGCTTCCAGAGTATTATGATCGGGAGAATTTTTTATAATATCAAAAATAGTATTTGTTTCTGCCGGTGGCAACAAAACTGCATCAATCACATGAACTACACCATTATCAGTGACTATATCTGCCACTGTAACTTTGGCATCATTAATGAAAACACCATCTGAATTTATGGTTACAATGACCTCAGCACCATTCAATGTAGTGATGACTTGACCATTAGTAAGATCTGTAGAAAGTGCAGATGCGCCAACGACATGATAACTAAGGATAGAAGTAAGTGCAGGTATATCATTCAAAAGTGCTTCAACCGTTCCAGCTGGAAGTGCCGCAAAAGCCGCGTCCGTAGGAGCGAAAACGGTAAAAGGCCCAGCGCCATTCAAAGTATTTACTAATCCTGCAGCTCCAACTGCCGCTTCTAAAGTATTATGGTCTGCAGATCCAACAATAACATCAACCACTGTATTTGGTGGTAGCAAAATTGCATTGATTACGTGAACAACACCATTTTCAGCAATGATATCAGCCACAGTCACCTGTGCGTCATCAATAAAAACACCCACATTATTTATGGTCACTTTGACGGTTTTACCGCTGTTTAAAGTAACTATGGTTTGACCATTTGTTAGGCTCGATGACTATACATTTGCGCC
>JBBRVQ010000049.1:0-31979 GCA_038246735.1 Chitinophagales bacterium
CACCTTCGCCTTCACCAGTCCACTCGCCCGCATGATAGCGTCTGCACCGAAGCGTCTCCGAATCCTGTCCATCTGCTGCATGAGTTGTATATGTTCCATCGTATCGTCAAATAGATTGATCTGATAGCTGCCTTGTACGAGGCCGCTGTACTTGACACCGATGAGACGGATGAGCTGGCGACGTTCATATACCTTGTCGAAGAGGTCGAGTACGTGCTGACCAAGTAGCTTATCATTGGCTGTGTAGGAGATGTTTTTTTGTTTGGTGTAGGTGTTGAAGTCGGCGTATCGGATCTTGACGGTGATGGTAGATGCGAGTTTACCAGATGCACGGAGCTCAAAGGAGAGCTTATCCGCCATATCGAGCAGGAGATGTTTCATCATGGTGACATCGAGCGTATCTTCCATAAAGGTGCGCTCCTTGGACATAGACTTCTGCTCATGATAGGGTACGATGGGCGTGGTATCGATGGCATTGGCTTTTTCCCAAAGTGTGCGACCAGGCTTGCCGAATTCACGCTCGAGCAGTCGGATAGGTATATGACTGAGTGTCTCAATGGTACGCACGCCCATGAAGTTGAGTTTTTTGTGCGTCTGATCTCCCACACCGGGTATCTTGCCTACAGGTAGCGGTGCGAGAAATCCTTTTTCCGTGCCATTGGGTATATGTTTGGTGCCATTGGGTTTGGCCTCGCCGGTGCCTACTTTGGAGACGGTTTTATTGACGGATAGGCCGAAAGAGATGGGAAGTCCTGACTCCGATATGACCTTTTCACGTAGTTCTGATGACCACTTAAAACAACCGAAATGTTTGTCCATACCCGTGAGATCAAGATAAAACTCGTCGATGGATGCTTTTTCATATACGGGCGCTTCTTCAGCTATGATGTCGGTAACGATACCCGAATATTTTGAGTAGCTGTCCATGTCACCCTTGATGATAGTGGCTTGTGGGCAAAGCCGGAGTGCCATTTTCATAGGCATGGCGGAGTGGACACCGAAGCGACGAGCTTCATAGCTGCATGATGCTACGACACCACGATTGGACGTGCCGCCAATGAGGAGCGGCTTGCCGAGCAGGCTGCTGTTTTTGAGACACTCGACCGATACGAAGAAGGAGTCGAGATCAAGATGGAGTATGGCGCGATCGTACATTTTACGGTTGATTTGCGGATTTGCTGATTTGTGAAATTGTCCGATACAATTAATATGACGACATATACGCCAAATTATCGTCGCAATATACGACAATATAAAATATAAATGTATATTTGCACCAGAATATTATTTTTTGTACGCCCATAAAAATGAGTCGGGATGGCCGAATTACTGAAACATATATACAACACTTCATTTTTTGATATCTACTCTGATGCTCTCGAGGAAGTGATTCCCTCATTGGATAAAAGTGCATTTTTTGCTTCCTTTGGTACAGCACACTGGGCTTCGCTCGAACTAAAGCAAAGGATGGCGTTTCTGGCTCATGCCACCGCTAAAATCCTACCTGAAAAATATGATGAAAAAGTCAAAACCATACTCCGGCTAATAGATGCATTGCGCAAGCGCGGTGCAAAGGATCAGAATCTGGAATATATTTTTCTGGCAGATATCATTGCCGAATATGGCTTGGATGATCTAAAAACATCTTTGTTTTCCATAGAGCATATCACGCAGTTTGTCAGTTTTGAATTTGCAGGCAGGGCTTTTATCATCAGGTATCCCAAAGAAATGATGCGGCAAATGTTGCGATGGACTGCCCACAAAAACGACAATGTGCGCCGATATGCTTCCGAAGGTTGCAGACCGAGACTACCTTGGGGCACACAGCTCAAAATGCTGATAGCAGACCCCAAACCCATCATGCCCGTACTGGAGCAACTGATCGATGATCCTGCTCTTTATGTGAGGAAGAGTGTAGCCAATAATCTCAATGATATTTCCAAAGATCATCCCGGCCTGGTCATAGACTTTATTAAAAAATGGAAAGGTATATCAGAAAATACAGACTGGATACTCAGACACGGGGCAAGGACCTTACTGAAAAAAGGAGAGTCGGAAGTTTTGTCTCTGTTTGGAAATCATCAGCATATCCAATTTGAAGTGAATGATTTTACAATAAGTAAAAAGACTTTGCACATCGGTGATGATTTTACATTCCGTTTTGCACTACGCAACGCAGATAATCACCCTGCTGCATTTCGGGTGGAATATATCATTCGTTATATGAAAGCCAACGGAAAGCATTCCCGAAAGATATTTAAAATGTCGGACAAATCCCTGATAAAAAATGAAAAAGTGGCTTTTAGTAAGCGTCATGTTTTCGCAGATCTGACCACCAGAAAGCATTATCCGGGACCTCATCAGATTGCCATTGTAATTAATGGTAAGGAAGAGCACTCCATTGATTTCAATCTTTATTTGTCATCTCTCAATTCTACAAATTAACAAATCAACCATTAAATCCATGATCGGCCATAACATCAAATACCTCCGTAACAAACACAAACTTTCCCAACAGGAGCTCTCTGAAAAACTAAATGTACCACGATCGTCCCTGAGCGACTATGAGCGCGGACATACGCAGGTAAGCATCGATATTCTGATCCGGTTGTCTGATAACTTTGATGTGCGTATCGATGATCTGCTCCGGTCAAATCTAAGCCACCAGGACCTTGAGATCATACGCAATCGCGAGCTGCGTGTACTTGCCATTTCTTATGACGCAGATAATAACAGCAATATAGAACTGGTAGAAACTAAAGCAGAAGCCGGCTATCTGGAGTCATTTGCTGATCCTGAGTATATCAGGGACCTCCCCAAGATTGCTTTTCCCAATATCCCTCAGGGTACTTACCGCGGATTTGAGATACACGGTGACTCTATGTTGCCGATGGAATCAGGAAGCATCGTGATATGTGCCTATGTGGAAAGTCTCAAAGACATCAAAGCCGGAAAAACTTATGTCATCATCAGCAAGACGGATGGAGTAGTATACAAAAGAGTGAAAAACGATGCCAAAACCGGTCAACTCATGCTTTTCTCTGATAATGAATCTTATCTCCCCTATCAGATCAATTATTCGAATATTGCAGAAGTATGGCAGTACTACGCGCACCTGAGTTTTTCGGACTCCAAATATACTTTTAACAATATGCTGGAAGAAAAACTGCAGGATATACAGCGTAAGTTGACAGAAGTACACCAGGTGGTAGTGACATCATGATACCATAAATTTCTCTGTTTTAATTTTTATTTGGAGAGGTGATAATGAAACAATCAGGACAATCTCCCTTTTTAAAATCAATAAATCCTTGCTTCTTGAGATCTTCAAGAATGTTCAGATAAGATTTTGAAAGATCTAATTTAACCCGGGCATTGTCATCAAGTTTTATTTTTTTCTCTAGTTTTATTTTTTTCTTATTGTACTTAAGGATATGGTTCTTTATTACTGACTTAAGTAAATATATTGAGCCTGATGTAACTTCTTCAGTGGGTCTGGTTTTTTTGATCTTTTCAGCCGATTTGTTTATCTCTGATTTTGTTATAATTAAAGTATCTGCAGGATTTATGAACTTACCGTTTAAGTAGTAAAAAATATCACCGGTTCTAAGTATTCGTGCGTTTTCTGCGTTATTAATTTCGCTGACTTTTACTGAACCGCTCAAGTTTTTTATTTCAACAGATTCATTGACTTTTTTAATCCTAAATTTAGTGCCCAATACTTCTACTTTAATACTATCATGGTATACTATAAGCGGAAGTATTGATGCAGAAATATCAAATTCTGCGTCACCTTTCAAACGTAGACTTCTCTCTTGGGCATGGTTCAGAGATATATAAAAATCCAACTTTGAATGAGGCAGCAAATGAACCAAAGATCCGTCTATGAGTCTGATAGAATCAGTCCCAGAATCAGTGGTACGTGCATCTACTATTTTTTCTGGAGAACTAAAAAAAGATAAAAATCCAAAAATCAATATCAAACTTGCGGCAAACGTTAATAAAAAGACTACTTGTCTGCCAGTTTCCTTAGTAAAGTCATGCAAATTATTATTTGATAGATCAGAGATGTTGGTTGTTTCCTGATCAATCAAGGGTTTGAACAAATTCCATTCATCATCCACATCAAAAACCTTGAAATTTTTTATTTCTTTGGTTTTATTTAATATGAAGTTGAACTTATTCAATTTTAATTATTGTTATATTTTTATAATTCAATTTTATATTTGCTTTAGACGTACGAGATCATAAATCACACACCCTTTTAGTCAAAAAAGTCAGGATGATTCTTAAGTTCTTCTTTTAAGAATATCATTATTTTACTCATGTTATCTTCTACACTTCTTTTTGATATTTTCATATAATCTGCTATCTCTTCGTATGTCAATCCTTCAAACTTGTGTAATTCAAAAATCTCCCTGGCTTTTGGTTTTAAAGTATTAAGACATTTTTCTACTACATTCCTGATAATATATGGATCAAGATATTCATTTTGCTCATCAATCAGTTCTGTTGCTATAGAACTTTCCAATTCTTTAGCATTCAGAATGTTTTTGTTCTTTCTAATATAGTCGATCATCGTGTTTTTGGTAGTTTGAAAAAGATAACTTTTTAGAGAGCTCTTGACTTCAAGGTTTGACCTGTTGGCCCATAATTTCACAAAGGTCATTTGTACGACCTCCTTACTGTTTTCAAAATTATTCAAATACTTGTTTACAAAGTTTACAAGTGGGTTGAAATACTCTTTGAAAATGGATTCGAAATAGGTACTATTTTCAAATGGTTTTAACAAACGTAAATTTTTTTTGAGTCATAAGCCACAAAAATATTAAATCGAAAGGAAATAAAGCACTTTAAAGACAAAATTATTCATAATGGCAAAATATTAATGCGCTGTTTTTTTTCAAAAAAAAGAAAGGCTACCGAAACTTTATCCGGTAGCCTTTTCAAAATCATTAAAGCCACATTATTTTTACATGAAAACCTATAGTTCTTATTAACATCCTTAACTATCGGTCATCATCCTAAAATCTATTTCTTTGTATTGGAACTGACAAAAGATCTGCCATTCATCGCTACTGTAACCGTATATTCTCCTGAAGCTAAAGACGAAATATCATACCTTTTGTGTACAGCAGGAGTCTCCAGTTTTTCTGCAAAAACAATATTATTATCTTTATCCTGAATATTGATAAAAGCCGTGTTACCCAATGTCATCAAATTGACATCAAAACCGTTGTTGTTCCAGATGATTACTGGTTTATACACTGTTTTGATTTCTTTTGACAGGATTACTGTGGTGTAATTAATACTGAATTCCTGTGTAGTAATTTTTAGCTCATTGGAAACTTCCAATGTATACGTACCTTCAGGAAGATTTTTAAGATTGTACTTTCTGAGATTTTTTGTGGTTTTCACAGTCTCATCAAGGATTACTACACCTGAAGCTTCTTTGATCTGGATGTTTATTTTATCAGATTTCCAAAGTGAAGTTTCCACTACCAATGATTTTGATTTATCAGCAGCTAATGTCGGATTACCTGAGGCAAATACAGACAAAGAGAATACTGAAACGATTAGAATTAAAATTTGTGTTTTCATGTTTAAAAATATTTAAAAGATTATTGAATCATTTTGACACTGCAAAGGTAAGGGGTTATGTTTAGGCTTATCTACTTCTATTTTTTCCAATAGTTGTACTATTTTAACTATAATTGTTAAATTTAGTTAAATTTAAGTTAATATAAAACAATGTCATGTTCCGATACCAATGTTTATACTGATTTATTGCTATTTTTGTAGAATAAACAGACATTATGATAAGAGTACCGGTAACTACACCTTCTCTAGAAAGAATCGAACCAAATTTTGGTCACTCTTTTGCTTTGAGGAAATTTGAAGACAACAATCCCAATACCCAACCTTTCTGGCATTTCCATCCTGAGTTGGAAATTGTATATATTAAGCATGGCAGCGGGAAACGACACATTGGCAACCACATTTCTTATTATAGTGGTGGTGATCTGATATTTCTTGGTCCAAATCTACCACATTATGGATTTACAGATAGATTATCCGGCAGTGGTTCAGAGATTGTAGTCCAGATGAAAGAAGACTTCTTGGGCGATAATTTTTTCAAATTGCCGGAAATGCATATGATTGATCAGCTTTTTGAAAGATCTAAATCAGGATTGTCTTTTTATGGTAACACAAAAACTGAAATCGGCGCCCGACTTAATAGTCTTTTTTACATGGATCAGTTTGATAAATTGAATGAATTTTTAAGAATTCTTCAAATTCTGTCTATCTCAAAAGAGTATAATATTCTCAATGTATCCGGGATTGCATTAGTCATTCAGGCTCAAGATACCAATAGAATAGATGCTGTATATAAGTATGTAAGAAGCCACTTTACTGAATCTATCCAACTAGAAGAAATTGCTGCTGAAGTGAATATGACCATACCTTCGTTTTGCAGGTATTTTAAGAAGGTAACCGGCAAAACATTTACGGAGTTTGTAAATGAGTTCAGAATAGTGCATGCCTGTAAGTTGCTGAGCGAAGAGCAATTCAGCATTTCTGAAGTATGTTATGAAAGCGGATTTAATAATTTTTCTCATTTCAATCGATTATTCAAACAGAAAACCGGCAAAAATCCAAACGCCTATAGGAAAGAAGTTGAAAAAGTGGTTTATGATGAGTTCTATGTTGGATAACGCTGTTTTTCACGAACTTCGATCCAATATAGTCTGAATATTAACGCGGCTATTATGACCAATCCTCCGACCAAAGCCCAGTATCCGGGATTTTCACCGTAACCGATAAATACCCAAACCGGATTTAAAAGCGGCTCCAACATGGAAATCAAGGAACTTTCAATGGCTGGTAGATACTTCTGTCCAAAAAGGAATAAAGCAAATCCTAAACCCAATTGCCCAAATCCCAATATCATCAGATAGTTGTTTTCCTGAAATGTCGGAAATGGGTTTTCAATAAACCAAGGTAGAGTTATCAGACAAACTACAATATTACCTAGAAAAACTGATCCAGGAAGAAACTCAGGTTTATTCATTTTTTGGGTGATGAGGAATCCAGCTAGAATTAGCCCATTAAAAAATGCGATCCAAATACCCAGCCAATTGTCCGGACGGGAAAATTGCTCCACAAAAAACAAACACATGCCTGCAAAACAAACCGCTACTGTAAATATATTGATTTTGGTCAGTTTGGTTCTGACAAAATAGGGCTCTAGCAAAAGAACAACTGCCGGTGCAGTATACTGCAAAAATATAGCATTTGCTGCGGTCGTCAGCTTTGTAGAGGTAACAAACGCAATCAATAACGGAGCATAAAACAAAATACTGATGAGAGAAAGCCTATTATATTTAAAAAGTGATTTTCTGAAAATGATAATGAAAATGATAGCAGCATAAAAACTCCGATAAAAAAGTATAGTAAATGCATCAAGTGGCAATAATTTGATAAATAATCCCCCTGTACTCCATAATATAGCTGCCAGGATCGTCATTAATATGCCAAACCTGCGATTGCTATCCATCAGATTACTCCACTGAATTGCTTCAAAAATCTGGTATCATTCTCAAATAACTGTCTGATGTCGGTGATTTTAAATTGCAGCATGGCCTGGCGTTCGATACCCATTCCAAAAGCAAATCCACTATACTCATTTGGATCAATACCACAATTGGTCAGTACATTCGGATCTACCATTCCACACCCAAGAATTTCTAACCAGCCTGTACCTTTAGTAATTCGGTAGTCATCTTCATTATTGAGTCCCCAGTATACATCCATTTCAGCACTTGGCTCTGTAAAAGGGAAAAAACTAGGCCTTAACCTTATATTGGTTTGTTCACCATACATTTCTCTGGCAAAATATAACAAGGTTTGTTTCATATCTGCAAAGGATACGCCTTTATCAATATATAATCCCTCCACCTGATGAAACTGACAATGTGATCTTGATGATATGGTTTCATTTCTATACACTCGACCAGGTGCGATGATTCTAATCGGTGGTTTCTGAGATGTCATAATTCTGGCTTGAACAGATGAAGTATGGGTCCGCAAAAGTTCAGTTGTGGAATCTTTTAGATAAAAAGTATCCTGCATGTCCCTTGCTGGATGATCTTCAGGCGTGTTCATCGCGGTAAAATTGTGCCAGTCATCTTCAATTTCTCTTTCCTCAGCCACTGTAAATCCTATCCTTTCAAAGATGCTGATGATTCTGTTTAACACAATAGAAACTGGGTGACGGGATCCTGAAGGAATAGGTTCACACGGGGAGGAGAGATCAATATCCGAGCCGCTTTGATTTCCGGAAGTTTCTTCAAGGGTAGTTTTTAATGATTCGTATTTTTCTTCCGCGGCCTGTTTGACATCATTTAGCAATTGTCCGAATTCTTTTTTTCGATCAGTTTCGACATTTTTAATTTCACCAAAAAGCGATTTTATTTCATTTTTTGATCCCACATATTTGATTCTGAATGCTTCCAGTTCGGTTACATTTTCAATTTTTTCAGATTGTATAGCATCCAAAATACGTTGTACGCGTGCAAAAATATCGGCTGACATGTATATGATTTTTGAGTTAAAAACAGTACAAAGGTACAAATTACCGCGTAAAATTATAAATCACACATTTGAAATCTTTAATTCACTAACAGAATATTAATTTTGGCATTTTCGTTATACGTCATGAGTATATAAATCATCAGTATATTTTGAACCGGAATCTTACCTATACAAATACAGAAAGACATCTTGAGATAGTAGCTTATATTGGTATTGTCTTACTTTTTTTGGGCTTTTTATTCAACAGAGTAGTATCAAATGCAGGTTTTGTGGTGATAGGTTTATACACTTTATCCAAATTTAACGACGTCAAGTGGCTCTTTAAGGATAAATGGTTACTCACTTTTTTAAGTCTTGCCTTACTTCCCTTGCTGAGTGATATCCTATTGGAAGGTCTTGATTTTTTCAGGTTTCGGGGAATCATGAAATTTATCCTGGTCCTTTTTCCTTTTTTTATTTTTGCGCTTAAACCAAATCAGAATGTAATCAGAAATTTTATTTATTTTTTCATTGGACTAATGCTGATATCTTCCCTTTACAGCCTTTTTCAGTATTTTTCTGACATTAGTAATATGGCATCGGTATACAAAGTATCAAAAGTAATGCCAGTACTTTCTTTTGGCGATCATATCAGGATTAGTTGGGCGACGTTGATTAGTTGTCTTTTGGCTTTTTATTTATTGAGTGAATCTAGATCAAGGAGAATAAAATACAGTCTGGGTGGATACATCATTTTTCAAATTATATTTTTGCATTTGCTGGGATCAAAAACAGGCCTTATTTCTTTATACCTGACTTTGATGATATTAACATTATATACCTTAAAAGGAAAAGCAAAATGGTTTTTAATATTGATATTCCCTCTCATTTTATCACTACCTTTAATCGCTTACAAAACGATCCCTTCTCTCGAACAAAGATTTAATTTTATCAAATATGATTATGAACACTATATCAGGGGAGAATATCGGGAAGGATTAAGTGATGCAGTAAGATTTTATTCGCTCAGAGCCGGTAAAGATATCATTGAATCTCATCCTTTATTTGGTACAGGATTCAGTAGTTTGCAAGATAAAACAAATGAGTGGTACAAAAATAACATCCCTAAAATGCCTGGTGAAAACTATTTTTTGCCAAGCAATCAAATGCTTATTTATTGGGCTTCAGGTGGTATTTTAGGATTGATCGTTTTTTTAACACATATCATTTTGCCCTTTTTTACCCCATATTTAAGAAATAACGTTTGGTTTATGGCTTTTTTTATCCCCGCTATTTTTAGCTTTATGTACGAAACACATCTTGAAGGTCAACTCCCATTATTTGTTTACAGTTTTTTTGTATCTTGGTTTTGGTATTTGGCTTACAGTAAAAATGCAATAAATGCTGATCAACTAGACTGACTTTTATTTAAAACAATAAAAAATTTGACCACAAAGTCACGATCAAATAATAAAACCAGTACTTTCGTATTTCATATTCAATATAAAAAGTATAGTCCCCAATGAAAATCACCATAGCACAACTCAACTATCATATAGGAAATTTTGAAGGTAATACAGCCAAAATGATTGATGCAATTGATGAAGCAAAAAAAGCAGGAGCAGATATTGTCTGCTTTAGCGAACTGGCTACGTGTGGATACCCGCCACGAGATTTTCTTGAGTTTGATGATTTTATCAGGTTGTCAGATGAATGTATTCAGACCCTATGTAACCATGCCATGGATATAGCAGTCGTTGTAGGCGCACCTTCACATAATAAAGAGCCTAAAGGAAAAAGTCTATTTAATTCTGTCTATTTTCTTGCAGATGGTAAGATACAGTTTGTACAGCATAAAACATTGCTGCCTACTTATGACATTTTTGATGAGTACCGGTATTTTGAGCCTGCAAAATCATGGAATGTGGTGGAATATAAAGGAAAAAAAATTGCCTTGACAGTTTGCGAAGATATATGGGATGTGGGGACCGATGATCCATTGTATACCATTATACCTTTGGATGAAATGATGCCATATAATCCTGATTTTATTATAAATGTCTCTGCATCACCTTTCAACTATGATCATGCAAAAAAAAGAATAGACACCGTAAGTGCCAATGTGCTTAGGTATGGAATTCCTATGTTCTATATCAATCACTGTGGTGCTCAGACAGAACTTATCTTTGATGGAGGAAGCATAGTCATGTCTGGGAATGGAGATTTGTATGATGAACTTCCTTATTTTGAAGAAAATATCAGACACTATCAGCTGGATGATGTGCTGGAAGGTGGACATAGTAAACATCAGGATAAAGATAAAATTGCCCTTATTCACGACGCAATAGTGATGGGACTTAAAGATTATTTCAGAAAACTTGGTTTCACCAAAGCGGTCCTCGGTCTTTCCGGAGGGATTGATTCTGCTGTTACAGCAGTTTTGGCAGCTAGAGCTTTGGGGTCGGAAAATGTTCGGGTGCTTCTGATGCCTTCTCAGTTTTCTACCGATCACTCCGTGGATGATGCTATGGGATTGGTCAAAAAATTAGACCTGATGCATGATATCTTCCCCATTAAAGATATGTATGATGTTTTTATGGAAAAGCTTTCGCCTGTTTTTGGTGACTTACCATTCAACGTTACTGAAGAAAACATACAAGCCCGAGTAAGAGGAATATTAAATATGGCCATCTCCAATAAATATGGCAACATCTTACTCAATACTACCAATAAAAGCGAAATGGCTGTAGGTTATGGTACCCTTTATGGCGACCTTTGCGGCGGATTATCGGTCATAGGCGATGTGTATAAAACAGAAGTATACGAACTGGCAAACTACATCAATAAAGATGAAGAGATCATCCCCATAAACTCTATTGTAAAACCACCGTCTGCAGAACTTCGTCCCAATCAAAAAGATAGCGACAGTCTACCTGAATATGACATATTGGACCCGATTTTGTATCAATATATCGAAAAAAGACAAGGGCCCCAGGACATTATAGATATGGGATACGATCCGGCACTTGTACGGAGAATACTCAGATTGGTCAATATCAATGAGTTCAAAAGATATCAGACAGCACCTGTACTTAGGGTAAGCCCAAAAGCATTTGGTATGGGCAGGAGGATGCCTATAGTAGGTAAATATCTGAATTAGTGGCAATAATAAATTTACGATATAAGAGTATTTATATTATCACTCTTTCACCCAACGTACATTCGGTCTCTTACCATTCTTATCTGTAGTTTGTAAAATATAGACACCACTCTTCAATCTAGTGCTCTGTCCAGATAATGGTTAAGGGATGGAATTATAAGTACTAAGGCATGTCTAAATTACAATACATTATTAAAAGCACAAAAGCTTTAGTTTGCATTTCAACTTTGCTTTTGCCAATACCTTAGTGGAAATTTTTCTTCTTGTCCACTTCTGTTTTTAGTCTTTGGTTAATGTCAATTTTCGGGTTGCTAAAAACAAAAATTGTTGTTCTGTATTCTCTGGCCAATAAATTTGTTATAGAGTCTGCTATATAAGCCGTTTCAAAAAAAGGACTTGTTTCTTCTAACTCATCGGTACTTCCGTCAAGCTCTTTAACTCTAATAAAATTTTGAATTTTAATATCAAGTTTAAACCAATCGATATAGTCTGCATTGAATGAAACTGCTTTGATATTTTTATTTTCGGTGTAATAATTTATTGCTCCTGCTTGTCCGTAATTGTCACACACGATTATAGTTTGGTCATTATTGGGCAACTTTTTATAAATTACTTTAACTTTTTCGGCTAATTCTTTCCATCCAAGCATATCTGCAAAATCTTGTGGTAAAGAATGTTCCTTACCGTCTTCCCAACGAAGCAAACCTAATTTTTTGTATTTATTTTTATTTTCTATATAATAATCAGGGGCTTTCACTGAAAAAACGATATTGAATAAAAACATATAAAATATAATAGGAATAGCTATTAAAATTGGTTGCATATGTTTTTTCCAACCTATATTTAGTTTGTTACTTAAAAAAACGGAACCAAACGAAATATAAATCGGATAAAGTCCTATGGCATAATAACTTTTAGCTTTAAAATAAACAAAGACTATAAGTGTAAATATTATTGTTGCAAAAAACAGCTTGAATTTTTTAAATGGTTTATGAAACAATAAAGCATATAAAGAAGCTGCAATAACCGGCAAAGCCCCTACGAAAAATAAAAGTTGTTCCTTAAAAAAGTCAAAACGGTTAACATTTACCAATTGAGTGTCTGCTAATTCTTTCAGATGATGAAAAACAGGAAAGCCATTTTTGTATTGCCACAAAAGATTTGGAAAAATAAGTAGCAGGCCGAATATAATTGCAATATAGAATTCTTTTTTGATAAAGACGCTACGCTCGCCTGTCCATAAAATAGCAGGAAAAAGTCCAATAAATAAAAATACAATATTATATTTATTTAAAAAACCAATAGCAAAAACAAAGCTTCCTATAAAAAGCCATTGTACATTTTTAGAATTGATGTATTTAATAAGGACAAAATAAACAGTTGTCCAACATAATACATCTAAAGAATTGGGTTGAAATAGAAAATTTAGCCTTAAAAGGGCTGAAAATAAAACACAAGTTGCTCCTAATATTAATGCAAATAAATTGCCTTTTAATTCTTCGATAGCTTTCCAAACCACTACCATTGTCAATGCCCCAAACAAAGCTGGAAAAAATTTAACCCAAAATACACCGTTGCCAAGTAGTTCGATGATATAGGAAATCCAAGAAGTTACAGGCGGAACAGATTGATACCCCCAAGCTAAATGGTTGGCTTGGTCAAGATGCAAGTATTCGTCCCGATGCAAATCATAGTTCGGATTAAATAATAAATATTGCAAAAGAAATTTTGCTAGAATAAATCCTATTAAAATTAATGTTCTCCCTGTCATTAAGGTTGTCTGTTAAAATTCCTAATAATAGTAGTCAGTCAAAAAAATTCCAATTTTTATCAAAAATATATAAAAACAAGTGATTTTGGGACATTTTAAGCCACTTTATTTTACAGCCCAAAAAACGGTCCATGTTTTAAGTTGCTTGAAATTATTCCCAACAACCCATCTAGTCCATGAATAATGACTGCCAACAAGTATGTTATAATCGAAGACCTATTTGTAATTGCCAACCACTCTTGGAGTAATAACAAATGACAAAATGTCCATTAGTACTGATGATAAAACCGAAATAATCAGAATCTTTTGAGACTGTAATGATTATCCAGTTGTCTCGAATGTTGTGAAGTCATGGATGTTCCTTATTGTAAAATATGTTTAACTAGAGGCTTGGCTACACTTTAGTTATTGGTGTCCGTTTATTCTGTTTTGTTTGATAGATCTTGCAACTTCAAGTTCAATGTAAGCAAGTCCAAAGATAATTACTATTTCAATAATAAAATAAGTTATCCCTAGTATGGTAAGAGTATTTTGGTAGACCAATAAAAGCCCGATTGTCAAAATACAATAGGGTCTGTTGGCAATACTAATTGCAATAATAAAGGGTGGCCAATTTTCTTTTAAGAGCTTAAAACATGTAATGGCGTAAATACCAATAAATACGGCTATTATCGAAAGATAAGTCAGTATTGTTTCAGGCATTATAAAATATTCGTTGAATTTTCTCAACACTACAAATAATAAAAACGCAGTAAGAAAAGCTCCTAAACCATCCGCTAAGAATAGTTTTTTAGGGTTACTTGCCAAATGATAAATTATTACTTTTACTGTTCTAATCATTTTGAATTATAAATTCCTATATCATAGAATAAATCGATTTTGTTTACTATGTCATTAGCAATACTACAAAACAAACTACTCAGTATTAAAAAAAATAGGCTATATCAGGAGCGAAAGAGCTATTATAAAAGTGGTGGACAAAATGCATACCTCAGAATCGTGTCAAAATCAAAAAATATATCACCAAAAAATTGGACATTCTCGACATTGCTTTACATAACTAGTGCTCAGATATGACAGAAATTCTTGCTAATGGCTGCGGCTCTTCTATCATTGATTACTCATTTGTTGTGGTTAATGCTTGCCCTTTTGTTCTTTCGTTCCAAAGCCCGTTTTCATACACCAAGTTTCCATTAACAAATGTATGGGTCACTTTTGTGTGAAATAGTGTTCCTTCCATTGGAGACCATCCGCATTTATATAAAATATTTTCTTTGCCAACTGTCCAGTTTGAATTCATATCAACTATCACTAAGTCGGCAAAGTAGCCTTCCCGAATAAAGCCACGATGATGAATTCTATAAAGTGTTGCCACGTTATGACACATTTTTTCTGCAATTTTCTCTAGTGAAATTAAGCCTTGTTTGTAAAATTCCAGCATTACATTCAACGAATGTTGAACCATAGGTGCACCTGACATAGCCTGAAAATAAGGCTTTAGCTTTTCTTCCAACAAATGTGGTGCATGGTCAGTCGTAATAATGTCAATTCTGTCATCTAGTAGTGCTTTCAGAAGTCCATTCTTGTCTTTTTCCGTTTTTATGGCAGGGTTCCATTTTATCAATGTTCCTAAACGTGGGTAGTCTTTGTCAGAAAACCACAAATTTTGAACTGAAACTTCGGTGGTAATGTTTTTCTCTTTAAGCGGTATATCATTTCGGAATAAATGTGTCTCAGCTTCTGTTGTCAAATGTAAGATGTGCAACCTTGCGTTGTGTTTATTGGCCAGATCAATAGCTCTTTGGGTAGCTTCAAAACACGCTTTTTCACTCCTTATGAGTGGATGACATTCAACAGGTACGTTTTCGCCGTACTTTTCCCGATAGATTTTTTCATTTTCTTCTATGATTTGTTCTTTTTCCGAATGAATGGCAATGATAGATTTACAATTGGCAAAAAGTTTTTCCATCGTTTCAGGATTGTCGGCAAGTATATTTCCCTTTTTAGTAAAGTAAAGGCCATCATCAGAAACAGCTAAGAGTTGGGAAGTATCGAGCTTGATGATTTCGTCGATATTATCACTATTGACACCTAAGAAAAACCCAAAATTAGCCAATGATTTTTCTGAAGCGATGCGATATTTTTCATTAAAAATTTCCATAGTCAGTACATTCGGAACTGTATTGGGCATATCAATAAAAGAAGTTACACCACCAGATATTGCTGCTTTGCTTTCCGTAAATAGGTCGCCTTTGTGTGTAAGTCCTGGATCACGAAAATGCACTTGCCCATCTATAACTCCCGGAAATAAAAATTTCCCGGTTCCATCAATTATGTGGGCATTCAAATCATCATCAATGTGACCGATTTTATCAATTAATCCATTTGTAATACGTAGGTCAGCAGTAATAATTTGACCTTCATTTACGATGCTGATGTTTTTTATTATTGTTTTGGTTTCCATTCTCTATTATCTGTTTGTTTAGGTTTTACTACTATTACAACTAATGTCTGTCTCACGCTAAAGCAAGGCAAGTAATGAAAATACTATTCTAAAAATATTAAGTATAAGATTGTATCAATTCGTCAACTTTACTCACTTTATGTCACAAACATACATCAAAAATATTTTACATACAAGGAGTGGACAGGACACATCTTTTACTTGTCTCGATGATTACCGACCGTCGCCAATGATATCTTTAATAATTTACATCCCAAGGGTGGTCAATGTCACTGAAAATTTTTTAAACGCCTTATCAATAATCAATGATCAAAATGAACCAAGGCCGCTATTAGGACAATGAAATTAAACAATTCTTGGCTCCACACTCAGTAAGGTTCAACTGTTCCGGCAACTAACAGAATTCATCTTATCACGAAAAGCTTGACAAGTTGTTCTGCGCACAGTTTGCCACGATTTCAAGTTGGACGACAACTTAGTCGTAAGTTGCTGAAAGGTTTGTTATATTTAAATTGTGTTTCGAAAAGGACAAATATTTTTTTGAAAGTATGATGAATACCATTATGTTTGTCAGAAATAAGCCAGGAGAAAACAAAAAATGGACGCAAAAAAGATAAAGTAGATTCATAAATTTTAATAGCATGTTTACAAAAAACGATTGATTTTAGAAATAAAAAAGGTTAGATATTGTAGAAAAAGAATCAAGCCATCAGTTCCACTTTTTCATAATAGAATTTTCTATAAAAGTCACCAATGATTCAACGGAGCGCATCGAAAAAAGTCATCAGAAAAAGTGACCCGCGGTACTCCGGGTAATTAAAAGTTTTACTTCGGATATTTCACCTATTTTCACTTCGATGAGCAAAATAAAACCGTCCATTAACTTTACGATTTTTCAAACATGACGTTTAGCGATCTGGACATATTAATAAAGCGTATCAATAAGGTAATCGAAACTTTATAAATGGATGCAAGGGAATTAGTATCTTGCTTACTAATCTGCACAGTTTTTATTGTAATCTGCCAAAATATCAATTGCCGCTTCTTCAAGTTTTACTCCAGGTAATTTTTCTGATTTAAACATAGCTTTCAGACTTTTACCTGATTTTATTTTATATTTTCCATTAGTATACTTGTCCACAACATAAGTACAATCCTTAAAAAATCCTTTAATGCTTATATCGTCAATAGATTTGGGTTTTTCACCTTGTCTTGTAATCAGGATATCAAATGACGTTTTGGATTGCTCCGCATGTTTTTTCATAAGTTCTGTATCGTCATATTCTTCATCTGTAAGGATAGGCGGTATAAAGAACTTTAATAAAGAAACTTTTCCAGGTTTATAGATTTCAGCAAAATAATCTGTATTTTTTTCTCCTTTGAATTTACCAAAAGAAGATTTCAGAACATTGTCTTCATCCGGCCCTTTCACATAATAGGATACATGAATAAATTTTCTGTCTGAAAACCCATATTCGATGATTTCACCGGGAACACAATTTGTTTTCTGCTCTCTTTTTACCCTTCCACCGGCAAGCAGTGATTTATCAAAAAACTTTATACTTTCCTGAAAGGTCCAGGGGAAAGTCGAATCTTCCACTTCTATGATACCATCTTTTCTGGATCCGTCAGCATAAATAATATAGCCTTCAAATCTGTTTTCAGTATTAGCCTTCTGCGAATAAGCCAATAATGCATTCATATAAAAAATCAGGAAGATTGGAATATGTCTCATCACTTTCTTAATTTTTATTAATTACCAAATATTTTTTTTCCTTTACGTTTATCAAGGATGGGTTGCGGTCTGGGTGCCTGATCCATGACTTGAGTTGCTATTTTGTCAATTCGATTCCAAATGTCATTTTCCCACACATATCCCACATAGCTTCCATCCGGTACAAGTGTTTCGCCCTGCCCAGGAATACGACTCATCTTTACGATCAGATTATCAAACACTATCAGTTCCATACCGGGATTATAGTTTACTGTCATAATACCATCAGCAGCATACTTAAATACCAGCCGGTTTGATATCAGTACGGATTTATCCTTTTCCGTCTTTTTAAATACAGGCTTTCCGAAATAAGGTATGCCTTCCTTTGTAAAAAAAAGAACATCTACCAATTTTACATTTTCGTATCTGTTCCACCTATTTGCCCCAAATAGTAAATAGTATTTTTCTCCCTTTGAAGGTTTTATTTCCATAAGGTTGTAATATACAGCTCCCAACCAGTTTTCATGATTAAACTCTTCTTCCGCCAATCCTTCCGCATTTTTAAATTGGTCTTTGAATATAAATATTTTATCATTTGCCATCTGAAGAACACCAAAGTATCGAACATCTCCTTCTGATACCTTAACTTCCCAAGTAAAAATACGAAATAATTTATCCCCTGTAACTTTTTTGGATATCCATTTGAGAGAATCAAAAGGATGGAGAAATGATCCTTTCTCGCCTAAAACATGATAAAACTCTTTGTTGAACTTTTCCATAGCAACTATTCGGTGCCGATTTTCTGATGCATTGGCCATGACATCACAATGAAAGGCAAGTTCAGATTCAGTTTTAACAAAATCAACCTGAGCATTGGTACTACTGGTTAATATAAAAAAAATAAAGATTTTTAAAGAACTGATTAACTTCATTTGAATAACGTATTTATTTCTGGATAACGCTCAGAGATAAGAATGTATTACAAACAATATGTTAAAAAATCCTAATCAAGATGACAAACTTCTATGAATGATTCATAATCAGGTTTATCAGCCACAGAATTATGGATAAAGCTTTCTATTACATTGCCATCTTTCAATAAAAAAATACCAGGCATCTGAAAACCATCACCGATTCTTGTAGTACCCGGGAGTACCTGTTTTGTTGCAGCTATTTCAAAACCCCTCAACCAGGTCTTTAGTCCGAAAAGCTGGCTAAAAGAACCCTTAACTAACCCAAAAACTGCATAATATTTGCATTCAGGGTCGGAAACATGCTCAATATTATTTATACCATATTTTTTAAAGTAGGATTCAGCAGTTTTAATATCAGACATATGTACCAAAACAATTTTAATACCTTCTGTAACAAATTTTTCTCTCTTTTTGGAAATATCGTGAAGCGATTCCTTGCAAAAAACACATCCAAAATGTCTTAGAAAAACCAATAAAACAGGACTTTGATCAGAGAGTTCTGAAATACTATTTCCTCTATTTGTCTTAATTAATGACAGATTTTGTCTGTTAATTACCATACTACTATCTGTTTAAGACAAAGTAAACCAAAGTCCTGCTTAAAAGTTTAAATCAGCTTACATTTTATCAAATACCTCCATTACTTCTTTAACGGCCGCGGCTGAATCGTGAAGTAATTTCATTTCATCACCGTTAAGCTTAAGCTCGATGATACTTTCAATTCCGTTTTTGCCCAATTTTACAGGAACACCTACAAAAATGTCATTTAAGCCATATTCGCCTGTGAGATGAGCACACACCGGAAATATTCTGTTTTCATTTTTCACTATGGATTCCACCATTTGAGCTGCGGCAGCTCCAGGCGCATACCATGCTGAAGTTCCCATCAATTTTACTAACTCCCCACCGCCTGATTTGGTCCTGTCCACTATAGCTGTGAGCACATCCTCTTTCACTAATTCAGTCACAGGGATTCCACTCACTGTAGTATATCTTGGAAGTGGAACCATCGTATCTCCATGCCCTCCAAGTAATAATGCTTGTATATCTTTAGGCGAAACATTCAGTTCTGTCGCTAGAAAAGCACGGTACCTTGCGGTATCCAGCACGCCTGCCATACCAAAAACCCTCGTTCTGTCCAATCCGGAAGCTTTAAAAGCTGCATAAGTCATCACATCCAAAGGATTGGACACCACGATAATGATCGGATTTTTTGAATATTCCAGAACAGATTTCACCACTGAAGTTACTATGTTGGCATTGGTTGAAATAAGATCATCTCTGCTCATTCCGGGTTTTCGAGGAATACCTGCGGTGATCACTACTATATCAGAATCTGCAGTGTCTTTATAATCACTTGTACCAAATAAAGATGTACTGTAGTTGTCAATCGGGGCTTGTTGCCAGGTATCCAATGCTTTTCCCTTTGCCAGATCTCCTACGATATCCACCAATACAATTTCCTTAACGATGTCTTTATGTGCCAGCACATTGGCCACGGTTGCCCCGACATTACCCGCTCCTATTACGGTAACTTTACTCATTATTTTATTTTTTATTAATTTGAAAATAATTAAACAAAATGAATCCTGATTGGATTTTATTTAAAGTGTAAAATTACAACTTCCATGGTTTATAATTAAATCCTTCAAAATATTTCCTTCGCAAATATCTATGATTGATATCAATATTTAGTCAAGGTATCATATTTCATCATTTTTTTCTGACTGTCAGTTTTGGCTGCGAAAAATACCTTTTCTTGAACTTTCGGAATAAAAACCTTTAGAAACTTCCGTTTAGCTAATGAAATTTAAACAAGAAAAAACTAAAAAAGGTTGAATTTTTGATGTAAAGTAATGGGTAATTATTGAGTTAGATATGAATGACTGAATTTTATGTAAGCAAGATTCAGGAATAAATTTCTGTGCTTTGGTATGATTTGTTGTCTTATTATTTGCAATTACTTAATTTAACTTTAATTTTGCCCCAAACCAAAATTAATCATGAATTTACACGAATATCAGGGAAAGGAATTATTGTCTTCTTTTGGGGTAGCCATACAAAGAGGAAAGTTGGCGCATACAGTAGAAGAAGCAGTAGCAGGATATGAACAGTTAAAAGCTGAAACCGGAACTCAGTTTTGTGTAGTAAAAGCACAAATACATGCAGGAGGCAGAGGTAAAGGTGGTGGAGTAAAACTTGCCAAAAACATGGATGATCTGAAACAACACGCAGGAAACATTTTGGGTATGATGCTAAAAACGCCACAGACACCTGGTGGAATGGAAGGAGATGGCAAATTAGTCAGAAAGGTATTGATTGCTGAAGATTGTTACGCAGACTATGATAAGTGTAAAGAATATTATGTCTCTATACTTATGGATAGAGAAAAAAAGCGAAATGTTATCATATACTCCACAGAAGGAGGAATGAATATTGAAGAAGTAGCAGAGCAGACTCCTCATTTGGTCCACAAAGAGTACATTGACCCGCATGTAGGATTAAGGGATTTCCAAAAAAGAAACATCGCCTTTAATCTTGGGCTAAGCGGCAACGTTTACAAGGACTTTATAAAATTTATCGGCAATTTATACAATGCATATATTGGAGCAGATGCTTCATTATTTGAGATTAACCCTTGTCTCAAGACAGCAGATGACCGTATCATAGCGGTAGATGCCAAAGTGACGTTAGATGAGAATGCATTATTCAGACATCCAGACCTGGAAGCTCTGAGAGATACGGATGAAGAGGATCCTACAGAGGTAGAAGCAAAAAGCTATGGTCTGAACTACGTAAATCTAGATGGAAATGTCGGATGTATGGTCAATGGTGCAGGGCTTGCTATGGCAACCATGGATATTATAAAGCTGTCAGGTGGGTCACCTGCCAACTTCCTGGATGTAGGGGGAACTGCGGATGCTGCGAGAGTAGAGCAAGCATTCAGACTAATACTTAGGGACAATAATGTAAAAGCCATCCTCATCAATATTTTCGGTGGTATAGTAAGATGTGACAGAGTGGCACAGGGTATAGTGGATGCTTACAGAAATATTGGAAATGTCAGGGTGCCCATTATTATAAGATTGCAAGGCACCAATGCAGATATTGCCAAAGAACTGATAGACAATAGCGGATTGGAAGTACATTCTGCCATTCAACTTCAGGAGGCGGCTGATTTAGTTAAAAAGATGATCAGTTAAATATCGTGATTTTCCCTTTTAATTAAATGCTTTTATAATTTCAAAATGCACAACAGAATGTAGAGGTAATGCTGCTTTTTGTATTGGCCAATAAATATTAATATGCCAGCGTCATACTCTCTTTACGAACTTAATGAATATATAAGACGGGTAGTAGCACTCAATTTTTCTGAACCTATATGGGTGGATTGTGAGATAGCTCAGGTAAAGGAAGTGCGGGGTAATGTATATCTGGACCTAGTATACCATGACAAAACATCCAATGAAATCACAGCGCAGATTTCAGCCAATATCTGGTACAAAACCTTTTTGTTCCTAAAAAATAAGCTTGGAGCCTTATTACCTTCTTTGATCAAAGAAGGTACTCATGTATTGCTAAAGGTACAAGTTGAATTTAGCGAAAGATATGGCATGAAGCTCATCATAGAGGATATTGATCCGGCTTTTACCATTGGTCAGATGGAAATGAACCGGCAAAAAATATTACAAAAACTTCTTGATGAAGGATTAACCCATCTTAACAAGCTGACAACTCTGCCATCTGTGGTACAACACATTGCTGTAATTTCTTCAGAAAGTGCTGCCGGATATATAGATTTTAAAAATCACCTGTTGCAAAATGGATATGGTTACCAATATGCGGTAAAATTATTTCAGGTTGCCATGCAAGGGCAAAATACAGAAAGAGAAGTATGTCAGGCATTGGATGATATCAATGAAAATAGCGAAAATTTTGATTGCATTTTGATCATTCGAGGTGGTGGATCCAGACTTGATTTAGCGTGGTTTGATAATTTTAATATCGGCGCCCGTATCAGTAAATCAAAGTTGCCTGTGATTACAGGTATTGGTCATGATATTGACTCAACTGTAGCGGATACTGTGGCGCACACTTCCCTTAAAACCCCAACTGCGGTATCAGATTTTCTGATCGATCACAATCTGGGATTTGAAACCAGGATCTCCGAAGCAACAAACTGGATCAGCCAGCTGGTAAAAAGATTTGTGCGTCATCATGAATTAACGCTTTTGCAAACTACACAAATGATCAGATTATTGCCGATGGAAATCATCAGAAAGCATATGAATAACCTTGATCAAAATACCCGTCAAATACAAGTTGCTACCCAAAATAATATAAAGAAAAATAAGGAACTGTTACTGATGGCAGACAAACAAATAAGTCTTTTGGATCCTAAAAATGTACTTAAAAGAGGGTACGCTATTATACGACAGGAAGAAAAAATCATATCAAGAGCTGGAGCATTGAACAATAAAAAAGAGATCGAAATCCAATTTTATGATGACATCATTAAAATGAACAAAAAATGAGTAAAAAAATGACCTATGATACTGCTTATGCAGAATTAAATAATATTCTTATCTCGCTTCAGTCTGACGAGACAGGCCTTGACGACCTTAGTGAAAAACTCAAAAGAGCAGCTGAGCTCTCAGAATTCTGTAAATCAAAATTGAGATCTATCGAATCAGATATTGAGAAAGTTAGTCCTTCTGAGCAGTAAATCTTATTTCAAGTGAGGTTAACGATTAATGTTCCGCATTTGAGAATGGCTTAAAAAATATCCCATATTGCGACGAAACTAATGATTCAAAAATGGATAAGAAGGTAACACGGTTGTCATTAAAATAAGCCGGTGATTTTACCATCATCATCTATATCAATATGCTCAGCACTAGGTATAGCCGGAAGTCCGGGCATACGCATAACATCCCCGAGAAGTGGTATTACAAAACCTGCACCACCTGCATATTCAAATTCTCGAACCATTACTTTAAATCCGGAAGGTCTTCCGATCTTTTTTTCATCGTCTGAAAAACTTAATGGAGTTTTTACAATACACACCGGAAATTCATTAAACCCAAGTTTGGTTATCTGAGATATCTGCGATTTTGCTTTTGATGAATATTCTACTCCGTCTGCACCGTAAATTTCTGTGGCAATGGTTTTAATTTTGTGCTCAATACTATCTGTCAAAGCATACAATGGCTTGAAGCTGTTTTCATTTTTATCAATGCTTTCTACCACAGCTGCAGCCAATTCAGAAGATCCCTTTCCTCCATGAGCGAATGCAGTGCTTACAATAGCCGAAACCCCTTTAGCGGAGCACAACTCTTTGATCACTTTATGTTCTTCCTCAGTATCTGTTGGAAATGCATTGATGGTAACGACCGGATTCAGTCCGAATTTTTGTATATTTTCAATATGTTTTTCCAGATTGCAGCATCCCTTTCTGACTCCCTCAGGATTTGATACGGTCAACTCATCTTTATGTACCCCGCCGTGATGTTTTAATGCACGCACTGTTGCGACAACAACCACGGCATCTGGCTTTAATCCGGATAATACACACTTGATGTGCAAAAATTTTTCAGCACCTAGATCAGCGCCAAATCCTGCTTCTGTTACTACATAGTCTCCAAGGGAAAGACCTGTTCTGGTAGCAATGACCGTATTGGTCCCTTGTGCAATACTGGCAAATGGCCCGCCGTGTAAAATGGCAGGATTACCTTCCAATGTTTGTACAAGATTTGGTTTTAGTGCATCTTTAAGCAATACAGCCATCGCACCAACGGCTTTTATATCTCTGGCAAATACTGGTTTACCATCAAACGTTTGTCCAACATAAATATTTCCCAGACGTCTTTTTAAGTCTTTCATATCATTGGATAAACAAAGGATGGCCATTACTTCAGAAGCCGGCGTGATATTGAAACCATCTTCCCGCATGATTCCGTTTGCCTTACCTCCTATACCGATGATAATCTGTCGTAGTGCTCTGTCATTCATATCCATGACTCGTTTCCAGGCTACGGTTCTGGGATCAATATTCAGACTAAATTGTTTATTCTGAATATTATTATCAATCATGGCGGAAAGGAGATTATTCGCTTTCTCTATGGCTGAAAAGTCGCCTGTAAAATGTAAATTGATGTCTTCCATAGGAATCACCTGCGCATATCCGCCGCCTGCAGCACCTCCCTTGACCCCAAAAACAGGTCCAAGAGACGGTTCTCTCAGGACGGCAATGGCATTTTTCCCATTATAATTTAATCCATCTACCAATCCGATGGTCATTGTGGTCTTCCCTTCTCCGTACTTAGTGGGCGAAAGTGCAGTAACTAGGATCAGTTTTCCTTTTGGATCAGTACTTTGTAAAATGAGCGGGAGTTTTGCTTTGTATTTGCCGTAATACTCTAAATCGTCTTCTGAAATTTGGATTTTGGCAGCAATAGTTTTGATATGTTTTATATCTGCTTTTTGTGCGATCTCTATATCACTGGGAAAAATTGGCATACTTTAATGATTAGGGGTGCAAATATCAAATAAATGCCGTCAAATAGTTTAAAATTTTGAATAAAATTTTAAACACGCGAAAGATGTGCAAAAAAAAGGGAAAGACTGAAAAGCTTTCCCCTTATATAAAATTCTCAAATATTTTAAGTGCGATTTTAAATATAGAAATCAATTTACTTTTTCCAAGGTAGTCTGTGTGCTGACCTGCCTATCTCTTTACCATATCTCACTCCTTCTTCACAATCCATTCTGAAGTGCACCCCTAGTGGTACTCTTGACCATGCATTCTCGAGAGCCATTTCTTCAAAACTTGAAAAAGTCCTTGGTGTTCCTTCAAACTCTGTTCTATTTCTGTGGCAATTGTCGGTCATACCATAGTTATATCCAAAAATATAACCCAAAGCTTCTGCCCCTGCTGCTCCCATAGTGGAGTGACCTGAAGGATACGCGGGAAATGATGGTGTAACGCCTTCATCACCTGTAAGAGGATTGTATAAATTTGGCTCCCAAGAAGGATCAATAACTCTTTTGATGTATGATTCAGGTCTTTCTACATTATAGAAATATTTAGAATTCCAACAAGCTACACCTGCATCGTTACTTGAAGTTCCGACCAAAGCTGTCATCCATACAGCAGTCTCCAGATTGCTTTTTTCACGTACAAGTACCTGATTTCCTATGGCCAGAAATCTAACTCCTGGGCTAAATGTTAGATTAACAAGGTCATCGCTCCAGAATTCACCAACCCACTCCGCTTCATAAGACAATGTAGGTGTGTTTTGAGCATAAACTTCTATAGCTTGAGAATACAAATGCGATTTGGTATCTTCACTATATGGAATAGGTTTACGACAAATCAATTGATCTTCCTTAATAGAAAAAGTACGGGCTCTACCCCAAACTCCTCCCATTGGTTTTCCTGGTCCTGGGAATGTTGGTTCCCAGTCACCGGCTTTTTTATATTTTGCTACCCAGTCATATCCCTGAAAAGGATCCAGAAAGTGATCATGACCAACTAGGTCAGTCTTGGACCATTCCCAGACTGCTTCTGCCACTTCTTTGCCACGATTGACAGATCTGTCATACACTTCGGCAGAAACTTCAGCTTTATACTTATCATTTAGTCTTTTAGCCGTTGTTTTAATGAGTTGATCTTGCGCTGTAGGCACTTTATTAAAAAACCTGGGCATAAGATACTCATAACTGGCACTAACCACCAACGGCCAGTGATACTCTTTACTTGCATCTGCAGGCGGCACTTTAAATCCAGACCAATACTCGTTAAATGAATTAAAATCAGGCATTCCAACTATGCAAGCTTCATATGCCGATAACCCCATATAAGCCACTGACCTTGGAGCAGGACCGGGACGATAACCTGCGGCGTATCTTTCTACTTGAAGAAATGTCTCATTCCACTCATATACTGCCTCATTGCTATAGTCATCTACTTGTTTAAATGCGGTAGGCTCATCATCAACTACATCTTTTTTACAAGAGGTTATTACAAAGCCTGTTATTAATAATAGGATTAAAAATTTAAAATTATTTTTCATAAATACAGATTTGGTGTTTTAGATAATGACACAAAAGTATTTGTAAGCTTTGTGTATAAAGGGGATATTTGATTAGAAAATAATTAGATTTTAGGGGTTTCAATCCTATATCGAAGTACATATATATTAGTTACTTCAAGTCAGACACTTAAATATATAACTTTTCCAAAAGTACAGAAGGTCTTAGGTATGTTGTATCGTAGGTAGCAAAGTGCGAAAGACAGCGGCCCGTATGGGCACACCCAAATCCACTCATTTTTTCTATTGCAACATTGACAATATCAATTTTATATCTTATCTTTGCCAGATTTATCGGCATTAAATTGACGAATAAATCGACATTCATTAATTTCGATTGCTAAAATATAAAATATAAACGGTAAAATCACTCGTCATTCGAGTATTCGTCGTTTTTAATTCGTCATTTGCATGTATCTCAACTGTCACTCTTACTTTAGTCTCCGATACGGAACCTTCGCACCCGAAGATCTGCCCGGCATTGCTAAGTCTTTTGGCGTGGATGCACTTGTCTTTTCAGATATCAATAATACATCTGCTGCTTTTCAGTTTGTAAGAGCTTGCCGCAATGAAGGAATTAAACCTATACTCGGCATAGAATTTCGTCAGGATAATGAATTGCTCTATCTCGGCATCGCTCGCAATGATGAAGGATGGCGAGAACTATGCTCACTACTCACCGAGTCGTCTATCTCCGGTGAGCCGCTACCCAAGGAAGCACCAGCCTTTGAGCATTGCTACATCATCTATCGCAAGCTATCCAAAGGCGTGGAGTTGCTTCGTGAGTACGAGTACGCGGGTATCCGTCCCGAAGAAGTCAATCATCTATACTCATCGTATCTCAAAAACTATCCTGACAAACTCGTCATCTTCAGCCCAGTGACTTTTGCTGACCAGGATGCATTTAAGGCACACAAACTGCTCCGATGCATCGACCTCAATATCGTCATCGGCAAGCTTGACGCAAAAGATTGCGCTAAGTCCTCAGAGACATTTTACCCGAAAGGTCATCTCGAAAACGTCTTTCAGCAGCATCCACACATTATCGCTAATACAAAACGTATCCTAGACAACTGTCATACAGAAATGGAAGCTACGAAATTTCACAATCGTCGTACCTTCACAGGAAATGCATCTGATGATTTCAAACTCCTCACCAAACTGGCAGTAAGTGGCTGTAAAAGACGATTCGGCGATAAGCACAAAAAAGCAACAGAACGCACACTTCGAGAGCTAAAAGTCATCCAAGAAATGGGATTCTGTGCCTACTTCCTCATCACGTGGGACGTCGTACGTTATGCGCATTCTGTAGGATACTTCCATGTGGGTCGAGGCTCAGGTGCCAACTCCATCGTAGCGTACAATCTCAATATTACCGACGTCGATCCACTCGAGTTGGATTTATATTTCGAGCGATTTATCAATCCACATCGGTCATCGCCACCAGATTTTGACATCGACTTCTCGTGGAATAATCGCGATGACGTCACCGATTATATCTTCAAGCGTTATGGCAAAGAACACACTGCGCTCCTTGCCACTTACAATACCTTCAAGGGTAAATCCATCATCCGTGAGCTCGGTAAGGTACTCGGTCTACCCAAAGCGGACATAGACACCATCGTGGACGAACCCATGGCTATCGATAAACATCATCCTTTTGCCAAACACATCTTTAAGTACGGTAAGATGATCGAAAAATTTCCCAATTATCTCTCTATCCACGCCGGCGGCATCCTGATCAGTGAAAAACCACTCAATTATCATACCGCACTACTGATGATGCCCAAGGGATTTCCAGTGGTTCACTTTGATATGTATGGAGCCGAAGATCTTGAGTACCACAAGTATGACGTGCTCTCACAGCGTGGCCTCGGTCACATCAAAGATGCCGTCGATCTCGTCAAACAAAACCAAGGTAAGGCCATCGACGTACATAATGTCGCACAGATCAAAGAAGATCCCAAGGTCAAGACGCAGCTCCGATCGGGTCACTGTATCGGCTGCTTTTACATAGAGTCGCCCGCTATGCGTGGTCTGCTTCACAAGTTGCGATGTGACAATTATATACATCTCGTGGCCGCCAGCTCTATCATACGTCCTGGCGTAGCGCAGTCGGGCATGATGCGGGAGTATATACAGCGATTTCACAAGCCGGATAGTTATACGTATCTCCATCCTGTATTTGAGGAGCATCTCGGGGAGACTTATGGTGTCATGGTCTATCAGGAAGATGTGATGAAGATCGTACACCATTTTTCGGGACTCGATCTCGATGAGTCCGACGTGTTGCGCCGTATCATGACCGGTAAAAAGAAGAGTTCGGATACTTTCTTCAGACTTCAGGAGAAGTACTTTCGCAACTGCAAAGAACGAGGCTATCCCGAAGAACTCAGCAAGGAAGTATGGCGACAGATAGAGAGTTTTAGTGGTTACTCCTTTTGCAAGGCGCACTCAGCGAGTTTTGCGGCAGAGTCCTTCCAGAGTTTGTATCTCAAGACCTACTTTCCCCTTGAGTTTATGACGGCAGTGATCAATAATTTTGGAGGATTCTACAGTACCGAACAGTACGTACACGAAGCGCGTATGTGTGGCGCAAAGATCGAAGCTCCCTGTGTCAATAATTCTACCTACCTCACCAATATTTATGGTACAACCATCTATATAGGCTTCGTGCATCTATCTAATCTGGAGCAAAAGCTCTCCCATGCCATCGTCGAGGAGCGAAAGATACACGGCGACTATCGCAACCTGAAAGACTTTGCCCATCGGGTCAACATATCCAAGGAGCAACTTGAAATCCTCATCCGCATCGGAGCTTTCCGCTTCACAGGTATGAATAAGTACGAACTGATGTGGGAAAAAAATGCCGTTCACAATCCACTTATCAAACACGCCTACGCCGGAGAGATGCTCTTCGATACCGAGGCAGAAAATTTTACGCTACCCATTCTCGAAGAGACGGAACATGAGCAATCCTTTGACGAGTTAGAACTATTGGGATTTCCGCTATGTAATCCGTTTGATCTCCTGCAGACGAAGTTCCGCGGCGACATCAGAGCCACGCAGATGAAAGACCAAATTGGTAAGACTGTCCGTATGGTAGGCTATTATGTCTGCCGCAAGTGGGTCACCACATCCAAGGGCGACCTCATGAATTTTGGAACGATGACGGATGTTGATGGTTACTTTTTTGACACTGTACACTTCCCACCGAGCCTAAAAGCCTATGCTTTTCAGGGGAAAGGGTGCTATATTGTATTGGGAAAGGTAGTCGATGATTTCGGGTTTGCGAGTCTAGAGGTGAGTCGGATGGAGAAGTTGCCTTTTGTGAAGGATGGGAGGTATTGATGGGGATGAGCATTAATCTTGTTTTATTTTCTTAGATAAATTCCTTAACTTTGCCTTTTCTAGCTTAATCTTTTGTGATAAAACGATGTCAGGGATACATTTAAATAATGCGCCACTCAAAGAAGTTATTTTCGAACTTCATTGGGGACTTGATTTTATTCCTGAACAAAATACCTTTATTGATGTAGGTTTTGACGAAGCTCTTTTTGCTTTCCAAAGCAATTGCGGCTTTAAACATGTTCGTACATTAAATAAATCGGGAGACAGGAACCCTATTAATGTTGTTTCCCATAGATTTTATAAAGAAAAGGATAGTTTTCCTGTTTATCAAATGGGTCCTGGTGTATTAACTGCCAATGAGAATAATAAAAACTACTCTTGGATTGATTTTAAAAAAATCGTTTTAGAAGGAATAGAATGTCTTCGAAGTAGTTACGAAAAAGATATTTTTATAGAAAAAGTTGAATTGCGTTATATTGATGCTGTAGAAACTAATGTTCTGGGACATGCGGACAAGTTTGAATTTATAAGACAAGCAATGAATCTTTCTCTTAATGACTTCGGATTTATAAAAAAAGAATTACTGGACATTAATTTTTCTAATCGGTACAAATTGGACGAGACATCTTATTTGAACTTAACAATAGCAACAGGTGTTAATAACGAAACAAGCGATGATGTACTGATTTGGCACACTTTTGTCAATAATAATCAAATCATCTCTTGGGGGAAATTGGATGAATGGCTAGAAAAAGCACATAATCATGCTTCTGCCGTTTTTAAAAACATTGTAAAACCAGAATTGTATGACATATTCCGCTAATATTGGATTAAAGTATAGCAATTCGTCCGTACAACAATCATTTACTTTGTCGGAAGTAAACAACAAGCAAATTGGCTTAATTCGGTCATTCGGTAGTCTTGGGCCTAATTGGGATTCGTATGGAGCCAATATTCCATCATCTAAAGCTATTAGCAAAGCCATTTCATTTGCAAAGTATTTATCAGATAAAGGTATCGACATATTTTTTGCTGCTCCAACACCTGATGGTGATATTTTAGTCGAATTGACTAATGGAGGCGCAAGCCTTGAATTTGTTTTTTCATCTTTGGATGATGATGATAAAATAATTGGTTCTTTCAATAATGAAGAACATTGCGAAGCTGCGATAAATGATACAACAAAACAGGCTTATTTAAAATGGTTAATTTGCCCAAATGGAGGATGTCCTGATTTCTGATGATGACAACGTGTTGAGAAGGGTACCAACTTTTCTACCTAACTTCATAAAACCTGATGGCACAATATCTAGTTTGGCATTTTCCAAAAAAAGGGATGAAGATGGTCTTTCAGTAGATTTAGAAAGACTCACTACTCTTGCAATAACCATTTTGGACAAATCAAAATTCAGACTAAGGCGCATCAATGTAGGCATTGTGAAAAATGATATAAACGGTGGCCTTGATGTAATACACAAACCTGTTCTGAATAATAATGCCCACTGTCTGATCACAGGAAATATCACTGGCAGCAAGCAAAAGCAGTTGTTGAAATTTTCAGAAGAAGTTGTGGTATGATTTCGGGTTTGCGAGTCTAGAGGTGAGTCGGATGGAGAAGTTGCCTTTTGTTAAGGATGGGAGGTATTGATGGTAGATTACTGATAAATGATTTTTTTTGAATCAGTCAAAGTGTCAATTGCTGTTTGCACCTCTTCTAATTTTTTATAATTAGTAACGTATAACACCAAATTCCCTTTTTTTTGGGATATCAATAAATTGCTTCGTCTGAGAATAGCAACATGTTGCGATGCCATACTCTGTTCAATTTTCAACTTGGTACAAATTTCAGTTATGGTAATACCAGCGTTTTTACTAACC
>JBBRVQ010000050.1:0-31881 GCA_038246735.1 Chitinophagales bacterium
ATATTTTTAAAGATGCCTTGACTGACCTTGCATATGACTTAAACCTGGAAGTGGCTGCCAATGGCATAGAGCTTATGAAAATGTTGGGAGAATCAGAAGTTTCTCCGGAGCTTATTTTTTTAGACCTTAATATGCCTTTAAAAAACGGCATGGTTTGCCTGCAGGAAATTAAAGCCAATCAACGCTGGAAAGATGTCAAAGTAATTATACTATCCACTTCTTCTCACCAAGACCAAAAAAAAGCAGCTTATGATAAAGGAGCTGATTTTTATATGGTGAAATCATCTAATTACGTTGATTTTAAAAACTCAATAATAGACTGTCTGCAAAATAACTGGCAGGTAATCGAAAATAAATAACCAGCAAATAATAAGACCCAATGAGTATGTTTTTACAAAGTTTACGAAGCCGCACAGCACATCAACATAGCTTGCTAGAACAAAACGCAGCGTCAAAAAATCTGCTTGATTCGAAGGTAATTGCTGCTGATTATGCTGTGTACTTGTCTATCCTTTATGGCTTTGTAAAAGGTTTTGAAAATATTGTATTTCCTTTGCTTCAGCACAGCATTGCTGACATTGAAGAAAGACGCAAAACCCATTTGCTTGTTTCAGACCTAAATATGCATGGCATAGATGCAGCAGGAATTGCTGTCATTTCCGATCAATTTTTTACAGAAGTCTATCATTCAAATGCAACAGCACTTGGCGGCATGTATGTGCTTGAAGGATCGGTATTGGGAGGCGCTTTTATTTGCAAACATTTACAAACAACGTTGGGTATGGATGCCATAGCTGATAAAGCAACATATTTTACAGCTTACGGGTCTGAAACCGGCAGTCGATGGAAAGTTTTTCTACAGTCATTTTGCCTAGCATCATCCGGCATAGAAGAGGAAGTTATTGAAAGTGCATCGCAAACGTTCAGTATACTACATCATTGGTTTGACAAAAAAACATTTAAACTTATACAAGATGAATCTTAAAAATATTACCAATAAAGACGCCATTACCATTACCAATTGCGAAGCAGAACCCATCCACATTCCGGGCAGCATTCAGCCTTATGGTTATTTTCTGGCTTTGAATAAAATCGATAACACCATTCAGTATTGCAGCGAAAACTGCACATCACTTTTTGACAAGCCGCTGAACCAAATTCTTGGCAAACCTTTTTCTGAATTTTTTAATAAAGAAGATGTCGACTCTTTTATAACTTATTCAGCCAAATCAAAAGATGCGGTGATGCCTTTTATTTTTAGCGTGGGCAATCAAAGCTTTCACACTACATCATTCTCTACAAAAGAAAACCTGGTAATGGAGTTTGAACCTTTCAGTCAGGAAGGACTAGAACTTCCTGATCTTTATTTACAAACAAAACGTTTTGCTTACTCGACAGAAAGAGCTGACAATCTTCAAATACTTTGTCAGGATGTGGCTGATGCAACAAGAAAGATAACTGGGTACGACAGGGTAATGATTTACCGCTTTGACAAGGATTTTAACGGGCAGGTATTTGCCGAAAGCAGGATCGACAGCATTGAGCCTTACTTAGGTTTGTGTTACCCAGCCACCGACATTCCGGTTCAGGCAAGAGATTTTTTTTTACTGAATCGCATACGCATGATTGCCAATGTACATTTGCCCAATCTCCCACTTTATGCTTTAGATGAAAATGCAGATCATAAAAGCTTAGACCTCACGCTTTCCACGCTGCGAAGTTCTTCACCTTTACATATTCAGTATTTAATCAACATGGGTGTTGGCGCCACGTTTACCATTGCCCTTATCAATCAGGGAAAGCTATGGGGATTAATTGCCTGCCATCATTATACACCCAAACGTATACCTTACCACGTCAGGCTGGCGGCGCACTTGCAGGGTGTTTTCCTTTCCTCTCAAATCGATGTGCGCCAAGTGGCTGATGAATTTGAGCTGGTAAATGAAACAGAAAAAAAAATGGATAGCCTGCATATCCTATTGACAGGCAGCGAGCAAAGTATGGCGCAAGAACAAACCCTTGTTCAATTAAAAAATCTGTTGAATGCAGATGCTGTGGTCATCGTTTTCAAAGAAACTTATTATAAAAATGGACTGCTGCCGCAAGATGAAAAATTAATTGACCTTATGAAATGGCTCGACACTTCAATTGATCAAGGCATTTTCCATACTTCAAAACTTTCCGACAGTTATCCCAAGGCAGCAGACTTAGGTAGTCAGGTTGCCGGAGTAGTATATTTGCCCATAGGCAAGCAAACTAAAAATGGTATAGCTTGGACTAGGCAAGAGGTGGAAAAAACATTGAACTGGGGAGGTGATCCATCAAAATCCATGAATATAGATGGGGAAAACCATAGCCTTACCCCACGCAAATCTTTTGCTTTGTGGAAAGAGGCCGTAAAAGGCCAAAGTGCAGCATGGCGAAAGCCTGAAATAAAAGTAGCTTCAGTCATATGCACCTACATTCAAAACCAGTTTCATTTGGCCGATACTCAAGAGGAAGCGCTTCGTTACTTGAATCTCAACAAAAGGCTTTATAAAGCCAATGAGGAACTGGCCAACATGAACTGGATAAGCACCCACGATTTGAAAGAGCCGCTTCGCAAAATTCAGATGTATGCTTCGATTATATTACAAAAACATAAGGACGAGATACCAGAATCTGTGGTGACAAACATACTGCGTATGCAAGCTTCAGCATCTCGCATGCAAACCTTGGTTGATTCTTTGCTCTCCTACGCAAAAATTATAAATGAAGAAAAACAATTGGTGGATGTTGATTTGAATGAGGTACTTGACGAAATACAAGCTGACCTCAAAGAAAGCATAGATGAAAAAGGAGGAAGACTAGAATGGAAAAACCTGCCGGTCATACAAGGTATCAGATTTCTGATAACTCAGTTATTAGAAAACATCATAAATAACTCACTGAAATTTGCGAAAGAAGACAGGCCACCTGTTATAATAATCAGCAGCCAACTAGTTAATAAGAAAACCATGAAAGACACCAAACACGATAGTGAAAATGATTATTATAAAATTAGCGTGGCCGATAATGGTGTTGGCTTTGATGCAGCTTACAAAAAAGATCTATTTAAAATTTTTCAGCGTTTTCATGGCCGACAATACAAAGGCTCAGGAATTGGCCTTGCCATTTGTCAAAAAATTGTGGAAGTTCATGACGGATATATAGAAGCTGAAGGAGAAGAAGACAATGGTGCAGTCTTTAATATTTATATACCGGTAAATAAAATAGTGATAAAAACAAAAAAAATCCTGTAAAAATGACCTTTTGCTACAAAACCAATGTACAATACCATAAATGCCTTAAGCTTGACCTTTTAAATTATGTTCGTTCCTACTTACCTTATATTAATATCGCATTTTTTCTTCTAATTTGCTGGTCAAGAACCTTGCTTATTGTATCTATTATTGCAGTAACCGTGACTTCTACGAAATTTTTCAGACGAACCATATTCAATCAATTAAAATGCTATAGTTAACCATTTATCTTTTAATTCAAGTTCGCTTCAAATAAGTCTAAGTATAATCAAAAAAAAATCCATTCATTATTCCCTTAAGATTTGCCGTAAGCACCATTCACTGATTTGTCATAAATGGTATTAATAGGCTAATAATCAGACCAAGCAAAAACAAAAAAAATCTCAAGGAATAGTAGCCAAATAGCGAATCGAGTTAATTTAGTTTTCGTATTCATTTTAATTAATTTATTAGCTTTTAAAACTATTTTTTTACTGTCGACGTTATTTTGGTTCTTTGCCTAAAGATTACTTTTCTGGCATTAGACACACAATTTATATCAAACAAATATAGTAATCATCCAATTCAATATACAAATTTAAAAAAGAAAATGGAATGAATATCCTATTATCTTAATTTGATGGGTAAAAAAACTTTAATAAACAACTTACTATTCATAATTCAGGGGACGAATGAATTGAAAATCCTACGTGTATTGGATCAAAATCGTAGACATCGACCACCTGGTTGTTTAACATTTTAAATGTGTGAGTAAGTTTAAATTATTAGATATTACAACAGTTACCTATCTATCCATTTTCAAAAAGCTTTAGACCTTTCCTCACTCAATGAAATGCCTTTGCTTTCATTTTATTTTAATACAACAAGATATTTTGCTGATTTATTTTTTAATAAGGTGCATAGCTTTAAAATGAAAAATAATTTGTCTGTTTGCCCTGAAAAATCAATCAGTCATCATCACCTTCTATAACTTTGCCTTCTGGTGCGGCGCCTTGACTTCCATCATATCCTGCCCTGATCTCTGTATGTCTGATTTCTCCCCCTGAAGTGCCAGCCTGTTTTGCCAAATACATTCCAACCAAGCCCGCCGCTAAAACAGCTATTGCTATGATATTAGTAAAAGATTTTTGTTTCCAATAAGCCCAAAATCCAAATAGGGATATTACGCCTAATATATAATTCACGATGGCCAAAGCTTCTGCTTTTTCTTCATGTTCGTGGATGATGTCCTTTGTGATACCGGAGATTTTTTCGACAATTTCTTCAGCGCCTTCACCTGTATACATAGCAGGGAAAGTCAGTATAGCGCCCAAAATAAAAACACCAAAAGCTGTCTTTTTTACAACATTAGAGTCTGTAAAAAAACCAACCATCAAAATCAACATTCCAACGATGGGAACAATAATAGGAAAATGATTAAAGACTAAATGCAAATGTGCGTCGTTCATGATAAAATATTTTAAGTGTTATGAAATAGGAAATAAGAATTTTGAATTACAAATTACGAATTGCGAGATACGAATATCAATGATGGTCAACCAGCTACTTGAACACCGATTAAGCTACCTATACCATAAGTAATAGCAGCTGCAGCCAGCCCAAATATCACCTGTCTCATCCCGGAAAACCATATACTTTTGTTGGTAAACAATGTGATGGCTGATCCTATGATGAATAAGCCTATGGCACTTACGATAGTGCTTAGAATCACAGCATTAAATCCTGACAAAAAGAAAAAAGGAAATACAGGAATAATAGCACCCACAGCAAATAATAAAAATGATGTGATGGCAGCTTCCATAGCAGATCCTTTTAGTTCTTCACTATTGATGCCCAATTCTTCTTTGACCAATAATGCATGCGCTTTGCTGGTATCCTTCATGATTTGAGAAGCCATATCTCTTGCTTGTATCTCCGGTATTCCTTTGGCCATGTAAATGAGGGCTATCTCTTTTTCTTCACCAGCAGGATTGACTTCCAGCTCTTCCATTTCCAGATCCATCTGGTTTTCGTATAACTCCTGAGAGCTTTTGACAGATATCCATTCGCCCAATGACATAGATAGTGCTCCTGCAAGTAGTCCTGCTATACCTGCTAATAAGACTTCATCATTTCCACTGGTGGCTCCCGCTATACCCATGACCAAACTGAAGTTGGACACCAAACCATCATTACCTCCTAAGACAGCAGCACGTAAAGCATTGCCCCCAACTGATCGATGTCGCTTCTCGAATCTTGCCAGGTTGCTTCCAGATATTTTTGTCTGATTGTCTAAGATATTTTTTAGGATGGTGACATGGGCAGTATCCGAAATAGAAGACGAATCAGGACTGAATTTTTTCCTGGTGTTTACAATAGTATTTGAGAGGCTTTTTTCAGTATCCATGAGCACACCGAGTATATAGTCATAACCCATCACTTTTCCTATGAATTGAAGCATCCTTGCTCGACCTGATGGAGCAGGAAATGGCTCAGCAGGTATATTGTTTTTAGCCATAAATGCCAATGCATGACTTTTTTCAATATCACTCATCTGCCGAAATATTTCTGCCACATTGGGATCTTCTTCATGTGTTGCCAGTAAGCCATAGAGGTAACTGGCATCAATTTCTGTTTGAATATTTTGGTTTTTCATTTTCGGTTTTTATTATATTTTATCAAAAATTATTCCGCTACATTTTTCATTTTCATGAGCAAGGTATATGCACCTTTAGTAACAATTTTTTGACCCATAAAGATTTGATAATTAATGATTTGTACGCTACCATTTTCTTTCTGTCCTGATGTCACTCCGAGCATTTCAAAACTTTGATTTCCTTTATCAACAAAAATATATTCTTTGCCTTCAAAACTAACTATCGCTTCATCAGGGACGGTCCAGCTCTCTATGATCTGAGCTTCTACCTCCACATTCATATACATGCCCTGCAATATTTCTGAAGACCGATTATCAAGCGAACAAATTACATTGGCAAAGCCTTGATCCCCGATATTTTTAACCATATATTCTATCCTTCCAGTCATTTTTCTATCTGACTTTCCATTGGGAAAAGCATATAATTTTTGTCCCGGTTTGAGATAAGGAAGATCCTTTTCGAATGCTTTTAATACCAACCTGGCACCATTGTTGTCAATCATCTTGATCATATCATCACCTGCTTGTACATATTTGCCAGTATTGACCAATACCTCTGTAATGGTACCTGATACCAGCGCCGAAATTACTATCTGAGAAGTCATATTTTCAGCCGTCAACAGCGCAGGATTGATGTGTATGAGCTTGAGCTTTTCACCCAATGATTTCAATAAGATTTGGTTTTGTTTTACCTTCTCTTCAGCCATTTGTAGGACCTTATCACTGGCAGCCTGATTTTTAGAGAGTTCTGATTGTCGATCAAAGTCTAATCTGGCAAAAGCCAATGCATTTTTTGCAGATAAATAATCCTGTTGCAACTGAATATATTCCTTCTCTTCCAATCTCACTAAGGATTGACCTTTGCTCACATTCATACCGGGCATCCACTTTATCTGACGCACAAATCCGGCTATAGGGCTACTGACAGTGATTGTATTTTCAGGCATCACTTCTATTTTACCGTTAAGGTTGATGACATGTCCAATGTTCATTTTTTCAGGAACGGAGACTTGTAGATTTGCATTTTTATACTGAGCGTCCGTAAGTTGTACCACCGACTCTGTGACAATTGCTGTGGCTGTTTCTGCAGGAGCTTCTTCTTTTTGCTTGCAGCTATTGAGAATGGCAATACCAACAAAAAAAAGGATTATCTTATAAATATTTTGCTTGTTTATCATTTTTAAAATTCTTTTTTGATTAATAATTTGTAGTCAGATAATGTAAATCAATGATGTACATATTCAGATTGCGCTTCAATTCCAAATATTCACTTTCTATACCGATGGCCTGATTCGTCAGCATCACATACTCCAGGTAGTTGATCTGTCCATTACTAAATTGTTTTTCAGAAACTGAGCGAATCAGTCGGGCATTGGGCAAAGCTTTTTGTTCGTATTGACCAAGCTGGGACAAGGTTTCGTTGTAGAGCACGTATTTCTGTCCGATAAGAGCGGATATTTCTGATTTCTTTGCTTCAAACATACTCAATTTGACTTCTTCCATCATTTGAGCAGATTGGATAGATGCCCGAACACCCTTTTGGAATAGAGGAATGCCCACACCAACCTGAAAGCTACTGAATCTATCTCCACCTTTATATACTACATTATCTGCACCTGTTCCTCTGATGCTCACATTTCTATACCCTGCAGTCAATTCCGGCAAAAGTGCTGTCTTCACTGCTTGGGTCATAGCGCGTGCCGTTTCTATTTCCTGCGCTGCAAATTGTACTACCGGATGTTTCTGTATGGAAAAGCTATCGTAAAAAATACCATATTGCAAGACTTCAAAGCCATCTGTCTCAGGCACATACTTTTTTCCATCATTGAGCAACCATTCCAAATTCAAAATGAGGAATTCTTTCATTTTACTTACCATGGCCGATTGATTAGAAATAATGAGCTTTTGTTGTTCAGCTGTTGCTTTTTCCAATACATCGGTTTCTCCCTTTTGCCATCTCACATTTGATTTATCTACAAAAGCACCGTATAAACTATCTTGATTCTTCAATAAGTTTCCTCTGGAAGTCAAATAACGGTATTCCATAAAAATCTGATCAACTTGTTGTCTGATCTCTGCCTCACTCAATTTCAGCGCATATTCAGTTGTTATAGTTTGTTGCTTATTGGCAGCAGCCCGACTTTGATAAACCCTTGGTAAGCTGAAAGTCTGTGATATTCCAAAACCGGTATCAAAATACGAACTATTGAATTGACCCAATTCAGCATTAATCTGAGTGGGTGTAAAATTATATGCCGTATTGACCAAAGCTTGTTGATATTTGATTAACATAGCATCTGTTCTTAGCTTCGCATTGTTAATCTTCGCGATTTCTAAGGCTTTGTTGAGATTGATAACTTCCTGAGCATTACCCCAAAAGCCCAAAATCAAAAGCATAGTGACTATAAAATATTTAATCTTGTTTTTCATTTATTCAATCATTTTATCATTCAATCATTTTATCATTTAATCATTCAATCATTTTATCCCTCCTTATGATATGGCAATTCTGTCAGGTCTTCTTTTTCTATACTCTTCTTTTCAAAAAGTATGTACAATATAGGAAGGACGATCAATGTCAAAAAAGTCGCTACCATCAGTCCACCAATCACCACTGTAGCCAAAGGTCTTTGCACTTCTGCACCAGCACCATTGCTAATCGCCATCGGCAAAAATCCAAGAGAAGCTACAAAAGCGGTCATTAATACTGGTCTTAATCGTACTTTTGTCCCCATAATTACTATTTTCCTAAGATCCTTCCACCCTTCTGCCCTGAGCCTGTTGAACTCTGCTATCAGTACGATACCATTGAGCACCGCTACCCCAAACAAAGCAATAAAGCCGACTCCTGCGCTGATGCTGAAAGGCATGCCCCTGAGTGCCAGGAAAAATATCCCTCCAATGGCTGAAAGTGGAATGGCTGAATAAATCAACAATCCCTGACGTATAGAATTGAATGCAAAAAATAGGAGAATAAATATCATTATCAAGGATATAGGTACTGCAATCATCAGCCTGCTTTTGGCTTGATTTAAATTTTCAAAAGCACCTCCATAAGTAATATAATATCCTGCCGGAAACTTAATTTCACTGTTTATTTTGCCTTGTAATTCATTGACAATGCTCTGCACGTCTCTGCCTCTGACATTGAATCCTACTACAATTCTGCGCTTGGCATCTTCCCGTTGGATCTGGTTGGGTCCGTCTTTGATGGAGACATCTGCCAGTTTTGATAACTGTACTTGCTGACCATTTCCGGTAGGTATGAGTAATTTTTTGGCATCTTCGAGACTTTGGCGCACTTCTGATTTTAATCTTACAACGAGATCAAATCTTTTTTCCCCTTCGAATACCATGCCTGTACTCTGCCCGGCAAAAGCCATGTTGACAGCTTTGTTGACATCAGCGACGCTGACATTATACTGTGCAAGCGCATTTCTGTCATAAGAAATAATCACCTGTGGTACCCCGGTCACTGCTTCAACATATAAATTTTGAGCACCATCTACATTATTGACCAGTTCGCCGATATGGTGTGCGTAGTGAGCCAGCGTATCCAAATCTTCACCAAATATCTTACAGACAACATCTTGGCGCGCACCTGTCATCAATTCATTAAATCTCATTTGTACAGGATACTGGAACCCGGCAGTGATGCCCGGTATATCTTCCAGCTCCTTACTCATTTTTTCAGCCATTTCATCAAATGTTTTGGCGGTCTTCCATTCTTTTTTATCTTTCATGATCACCATCATGTCACTGGCTTCCATGGGCATAGGATCTGTTGGAACTTCTCCACTTCCGATTTTTGTCACCACTTTTTCTACTTCCGGAAATCTTGTCAAAAGGATATTGGCTGCTTTTTGGGTGAATTCAATGGTCGTATTCAGATTACTTCCTGTCAATACTCTCGTATCTACAGCAAAATCGCCTTCTTCCAGTGCAGGTATAAATTCACCACCCATGCGAGACATCACCACGACAGCGATTAAGAATAATGCTACAACTCCGCCGATGGTAAGTTTGGGTATCTTTACAAAAAATTCAAGACTTCGTTGAAAAATCATTTCCAATTTGATCATGATTTTGTCAGACCAATTGAAATCATGCTTCAATTTTTTACTTAACACCAGGGTGCTCATCATCGGGATATACGTCAATGAAAGTATAAAAGCACCCAACAATGCAAAGGCTACTGTTTGAGCCATAGGTATAAACATCTTACCTTCGATGCCTTCTAACGTGAAGATGGGAAGATATACTATTAAGATAATGACCTGTCCGAATACGGCACTATTCATCATTTTGCCGGCAGAATACTTCACCTCGGTATCCATCTGGTGAGAAGTCAGCCTTTGGATGCCCTGATAATGTTTGGAGTGGCCCAACTGATGCATGACTGCCTCTACTATGATGACGGCTCCATCTACTATTAATCCGAAATCAAGGGCTCCTAGGCTCATAAGATTGCCACTCACACCAAAAACATTCATCATGATGATGGCAAATAACATGGCTAACGGGATGACAGACGCGACCAACAGCCCTGCTCGCAGATTGCCCAAAAACAAAACCAACACAAAAATGACAATCAAAGCACCTTCCATTAAGTTGGTCTCCACAGTAGATATGGCATTATTGACCATTTTGGTTCTGTCCAGAAATGGCTCTATCTCCACACCTTCAGGCAAAGTACTTCTGATCTGTTCTATGCGCGCTTTCACGTCTTTGATGACTTCACTACTGTTGGCACCTTTTAGCATCATTACCACGGCACCGGCCACTTCACCCTGATCGTTATATGTCACAGCACCATATCTGGTGGCACTGCCCTCAGTTACTTCACTGATATCCCTTATCAACAAGGGTGTACCTGAAACAGATTTGATGGCGATTTTGCCAATATCATCTTTAGAGCCTATCAGTCCTTCTGTCCTTACATAAAGAGCTGTAGCGTTTTTCTCAATGTATCCGCCGCCAGTATTCTGATTATTTGCCTCGAGCGCATTGAAGACATCGTATATGGTGACACCATGAGCATTGAGTTTATTGGGATCGACTACTACCTGGTATTGTTTGAGTTTACCACCAAAAGATGATACTTCTGCTATGCCTTTGACTCCCAGCAATTGTCTTCTGACCACCCAATCCTGAATAGTGCGCAGAGATGTTGCATCATATTTGGATTCATATCCTTTTTTTGGTTTAACGACATATTGGTATATTTCACCCAAACCAGTAGCAACAGGCCCCAATTCAGGTGTACCGATACCAGGCGGAATCTCTGTTTGCACTTTTTGCAGCCTTTCAGCCACCTGTTGTCTGGCCCAGTACACATCAATATTATCATTGAATACCATGGTGACTAATGACAAGCCGAATCTGGAAAAACTTCTGATTTCTTTTAGGCCTGAAATATTGCTATTGGCCTGCTCGATAGGAAAGGTGACCAATCTCTCAATATCAGTTGCCCCGAAAGATGGAGCTTGGGTGATGACAAGTACCTGATTATTGGTGATGTCAGGTACTGCATCGATGGGCAATTTGGTTGCTTCATAAGCGCCGACAGCTATCAAGGCTATCGTCAAAAGCCCGATAATAAGCTTATTCTTGATAGAATAGGCAATAATACTATTTAACATATAAAATAATTATAATTTCCTGAATGGCTGAAATGAATCTATTGCCATGAATACATGACACAAATCATTCAACGGTACTTTTTAATACTAAAATAGCCGAAAAATATTAACCAACACAGCTTATCAATGATGCATCTATTCATACGCTTAATCCAGGGCAATGAAATTAAACTTTGAAAAAATCAATCCGACTTTAAATTCAGGAAACTTTGGGAGGATGAAAGATGCCATTGAGTTTGGCATCAGATAGGTAAAAATTGTAGGAAGTATTAATTTTATTTTTAATAATAAAAGGAGAAGCTTTTTTATCTATATCGATTTCTTTGACATCCTGAAACACAAAAACTGGCATTGATGCAAAATCAATAGTTTTAAAAGGGAGCTGCATATCCTGCTCGTAATCTTCGTCAAAAACGATATCATGCATGTAATGCATATCAAAAAACTGCGCAATGGTCATATTGCTGTCTTCTTCGAGATGCTTTGCGTAATGTAAAAACAACAAGGGTACCCGATTTAACTCCTTCAGGGGAGTGAAAGAAAAAAGGTAAATCGCAATTAAAAACTTTGCTATGGCAGGTTTCATTTTACAAAGGTATGCTATTTTTTGATTTTAAATATGCACATCAAACTCTTTATTGTTAACAAAAAGCAAAACAAACATTTAATACAATATTTTTTACCATTGCGGGCAGAAATTGTCTTCATTATTGTGCTCCCCGATATAAATAAGACTAATCTCCAGGGATGATAACGATCTCCTGTCTTTAACGAGATTACTTACATTCTGGTCATAACTGAATCCAAAAATAAAATTATTCATTTCAACGCCTACCATACCAATGATAGACTCCATGCCAAAATTATTATAATTTTTTACGCCCCTGAGATAAGGTCCGAATAACAGATACTGTCCCGATGTTTTAGATATCTTATACCTAAAAGTAGCCCCAAGATTCAGTTCTGTTTGTGCTCCTTGGATCAGTGCATTGACCCTTGGCTGTATAGACATACGGTCTGATGTTTTAATGGATGCTCCGGTATGAATGCTCCATTTTGCGTGAAGGGTATCTGTTTTAAAAATATTGGGATCTATGATGTCAGGTGTGTTATAAAAAGACAAATTGGGTTGATTAAGATGGAAATATCCCAATCCTGCATGATAACTGAAGTTTTTATTTGGTGTAATACTATAATATATACCCAAACTGATGTCTGAATATGCTTTATTATTTGGCGGCAAGTTTTCTCCTGTACCTATTGTGTAGCCGTCAATGGCATTAAACTGATCCTGAAAGGTTAGGTCTTCATAATTGATGGTCTTTTGAAAAACACCACCTTGAATACCAATGCCCAGATATTGTTTTGTTCTTTTATCCAATGCTTTATGGTAAGCCGCTGTAAGCATGATCTGATTGGTATTAAAATCAAAAGTAGTCACCCTGTCACCAAAAAATGTTATGCCTAGAGCCACTATATCGGGCAAGTTTTTACCTCCGTAATTCAGATCAAATTTTACATCCCCACTGATAGCAAACGTTCTAAGTGGATTATCTAATGCAGACCTCCATTGATCCCTGTATATTGTGGATATCCTGAATGTCCCGGTGTATGTACCTGCGATCGCAGGGTTAAGTGTAAGTGGAGATGCATAAAACTGTGAAAAGTGCGCATCCTGTGCTATTGAAGAAAAAGATAATCCCATCAGAAAAATAACTGTTAAGTATTTTTGGTATCCATCCAATAATAATCTCATTTCTTTATAATTGCTGTCAAATTTTAAAAAAAACTGATTCATTCCTAATGCTATTACTATATTTTAAAATGCAAAACTAAATAAATATTTCATTCATCTTTCCATATCTCAAAGAATGGACTGATTTTTGGGAATAATACCAATAACGCTTTAAAGCGAACTTAAAGTATAAGTTCCGTAGACATGTCAAAGAAAAAAAAAGTTAACACAAAACATCTGTTTCATGCCGTATGCCATCTGAATGTAATTCCGGTGCGCGGCAAACCTTTCGACGAAGATCTTATGATAAGTCAGATGCTTTTTGGAGAAACTTGCATAATACTAGAGAAAAAAAACAAACACTGGTATAAAATCCAAACCTCCATTTGTAATATTATAGGCTGGGTCAGATCAATTCAGGTGATGTTGATAGAAGAAAATATTTATGAAAAATATATTGAAAGCTCTGCTACAACTCTGGAGATTTGTCATCCCATATTCAATGATGAAATATCCAAATCAATAGTCATTGGCTCTTCCCTACCTCAATACGACGGAATTTCATGCCATATGCCCGATAATATATATATATATAATGGTCAAGCGGCATCTTCCGGGGGATTGGAGCTTATTAGCGAATTAATCGTAAAAATTGCCAGAAGATACTTATATGCTCCTGAGTTACAAGGTGGAAGGTCACCTTTTGGAATTGACCCCGGAGCTTTGATTCAAAATGTCTTTAAATTTTTTAACCTCTCAGTGCCAAGATTTCCCCATGAACAGTATATGTTGGGAGAGATCATAGATTTTGTAGAGATGTCATGTGAAGGGGATCTTGCTTTTTGTATGGATGAGATGGGTCAAATCCACCATGTAGGGCTCGTCATCGGTGAAAAAAAAGTGATGCATGTCCATGGATGTGTTCGTATTGACAAGCTAGATCATCATGGCTTTTTTAATTCTGATCTAAAAAAATACACCCACAAACTCCGGATCATCAAAAGAGTTATCTAACATTTTCGACAAGATTTTATACATTTTGATTAAATCAAAACTGAATTAAATCACAATCCCACATGATAAAAGTCATATTTCTGGCTTAATATCCTTTTTACCTTGCAACCATTAAAAGTCAAAAGAATGAAGGATTTAACTTTAATCAAATATCCGGGTGTAAAAACGGCTATGGATGGAAATACAGCTGCTATCATGTGTGAAAGAGAATCATCAGATGGAGCAGGTGCATATCCCATCACGCCATCCACTCAAATGGGCGAATATTGGGCTGAAGAAGCAGCAAAAGGCCACCTAAACATATCTGATCGACCGCTTATATTTATTGAGCCTGAAGGTGAACACGCAGCTGCAGCAGTCACAGCGGGATTATCCATGACAGGACTTAGGGCTTCCAATTTTTCATCAGGTCAGGGGATCGCATACATGCATGAATCTTTATATGCAGCTGTAGGTAAAAGACTGACCTATGTTTTGAATATAGGTGCCAGGGCGATGACCAAATCCACGCTGAATGTACATGCCGGACATGATGATTATCATGCTATTGATGATACAGGATTCTTTCAGCTGTTTGCAAAAAACGTGCAGCATGTGGCCGATCTAAATATCATTGCCCACAGAATAGCCGAACTAGCCCTTACGCCGGGTATTATTGCTCAAGATGGATTTTTAACTACTCACCTCATTGAATCTCTCTATCTTCCTGAAAGAGAATTGATCAGAGATTTTTTGGGAAGACCTGATGACATTATAGAAACGCCCACGCCGGCTCAAAAAATAATTTACGGCGAAACCCGAAGGCGAATACCTGAAGTATGGGATGTAGATAATCCTATGATGGCGGGTATTGTACAAAATCAGGACTCTTACATGCAGAGCGTTGCAGCACAGAGACCGTTCTTTTTTGACCATATTAAAGCCCTTACAGATCAGGCTTTTGCAGAATACTATCAGCTCACAGGCAGACATTACCAAAGAGTGATGTCTTACAAAGCCAATGATGCAGATTATTTGATTTTGGGACAAGGCAGTCTCATACCAAGTGCAGAAGTCGTGTCGGATTATTTGCGTCAAACCAGAGGAATAAAGGTTGGTGTGATCGACTTAGTCATGTTCAGACCGTTCCCTGCAGACTTATTATCTCAGCTTTTGAAAGGAAAAAAAGGAGTTGTTATTTTAGAACGACTGGATCAACCGTTGGCAGAGGATTTGCCCATAGCCAGAGAAGTCAGAGCTGCACTTTCAAAATGTCAGGAAAATGGTATGGCCCAAAAAATTAAACCATATCCGAATCTGGAATCATATAAGAGCGGCGATACACCAGCTATTTATTCCGGATCATTTGGTATGGGCAGCAGAGACCTGCAACCTGAAGGCATCATCGGTGCTGTAGAAAATATGCTGCCGGAAGGAAAACACAAAAAACAATTCTATCTATCCATCGATTTTTTGAGAGATGTGCCTTACACGCCAAAACAAAAGTTATATCAGGAGTCCATTTCAGATGCATATCCTAACATAAAAGACCTTGCCGTAAGGGGATCCGAAAATCCCAATATGATGCCAAAAGATGCCATAACGGTAAGATTTCACTCCATAGGCGGCTGGGGAGCCATCACAACAGGTAAAAATCTGGCAATGACACTGTATGATTTGTTGGGTTATGAAATAAAAGCAAATCCTAAATATGGTTCTGAAAAGAAAGGCCAACCGACTACTTACTATCTTGCAGCAGCACCGGAACCTATCAGAATCAATTGTGAATATTTCTTCGTAGATGTAGTCTTGTCACCGGACCCAAATGTATTTAAGCATACCAATGCACTGGCCGGACTAAAAAAAGGAGGATTCTTTATCATACAAAGTGATCAGGACAGCCCAGAAAAAGTATGGGCAAACATTCCTGTACCGTACCAAAAAGTCATTATAGAACAGGAAATCCACATCTACTATATTGACGGATTTAAGATAGCCCGTGAAGAAGCAACAGACCCTGAGTTGCAATTGAGAATGCAGGGTATTGCATTCCAAGGTGCATTTTTTGCAGCATCTCCGCTGATGGAAAAAGCCAATCTATCAGATCAGGAATTATTAAAAGCCATAGAAGATCAGTTGTTGCACAAATTTGGATCAAAAGGCCAAAGGGTTGTTGATGACAATATGCGGGTTGTGAAAAGAGGCTTTGATGAAGTAAAAGAAATTAAAAATAAAGTATTGGGTAGCAATGCTACTGAGATTTTGAATGGATATAAGATAGTACCTATTCCAAATATGGTTAAAAAGATACAGCAAAGTGAATCCAAGCTGAGTGATATCCATAGATTTTGGGAGCAAACAGGCAATTTCTATTTGCAGGGTATGGGAAATGATAATATTACGGATCCATTCATCGGCTTAAGTGTCATGCCTGCAGCTACCTCCCTTTTCAGAGATATGACCGGCATCCGTTTTGATCACCCATCCTGGATTCCCAATAATTGTACCGCTTGCGGCAATTGCTATACCGTATGTCCGGATACTGCCATACCAGGTTTGGTAAGTACGTTGTCTGATGTGTTGGATACCATAGTGAAGAGAGTCCAAAAGAAACATGGCAATGTGGAGATTTTACCTAAAGCTGTCAGACAAATGGAAAGTCACATCAGGACATTGATGAATCAACCCAAAAACGGGGCTACGGTCAATACTTACATCCACCACGCTATATCAAAAAGCATTTCAGATAATAACGGCGCAGAAAATGTCATCAAAGAATTTGATTGGTTCAGAGATGAACTCGGTGACTTCAACTTTGCTTTGACCAGACCGTATTATGATATTCATGAAAAAAACGAACCCAATAGCGGTGGACTATTCAGCATCACCATCAATCCTACTACTTGTAAAGGCTGTATGGAATGCGTTAATGTTTGTAATGATGACGCCCTCAGGATAGTACCACAGACAGAAGCATCCGTCGACAGTTTGAGAAATCAGTGGGATTTGTGGCTGGACCTGCCCAATACACCGAAAAAATATCACCGTATAGACAGTCTTGAAGAAAAAATCGGACCACTTGAAACCATTCTGTTGAATAAAGATGCCTATCTAAGTTTTGCTAGTGGAGACGGTGCTTGTCTGGGTTGTTCTGAGAAATCCGTGGTTCACATTTTTACAGCAACGGTAGAATCATTAATGCAACCTCGAATCGAAAAGCACGTTTTACAAATCGATGAATTGATTCAAAAGTTAGAAAAACTGGTTCAACAAAAGCTAATCAATACACTGGACGTCTCAGACACCAATACTTTGACACGCATCATCAGTGAATCCCAGCCAGGAGATTTTAAAATTGCGGACTTAGCCAATAAAATGGATCAGGAAAAAGATGCTTCACCTGTCGATCAGGAATGGCTCTTGGACATCACCAGATTATTGTCCCGCTTGAAGTCTTTGAAATGGAAATATACACAAGGTACTACCGGACAGGGAAGATCCAATATGGGTATGTGTAATTCCACAGGTTGTACATCCGTCTGGGGAAGTACTTATCCATTCAACCCATATCCATTCCCTTGGGCCAATCACTTATTCCAGGATTCGACATCTATGGCAATGGGTATTTTTGAAGGTCACATGGCAAAAATGGCAGATGGCTTTAAGGCCTTAAGAAAAGCTGAATTGGTACTCAATGGCACTTATGATTCTTCTGTCCATGATTCATTTTTCACTTACTTCACATGGGAACAATTTTCTGAAGAAGAGTGGCTGCTTTGCCCACCAGTCGTAGCTTTAGGTGGAGATGGCGCTATGTACGATATCGGATTCCAGAATCTATCCAGAATGATGGCTTCCGGAAAACCCATCAAAGTTGTGGTCGTAGATACACAAGTATATTCCAATACAGGCGGACAAGCTTGTACTTCCGGCTTTATTGGTCAGGTGTCAGACATGGCGCAATACGGTAAAGTGAAAAAAGGTAAATCAGAGCCAAGAAAAGAGATAGGATTGATAGCTATGGCGCATCGAAATACATTTGTTCTGCAAAGTACCCTTGCCAATACCAGTCAGATGATTGAAGGATTTATTGACGGACTGATGGCAAAGAGACCAGCTATATTTAACATTTATACCACTTGTCAACCTGAACATGGAGTAGCAGATGATCTTGGTGTCAATCAAGCCAGATTGGCGATGGAATCACGTGCCTACCCTATTTTCCAATACAATCCGAACAAAGGGCAAAAAATAGAGCAATGTCTCGATCTGAGCGGTAATCCTTTCATAGATCAAATATGGCCTACCTACCAATTAAAATACAATGAGTACGGACAGGAGAAAACAATGGATGTGGCCATGACATTTGCAGATTTTGCCATAACGGAAGCCAGGTTCAGAAAACACTTCAGAAAAGTGCCACGGGATGCATGGAATGACAATATGGTTGTGCTTTCAGAATTTTTGGAATTTGCTGAAGAAAACAGAGAAGGCCTTTTCCCTTACATCTGGACAGTGGATAAAAACCAAAATTTAGTCAGAGTGCTGGTAGCAGCTCCTATAGTAGAATCTTGTGAAGACAGAAAGAATTTCTGGTTGATGCTTTGCGAATTGGCAGGCATTGATAAAGAGGAAAAACAAGTAGTGGACATAGAGAAAAAGATTCGTACAGAAGTGATCAACAGGATCTCCAAAGGGTTGATGCAGTTGGCTGGTGATGATGGATCAGGATTGATTGAACTTGCCACGAATGATGTTGTGGTTCCTTCAGGCAATGATGCCAGTAAAACTTCTTCCACTGGTAACTACATGGCTCCTTGGATTGAGTCTGAAAGTTGTACGTCCTGTGACGAATGTACAAAACTCAATAATAAAATCTTTGCCTATAACAACAATAAAAAAGCGTACATTTTGAATGCGTTGGGCGGACCATATGAGGATTTGGTCAAAGCAGCAGAAAAATGTACAGCAAGAGTCATACATCCGGGATTGCCTTCGGACTTATCCGGAAAAGATACCGAAAAATGGATCAAACGGGGCGAAAAGTTTAATTAAGAGCAGTAATGGGAATATTTAAGTTATATAAAAATACTTTTAAGAATGGGATTCATCCTCCTGAAAACAAGGATAAAACCAAGGGTTTACCTATCAGGCAATTTCCGTTCTCCCCGATCTTGATTATTCCTATGTCTCAACACATTGGCAGCCCAGCTGAAATCATTGTCAGAGAGGGACAGGAAGTGGAGAGAGGACAGTTATTGGCAAAAGCTTCTTCTCATGTCTCTGTTCCTATTCATTCTCCGGTTTCAGGCACAGTAAGGAAAATTTATATGGTCCCCACCATCTCAGGCAATAAGATAGAGGGGATTCAATTGCAAGCGTTCCCCTATTCTGGTCAGGAAGTAGCAGAAGGAAAGCCCATCCGTTTGGAAACTGCCAATGCTGATGAAATTCTAAAAGGAATACAGGATTGTGGGATCGTTGGATTAGGTGGAGCAGCATTTCCGACCCATGTAAAACTTAAAGTTCCCGATGGAAAAAAATGTGAATATTTAATCATCAACGGCATAGAATGTGAACCATATCTGACCACTGACCACAGAGTCATGCTCGAACAGGCAGAAGATATATTTATGGGTATCCGATATCTGATGAAAGCCACAGGAGCCACTCAAACCGTCATAGGTGTTGAGGCCAATAAACAGGATGCAGCTGATCATTTGAATAAGCTAAAACCAGCTGATATTCCTGTCACAATCAAAGTCGTGCCTGTCAAATATCCGCAGGGTTCTGAAAAAATGCTTATCACTGCCTTGCTTGGAAAAGAAGTGCCTTCAGGTGGTTTGCCGATCGATGTCGATGTGGTAACGGTCAATGTGGCTACGACTGCTGAAATCGGCAGATTGTTACCGCATGGCCGGGGCATACAGGAAAGGGTCATCACCATTGCCGGACCTGCTATCAAGAAACCTGGAAATTATCTTATTCCTATTGGTACGCCATTGCGGTTTGTACTGGATTACGTTGGGATCAATGACGATATTGCTGAAGTCTATATGGGCGGGCCGATGATGGGCGTTTCGGTTTCGAACCTTGACATATCCATCACGAAGGGTACTTCCGGGATTTTGGTTTTTGGCAATCAAGATGTCAGGCATGAAGAGAAAGTGTATCCATGTATCAAATGCGGAGCCTGTGTGGATGCATGTCCGATATCCTTAAATCCTTCAAAATTGGGTATCCTCGCAAAATTTGAGTCGTATGATAAAATGGTGGAAGATTTTAATCTAATGGATTGTTTTGAATGCGGATCGTGCTCTTACGTTTGTCCTTCTCATATTCCATTGGTTCAATATTTCAGACTTTCAAAGGCAAGATACAAAAGACGTAAGTCTCTCAACCAAAATCTGAATCATGCGTAAGATCACCCTAAATATCACCACTTCTCCGCACGTTGTGAACGGTGCAAGTACAGATACCATCATGAAAAATGTGGTATACGCTTTACTTCCTGCTGCCGCTTTTGGGGTCTATTCATTTGGTATCAGCGCATTGCTTGTTTTACTGACGACCACCATCTCGGCAGTTGCTATCGAACATTTCCTATGCAAAATATCAAAAAAAGAATCCACGATTTCTGATTATTCCGCTGCCATCACCGGTCTGCTGCTGGGCATGTGTTTGCCGCCCAACTTCCCGCTATGGATGGCGTTTATGGGCTCCGCTATTTCGATAGGATTAGGTAAATTTATATTTGGTGGTCTGGGCTACAATGTTTTCAATCCTGCTTTGGTAGGCAGGGCATTTCTTCAGGCAACTTTCCCTGTGGCCATTACCACTTGGTATCAGGCTTTTGCTCCCGACAGATTTTACAATATTTCTTCATCTGTGCTGGCGCTACCATTTATGCAACCGACTGTAGATGCTGTTTCCGGCGCTACTCCGTTGTCAGCATTTAAATTTGATCATGTTGATACGCAGACCTATGATTTGGCCATGGGATTTATTAATGGTTCCGTAGGTGAGACAAGTTCAGTATTTCTTTTACTTGGAGGCATCTATCTGGCATGGAGAAAAATGTTGAACTGGCGAATACCTGTATCTATATTTATTACCGTATTTGTTTTTAGCGGTACTGCTTATTTGATCAACAATGTTGCATACCCGTCGCCATTCTTTACTTTATTTTCCGGAGGCCTCATGTTGGGCGCTATCTATATGGCTACAGATATGGTAGCTTCGCCTATTACTGCTATAGGTATTTGGATATATGGTGCTATTATCGGCATCCTGATAGTAACGATAAGGCTATGGGGCGGACTACCTGAAGGCGTAATGTATGCTATCCTTTTGGCCAATGCTATTTCTCCACACATAGATAATATGATCAGACCCAGAGTGTATGGTACCACCAATAAATTAAAATTATCATGAGTGTGCAGACACAGATAGGTAATAATATACAAGGGAATGACAAAAAAATTGTGATTGCCATGGCAAGTATTGGCTTGATATGTGCTTTTTTGATTGTACTTACTTATCAGGGCACTTTCTCAACCATTGAAAAGAATAAAGCGGAAGCATTAGAAAAAGCAATTTTCAAAGTAATACCCGGTATTTCTAAAACTAAAGCATACCAGTTCAATCAGGACCAGACTTTTTCAGCGACAAATTCAAATGATGCCAAAATACAGAAAGTATATGCAGGCTACGATTCTACCGATCAGCTGAAAGGTATTGCCATTCAGGCCAATGGCAAAGGATATGGAGAAGTACTGAATGTGTTATATGGTTATGATCCTGATAATCAAAAAATTATAGGTTTTTTTGTTTTGGAGAGTAAAGAAACGCCGGGCATTGGCGACAACATAGAAAAAGAAAGTTTTATGGCCAATTTTAATGCTTTGGATGCTGCTTTGAATGACGATTTTACTAAAATAAAAAATGAAATTACAACAGTAAAACAAGGTAAGAAAACCAATGATTGGCAGATCGATGGCATTACCGGGGCAACGATTACATCAAGGGCTGTGGGCAATATCCTGAGTGCGAGTACGAAACTATGGGTTCCGCTCGTCTATAAAAATAAAAAGTCTTTTTTGATCAATGATAACAGCAAATAATGAGCCTAATTAGTCATAAAAAATCAGAAAAAGGTTTCTTCAATTCTATCGCAGATCATCCTTCGACAGATGAATTTATCAAAGGAGTCTGGAGGGAAAATCCAGTATTCGTGCAAGTTTTGGGCATGTGTCCGTCGCTTGCCGTGTCCAATTCTGCCATAAATGCGCTTGCTATGGGACTGGCCACGGCTTTTGTATTGTTGATGTCAAATATCCTGATCTCATTGCTCAGAGACTTTATACCAAAACAAGTTAGGATTGCCTCATATATATTAATCATTGCTACGTTTGTCACGCTCACAGATTATACGATACAGGCTATAAGTATTGATTTGCACAAAAGTCTTGGGGCCTTCATTGCGCTTATTGTGGTGAATTGTATCATACTCAGCAGAGCAGAAGCTTTCGCATCAAAAAATTCTGTTGGAAAATCAATATTGGACGCACTTGGGATGGGGCTTGGTTTTACGTTTGCTCTTTTATGTATCGGAGGATTAAGAGAGGTACTTGGCAGTGGCAGTTTTTTTGGTTATGAATTTATGCCCTACTTTTTTGAAAAATGGGTGATCATGGTACTACCTGCCGGAGGATTTTTTACACTGGCTTTTTTGCTACTGATATTTAACAGTTATAAAATGAAAAACAGTAAAGCATGAATGACGCATCACTTTGGAGTATCTTTATTAATGCCAGCCTGATCAATAATTTTGTTTTGGCATATTTTCTGGGTATCTGCCCTTTTTTAGGCGTCTCCGGAAAAATTGAAACAGCCACTAAAATGGGTGCAGCAGTAACTTTTGTAATGGTAATCAGTGCTATGTGTGCATTTGGGATCAACATTGCATTAGCGGCTATCAACGCACCGTTTCTGCAATTAATCAGTTATATTGTGGTCATAGCTTCTACGGTTCAGCTGGTTGAGATGTTTATCAAAAAAGTGAGTCCTGCCCTATTCAAAGCTTTAGGCATATTTCTTCCATTAATCACAACCAACTGTGCGGTATTGGCCGTGGCATTATTTCAGACAAGTAAAGGGTTTGGTATACTTCAAAGTTTTGTTTATGCACTTGGGGCCGGTGTAGGTTTTACATTGGCATTGGTATTGATGGCTGGCTTGAGGGAACAGCTTGAATTCTCAGAAACCATAAGCATTGCTAAAGGAACAGCACTGGTTTTATTGGTTGGCGGGATTTTATCCTTGTCATTTATGGGATTTGCAGGTTTAGGAGGTTAAGGTTAAGGATAAGATTAAGGTTAAGGTTAAGAATAAGAAAATGTAATTATTGAGATAATACCCCGTGAGGGGTTAAATATTAGCAGCCACGGATTTAAATCCTTGGCAAAAGTGATTCCAACCGCCAGTTTAGGCGAAATTTTTGACAAATAATGTAAATTTTTGACAAAACTAATGGGTGTCTGAATAGTTACAAGAATTTAAAATAAAATGAAATAAAAAAAATGGTAAAGTCTTTAATATTAGCGATGGTAGGTATTTCAGCACTGATGATGGTGTGGCTTATTGTACAGGCATTGTGGAGGAAGACTTTCCGCGATTACATCACTGATGATGATGTTTTGGCAGAGCGCAGATCTTGCAAAAATTGTGGCTGTACGACTGCCTGCAGCAATAAAAAGGAAAATTTAATCGAACAATAAAATTTAAAAGAAAAAGAAAATAATATGGCACATTTATCCGATTATTTATCAGGAACACACTATATAGCCAAAGTGAAAAGTACAAAACGACTTACTCCGGCTGATAGTGAAGAAATCAAAGAAATCATCATTGAAGTCCAGGACACCGATTTTCATTGTAAAATTGATCAGAGTTTTGGTGTCATAGTGGAGCATGCAAGCCCTTTTGGCAATCAGGCACATCATCGTTTTTATAGTGTGGCAGATTTGCCTGATTCCTCAGCTAAACTGCCGATGATCACCATGTTGGTAAAAAGGTGTTTTTACGTGGATGAATTCAGTGGCGAAAAGTTTGATGGCATTGCATCCAATTATTTATGCGACAGAAAACCAGGTGACGAAATCATCCTGACAGGACCACATTCTTTACCTTATGCGGTGCCTGAAGACAAGACTGCCAATATCATTTTGATAGGCATGGGTACGGGAATTGCTCCATTCAGGACATTTGTGAAACACATCTATAATAATGTGAAGGACTGGCATGGTAAAATTCGTTTGTTTTATGGTGCGCGTAGCGGGTTGGAACTGCTTTACCTCAACGATAAAGACGGAGACCTGACCAATTATTATGACCAAAAAACCTTTGAAGCTTTTTACGCACTAAGTCCGAGACCACTTTGGGCGGATCCCATTGCTATGGATAAAATAATAGAAGGAAAATCCGATGAAATAAAAGAAATGCTGACGCAGAACAATTGTTATATCTATGTGGCAGGATATGGAAAAATATTAGCTCAATTGGATGTAGCCTTTTCCAACATCATAGGATCAAAAGAAAAATGGGAAATCAGAAAAGCTGAATTAAAAGCAGGTAAAAAGTGGGCGGAAATCATCTACTAGGTAGTGGGTATCAAATAAGTGGGTAGGGCTCCCATATAGAGGATGGGGAAAGTGTAAGGCAAAATTGCTACCCGTTACCCTCATTCCCTAAAGGGACGACCTGACCATCTAATACCGAAAATGACGTTCCATTAAGTTTGCAGTAGAACCAAAATGAAAAGACGCGGATAATCAATAAAAAAAAAATAAGCAAATTATCAAATAAAAAAATTAACCATTGAAGTGAGCATCATCATACCCATAGCGGCACTAGGTTTTCTTACACTTGCATTGGCAGGGTTGATCGTCATTGCCAGCAAAAAATTTTATGTTTTTGAAGATCCGCGCATTGACCAGGTGGAAGATATGTTGCCTCATGCCAATTGTGGTGCTTGCGGATTTCCCGGATGCCGGCCTTTTGCTGAAGCATTGGTATCAGGACAAGTTTTACCAGGCAAATGTACAGTCAGCACAGATGAAGGAAGGATGTCTATTGCAAATTTCCTGGGTATTGCATTGGGAGCTGAAGAGAAGAGCGTAGCCAGACTGGCTTGCGGTGGTGGCATCAATGTGGCCATTAATCAGGCATATTACAAAGGAATAGACACCTGTCAGGCCGCCACAATGGTCTCAGGTGGTGGCAAAGCCTGTTCGTGGGGTTGTCTGGGATATGGCGATTGTAAGGTAGTTTGTGATTTTGATGCGATTACCATGAATGAGTTTTCTATTCCTGTGGTTGATGTTGATAAATGTACGGCTTGTGGCGATTGTGTCGAAGCGTGTCCCAAAGGCCTATTTTCTTTGCATCCCATTAGTCATAAGCTCTGGGTGGCATGCAAAAGCCTGGAAGCCGGAGATGATGTGCTGGATGTCTGCGAAGTCGGTTGTACGGCCTGCGGCAAATGCGCGATGGATGCCGAAGGTGGCCTCATCACCATGGTAAAAAGCCTCCCTGTCATTGATTATACTAAAATGCACAATACACAAGTGCCCATCCAAAGATGTCCAACTGGGGCTATCGTATGGCTGGATGATGCATTGGGAGTTGTGAAAGGCAAGGAGAGTAAAAAAATCATTAGGAAGGGCAGCAGGAATATGGGATATTCTTAAGTCTCTGTGTAAGGCTTCCGTTTTCTTAAAAGAGCCTTTAGTTAAATTATACAAAGATAAGAATTGAATAAAAGTTTTCTCATTTTTCATTAACTTTGCCCAATAAACCGAATAAATATATTTTATGCTGATACCATTTCATGATTTAGATCCCGCTTCCAAAGTTTGGATATTTCAGGCTGAAAATGAATTAACCGAAAGTCAAGCTACATCTATTAAAGAACAACTATTTGAATTTCTTCAGGAATGGACTGCCCATAATGTTCAGCTCTATACTTCAGGAGATGTAATCCAACGTCGTTTCATTGTAATCATGGTGGATGAAAGATTTCAGGGTGCTAGTGGTTGCTCCTTGGATAAAATGACACATTTCATCCAATATATGGAACATAAATATGGCATCGCCCTATTGGAACGAATGACGGTGGCTTATGAATCATCATCTTCAGGAGAAATCGCTACAGCACAACTCAATCAGCTGGGCGAAATGTCAAAAGAAGGAATTATACACCCTGAAACTATAGTGTACAATAATTTGGTCAAAACAAAAACAGAATTTGAGCAAGGTTGGAAGACTAAAATAATGGATAGTTGGCATAAGAGATTTATTTGATCATCAGATAATTAATGCGATTGGTCGTAAACTGCGAACTATACTTACTTTCTATACGTTTATTGGATCAAAATACTTAAGCATGTTCGGAAAAGTAAAAAAGATATTGGGAATCGAAGGAGTTAAGCTGGAGTTGATCTTACCTGACAAGGTTACAGCAGAAACTGGCATTGTGATTGGTATCATAAAACTTACCTCTCTCAGTGATAATAATATAGTAGAAGGTATTCACCTGCAAATGGTCGAAAAATATAGCAGGGGAAGAGGAGACAGTAAGCTAATCAATGAATATCCCATGGGCGAGCTAACAAAAAATGATATCATTCATATTTCAAAAAATGATATCATAGAATTGCCTTTTGAAATGGAATTTGTACATGTAAAATCTGAAATGGATAAACTCGGTGAAAGTAATTTTTTTACCCGTGGTCTTGTTGGATTGGCAAAAAAAGCCAGAGCGGTAAAATCTGAATATACCATACGTGCAGAAGCCAACATAAAAGGTACTACTTTAAATCCATTTGATATAAAACCTGTTATCCTAGTATAAACTATTTAATAATGAAACGAATATATCATCTATCTACTTGTGACACATGTAGAAAGATTTTAAGTCAAATTAATGCAGAAGGTGTTGAACTTATCAATCTAAGGGAGCAAAACATCTCAAAAGAAGATCTTGACCTGATGAAAAAATATACTAAGACCTATGAAGCTTTGTTCAACAAAAGGGCTCAAAAGTTAAAAGAAATGCCGGAAGAAAAGAAGCCTGTCAAAGATGCTGACTTTAAAAAACTTATATTAAAAGAATATACATTTTTGAAAAGACCCGCAGCTATCATCGATGACCAAATTATAGTCGGAAACGACAGATCTGCAGTAGAATCACTAATAAAAGCTCTGCCAAAGTAAGTTATTGTAAACCACATTTTTGAATGTAATTTTGAAATCTCTACTTTGATTCCTTTTATTGTGTCTCTTTTTTTAGATAGGTTTAAAAAATGAGTTAGAATGTACTAAAATTTATTAATTGCAGTTTAATTTTATTTTTGAAGTGGTGACTACATTTGACTGATTACCGGCTCTGTCTTTGATATAAATATCCAACTCTAAATCATTGACAGGAAACTCTTCAGATTTTTCACAAGGAAAAATACCAGAAGCTTCCGGAAATATGCAACAGGTGCTAAAAACTTTTATAGAAATAGTCCCGGAAATACCATTTCCTGCACCTTCGATAGGGACAAATGGTGCTTTATATTCCCTGAATATTTCATTCGTTCTTTTGTCCTGAATAAAAATATTTTTATCTAAACCCTGACCCGAAGTTCCGAAATCACCATCGCCATCTGTAAAAAATAAGGTTAGTATGACAGAGTCTTCTTCGAAAACGCCCTGATTCATAGTCAATTTAGAAAAACTTCTAAATTCCAGCGTGGGTACATCAGAATAATCCGGTGGTCTTACACAAGAAGCAAGAAAAAACAGATATACGCTCGCTATTAAAAATCTCATGCCTTCTTTTTTATATTTATGAAAAATGAAAGTACCTTGTGCTATCCATATAAACTAACACATGAACGGAGGTTTTGATCATGAACGACATCAATTATTACAATTGTTTGGTTCCATTCAACATGGAGACTATCAAATCGTTGATGAATACGTTATGCATCTCTTCAGATTTCAATACAAATATAATAAAATTTATCATCAATTTTGCAACAATTTAGGAGTAAAAGTCAAAAGTATAGACAAAAAGGAAAAAATACCCTTTTTACCTATCAGTGCATTTAAAGTTCATGATGTAAAAACCGGAGAGTTTGATGCTGAAATAATATTCAGAAGTAGTGGTACGACCAGCAATCAGACGTCAAATCATCAGGTAAGAGACATCAATCACTATCTCACAAATGCTGAAAAAATATGGTCCAAATATTTCAAACCAGTAAATAACTATCAAATACTGGCGCTTTTGCCCGGATATCTTGAACGCGAAGGTTCTTCCTTGATCCAGATGGTGGATTATTTTATCCAACTTTCTGCCTATGAGACAAGCGGATTTTATTTGCGCGATCATGATGCATTGGCAGAAGAGTTGATGCAATGCAAAAAACAGAATATTCCCACAGTTTTGTTTGGCGTTACCTATGCACTACTTGACTTCATTGCACACCATCAGATAATCTTTCCTGACCTGGTGATCATGGAAACAGGCGGAATGAAAGGCAACAGGAAAGAAATGACAAAAGCTGCAGTACACGCTGAACTTAAGGATGCTTTTCATGTCAAGGGTGTTTATTCGGAATATGGTATGACAGAGTTACTTTCACAGGCATATACTAAAGGAGAAACCATTTTTTTGCCCAATAATATGTTGAATGTATTTACACATCAAATCAATGATCCTTTAAGCAGAGAACGAGTAAGCAAACCTGGTATCATTTCTATTATAGATCTGGCAAATATTGATTCTTGTGCCTTTATACAAACTGAAGATCTGGGTATTGTGAACAGAGATGGTAGCTTTGAGATTTTGGGCAGACTTGATTATGCAGATGTAAGAGGATGCAATTTATTGGTGCAGGAGTCAGGTTTAATGTAGCTATTTAACGCTTAACTTTATAATGGTGTGTAAGTCATGAAATAAAACTTATTTTGAAAAAAATTAAAACCTTAGGAACAAATGAAAGACTTCTTGCGTTCATAGAAACGTATAAAGATACGGACACAGATTTTCGGAAAGTTGAACACAATTTATTTTGTATTTCTTTTCTTGAAATTTGTTTTTTAAAATGGGGATGACTGGTATCGACAGGAAAGATTATCGGTCTGTAAGCATGTCGGAGCATGATGATTCACTTCGTTATCAAATGATGATCAAACAACAAATGGCGATAATAACTTCGCATTAGCTGCGTAATCTAGGATTGCAACGCTTTTAGTGCCGCCCGGATGACGTCCGATATATGCCGGTAGCCGCACTTCAACAAACCCGCGGACTAGGTGAGTGAGATACTTCGATCACAATCCGAATAAACAGAAGATAAGATGAAGGCGCCGTTGGCTTCTGTACCTGCCCGATTCCGAAAATCCGAACAGAAGATAAGCATGTAGAAAGCGTTCAGTTGCTTTGTCTGGACCAGGGTTCGAGTCCCTGCATCTCCACAAAACCACGGTTAAACATCTGATTATCATTTGTTTACCTGTGGTTTTTAAAATACAATTTGGCGCACTTTTGACCTATAAAAATTATGCAAAATCTAATTTACGTCAAAAAAAACCAAAAATTTCAGTGTATTTTGATTGTAGCCCCACAAGTTTTCTCTATATTTTATATACGATAATACTGTGCCATCCCGAAGCATAGTCAAAGTATCTGCCTACGCCGAATGAATTTCAAGGTCCATTTTTTTAATGATTAAAACTTAATTGCGATTTGATTCGGAGATTTGGCAATTATCTGAAGCCTTTCTTTATAAACAGATAGCTCTCCCGTAAATATTTTATGTTTTGTATTAATTTGATGCCCAAATATAAAACAAATATTTAAAATTATGGATTGAATTGATAAATGTATTGTTATGTTGCATGTACAAATTATCTTTGCAATAATGATTACATAATTTACCCCTACTGAAAAGATAACCAAATGTTTGAACAGACTTTTAAGAATATTGATGACATACTCCACAAGGATGCTGGATGTGGTAGCGAACTTGATTATGTGGAGCAGACATCTTGGGTTTTGTTTCTCAAGTATTTGGATGATCTGGAGAAGGACAAAGCTACAGCAGCAGAACTTACAGGCAAAACATATACTCCTATTATAGAAGAAGAATATCAATGGAATATATGGGCTACTCCCAAAGGGGATGATGGTAAACTTGATCACCATAAAGCCATGACTGGTGATGATCTCAAGGATTTTGTGGATCAGAAGTTGTTTCCATATCTCAAGCGATTTAAGACAGAAGCAGAAAGAGCAGATACCATTGAGTATAAGATAGGTGAGATATTTAGTGAACTAAAAAATCGCATACAGAGTGGATACAATCTGCGTGAAGTGATCAACCTAATAGACCAATTGCGTTTTAGAACCCATACTGAGAAGCACGAAATGAGCCATCTATATGAAGGTAAAATACAGAATATGGGTAATGCTGGTCGCAATGGTGGAGAGTATTACACCGTAAGACCTTTGATTAAATCTATAGTCAGGGTAATAGCACCCAAAATAGGTGAGAGTATATATGATGGTGCAGGTGGTAGTATGGGTTTCCTATGTGAAGGATTTTTATATATGCTCCATAGTAAAGGTGGGCTTGAACATCTGACGACACAGGATATTGAGATACTACAGAAGAAAACATTCTACGGTAAGGAGAAAAAAGGATTGGCATATATCATTGGTATTATGAACATGATTTTTCATGGTATAGAAGCTCCTAATATCATCCATACTAATACACTCGCAGAAAATCTAGCTGATATACAGGAGAAAGACAGATATAATATTGTACTAGCCAATCCACCCTTTGGTGGCAAGGAAAGAGCAGAAGTGCAGCAGAATTTTCCGATACGGTCATCAGAGACAGCGTATCTGTTTTTGCAGCATTTTATCAAGATACTTAGAGCTGGTGGCAAAGCAGGTATTGTGATCAAAAACACTTTCCTGAGCAATACCGATAATGCATCAGTTAGTCTGCGAAAGCATTTGCTGGAATCGTGCAATCTGCATACTGTACTTGATCTCCCTGGTGGTGTGTTTACAGGTGCAGGAGTAAAGACGGTAGTGTTGTTTTTTGAGAAAGGTACACCTACTCGTAAAGTATGGTACTACCAACTCAATCCTGGCAGAAATCTGGGTAAAACCAATCCACTCAATGAAAATGATCTTAGGGAGTTTGAGACATTACAAAAGTCGTTTGGTGAAAGTGAAAACTCATGGAGTATAGATGTAGCAACATTAGATACAACGACTTATGACCTAAGTGCTAAAAACCCCAACAAAAAAGAAGAAGCTGCCTTACGCCAACCGCAACAAATTTTGGAAGAAATGAAAGCACTTGATGAAGAAAGTGCAGAAATATTAAACTCAATATTGGAACTGATATGAAACAAGGAAAAAATAGTCTGAACCATGATTCACTTGATTTAATTGATTCAGATGATTATAAAAATCAAGGCAATCACGATAATCATAAAAATCAAGGTTCAGATAATATGAAA
>JBBRVQ010000051.1:0-31421 GCA_038246735.1 Chitinophagales bacterium
ATGTAGCGGTTTTCTAATGGCCCAGTTATCACCTTTAGATTGTTTGGTTAAATCTTTGCTTGGCTTTCCACTTTTATCCAATCTTAAATTTCCTGCTTCATCATAGTAGGATTGGTAATGGTTTACAGTTTTGTTGATCACTCTTAAGTTTTGTTTGAAACTTACTATAGTTGATTCTAAACTACCTTTTACATCTTTCGCAAATCCATTCCATGGGCTATTAAATTCCCATTTATAGTTAGTTTCTGATCCTTGGTTATATTTTTTGGTACATAGTTTATGCCGCAGATCAAATCGTTTTTTTTCTTTGATCTCTTTTTTGTCTTTGCCCAGTGCACTTTCATTATTGAGATAATTGATGTGGTCACGTGTGGCGCAGGCTATCACGATCGCATCCAATGCATGATGGCGATGGTCTATTCTCTTTTTATTAAATCCTTTTTGCAACTCGAAAGGCACTTGCGGTAAAAATTTTCCGGTATTAGGATTGATATCTCCAAATTGAGTCGAATTGGTCAATTCATTTAATCTTTTGAATCTTGGCGATATGAGATCATTCCAGATATCATTAAGACCCCAATCTTGTTTTAGTATCGAAGTGACTGCACCATTTGTTGAGAGCAAATTTTTTGAAACGGTCTCCTGCTCATCTTCTTCCCTTACTATATTTGAGAGTAAATTTTTTACTACTTTACTGATATATCTGCTATCATTAAGCTGGCGCATAACAAAATCTTCTGGAATGTCGTTCATCAGAAGTTTTTTCATTTTACTTTTGTTGTTTTTAAAGTCGGATCTTACATGAGCTTCATATTCATCTTTTGTGAAAATGGTTACGTGCTTACCTCCTGCAATTTCTAGCTTTGTTCCTCCTTTATCTTCTATAAATTCTAAACCAAGCATGTTATCTTTGAGCTTATTTACAGCTTCTTCACAAATTATTTTGTTGCTTAATGAATCATCAAAGAAACGAGATTGTGGAATGATATGCTCTATTTCATATGTTGGTGTAAATAATTTGCTCAAAGGAATAATTGCACCAGTGTAAGGCGATCTGTATTTTTGATCCAACCAAAGTTTGTATTTGGTGAGTTCTGATTTAGATGGTTCAGCTAGTTTTGATATTTTTAATATATCATCTGGAAGATCACCTGTACTACCCAAAACGCCTTCCTCATAAACTTTTAATATCTCTTGTTGTGATGGTGAGTATGGCCTTACATTTTCTATATCGATATCATTCATTAATTCTATCAATAAAGCTTTGATGCGTTGATTTGTATTTTCGTTTTGAGATATGGTTTCAGTGATTTTTTTGCGTTTGTCAGCGGGATTTTTCATTTCTCTTCCTAATTCGATATGAATTTCATTAAAGAAATATTCACTTCCATTTCCATAATGTTTCCAAATGTCACTGACTACTCTTAATGTTTCAGCTATGACTTGCTCTACTATAGGGTTACGTAAAGAGTGTTGCTTAAAAACATACTTAAGATAATTTTCTATATCTAATGGTGATTTCCATTTTAAAGTTTCACCATCTTCAGAGTGTCGGTCATAGACTACGTAAGATGTAAGCCAAACAGGTAAGTTTTGAAATTGAGAAATTTCTAAGAGGTTATATGCTTTTTCTCTAACTCTAGCCATAATATTTTCATCATATTCCCCAGTTTTAATCTTGTCTATACGATCTAGCGTGTTTTTATTTATGGCGTCTTTACTCCAAAATCGACCCATTCGCATTAATGGGAGCATTTTTTTTAATGCCTTTATGGAATAGGCACCATACTCACTTTTGAAAGGTGGATATTTTGCAAATATTTCAACAAATTCGTTACTTAACTGATGACGATCTGCAAATTTATTTAACGCACTTTTTAATTCTATTTTATCTGTAACAGAATAGAGTATATGCCATAGTAATTCTTCTAAATCATTGTTTAAAAAGATAGGTTCAATACCTACCTTCTCTAGTCTAGATATAATAGTTGCATGAGTTTCATTACAAGGATAGGGTTTATCTTCTACATAGTTCCATCTGTACAAATCGGCATTTTTTTTAAGATTAAAACCTGGATATTTCAGAAATGTTTTCTGCTCTATTTCCTTACGATCGTTAAGCCAAATAAATAGATTTTCCCAATCCGACGTGTTATTTAGAAATTCCGAAGTGACGTCTCTATCGTCTTCTTTTTTATATATTCTCAGATTTTGGACAAACTGCCATAGTCTAAATTCTTGATACAAAGGATGCGACTTGGGAGCACATTTTATTCCAATAGTTTCTACTTTGCCGTCTTTTGTAAAATATTTCTTTTCAAATTTACAATCACTAATACTGGATTTTTGGCTTTTAAGTGGTCTTTGATAGAATATAATATCGTTTATAAATAGATGATCAAATCCTTTTTGTGAAATGCTGTTTCTATGACCTTCATTATTTTCGTAAAGTTCTTCACTACAAGCGTCATATAGGGACCTGTTTTGTAGTTCCGGATGATGTTTTAGCTGTTCTGTTAATATTGCTTCAAGCTCAGCTTTATAGAATTTACGCTCGATGGTACGGACTAATTTCCCGTTTATTTTCTGATTAGGATTTGACAATAATGTGTTAAAGATAAATGACCCGACGGTTTTGCCTGAGTGTTCAATTTCTTTTTCTGTTTTCTTTTTTAATAAGGTCCAATCATCTTCCGATGGTGCTCTGAATGATCTTTTTTCTTTACCATCTTTGTCCACCTTGATAGTGCCATCTACATTTAAGTCAGTTGTTACAATAAAATCTTTTCTTTTTCCTGTCCAATTTAAAGGTGTTTTACTTGATCTCCTGTAAATCCAGCCGTTTTCAAGATGAAAACTATACCATTTCTCATCTTTTTTTGCTGTACTATCATCTATTTCAGTATTTGTTACTATTAATGAATGAAATTCTACAACTTTATTTTTTTCTTCTTCGTCTTCTTCACCCCTTAGCTGATAGTAGCCTCTCTTTTGATTGAAATTTAGCAATAGCCAAGCCAATTCTTCTTTCTCAATTTTTTTTGTCAGAGCCTTTTGGCGTAAATAAAATATTGTCCAATCATAAGGTATCAATTTTTCATCTTCAAATAATTGTGGTTGGGTCTGCTTAAATTCCCTAACCATTTCATAAAACGAATCTTTAAAAATAAATTGATACTCTATTTTACTCGGTTTTAAACATTCTTGATTTTCAATAGGTCTATAAGCTATCTTTGGCTCTTTGTTATCTTTAAATTTTCCCACTTTTTTTTCAAAGTCAATAGCATTAGCATAATGATTAGGTAAAAAGCCTACGATATTTAAGACTCTATGTAGTCTTTCTCTTCTCAATAAGTGACGTTCTTTTATCCTTCGTACTCCTCTGAACCCTGTTCTTGCTGCTGTTTGTGATATAGAAACGCCTGAATCAAACTTTCCTAAAACATCTTGTGTCATAGGTATGATCCGACTTCCCATACCCAATATATTTGATGGGTTTCCATTGTCATCAGAATCAATCAAAGCCCAACCAATACTGTTAGTCCCCAAATCTAAGCCTAAAATTTTTTTACCCATCGTATTTTTTATTTAAATTTTTATATTATCTTTGGGCCGAACAAAAGCAATTCACAATAAGGATTATTCCGTTGTGAAAACATTTAAAGCGGGGCAACTCGCTTTTTTTATTTTATCTAGTCCCATTTCTCAAAATAAAGCTTAGGATCAATGAAATGCAACTTCTTTTCCACTTTACTAGAATCTATTGGGCCATATTTTTCAATATTCATTTGCATGACTTTTTTAAACCTTTCCAAAACTTCCTGATTTCTAGGGTCAGAATAATTTGGATTAATAGGCATCCCCATTTCTTTTTTATTTTTGGATTCCATATTAATATTTTTTAATTACAATTTCTGTGTTCCTTTCGAATTTGTACAATTACATCATTTAATCAAAGCCAAAGATAATATACTTTTACAAATTATTAACAAACGCTGTTCTATTTTGACGACCAAAAGCAAATCACAATAAGGATTATTCTGTTGTGAAAACATTTAAAGCGGGGCTCTTCACTGCGTACTCGCTTTTTTATTGCCCGCTCACTTTCTAAAGAGATATGAATGTAAAGTTTCTACATTTTGTCATGGAATATGTATTTTTAGGTCAGTTAGAAAATATTACTCCTTGATAGTCGGGGTGATGATTCACACTTTATCCAATTTCCGTACCCAGAAATGCAATCCTTTTGTTATATTTGGGCCATTATAGCTTTAATTACACCCACTTAACACTACTGACCATGCCTCCTGCCAAAAAAAATAATGAAGAAAAAAAAAGAGAACACCCAGCTGAAAAAACAAGATTACACCCAAGAAACAGACATAGAGCAAGGTATGACTTTAAGCTGCTGATCGAAAAATGTCCGGAACTACAGCTTATGGTAGCTACAAATAAATATGGTGATGAAACCATAGATTTTGCCCGACCTGAAGCGGTCATGATGCTCAATAAAGCATTGTTGATGCAATATTATGACATCACAGACTGGGAGTTACCAAAAGGATATCTGTGTCCGCCGATCCCTGGAAGGGCAGATTATATCCATTATGCCGCTGATCTGCTGTCACAGAAAAATTTCGGTAAAATTCCAAAAGGGGAGCGCATCACATGTCTTGATACCGGCATTGGTGCCAATGGTATATATCCCATCATTGGCATAAAAGAATATGGCTGGTCTTTTATTGGTAGTGACATAGATGTGGTGGCACTTGCTGCTGTCCGAAAGACCATTGATTCAAATATTGTTATGCAAAATAGGGTAGAGCTGCGGCGACAAAATGAGCCGGAAGCTATTTTTAAAAACATCATAGGTGAAAATGAATGTATAGATATCACCATTTGCAATCCTCCATTTCATGCATCTGCTGAAGAAGCACAGGCAGTAAACACGCGCAAAAACAACCACCTGAAACCATCTTCTCCCGATAAAAACGTCCGGAACTTCGGGGGGCAACAAAACGAACTCTGGTGTCCGGGCGGCGAAGATAACTTTGTCCAGCACATGATATCAGAAAGTATAACATATAAAAACAACTGCTTTTGGTTTACCACCCTGATCTCCAAACAGTCCAATCTCAAAAGAGCATATGCTGCCTTGGAAAAAGCCGGCAGCCGAGAAAACAAAACCATTCCTATGGGTCAAGGGAACAAAACGAGCAGAATACTGGCTTGGACCTACCTTGATCCAAATGAGCAGAAAGAATGGGTCAAAAAAAAGTGGAGTTAGAAATATTATACGCTCATATTGGTCTAAAATTATAAATTTATGTAAGTGAATTTGTTATTTTTGCTTTTAGTACATAAAATAAAAATAAATATCTAAATATTTTTTTTTGGTCAAGCTGAATTTTAGCGGCTATAATTTTTTGCTTTAAACTTTTGGCTGTATTCAAGTCAAAAAAGGACAAAATAATACCTGAATTAAATATATTCTAATTAGGTGCATTTTTTCCCAAATCTAAGTTTATTATAGTGTTTATAATACATCCATTATTGTTTTGAAATACATTTTGTCCGTTGATTTGCCTTCCGTATTGCAAAGTTTGATTCAGATATCCTGCTTCTAATCTTACAGTTTTGTTAAATCTATAGCCCAACAAAAGACCAATCCTATTTTGATCAAATACATTGGCATTTACATTTTTACCAAATCCAATAAATATTTCATTATAAAACGCTGCATATGGAGTTTTATCTTTCATTTCCTTTCCTTTTAATGGGGCTTGTAATCTTATCATGTATCGCATTCGATTAAATAGAGGAAATTCATCTTCACTTTCAACATTTGATGCACTATACCGGCCTACAAATCTTTGCTCTAACATAAAACGGTGAGAAAAATCTACCATTCCTTCTTTATGAGAAAGCTGAAGCATTTGAAATATTCTATGCTCTGTAAAATCTCTTCCCAAACCATTTAATGGTATTTCGCCGTAAGGATAAGTTTCAATCCAAGCATAACCTATCCTGAATAATATTCTAGGATTCAGGGTATAATTTAGACCCACTCTCAAGAGGTTTTGTTTCGGATCTGCTATAAAATTATTTCTTCGCCATTGATATTCATTATGTATTCCTACTTTGTCTGAAACCTTAAAAGTTCCAAAATAATTATACCAACCAATACTGTTATTTGTATTTAATCGGCTATTTTGTGCATATACATTTTGACAAAACCAAAGAGAGACCATCAAACATACAATATTTTTCATATTTAATTAAGATTTACTAATTACTTTAGAAAACAACCTTAATTCCTATGAATTGGTTTTCCATCCCTTGTGGAAATGTTAATTTATTGTCGTGAAAATCTATATACTTCAAGTGTTTTAAACCTTTTATTTCTTTCGGCAAGTCTTTAAATTCATTGTTATTGAGATATAATGATTCCAAATTTTTTAGTTTATAAATATTTTTGGGTAATTCCACTAAACCGTCGTTTTCAAGATGAAGTGATTTTAGATTAGGTAGTTTACTCAAAACAAGAATGCTGTGGTTTAGTTGAAGGTATTTATCATCATTTAAATACAACTCCTGCAGATTTTTCAGGTTACTAAAAGTAGATGGTAAGACTTTAAAATCATTTCCGCTCAAATCAAGTACTCTAAGATTTTTCAGACTTCCGATGCCTGAAGGTATTTGTTTAAGGTGATCGTTTTTCAAACTTAGGTATTGAAGATTTTGAAATTGACTTAAAACAGCAATGCTTTTATTTAAATCGAAGTATTTATCATCATTTAAATACAACTCCTGCAGATTTGTCAAGTTACTAAAAGTGGATGGTAATACTTTAAAGTCGTTTCCGCTCAAATCAAGTACTCTAAGATTTTTCAGACTTCCGATGCCTGAAGGTATTTGTTTAAGGTGATCGTTTTTCAAACTTAGGTATTGAAGATTTTGAAATTTTGACCATATAGTATCAGCGACTTCCAGATTTTGATTGCTCAGGTTCAACCTGAAAACACTATTAGGTTTCTGTAATGCTTCTTTTAAACTAAAGAATTCTTTTGTAAGTAAACTAGAATCTATATTAGATTGTGCGCGTACCTGATCAAGCAAAAAAGTGAAAAAAAGTAGGGTTAAAAGTGAATATTTTACCATTTTTTTGTTATTTAAGTGAATTGATGACTTTGAAAAAAAATTATGTTGTCTTGTCTTGTTAAAAGAACCATGCTACAAATCTAAGTTGTAGCATGTTAAAATTTTATTTGCTTGGGCTAAATGGCAGTGACGATTTGTGAACTATTATACGGAGTTTACCATCCTTGCCTTTTTTGAATACCCACGTTTTGTCTACCATAACTTCTTTCCCATCTTTGCTAGTTACCCAAACGTTACCCATCGTGATGGCCACGGATCCATAGATTTGGATGCCTTCATTATTTGCACCAGCATTGTCATATCGTGCTTTCACCCATGGTGTAAGGGCAAAACCCTTGTCATTGGGAAAGTCAGGGTCCCCACCTACAAAATAAGCCAATGCCCCTTTTTTGTCATTTCTGAAAGTTTGGTCTCCAAAAGCTAATGTAGGTTTAAAGAAAACTTTCCCTTGATCATAGTTATAAGCTTCAGACAATACTTGTGATGCAAAGGCCTTGTAATCTCCACCTTCCTCGTTGATCTGGCCAATTTTTACCAACGCATCACACCACGCTTGTTGTGCAGCATTCACTTCATCATATGTGATGATATCTTGTGCTCCTTCTTCCACATAAACTAGTCCAAGATCTTTAATTACTTGTTGAACTTTTTCATTAGTTTGGGCCAAAACATTTTGTGCTTCCTGATTTGCTTTTTCCTGTACTTGATTACAAGATGTTAATATCAGTCCGACTGACATGGTTGCTAACACTAAATTTTTCCTGATCATATTTTTTGTATTTATAATTTTTGCCTACTTTTTAGAACGGTGTTCGGCTTGTCCGCATTTTATTCTTTAATTTTTAAATAATATTAAATATTTATACTTTGAAGAATGAAATAAATAGTAATTTGTTCATTTAATATTATTTATATATTTAATACTTATCATTTAAATATATTATCAATATTTTATGATTTTGAAAAAATGCATCGATTTATCAAAAGCACTTAAACCAAACTTAAAATAGTATATACCTGATATTTTTCGGTCTTAAAATGAAGAAATAGGTCTTTAGCTCGTATTAGTTTTTCTTAGTTTTTATGCTAAATTAGTCAGCATACAATAATGACAATTATTTAGTCTTTTCTTTGTGTGTTATTTTTCCTTCATAACTTCAGTCATAACCTACATAATCTATAATCCAATCAAAGTACAACTTTTTGATGTGTTCTTTTTGCTCGATTATGTTTTTTAAAAACGCTCTTGAAGATGGAGATAAAGATTTTTCTTTCAACCACACTAGTCGCCATTTTGTTACTAAAGGTAATCCTTGCAATGGAATGATTTTAAGGCTACCTTCTATAAGTTGATTTTTCATGCCTATCAACGGAATTATTGAAATGCCCATTCCAGCTAAAACAGCTTGTTTCACAGTTTCATTGGATTTTAGTTCTATTTTTTTTGAAATATTTATTTTGTTCGCTGTGAGATACTTTTCAGACTCAAATCGAGTAGCAGAGCCTTCTTCCCTTAGAAGAAATGGATATTTTTCAAAAATGATATCAAAATTACCATCAAAATCATCCCAAACTTTTTTGTTACAGACTAAAAACAAATGATTAGGAAGCAGTTCAATATGGTTTAAATCAAGATTTACCGGTAAAATTGACATAAGGGCAAAATCAGTCTGATTATCTTTCAAGGCAGACACTACCTGACTTTTGTTGGTTGTATCTAAAAATAGATCGAGCCCCGGATGCTGTAAAAAAAAATCGTTTATAAAATACGGCATGATGTATTGCCCTGTGGATACCACCGACAATTTTATTTTACCAGTCCACAATCCTTTAAATTCGTGAGTTTTAATATCAATTTCTTCAACTTCCTGAATTATTTTCTTTGCTGTGATGGCTATTTCTCGACCAAATTCAGTAATGAACACTTTTTTTCCTATGACTTCATACAAGGGCAAACTAAACTGGTCCTGAAAATTTTTAAATTGTATAGATACTGCCGGTTGGCTCAGATTCAATTCTTGAGCCGCCTTGGTTATTGACTCATTTTCACAGATTTTTAAAAATACCTTTAATTGATGAAGGGTATAATTCATAAAAAAATATTATGGTTGTTATAAAATGTATAAATTGAAATAAATAAACATTGGTCTTCACTGTATGTTCAATCATTATATTTTTAATCTTTAAAATTAAATAGCCATGAATATCAAAATTTTATTTTTCATTTTCGCTTTTGCAAGCTTAAGTAGCTGCGTTACTGTAAGACCAGGTGAAGTGGGTATGGTCCAATCATTGGGAAAGTTATCCAATAAAGTAAGAACACAAGGCGCCGTATTTTATAATCCATTCACACAACGAGTAATAAAAGCCTCGATACAAACTGCAAATCTTGAATTGTCGCTAAATTTACCTAGCAAAGAAGGTCTTAGTGTCAACTCCCAGATATCTATCCTTTTCAGACTGGAAAAGTCAAAAGTTCCTGACATCATCAGAGAGTTGAGTTTGGATTACGAACCTGTAATATCCAACGTATTCAGATCAGCGTCTGCTGATGTTTGTTCACAGTTTTTTGCGAAAGATATGCACTCAGGTATGAGAGCTGATATAGAAGAAGCAATCAGGAAAAAAATGGATCTCATTCTTGGTAAGCAAGGCATCATTATAGAGTCAGTATTAATGAAAAGCATACAGCTTCCACAAGGATTAGCAAACTCGATTGAGCAAAAACTTCAAGCAGAGCAGGATGCTATGCGGATGGAATTCATTCTGCAGCAAGCGAAATTGGAGGCTGACAGAAAAATTATAGAGGCAAAAGGTTCAAGAGACGCTCAAATCATCATGTCTGAAGGGCTCACTGACCAAATATTAAAACTGAAAAGCATAGAAGCATTAAATAATTTAGCTAAATCTCCTAATGGAAAGATTATTATTACAAATGGTTCTTCTCCTTTTATCCTAGAGTAATAAAAACCATGATTTAATAAGTAGGAATTGTTTTAGTTCTTTAAAGATTTGTTCATACACATTTACGTTTGGTTTAAAGTTTTGTTTTATTAGTAAATCTGATGGAACCCTTCATAGTAAAAGTGCTTTGAGGGTTCTATTTTTTTAGCCAAAGCCGTTTTAACTGTTTAACGGTAACAGATTTAACAATCTATTTTTTGAAAATAATGGTGATAGTTTCAGGTATTCTGACTTCCCGCTACTTCTTTGTCCTAGGATGATAAAGACTAAAAGTAATTTTTGCCACGGTTTATGAGTTGGACAATTACAGAAAAAGGTATGACGTCCTCTGGAATTTAATCTCCGCAGATTGATGCACTTACTGGGTTAAAATAAACATAACTGTTAAAAACTTAAACTTTAGTAATTTCTTACCTTTGCCAAAAATGTTTCTATGTCATCAGAGATCGAAAAACAAGGACTGCTTAAAATAAAAAATGATCTGGAGTTTCTTACTTCCTGCTTCCGTGAAGTATTGATTGATCTGAATGAAGTAGAAATAGCCGGGCTGCTTACAACAACAGACGCGCTGTCGGTAGAGAGAAACATAATTGGCAACAACGCCATTAATGAAAAGTATATTCAGGCTTGCAGTATGCTATTTCAGCTCATGAACCTGGTGGAAGAAAATGCAGCGGTGCGATTCAGGCGTACACTGGAAGACGAAAAAGGGCCGGCAGCTATTCGTGGTTCGTGGACGGAAACTTTTCTCCGCCTACATCAAGCAGGTATTACCGAAGCGCAAATCGCACTGATTCTTCCTCGCCTTTTGGTCATGCCGGTACTCACTGCACACCCGACAGAAGCCAAGCGGATCTCCATACTTAACATCCATCGGGAGGTATACCTGCAACTGGTAAGAAGAGAACAGGGAAATTTATCCATATGGGAGCACGATACTATCAAAGACAACTTAAAAGCCCTAATAGAGCGCTGGTGGCGTACCGGCGAAGTGTATCTCGAAAAACCTCAGGTGGCATCAGAACGAAACAACATCATACATTATCTTAAAAAAGTACTTCCGCAGGCACTTCATATGTCTGACCAACGACTTAAAAAGGCCTGGCAGTCATTTGGATTTAATCCGGACAGACTTTTTCATCCCGATGATTTTCCACAAATAGTATTCGGGAGCTGGGTGGGCGGAGACAGGGATGGCCATCCGTATGTTACGGCGGAACTGACTGCCAGTACATTAAAAACACATCGAGAAGCAGCGCTTGACTTACTGATCAATAAGTTGCATGAGCTGGCAGCTCACATCAGTTTTTCTGAAATCAACAATCATGTGCCTCCGTTTTTCTTGAAGACTATTGCCGCATTTCAACTACAGGCAGGCGCTGTGGGGGCAGAAGCCATCAATAGAAATCCGCTGGAACCATGGAGACAATTTGTAAACCTTATCCTGCTAAAAATACAGAATACTAAAAGTGTAAATCAGCCTGGCAACATTTATCAATCCCCTTCAGAACTCTTACAGGATTTAGCAACGCTGCGCAAGAGCCTTTTGGAGATAGGAAGCCGCACACTCGTGATTGACTTAATTTTTCCTATAGAGAGAATGGTGCAATGTTTTGGATTCCATCTTGCCAAACTCGATATCCGTCAGAATAGCTCTTTTCATGACAAGGCTGTACAGCAAATGTTGGAAGCAGCCTCTATGCCGGAAGCAAATTTTGCAGAGTGGCCGGAAGATAAAAGGGTATCATTTCTTACCCTTGAGCTACAGACCAATCGTCCCTTCTTAGCAAATGGGGCCGCAGTGGGACCTGAAGCAGAACAAGTCATAAGTTGCTATCGTGCATTGAAGGCGCATATTGATTTATATGGAAAAGAAGGAATTGGTTCTCTCATCGTAAGTATGACGCGCAGCCTGAGTGACTTGCTGGTACCTTACCTTTTTTTGCGCGAAGCAGGCCTTTCATCCGATCTCTTTCAGGTGGTTCCGCTATTTGAGACGATCAACGATCTGAAAAATGCACCGTTAATTTTGAACAGCTTACTGGAACATCCCATCAAAAAAGCTTCGGTTCAATACAATAACTTCATGCAGGAAGTGATGTTGGGGTATAGTGATAGTAACAAAGATGGTGGGATATTAGCCAGCCGATGGAACATTCATCAGGCAGAAAAATCCTTATCAGAAGTTGCCGCCCGGCATCATGTTTCGCTGCGTTTTTTCCATGGCATCGGAGGTACGATCAGCAGAGGGGGCGGCAAATACCATCGTTTTCTCGAAAGTATGCCACCCGGTACAGTGCATGGAGAAATAAAACTAACTACTCAGGGCGAAACGATTGCCCAGCAATTTGCCAATGTATTGAATGCTACCTATAACCTCGAGATGCTACTATCCGGCACGGCACTACAAACCAGCTCGTGGATGTATCCGCATCAGCCTGATGTCTATCCTGAGGCTGGCATGGAAAAGTTGGCCCTGCTATCATTTGAGCACTTTCAGCAATTGATTTATCACCCAACGTTTATGAGCTTTTACAGTCAAGCAACGCCTATAGATGTGCTTGAGCAAAGTAAGATCGGATCGCGGCCGGCAAGGCGTAATGGCAATCGCACACTGGCTGACCTGAGAGCAATCCCATGGGTTTTCAGTTGGCATCAGTCACGGTACAATCTTACAGCATGGTATGGAGTAGGATTTGCTTTAAGTAAATTGAAAGAAGAGCATCCAAGTCTGTATGCTGAAATCAAGGAGGCAGCCAACTCATGGCCTTTCCTGCGTTATACGCTCATTCACATCGAAACAAATCTCCTCAATGCCAATAAAGAAATAATGAATGCATATGCTGCCTTGGTGGACAATGAATCAGAACGCAAACTGATTTTTGATTTGATATTACTGGAACTTGAAGAAAGCCAGCGACAAATTGCCATCCTATTTGCAGAGCCGGCAGCAATAAGACGCTCTAGTGTTTATGACAATGCTAAAAGGCGAGAACCTGTGCTCCATGCACTTCACCAATTACAAATCAGTTCTATGAAAGAATGGAGGGCCCAACAACAGACCCATCCTGAAAATGCCGGAAAACTTTTGGAAAAACTTTTAATGATTACCAACGCTATTTCAGGAGGACTTAAAAATACAGGGTAGTCACTATCCGGATTTTAACAGCCGGAGAATTCTTACAAAAAAAAATGCTAATTGTTACTGACAGATCATTTGTTTCCTTGCAGTACCTGATTGGAAGGTTTTTTTATAGAAATCTTATCACTACTCAAGTCCTTTGTCATGTTCATGAGCGATTAAATCTTGGTAGTTATGGGTCTACTTCGTTGGATAAATTACGAAATAAACCCTCTGGTAAGAAGTGATTCCAAGCTTCAGTATTGTCCAATAAAGCAAAAAATTCGTCTGCATTGCAAAGAGCAGCTATGACAATACTTATCGGTACCTGCATGATTACATTTATTTGATAGCAAGATAAAAGTAAAAAACGCACGATATGAGTGCCATTTCAACAAGAGAAATATCCTGTTCAACGTTTTTTTTTGAATTAAAATCAATAATTTCACTAAATTTGTGATTAATAAGTTAATGAAATTTATGAAATTGAATCAATTTGCAAACAAACTATTTAACAATATTTTTTCCACAAGAGCGGCAGGTTTATATATGCTGCTTTTTGCGATTGCAATAGGCGTGGCCACATTTGTAGAAAACGATTTTGGCACCAGTTCAGCACAAGACATTATCTTTAAATCAAGGTGGTTTGAGTTATTATTGGTTTTATTTGGAGGTACCATTGTGGCCAATATATTCAGATTCAGAATGATACAGCAGAAAAAGTGGGCAGCCCTTACTTTCCACAGCGCAATTGTCATCATTATATTGGGAGCGGGCATTACAAGATATTTTGGCTATGAAGGTATGATGCATATCCGAGAAGGGGGATCATCGGATTATTTTCTATCTACTGAAAGTTTTTTGAAGTTTAAAGTACAATATGGTGGAAAGTCATATTCCTTTGATGAACCAGTATATTTCTCCACATTGGGTGACAATGATTTTTCCGAACAATACCAGATTGGACCAAATATGTTTTCTGTAAAACTAAAACAATTTATCCCCAATCCGACAGAAAAAATAGAAGAAACAAATGGTGGAAAGCCTGCCATGAAAGTGGTAGTAGCTGGACAGGGTGGGAGAGAAGAGATTTTTGTACATCAAGGGGATAAAGTGAATATTAATGGGGTGAATTTCAATTTTACAGATCAATTGCTTCCGAATGCATTTAATGTGATCGTTCGAAATGACTCTTTGTTGTTTGCAACAGATGTTCCGGTGATTCAAACGGTCATGGCAACACAAAAAACAGATACCATCTCTCCAGCGGGATATCGCCCTTTAATGTTGAGATCCATGTATATTTGGAATAATTCAGGTTTTGTAATTGGTGATTTTCGTACTTCTGCAAAAGTAACTCTTGCATCTGGCGATCAAAAAATGAAAAATGAAAGCACGGCAGGTATTTTGCTTGATATTTCAAATAATGGCTCAGCCAAAGAAATTATAGTTACCGGACGAAAAGGTGATGAAGGACAAGCTAAAGTGGCAGATTTTGGGGATGTACAGATGTTGGTAAGTTATGGTGCAAAACAAATCAAAGTTCCATTTTCTTTAAAACTTAGAGATTTTATTATGGACAGATATCCCGGTACGGATAATCCATCTTCTTATGCCAGTGAAGTGACATTAGTAGATCCTGCCAAAGGGGTCAATAAAGAATTTAGAATTTATATGAATAATATTCTCGACTATGGTGGGTACAGGTTTTTCCAGTCGTCTTTTGATCAGGATGAGCTCGGAACATATCTGAGCGTTAACCACGATTTTTGGGGCACGTGGGTATCATATATTGGCTATATTTTATTGACTTTTGGAATGATGATGACATTTTTTAGTAAAAATAGCCGTTTTACTGCGCTCATAAAAAAATTGGATTATGAAAAAACTAAAACCATGGTTTCAGCGATTTTGGTAGCGGCTTTTTGGTCTTTTGCTATGGCGTCCGATATCAATGCTCAGTCTACACCACCTGTGGCTGATGTAAGCGATGTACACGCTGCTAATTTCGGTACCCTATTGGTTCAGGACCACAGGGGCCGATTCAAGCCGGTAAATACACTTACCGGTGAAGTCCTGCGTAAAATCGCTAAAAAGGAAAGTCTTTTTGGTATGACTTCAGATCAAATATTTTTATCCATGATGAAGTCTCCTGAAAAGTGGGAAAACGTGCCGCTTCTTCACATTGGAATACATCCTGAAGTCCAGAAAATTCTGGGCACCAACGAAAAACTGATCAGTTATAGACAATTATTCAATAGTGAAGGCCAGTATTTGTTGAGAGATGCGGTAAGGCAGTCTCAGTCTGTAAATCCAAAGGATCAGGGTACATTTGAGAAGGCTGTCATTAAATTGGACGAAAAAGTCAACATTGCCAATATGATTTTTTCAGGGAGGCTATTAAAAATTTTCCCTGTGCCCGGCGATCCAGCCAATACTTGGATATCCCCTGCTGATGTCGGAGAAATGAAAATGCCACCTACAGAAGTTTTGAATATGTTCGAAGTATATTCTTCCTATTTGCTTTCGGTCAGTGATAGCGGTAAAACAGGAGATTATAGCAAAGCAGAATCATTACTGAAACAATTGTCTGATATTCAGCAGAATAAAGGTAGTCACATCATCCCTTCTTCATCAAAAATTAAAGCTGAACTTCTCCTCAACAGTTTGGACGTTTTCGGACGTTTGAGGAATATATATGGTATTTTAAGCCTGATTTTATTGGTATTCTTTTTTTATTCTGTTTTCAACTTGAAATCGGATGTTGGACGGTACACGCTATGGGCATTCTATATCATTCTGGTCTTATTTGTTTTTCATACTGTTGGATTAGGATTGAGATGGTACGTATCCGGCAGAGCACCATGGAGCAACGGGTATGAATCTATGATCTATATCTCTTGGACAACCATGCTGGCAGGATTATTCTTTTCCAGGAAGTCATTGGGCGGTATGGCAGCGACTACAGTACTGGCAGCAACTATTTTATTGGTGGCGGCCATGAGTTGGCTGGATCCGGAGATTACACCTTTGGTTCCTGTACTTAAATCTTACTGGCTGACTATCCACGTGTCTTTAGAAGCCGGCAGCTACGGCTTCCTCATGTTGGGGGCAGTGATAGGTATGCTAAATCTGGTGTTGATGATCATTGCCAATGATAAAAATAAAGAAAATATATACAGAACGATAAAAGAATTGACCATCATCAGCGAGATCACTTTATTGGGTGGTTTGTTTATGGTTAGTGTTGGTACTTATCTTGGTGGTGTTTGGGCCAATGAATCTTGGGGAAGGTATTGGGGATGGGATGCCAAAGAAACGTGGGCACTGGTCACTATTCTGGTGTATGCCTTTATTTTGCATATGAGATTTATTCCCGGATTGCAAAGCGTCTATGCATTTAATTTTGCATCACTTTTTGGATTTGCAACGGTAATCATGACCTATTTTGGGGTCAATTATTATTTGTCAGGTTTACATTCCTATGCAGCTGGTGATCCCGTTCCGATACCACCAGCAGTCTATTATACTGCAATTATTTTTAGTATTATCAGTTTGCTGGCATTCATAAAGTGGAGGAATTCTAAGCAGGTTTAAAAATTATTGGAAACATAGTACGCTTCGAAAATATGGTGAAAAATCTGGCATAGATTTATCTTTTCATTTTCCAAATGAAAATTTTACTTGAAAAAACGGCTCAGTTTATATTTTATTGAGAATAAGTCTATTGAGCAAAAATTAAGATAATTGTTTTAAATTGTTTGTATTAGCGTACAGTAGTTCGGTATTATTTGCATAGTTAAGCACATATTTTTCAAGTTCAATCAGCGCAATCTTGTTGGGATAGCTGACGTATTCTTTTAACATTTTGAGATAGGAGATATCATTTTTGATTCTTTGAAGGATTTCAGTTCTTTCAGAAGTCATATCTCCATGTCCCTGAATCAATATATGAACATCCCTATATTCAGTGAAAATTTCCATTGCTTTTTGTAAGGTCTTTATATAGCTTTCATAATTATCATCAATGAGAGGTATTTCAATATTGCTTAAATAATCGCCGGCAATCCAAAGGTTTTTCGCTGGAATTATCGTAAACACCCCATCCGTTGCATGCCCTGGAGCATTAAAAAAAATGCATTCAAAATTTCCGATAGAATAAGTATAGAAATCTTCTCCAATAGTAATATCAGTGACTGGATATGTGATTGGGTAATTCCTCTCAATATAAAATTTACGGTCAAACTCCAATATTTGATCCAGAATAATATGATTACTATTATTTGCAGAAAATGCAGCCGTCGCAATCACTTTCGCTCCGGGAAAAGCACCATACCCAATGATATGATCATAATCTGAATGAGTAAACAATATATATTTTTCATGATTTTGGTATTTCAGTGTAATATATTTTTTTATATAGTCAATTTCTATTGGTAGCCAGTTTGGGTCTATGATTAAAATTGATTGACCAAGCTCTATGACGGTAGATGTGGTTCTATACAAACTGCTTTCGAAAACAGTAATTCCATTATGTTCAAATTGTATTTTCATATTTCATTATGGGTTGAAGAAAAATTGGCGGCCTCAGTATTAATGAGCACCGCCAAAGTTCACAATTAATTGTGCGGGGTAACTTTTTGTTTCTACAAATTGGAAGTAAATATAACCATTAAGATGAAATTCATAGGAAATTACACAGGAAAATGCATAAAAAGATATGAAAACACCATTAAATTTAAATTTTTGTAAATTCGTGGTGTTGTATTTTTTTAGTTGATGATAATTTGTTTTCTTTGCACCCGATTTCGTAAACCTTAAATATAATTATTATGCGATACTTTAAAATTTCAATTATTGTATTTACATCTCTGATATTGGCTTCAGGATGTGTAAGTAAGAAAAAACTAAATGAAGCCAATGCGGCTTTAGAAGCACATAAAAATTTATTATCCAGATGTGAAGAAAGAAACAAAGAATTGGAAGGCCAGGTTTTGGACTTAACCAAAAAGCTTGAAATGGCAAATGCCAATTTGAAAAAGGCTAATGACGAGTTGACTTCTTCTAATGTAAAACTCAAATCTTTAGAAGATCAGCTTTTAGTGATGAGAAGTAGTCAGAATAGTCTGCTTGACCAATTGAACACGGCTTCAGTAATAAACAAAGCTGGCGCTGAAAGTATTAAAAAGTCACTGGATGCGATCAGTCAGCAAAGTCAGTATATCAAAGATTTAACCAAGACTATGCAATATAAAGATTCTTTAAATCTTGCACTTGCATTGAATCTTAAGAAATCATTGAGCGACTTTAATGACAGTGATGTTTCTATTGAAGTTAAAAAAGGAGTGGTTTATATCTCATTGTCTGACAATATGTTATTCAAGTCGGCTTCCGCAACCATAAATGCAGGAGCAGATAAGGTACTTGCAAAAATAGCCGGCATCCTTAATGATCAGAGTGACCTTGATATCCTTGTAGAAGGCCATACAGACAACGTTCCAATAGCGAATGATTGTTTGAATGACAACTGGGATCTTAGTGCAAAAAGAGCAACAGCAGTAGTCAGAACGCTTCAAACTAAGTATAAAGTTGATCCGACCAGAATGACAGCAGGCGGAAGGTCTGAGTTTGTACCAAAAGCTTCCAATGCCAATGCAGCAGGAAGATCTGAGAATCGAAGAACTGAAATTATAGTTCTTCCTAAATTAGACCAATTCTTTAAATTGATGGAAGCCCCGAAAGCACAGAAATAATCCATTGTTTGAAAAAAAATATAAAGGGTAGGAAGTTTTTCTGCCCTTTTTTATTGTGCGCCGTAGATTGGGCATACTGCATATTACCTCGATTAAATTTTACCATTATTTATAGTGTGTCAAGCGTGGACAATAAAGAATATCACACCATAATAAACTTTTGACTATCTTTGTCTTTACGGAAAATGATATTTTTTTATATCTATTTTGGCAGGATCATTACAGAATCGGATTTATATGCTTTTTTAACCTTCATGCTTGAAAGCAAACAAGGGTAAGCATCAAGGATATTCAAGTAGTGCTGAATAGTTACTTTTTTTTAAATAAAATTGCTTAAGTGATACAACTAGGACAAATTAATCATTTGAAAATAGTCAAAAAAGTAGATTTTGGCTTTTATCTTGATGGAGACAATCTCGGTGAAATTCTGATGCCAAAACGGTATATTTTTCCAGATATGAAAATAGGAGACATCATCGATGTAATCGTTTATCTGGATGGTGAGGAAAGATTACTGGCCACCACTGAAATTCCTTATGCTAAGGTGGGTGATTTTGCTTACCTGAAAGTAAATAAAATAGAAAATGTGGGTGCTTTTTTGGATTGGGGACTTAGTAAAGAATTGCTCGTACCATTCAGTGAGCAAAAGGTAAAGATGGAAGAAGGGAAGTCATATGTAGTCTATGTGTACATCGATAAGATCACAGATCGGATCGTAGGTAGCATGAAACTCGAAAAGTTTATCAGTAAAGAAAAACCGGACTACGCTATCAATCAGGAAGTTGATCTGCTGATATGGACCTTAACGGATGTAGGATATAAGGCTATTATTAATAACCAACATTTCGGCGTTATTTATAAAAACGAAATTTTTCGAAAGATCAGTAATGGTCAAAAAATGAAAGGGTATATAAAAAAGATTAGAGAAGATGATAAAATAGACTTGACCCTTGATAAATTAGGATATACCAAAATCGATAGTTTTACTCAAGTAATATTGAATGCGTTAGATAAATCAGGAGGATTTTTGCCATACAATGATAAGACAGACCCCGCAATCATTTACAACATCTTTGGTATGAGCAAAAAAGTGTTTAAACAAAGTATCGGAAACCTTTTTAAACAGCGTAATATTGAAATTACTCCGGAAGGAATCAAAAAAATATCTTGATTAGGCCTTTGGTTTCCCTTTATACTGATCAGTCATTTCCTTTGAAATAGCCCCTGAAACAACCCTGATGTGAGTTTTGCTATCCAGCTCGAGCGTAATCACATTGTCTTCTATTTTGTTGATCTGACCTATAATACCACTGGTAGTCACCACTTCATCGCCTTTTTTCAGCTCAGATGAAAATGAAGTTTGGTCCTTTTGCTTTTTTATCTGCGGTCTGATAAAAAAGAAATAAAAGAATGCTAACATCAATGCAGGAAATACAAATCCTAAAACACCACTTCCGGAGGATTGCAATAAAAAAGATAAAATCATTTTACTTAAAATTTAATTTGAGTGCAAATATAGATTAAAAACTGAATTATCTTTTAACTTTGACTTCATTTACAAGTCTAAGCCGAAATTTTATACATATGGATGATTTGCAGTTGTGGATACGGCTCAAAAAAGGTAACCATCTTGCGTTGAAAGAAATATATGATCTTCACGCAGGTAGCCTTGAAAATTACGCAAGAAAATTTACTTCAGATATAGAGCTAATTGAAGATACTATTCATGACATTTTTGTGCAGATATGGCAAAAAAAAGAAACCCTCAGTGACACAGATTGTATTATCAAATATCTGTGTGTGACCCTAAGACGTGAACTGATCAGAAGAATTGAAAAGTCCCGTAAAACTTCAGGTTTGGATTATATAGAAAATCAAGATACTGATTTTGATTTGTCCATAGAAGATATCCTAATACAGGATGAAACCAATGAAAAAAATAAAATAAAACTTCAACAGTCTTTTGAGCTCCTTAGCAGCAGACAACGTGAAGCAATTTATCTAAAATATTATGAAGAAATGTCATATGAGGAGATTTGTGAGATCATGGATATTAATTATCAGTCGGTTAGAAATCTAATTTCTAAAGGAATCATCGAATTGAGGAAATTTATCGTAATGTGGTTTCTTTTTTTGCTTATAATCATATAAACCTATAAAATATGAGTGCAAAAATGAGTACAAAACCACACTACAATACTTACATTTATAAGACACAGATTTAATCGCTTATGAGTAATAGAGATTTACACGAATTCCAACACGACCTTATAGTTAATGAGTCATTTATCAGATGGGTCAAATCTGAATTTCAGGAAGATGATGACTATTGGTCAGCTTACATTGATGAGCATCCTGATCATGAAGCGGATATCAATGCCGCTATAAGATTTGTCCTATCCATGAGTTTCAAAGAACACTCATCTATCGACAAAGAAAAATTATGGGGTAGGATAGTCACTTCCACAGGTTCTTCTCAAAGCAATTCGGGAAAGGTAATCAATTTAAGATCTTTTAAATATATAGCCGCATTTCTTGCTGCCGCTTGTCTTTTATTCTTTTTTGTTTTTAGATTTGGTATTTCTGATGCAAAAAATATAAATACAGGCATTGCACAGGAACTGACAGAAAAGTTGCCTGACGGGTCATCAGTTAAACTGGACGCAGATACAAAAATTAGTTACAATCCTGAAAAATGGAACAAGGAGCGTAAAATCACTTTAGCTGGCTTGGCTTTTTTTGAAGTAAGCAAAGGTCAAAAATTTGTGGTAGAAACTACTTTAGGCAGCGTAAAAGTTTTAGGCACTAGTTTTAGTGTGGATACCAGAGATAACCATTTTGAAGTGATTTGTAAAACAGGTAAAGTAGCTGTAATGAAGAAAAATGGGACAATGGATGAGGTAATGCTGACACCAGGCGATAAAGTAACGCTTTCTGCCGGCAATCTTGAATTGAAAAAGGCGGGAATTGGTAAGCCCAATGAGATCATGTGGATCAATGGGATGTATACCTTTGACAACCAGCCGCTTTCTGAAGTTGTCAGAGAACTGGAACGCCAATATGATATAAAAGTAAAGGTAGCTGACGAGTACAGTTCATTAAGTTATACAGGCTTTTTTCGTAAAGGAGATGTGAATGACGCATTATATTCAGTAACATGGCCGCTTGGTATGAAATACAGGATAGATGGTAAAACCATATTTATTACAAAATAGCCTAATTAACACAAGAGTATAAAAAAGGAAAATTAAATTTTTACCCTATAAGGACCCCATTAAAAATATATAAACTGATAGTTGTAGTAGTTGTATTGATTTGTATCGGTACACATCAATTGTATTGTCAACATAGTAATTCATTTGATATCAAGATACTTAAAGGGGAGTCTTGTACAAAGGTCTTGGAAGAATTTAAAGAAAAGTACAATGTTTTAATTGCATTCAGTCCTACGCTCCTTAGCGCCCATGCACCCGTAGAGAAATGGCTTAAAGCAGAGAATATCCAGACATTGTTTGAAAAAATATGTTACTCATTCCAACTTGAATATGTATCTGGAGGAGATAATTCATTTTTAGTCCGTTCTGAAGCAGAAGATATTCAAAATTCTGATGATATCATACTTCATATAAAAATAGAAGATCGAAAAGAAAAATTGCCGGTGGTTTACGCATCTGTCTATGATGCCAGTCGTAAGTATTTTGGATTCACTGATGAGCAGGGCGACTGTTTTATAAAAGTCCCAAAATCAAAGAAGGGCGAAAAGCTTACTATACATTCGTTGGCCCATCATGATCAGGATTTTATTATCGACACAGATGTGCCTTACCAAATGATAAATATTAATCCTGATCCCGTAAAAGTGATACCAGTCACTATCAACACGCTTAAGAAAAAAATAAGTTTTGCTAAGCAACAAGGCCTGTCCATTGAAAATGTTTTAGTAGAAAAAATCGCTGCATCGTCTGTATTTCAGAAAGACATCATGCGTACTATCCAAATGTTGCCAGGTGTCAGTGCCATCAATGATTCCAAATCCAGTATCAGAATCAGAGGAGCCAATGAAGAAGCAACTTTGCTTATGTTGGACAATGTTCCCATATTTAAAGCCGATCATTTTTATGGTATCTTTGGCGCATTCAATTCATGGTATGTAAAAAACATTACTTTATACAAAAATAATCTGCCGGTTGAGTACGGTGGAAGAACCAGTGGAATGGTGAGGCTAGAAAGTGACGAAAAGATGAACAAGTTTAATTTAAATCTTGACTTAAACTTACTTAATTCCGGTATAATGGCAGAAGTTCCATTGGGTAAATATGTTAATGTTAAATTTTCGGGGCGAAAAACATATACTAACTTGTTGAATTCAGGTTTGTATGATTTAAGTCAGAGAGAAAATCTGGAATCAAATAATAAACCAGCCAATGCAAAAAATCTGATTATCTCCAAACCGGAATTTGACTTCTACGATGCTAATATCCGGCTTATGTTTAAAAAAGGAAATCATCAGTTGGATGCCAATATGTTTAAAAGTGCGGATAATTTTATTGATAAATATAATATTTCCTTCAAAACAAAACTTCTCACTGTCAACGAAGAACTTTTCAAACAGGTCAGCGATTGGAAAAACAACGCTTATGGACTGAATTATGTCTATACCGGAACAAAATTTGATCTGACGGGAACCCTTTACCGATCTTCTTTTGGTAGCAATTACGATATCAGCAGCAATCTGATTCGCAGAGAGAATTCAGGTTTTGTAAAGGATACCGTAACGTTATTTAATCATAATACTATTACTGACAAGGGGCTAAAACTTAGCTACAGAAGTAAATATTTACATCATGTGATGTTCGGAATGGAGCATATCATTCATGATAATCAACTTTATATAGAAAATGACAGAAATCCCATATTCGAAATCGATAAAGGCGGTAAAGAAACGAGTGTTTTCGCTCAGATTTCGGTTGGTAGTAAATCTGGACTATATTTTGAACCAGCTGTACGCACAACCTACTTACATGAGCCGGGAAAGATATATTTTTTACCACAGGTCTATCTGAGTTATACCATAGGTGATGACTTAACTTTAAAATCTTCAGCTGGTAAACAGGTACAATTTATAAGATTATTTGAACATGAAAACGCATTGGGGCAAAAACAACAATTTTTTGCGATAAGCAATAACACTAGTATTCCGGTAGGCAAAGGAACGAATTATATGGCAGGATTCTGGAAGTCATTCGGCTCACTTACGTTGGATGTAGAGGGCTATTTTAGGCAATTGGACGGTGCAATCATTCATGCTACCCAATCGCCGGGATTGAGACCTGCACAGCCTATGCTAGGAAACCCGGTGTTCAGATTATTTCAAGGTTATAGCCAGTCTTATGGGACAGATATTTCTCTGGCTTTCGAAAAGGCTGCTTTTTTTTCAATGTTCACATATACCATCAGCAAAGCTGAAAACAGATTTAAACAAATTTTTAAGAATCAGTATTTTCCGTCTTCAGAAGACAGTCGTCATCAGATAAAATGGATCAATGCCATTACCTTAGGGAAATTTGATTTATCTGGCAGCTATATCGCAGCGTCGGGAAGGCCATATCTTGATCTTTCATCTATAAATAATCCTGTAGATAGGAACAATCTTAGAGTCAATGATTATATTAAAAATCTACCGGCATACCATCGTTTGGATATAGGCGCATATTATAGGTTCAGATTGGCTGGTGCAGATGCACGAATTGGCATTTCCATCTTTAACGTCACCAATAGAACCAATGTCAAATACAGGCAGTTTGTGTTTCAGTTGCCACCCGCACAAGGCAGTTCCGGGCAAAATCCAATTAATACTATTCTGGGTTCTGATGTTTCTCAGTTGGATAGAACCATCAATGTCAGTTTTAATTTGAGTATAAAGTAAAATGTCTGGAGTGATTTTTTACATTAAATTTTCAGTATTCAATTGCTTTTTTGATTTTGGCAAAAACAATACTAAAAACTAATGGTCAGGTCACCTGATACATACCTTTTGCTCCCTGAACTATCTGTAATTTCTGCCAGATAAATATAGACTCCCGGAAGTATCGTTTTATCATGTGATTTTCCATCCCAAATGATGCTTTCCTGATCAGAATTTCTATTTTTATTAAACAATTGAGATCCCCATCTGTCAAAAATGGTCAATTGATTGATCTTTTGTGATGTGGTGGACTGCACTTCAAAATAATCGTTAAATCCATCACCATTCGGTGAAAAAATATTGGGAAAGGTAATTTCAATGTCTTTTTTATTGACCTCCAATTGTATGGTATATTGGAACGAACACCCAGCTGTGTCTGTAAGCGTGAGCAAAAATGAAACATCTCCTAATATGTCTTTAGTCAACGGAGCAATACAATCAGCACAAGATAAATATTGTGCCGGTTCCCACAAAATAATAGAAGGTGCCGGTATTATTTCCGGATGGAGCTCCACATCTTGTCCTAGCTGCATATTGAAATCAAGCGGAGACACCGTAAAGCCGTTTGACAATGAAGGCAATACCATTACCGTTTTCGTCATTAAACAATCCGTATTTCCTGATATCTCAATTTGGTAAGATCCTGGACTGAGCTTGCTAAGTTCAAAGGGAAAGGTAGCAGTAGGATAAACCGTTCCATTTATTTTTACTTTATAATCTGAGCAGCCTAATAAACCTGAGATAAATATTTTTCCATCATTTTCTCCCGGACAGGATTGAGGGATTGTTTCAATATTTGCATTTATAAAATCTTGTTCAAAATGGACTATTATGTATTCAAAGTGTTGGCAGCCATTCGTCGTTAATTCATGATGAGTTGTGATACCTTTGGTATTATTTTCATTAAATAAAACAGCATTGATCTGTATGCTTTCTCCTTTTTTTAGGTGTTTAATAATAGTATCTGTATGTATTGAATAGAATGATAGTTTAATATTAATTATGGAATCACAACCATTTTGAGCACCATTTTTGATCCATTCAATACCTTCTGCCCGATTAATGTCGTAGGTTTTGCCATTGAACATGATAGACTTGTCAGCACATAAAGTATCAAGTACATTATGCACTTTATTTTCTTTGAATGTAAGCGCTATTATTACGGTAGAGTCGCATTTATCCAATCCGTTTCCTTCAAAAAGTTCAGCGCCGGAAGGATTTTTTTCATCATATAGTTGTCCGTTTATGAGGATAGATTCTCCAGAACACAAAGTCTGATTTAAGGAGGTGACTATTTCATTTACAAGGGTCAGATTGACAGTTATGATGGAATCACAGCCATTTTTATTGCCATTTTTAATGGTCTCTATACCGGATAGTTTCTTTTTGTCATAAATTGTTCCGTTGACAATTACAGATTGATTTTCACAAATCGACTTGGCAACTGAAGAAGTGGATAACGGGAAAAATGTTAAATCTATCTGAATGATGGAGTCGCATTGTCCGGTGATATCCGAATAAATAATTTCAGTTCCTTTGGGTTTACTATCGTTATATGCCGCACCATTGATGATCAAAAACTCGCCTTTACATAACTGGCTATTTATCTCAGAAATTCGTTTTTTGCCTACACTAAAAACCATTATACTATCTAAACTTTCAGGACTGCATTTCGAATCGTTAAATCGAACAATTTTGAAAGTAGTTTTGCCTTGGAAGAGATTGAAAGCCGACGGACAAAAATTGTAATCATAAGTATTAGCAGAAGATGAGATCGTGTCAATGGTTGAGAAAGATTGATCATTAGTAATCTCAAATTCTACATAAAATGGCGGTATTCCATTAAAATTCAATTTTATGTCTGTACAGTTTTCAGCACAAATATCCGGTGCTGAGTCAATAGTAGCATTGGGTTCATAAAACATTACAGGAACTCCTGCAGCCATAGAAAAACAACCATCATTCTGATTTACATTTCCATCGGGCAAAGTATCTCCGGCAATGGCGGATATATAATATGTTTTGCCAAGTATTCCGTTTGATGGAAAATTGAATTGAGGGGTGTGCGATACGGCCAATACATTTCCAACTTGAAGTCCCGACATATCATGCAGTATAAAACTGAAGGTATCATTTGGATCTATAGCCTGATCTCCAAAATGTGTAGCCATTGCTATACCGGATTTACATACTTTCAATGGTGTGCTGGCGAAATCCATGGTGCCTGCACTGGTGATACATTCACAATTTTTATTGCCTTGTAGTATAGCTGGACGACATTGGTTTACATCAGAAATAGTAAAATTATAAGGTAATCCAGAGGTAATTGTGTCTGAAATAAATGGTATACCAGTAGAAATACCATTCACAACATAAGAAGATGAATCGCCACCTGACAACTCAAAGCTGACGACATAAAACCGACTGGTAGGATCACACGTTACTTTAAAATCTGATGGCTTTGGACTGGTGTTGACCGTAATATCTGTTGAAGCAGGTAGAGTACAATATGTATCTGGCTCAAATGTAGCCGTAATTTTTCCGCTTAATCTATTCGGATCAAAAAAGTCATTTTGAATACCAGTTCCTGACCAGCTTCCAACGGAAAACAAAGTGTCCTGTAAGGTACTCAAATCGATCGGATCAGAAGCATCACAAATGGTAAAAGGAAGCAATGAAGGGGTCTTAAGTGGTATTATCTTTATGGTAGTAGTGGTAGGCAAGACACAATTTTGTGCCGAAGTGAAGGTAACCGTATTTGTACCTGGTAAGCCATTGCTGATAAAAAGAGAATCGTTGACTCCTGTTCCTGACCAGATGCCATTTTGAAAAGCAGGGTCTTTAAGAGATGATATGTTGAAAGTGTCTGTAGTTTCACAAATACTTATGGCCTTAAGCGACGGAGTTTGACTAATAATAACATTAATGGTGGTTGTAGCCGTATTCGCACAATAAGCCGATGGATCAAAAGTTACATTGATCGCACCTGTGAGAGAAGTAGGATTAAAAATCCCATTGCTCACCGCAGAGCCGGACCAATTACCAACTGGAAAAAGTGGGTCTGTGATCGCCGAAAGATCAAAACTTCCCGACGTAGAGCAAAGGTTGGCTGTGCCAAGATTTAAAGGGATAGGGTTTCGGATTTCAACGTAGGTGGTGGCAGGCACGTAACAAAGATTGTCGGGTGTAAAAGTTACGCTGACTATGCCCGACAGGATGTTGACTGGCAATATATTGTTGTTCACACCATTCCCGGACCAGACACCCGGACCGACCTCCGGATCATTCAGCAGATTCAAATTATACTCCCCTTCATTTTTGCAAACAACTGCAAATCCCAAATCTGGAGTTCCACCTTGTGTGGTATAGATGGTCATAGGTTGTACAAAAAAGCAACCATTCATATCAGCTGCTTTGACAAAATACTGAACGGTATTTGCTACCGTAATATTTAAATTGGCCAATTCATTGGAAGGTCCAGCTGGAAGGGAAGTATGGAAACTGATTTCATTTCCGAACGCATTTAGGACATAATCAGATAATGTGATGTTTGCATCGGAGCATACGGTAACTTCGTTTAAAATTTCGGCAAACGGCTCAGGAGTTATGGTAATGGAAGTAGTAGTTGGTCCTGCGCACCCACTATATGGAGTAAAAATTACCTCCACTGTGCCTGACGAAGAAGATGGATAGAAAAATTGCCCTGATACTCCGTTACCAGACCAAAATCCATCCGAAAAGTTAGGATCCTGCAATAAAGTCAGATCAATTGGGTCAGTACCACTACATATTTCTTCTGTACCAAGAGTTATGATTTGTTGCGATATGATCTCAATATTCAAGTTTCCATCCGCATAACATAGGTTGTCCGGATCAAAATGAAGTAAAACATTTCCTTGAAATCCAGTAGGCGTAAAATTATTGCCATTCACGCCAGGGCCACTCCAAATGCCTGGAAGACCGGGCGGATTGAGATAAGCACTCAAATCTACATTTACATCCAACTCGCACAAGGATATACTTTCGGTAATCGGGCTTTCTCCCAATGCTGCATTGACCGTAAATGGAAATGTAGCTTTACATCCATTCTGATCTATAGCAGTAACAAAAAACTCGGTGGTGTTGGAAATGGTCATTAATGTATTGCTGATTTCATTGGAAGGAATGGCTGGCAAAGCAGAATAATAGTGTAATTCGTAACTGGTTGTGTTAACAATATATGTGGAAAGATCAATAGTTTCGCCAGCACAAACCACAATACTTCCGGTAATTTCGAGATCAGGAATATTGAAAATTTCTATGGTGGTGATGCCGGGAGAAGCACATTGGTTGGTGGGAGTAAAGGTCAATGTAATCGTACCATTGAACAAAGTAGGATCAAAAAGATTTCCTAATACACCTGAGCCTGACCATACTCCATCAGGAAAAACCGGATCCTGCAATACGATTAAATCTACAGGATCAGCTCCCTGACATATGGAAGTAGTTTGTAAATCAGGGGATAATAAAGGAGTAACAATTGCGGTCACCATGCCGTTCAGATAACAAAAGTCATCAGGGTTAAAACTTAAAACAATATTTCCTTGCAGACCTGCGGGATTAAAGTTACTTCCCGAGATACCTGGTCCGCTCCATAAACCAGTCAGATTATTGGGTGTCAGGAATTGGTTAAGGTTAATACTTCCTTCATTTTCACATACCTGTAAGTTTCCTGCCACAGGATCAGTACCTGGAGTGATATTTATATTCAAAGGTTGAATGTCAAAACATTCATGAATGTCTGTCGCTTTTATATAATAAGTGGCAGGATTGGAAATGGTGATATTGGGATTAGTGATTTCATTGGACGATGAAGCAGGAAGTGAAGTATAAAATGTGATTACATTTCCTGATGGACTAGTCACATAATCATTTAGATCTATTGTTTCACCTGAACAAACGGAATTATTTTGAGTAACTATTAGTTCAGGTATGGGGAATATTTCAATTGTTGTAATAGCAGAACTAACGCATTGGCCCGTTGGTGCAAAAGTAATGTCTATCACGCCTGTAAGAGAAAACGGATTAAAAGTGGTGCCGGTAACACCTGTTCCAGACCAAATTCCGGCAGGAAAGCCAGGATCCTGAAGTGTCACCAGATCAATTGAACCAGAAGAAGAACATATTTCGGCAGATGCCAAGTCGGGGCTTTGCTGAGGGTTTAGTTGTACTGTCAACGTACCGTCCAGGAAACAATTATTGTCGGGATTAAAGGTTAGTATAACATTTCCCGTCAGTCCGGTTGGATCAAAATTACTCCCTGTGACACCTGAACCGCTCCATACACCTATAAGATTCGTCGGATTGATATAGGGAATAAGATTTATGGCAGGTCCGTTTTCACAAAGTTGGATATTTGTTGTAAAAGGTGTGTTGGAAGAAACTATACTTACCAGCAATGATGCTTGAGATTGGCAATTTGGGCCGGCAGCCAGCGCATAGTATGTGGTTGTGCCGGTGGGACTCACTATAGAAGATCCGAGTTGGTTGGAAGGTTGGGGTGGGGAAGCACTATGAAAGGTCAATGTAGCTCCCGCATCAGTAGTCACAAAATCTGTTAGATTTAAGCTTTGTCCGGCACAGATTTCCATGCTATTGACCATTATCGCCGGAGGAGATTCCAGTGTGATATTATCAGTCAGCGCGGGAGCAAAAAAAGTAGTACATCCTGAAGATATTTGTGTGATCTGACTTATATTTAAAGTACAATTACCCGAAATATTAAACATTACCGGATTATTTGCTGTGGTAATGGAATTATTTTCAGTGCCACTTGCACAAACTAAAGAATATTGATAGAGGTAAGAGCCGGATGAAGGAAGCGTAAAATTAACAGGTATCAATCCTGGTTGACAAATTTGATCAGGGCCAATATTCATTCCATAAATGCTAGCAGGAATCTGGGTGACATTAAGTGTGATAGGTACAGGCAGAGAACTACAATTTGCATTGGATACTACCGCATATATGGTAGAAGATGAGCTGATAAAGCTATTCGAATTTGGGATAGGCATGGTCAGACCTATATCATTGAACCATGTAACAGAAAGAGCACCACCCACTGCTACGTTGGATGAAGTCAAATTAAATGTGGCTTGACCGGGAGGTATAGTTTCACATTGTGTTATTGTGATTGAATTTCCGGTTGGTCTTGGATTTACCGTAATATTTTTATTATCAGTGCTCGTACATCCTGATTGGTCTGTCACGGTGACTATCAGGGTTATTGAACTTAAAATGGAAGGAAAGTTAACTGAAGGTCCGGTACCTCCATTGCTCCAGCTGTAGCTGATAGGATTAGCGGCGGAATTGGATGCAACCACTGTCACATTGCTTCCTGCACATGTAGCAATATCAGGTCCCAAATCGACGGTAAAATTTGTTCCGTTGGTAAATGTGATCGACCAGCTATTCAGAA
>JBBRVQ010000052.1:0-30278 GCA_038246735.1 Chitinophagales bacterium
AGATAAGTATTCAGGAAGTATTACAATGCTCAGGTAAGATAAACATGCTTAAAATAGCCTATTCACCTGTATATAAATACGAATTGCCGGAAAATCACAGGTTCCCTATGGACAAATATGAACTGCTGCCAGGGCAGTTGCTTTATGAAGGAACGGCAACAGAGCAGAATTTTTTTATACCTGATGTATTAGACGACCACCTTATTGAACTGACGCATAGTAAAACGTATGTCAGAAAATTAAACAATCAATTGTTGTCCCCTAAGGAAATTAGAAATATCGGTTTTCCCATGTCAGATGTTCTGGTTCAGCGCGGAAAACATATTGCAAATGGTACTTATCTGGCCGCAAAATATGCTATGCAATCAGGTATAGGAATGAATATCGCGGGGGGAACACATCATTCATTTGCAGATCATGGGGAAGGATTTTGTCTTTTTAATGACATAGCTATCTCTGCCAAAATCTTGCTGAATAATAAAATGGTTAAGAAAATATTAATAGTAGATCTGGATGTACATCAGGGTAACGGAACTGCGAATATATTTTCAAATATTTCGGAGGTGTATACTTTTTCCATGCATGGAGAAAAAAATTATCCGACCCGAAAAGAATCTTCTGACCTTGATCTGGGCATGCCTGATAAATGTGGAGATTCGTTTTATCTGAGTTGTCTTAAAGAAGTATTACCACGATTACTAGATGATGTGCAACCTGATTTCATTTTTTATCTGGCCGGAGTAGATATACTTGAATCAGATAAACTGGGCCGATTGAGTATAACTAAACAAGGTTGCAAAGAAAGAGACAGATATGTACTCCAGTTGGCCAAGGATAATAATGTTCCTGTTGCCGTAACCATGGGTGGTGGATATTCTCCTAAAATTGCTGATATTATTGATGCACATGCAAATACCTTTAGATTGGCGCAGGAAATTTATTTTTAATGCTATGATTTACAATTGATGACTACTTTTTCTGTTATGATTTTTTTTATTAAAGCAAGTATCTCAGCAATAAATCCTTTTTCTGACATAATATATTCTCCTGTAAAATAAATATCATTAAATCACTATGATTTTAAAAGAATCATAGTGATTTAATGATATAATATTATATCCGTATTTGATATATTCATTTTGAAATTTGTCCAAAAGTGCTTTTCATCAGCAGCTTATGTAACCTGCGTCACTTTACCAAAGATATATAAGGTTTACCTTTGTATGGTAATTCATTTTTCATCATTATTAAATAAATATTAATCACATGAAGGTAGAACAAATTTATACAGGATGTCTGGCACAAGGAGCTTATTATATCGAAAGTAAAGGAGAAGCAGTAGTCATTGACCCTCTCAGGGAGGTTCAACCATATATTGATAAAGCAGAAAAAGATAACGCTAAAATCAAATATGTGTTTGAAACACATTTTCATGCCGATTTTGTCTCAGGACATATAGATTTGGCAAAAAAGACAGGTGCAAAAATCGTTTACGGTCCAACTACCGCTAAAACCGGATTTGAAATGTATGTTGCTAAAGATGGAGAATTTTTTTCTGTTGGCGACGTAAAAATAAAAGTAATACATACCCCCGGTCACACGATGGAGAGCAGTTGCTTCCTTCTCATAGATGAAAAAGGCAAAGAAACGGCTCTTTTTACAGGTGATACCTTATTTATTGGGGATGTAGGAAGACCAGATTTGGCACAGCACGTCATTTCTGAACTGACTGAAGATAAGCTTGCGGTTCATTTATATGATTCATTGCAAAATAAAATCTTACCCTTGGCTGATGATCTCATCGTTTATCCGGCACATGGTGCTGGCAGTGCATGTGGAAAAAATATGTCAAAAGAAACTTCAGATACATTAGGAAATCAAAAGAAAACGAATTACGCGCTTAGACCTGGCCTCACAAGAGAAGTATTCATAGGCGAGGTGTTACATGGTTTGATGCCGCCTCCTGGTTATTTCCCAAAAAATGTTTTGATGAATATCCAAGGCTATGACAGTATTGACACAGTGATGGAAAGAGGACAGAGAGCACTTAGCCCAAGAGAATTTGAATTAGTGGCCAATGAAACCCATGCATTGATCGTAGATACTCGCAGTTCAAAGGATTTTGCAAAAGCATTTATACCAAATTCTATCAATCTGGGTATTGATGGCAACTTTGCAGTATGGGTAGGCACTTTGATCCCTGACATCAAACAGGAAATTCTTGTGATAGCGGATAAAGGTAGGGAAGAAGAAATTATTACCAGATTCGCTCGTGTTGGTTATGACTATACCATAGGATATTTGGCAGGCGGAATAGATGCATGGATAGCCGATGGCAAAGAAACGGATAATATTCCCAATATTTCAGCACATGAATTTGCAGAAATTGAAGCAAAAAATCCTGAAATAAATATCCTTGATGTGAGGAAAAAAAGTGAATTTGATTCAGAACATATAGATGGTGCTGAAAATGCACCGTTGGATTATGTCAATGAGAGTATGAAAATGGTGAATCCATCCAAACAGTATTATGTGCATTGTGCAGGAGGATACAGATCTATGAGTTTTGTTTCTATTTTGAAATCAAGAGGATACGACAATTTGATCAATGTGGATGGCGGATTTAAGGAAATTAAAGATAGTGGCAAATTCAAATTGACAGAATATGTTTGTCCAAGCACAATGCTATAAAATAAAATAATTTATATGGAAACTTTAATTGAAAATCAAGTTATTCCGATGCCAAGAATAGGTGATAAAGCACCGTCTTTTAAGGCTGTAACTACGCAGGGAGAAATCAATTTCCCACAGGATTACAGCGGGAAATGGGTAATATTTTTTAGCCACCCTGCAGATTTTACACCAGTATGTACTTCAGAGTTCATGACATTCGCAAAAATGGAGAATGAATTTAGTGAGCTTAATTGCAACCTTGTGGGTTTGTCAGTAGATGGTTTGTACAGTCATATTGCGTGGCTCAGGACTATAAAAGAAAAAATCGAATTCAGAGATATGAAGAATATAGAGGTCAAATTCCCTCTGATTGAAGATATCACTATGGAAGTATCTAAAAAATATGGCATGATACAACCCGGAGAAAGTAGTACTAAAGCTGTCAGAGCTGTATTTTTTATCGATCCAAAAGGTATTATCCGAGCCATCATTTATTATCCATTATCATTGGGTAGAAATTTTGATGAACTGAAGAGGGCATTGATAGCTATGCAAACTGCAGACAAATACAGTATTGCAACACCAGCTGATTGGAGGCCAGGTGATGATGTTATCGTTCCACCTGCAGGATCATGTGGTGTGGCTAAGGAGCGGATGGAATCTGAAGATATTAAATGCATTGATTGGTTTTTCTGCACGAAGTCGTTGCCGTTAAATTGAAAAATTGGTTTTAAATAAAAGGGTTAAGAATTGTTGTTTTGATTTGCCCGGAGTTGAAAAACTTCGGGTTTTTTTCATTACCAAAATTGTTTTTTAGTTAAATTTTTCTTATTTAGAATAAAAATTGAATTTAACTATTATTTTTGCAGTTAAATATTAAAAAAAATTAAATGAGTGAAATAGGCTTAAAAAAAACAGGAATAATTTTTGTGATTTTATTCTCTGGATTAAATATTTCAGGTTTGCATGCACAGACTTCGCAGCCCACCTATGTAGTACAGGAAAAAGTAGTTGATACTTATGCCGCAGAAAACCCGGGTTGGTTAGTAAATGTAGACGAAGCATATGCCTTGTCCAAAAAAACAGGTAAACCGATCATGGCAAATTTCACCGGAAGTGACTGGTGTGGCTGGTGTAAAAGATTGACTGCAAATGTGTTCAGTCAGGATTCATTTAAGGAGTGGGCAGAAAAAAATGTAATTTTGCTTGAGTTGGATTTTCCAAGAAAAAAGGCTGTGCCTGAAAATATTAAAGCTCAAAACGCTGGTCTTCAACAGGCATTTCAGGTATCTGGTTTTCCCACCGTTTGGGTTTTTAAACTAAACAAAGACGAAGCCACCAATCAGTTTACTGTGGATGCATTAGGTAAAACCGGTTTTACAAATACTGTTGAAGAATTTACTTCAGGCGTAGAGCAAATGTTTAAAAAGTAAGCAGAATCTAATTGTCCTTTGATTTGCCGTAAAGCTAGTATTTATATAAGCTACAGCGTTTTTTAGCCTACTTTTTGTCTATTAAGCCAAAAATAAACATTGGTGAATCTTAATATTAAAACAATGAAATTGAATCTTATCAATTTCATTGTTTTATTTTTCTCAAATATGATTGTTGTGTTTTTTATGATTCATTAAATCCTTCCATCACTATTTTCTATATGATGTTTTACTAAATATTTTCTTGGTTGATCGTTTACTTTTTTCAACGAATTTTGTTTATCTAAACAGTTTAATTCCATCATTAAACAAATAAACCGCAGAAATAACGGCCTCAAAAGCTAATATTCCCACAGGAAAATAGACTATTCCTAATAAAATTAGTATAAAAAAAAAACCAAATAGGTAATGCCTTTTTTCCGATTTACTGTTGTCTTATAAATTCTAGATGATATGGCTGAATTTCGCTTAGAATGGTATATTTTTCTTTCTCAGTAAGCGAATATTTATAAAGCACCTGATCGACATACTCGGAGCCCTTACCGTTATTAAGAGCAATTATTAAGTATGATTTAATATCTTCCAAGTTATTCTCCATCATTCTATCATTAAAAATATTGGATAAGTAATAAAACAATACCTATCAGTGCAGGCAATCCCTGGATATAAAAAATCCTGACAGAAATAGAATACCAACCGTACAATCCAGCCGTTAAAACACATAAAAGAAAAAATAAACTAACATTTGCTGACCATATTGAATCTGAAATCAATAAGGACCAGACAAGACCAGCAGCCAGAAAACCATTATACAATCCCTGATTGGCGGCCAAAACTTTTGTTTTCTCAAACATATCAGGACTTAACATTCTAAATGTTTTTTTTCCTACTGTAGTCCAAACGAACATTTCCAACCACAAAAAATATACATGTAAAAGAGCGATAATAACAATCAAAAATTTAAACAAATATTCCACAATTAAAAATTTTATGTAAATATAATTGAATAAAATAAATTTTTGGCACGGTATTGGATTATTCTATAGCGAGATTGAGTATTTGAGTAATTAATTAAGCAAATTGTTTACTCGGGACCGATTCTGTAGGGAGAATCGGTCTTTTTTTTGCCCCTACCCCTCGTAATATTCTGTATCCAAATTGAAAGTAAGAATATTCTATTTTTATGACTTGTTTGCTTTTTTAAATAAATTCAGGCAATCCATCTGGTCTGGCAAATGGAAATGTAGCTATTTTTTCAACTTTATGGTAAGTATCCAACCCGGAAATACAAATCGTATCCACCGCGTTAAGATCTACACCACTATTTCCTGCGTACCCAACGTTATCTATATAAATGTGTGTCACGTGCCCAACAACAAGAATGGTACCATTAATAGATATATCTAATTTATCTGCTAGCTGCATCCCGATCTGAATTTTCGATTCCATCACATAAGGGGCTACAAAACCATCTTTATAATCAGGTGTAAGTTTACATTTATCAAACTCTGACTCATGCCTACTAAAGTCAGCAGAAGTAAAGTGTGCCTGCGCTGCAATCATGGAATGTACATGATTTATCGTGTAACAGTTTGTCTCCAGAATATTTCCCATTGTATGCCGTTCTCTCACCATAGGACGCATAAAAAAACCCAAAATTGCAGGGTCTGACCCCATATGTACTACCGAACTGATAATAGCAAGATTGGTCTGACCTTTGCCATTTATCGTTCCGATCATATTGGCAGGTTTATAGCCAGTGATGCAGTTGATCAGATTGAGCCTGGGTATCCTTTCCAGATCATTTATATCTTTTTTGGTAAAATGAATCATTTTTTTTATTCTACCCAATCAGCCATAAAAAGATTGGTATCACGGGTTCCCCCATTATTCCTATTGGATGCAAATATAATTTTTTTCCCATCGTAGGAAAACATCGGGAATGAATCGAAAGTCTTATCATAGGTGATCTGTTCCAATCCTGTACCATCAATATTAATGGTATAAAGATTAAACTGGTACCCTCGAGGAGCTGCATGATTGGATGAAAAAATAACTTTATTGCCCTTAGGCAGAAAGTAAGGCGCCCAGTTGGCTTTACCTAGATTGGTGAGTTGTCTAAGATCAGAACCATCCACATTACATACGTACAGTTCCATGCTGGTAGGCATAACCTGATTCTGTGCGAGCAGTTCTTTATATACTTTTATATCTTCGTCAGTCTTCGGTCTTGAAGCCCTGAATATGAGTTTTGTTCCATCCGGCGAAAAAAAAGCACCGCCATCATAACCCAACTGATTGGTAACCTGCCTTACATCCGAGCCATCGATATTCATAGTGTACAATTCCAAATCGCCGCTGCGCGTCGAAGTAAAAACTATTTTATTTCCTTGGGGCGATACCGTAGCTTCAGCATCATATCCCGGAGAATCTGTAAGCTTTTTAATGATATTGCCCTTGAGATCTCCATGGTAGATATCAAAAGACGCATAAACAGGCCAAATATACTTACCGTCCGCTCGTCGTTCAGGGACATGCGGACAAGAAGCACTTGACTCGTGAGTTGAAGCATACACTACACTTTTATTGCCAGGCATAAAAAAACTGCATGTTGTTCTTCCTTGTCCTGTACTTAGCAAAGGCGGTGCTGCTTGTCTTCGCTGCCAGTTTTCAAGATCAAAATAATAAATCTGATCGCATTCAGCTCCCCATATCTTATTGGTTGCCTGAAAAACAACTTTTTTATCATCAAAACTCCAATATGCTTCTGCATTATCACCACCAAAGGTCAGTTGTCGGACATTTTTCAGATGTTTTTCCTGTGGGAAGCGAAGGGTATCTGCCTCAGGAGAGACACTCATTCTTAAAACATTATTTTTACCAGTACTGCATGAAGCAAAAAACAGGATTATCACACCTAGGGTCAGTATATACTTTGACATCTCTTTGATTTATTTCTTTTAGGATCGCAAAAGTAAGATAATTCGAAAGTTAAAATGTCAAAATAAAGTAAATTATTAAAGCATTTAATTCAAATTTCTTACCCTATAACCCATTGACACAGATAAATTACCATGATTCTTCTTTAACATAGAATCGTAAGGGACAATACTTCAAATCTTATTAACGTTTTAAAAAAGATTAAATCTTCATTTTGTCATTATCAACAAAATATTTTTGGTTTAAAATTCACGAAAATAAATAAATTAAATTGGTCGGGTTTACTTGACAGCTGATAAAACTTTATCACAATACTGCAATATTTTTATACACAGCCTATATTTCCAACATCATTTTTGTACTTTTGTATTTCTATTAAAATTATAATACCAAATGAAACAAAGACATATTTTTACCATTGTATATCTTTCTTGTTTACTTTTCATTTTTTCATGTAGTAAAAAATCGACATTCCCTATTGAGCTTCCCAAACAAAATCTGGCCATGGATATTATCACACTTTCTTCGGACGAGATGGAAGGAAGAGAGATTGGCACGCAAGGTGAAAGAAAAGCCGGGGACTATATAGCCAAAAGATTTACTGAAATCGGATTACAACCCATCGGGGACAGAGGTACTTTTTTCCAGACTTTCACCCGCAAAAAAAGTGGTAATCCCCACGGCGATGAAACCAATACAACCGGCACTGAAGTTGTCGGAAGAAATGTGTTGGGTTATATCAATAATGGAGCAATGTCGACGGTCATAGTCGGTGGTCATTATGATCATTTAGGGTATGGACATGAAGGTTCACTTTATGTAGGTGATCTTGCTATTCACAATGGCGCCGATGACAATTCAAGCGGTGTCGCTGGTGTACTTTATCTGGCTGAAAGCATTAAAAAATCAAATTTTAAAAAACATAATTATCTATTTATCTGCTTTTCTGGTGAAGAAAAAGGACTCTGGGGTTCCAATTATTTTGTCAACAATACCTCTCTGGATAAAAAATCCTTCAACTATATGGTAAATATGGATATGATTGGCAGATTAAACGCGGAAAGAAAATTGGCCATCAGTGGTATCGGCACATCTCCTGTTTTTGAAGCCATACTTGACAATATTAAGAAACCCAAATTTAGCATTAAAAAAGATCTGTCAGGTATGGGACCTTCCGACCATGCTTCGTTTTATAATGCTGAGATTCCAGTTTTGGCTTTTTTTACCGGCCAACATAGTGATTATCACAAACCAAGTGATGATGCCCATCTGATCAATTATGATGGCGTAAAAGACATCGTAGAATACATCTATACTGTAGTAAGTAGCCTTGAAACCAAAGAAAAACTTTCATTTACAAAAACCAAAGACGAATCTCAAACAAGGATGGCATTTACAGTCACTCTTGGGGTAATGCCAGACTATTTATATGATGGTACGGGACTAAAACTGGATGGTGTAAAGGATGGTAAACCTGCTCAAATAGCCGGACTGGAAAAAGGTGATATTATTATAAAAATGGGAGAGCTGGATGTTCCTGACATGCAGTCATATATGAAATGCCTGTCGATTTTTAAACCTGGTCAGACGGTGGAAATAAAATTTCTTAGGGCCGGTAAAGAAATGAGTAAACAGGTGACTTTCTGATGACAAAAGATGAATTTACTGAAGTACAACGTATAGATTCCATATGGCCGCTAGCTTTACTTACTATAACGCTGGTGTTTAATTGGGTGCTGTATTTTGTATCAGGATATAAATCCATGGATTTCTTTTATGGCAGTATGCTGAGTATAGCACTTTTGTGTACTTTTTTTACCATGGTAAAATTGTTTACAAAAATAAACAGTTCTGGTATTCAATATAAATTTTTTCCTTTTCACTTCAAATGGCAATCCATAGCGTGGAATGAAATAGAGAAATCAGAAATCAGGACGTATAAACCCATTCGGGAATTTGGTGGTTGGGGACTTCGATATGGTAAACTAGGTAAAGCCTATACTATAAAAGGTAAGACAGGCCTGCAGCTTTATCTAAAAAGCGGAAGAAATATTCTGATAGGAACCAACGAGACTGAAACTTTAATACAAGTGCTGTCGAATTTAAAAAAATAATTCTCTTTCAATATTATTGGAAAAGCTGAAGCGCACTGTCAAAAAGTAAGTATGAAACTTCTTCTTTTTATATGATTGTAATGCAATACAAGATGAGGCATTTAGGGGTCCATTGAATATGTAAGCCCTAAATATTCTCCAGAATATTTTCAGAGTTCTTCATTCAAAAAACAAGGATAAAGAATAAAAACTAAGTACTGAGCGAAGCACTTTAGGCAAACAAGCTTTTGAAGCAGTGAACTATATGCGCAGGATGGTTTATTTTAAAATTTTTAATAGATTGTGTAGATAAAACAACCGGTAGTGGCGTTACAACAAGAGAACCAAGGTATTTTATAGGTCAGGTTTTGCTTTATGGATTATATCCGAAAGCTTTCATCCGAATGGAACAGAGCAATCTGAATAGTTCCCTGTTTTATTATGAGCCAAAGATTAAAATAAATACGGACATACACCACATTTGGCTCACGTAAGATTAGTCAATTTTAATAAACTTTCTTGTAATTACTTGCTTATCATGTTGAATCTGAATGAAGTATAAACCACCGGGCAGCGTACTGATATCAATAATATTTTCAGCACTACCAGGCATAGACACAAGACGGTTTCCTGACAAATTGGAAATATTGATTTCAGAAGGTAGCCATTTATCGCCAATGTTAAGGTAAACCATTTGATTGTCATTTGCCATCGAAAAATATGAAGACCAGTGCTCTACTGTACTTGATGGACATTCGATAGCGGGAATGCTAAAAGTAAGTCTGCATGCTTCCTGTTCTACATCCCAAATGATAATTTCATATGACTGTTTTTCGTTCAGATTCTCAATTAAAACCGGAAGATCATTATAATTGAATGGTCCCTTTGATACTCCATTTACTTTTACTCTGAACTTTAATAAAGTATTTGCATGACTAAAATTGAGCTGAAGATCAAACTTTCCTTCTTCACACGCTGAAAAAGAAATCAATGGCTCACGGATGCTACAATCGCCTTTACAGCATACTTTCTCTGTAAATGAAAAGTCATCCCTGCAATCGCTGTTCATTATATCCTGAATCAAAAATTTATATAAAGTAGAACAATTTCCTTCGAATGGGCCTATTTCATATGATTCCTTGCCAAAAGATAATGTGTCGTAAATAATTCCGTTGACTTTTACTATAAATTGATCAGCATTTGTGCCAGAAACTTTAAATTTCAGGATAGCGTAAAATTTGTTTTGATCGTTACATTCTGTAGGTTTTACACTAAGGTCAAATATCTTGCACTCCGTTTCTGTTCCACACTTCAATTTATATTCCCTGATCAGATTACAGCTTTCATCTTCATTATCAAAAATTCTTATGACTAAATTAGGCCCGCCAAAATTGAAATTGGTTATTTTTAACGGTAAAGCACTGTAGGCGAAAGTTCCAATTATGGTGGAATTGATTTTTAATACAAATTTTGCTGAAGAATTTGTGTGATTGAAATTTATATTAAAAGATTTCAAATCATTGTTTTCGCAAATCTCCGTGATCATCAAATCAGATAAGCCACAAAGTATTTCACAGCAAACCGGTTCTGAAAAACTTGTATCTGCACTGCATCCTTCCATTTCTTTATCTCTGACTACAAATTCATATAATGTTTCACAATTGGCATTGAGCGGACCCACCCTGTACGAAGATTCACCATATTCATATTCCCCATAAACCACACCGTTTCCCCGAATCCTAAAACCATTCAACCCGGTATTTTGATTTTTAAAACTGATATCCACATAAAAAATACTATCTTCACAAGGCAATGGTGTAGCAATCAAGTTGGTAATACTACAATCAAAATTGCACTCCGTTACTTTTCCAAGTTCATAAGAACTATAACAAAATGCATTATTTTTATCCACTATGAGGAATTCATAATCTATACTATCACTAAAAGAAATATTTGGTAAAGTAATAGGTAAGGCGGAGTAAGCAAATTTACCAAAATTTATTGAACTGCCCCCAACCTGAAAACTGTCTGACGTCAAATTATGCTTAAAGTTGAGTCTCAATGAAAATTTGCCTGCTTCTTCGTTACAATCTACCACTTGACCCTGTACATTATAAATGCTACAAATACATGGATTCAATACTTTTATCGTATCACAACAGGTCTTATTGTCATTGGCACAAACCACTATTGTATTGAATGTCTCAACGGTACTTGACGGAAATTCAAGCAAATTTAGAGGAAGTTGGCTATATTGATAATAGCCATAAAATTGACCATTGTTGTATAGATCAAATCCATTTTCGGGCGCATTGTAATCTAGATCAAAAAACAATTGATATTTATTATTATTGCATTGCCCTGTTTCTACATTTTCGAAATTGATGCTGCAATTGTCTTCGCAACATTTTTTTCCTATATTCTTAAATGCGAAACAATTTGCATTTATTTCGTCCCGAACCACAAATTCATAATTGGTAATACAATCAGCTGCCAATGGCCCAATGGTTACAGGCAAAGCGGTATACTCGAAAAGGCCATAATTTTTACCATTTCCCTGTATTTTAAATTTTCCTGAAGCACCTGTGTGATCAAAGTTGATTGTAACAAAAAATTGACCACTGACGTTACAAGTCCCATTGGTGACATTCAAGCCATTGATCAAACACTGACTGTTCATATGGATAAACAAATGCAATATAAGTACAGTAAAAAAAAATCTGCTCATGATATAACTATTATTTAAAATATAAGAATGCAAATTAACTAGTTTCGCTCCTTTACTTTACATTTTTAAGCAAAAAAAAAACAGAAATTGCATAATAGCCGCTTTTCCAAGGTTTTTTATAGTATTTTCGTCTTAGGATAAATATAAAAATGGAATGGTATATCTTTCTTGGCATTCAAATGATGTGTGAAAAAATTATAAGCTACATGTGAAAATTAACCCAGAATCTACATATTAAATCTTTATTGAGCAATATTTGAATATTATAGACATATTTTATATAGTTTTGCGTATATATTTCTCTAAAGCAACAGGAATATATGGTTTTAAAGACAGTAAATCATTCCAAACATGAGTATAAGAAATACCTATACTGTACTATTATCATTTATTTTTTCCGTTTGTCAGGCAAGCATTTACTGCCCACCTGACAAAACTCTCAATTGCAATGATGATATACATTATTTGCAGGTGACCGGAAAAGCTACGGCGTTTAATTACCCACCTTCTATGGTAAGATACCAAGATATTTCCAATCTTAATCAATGTAATATCGGAACAATACAGAGGATTTGGTATATTGACATCAATCAGGACCATCAGTACCAGACCACAGAATCTAGTTGCAGTCAGATGCTTACATTATTGGGTATAGAAGGGCAGATAAATATTGTTTTTCCCGCTGATAAAACATATCAATGCAAGGAAGAAATTGCCAGCGACAAACCGACTTGGACAAATGGCTCGTGTGATGTTTTAGGGTTTCATGTGGATGACACGGTTTTTGAAATATCAGAAGACGCTTGCTTTAAAATTTTCAGAAAATTTACGGTAATAAACTGGTGTACCTATGATCATCAAAGTACTTCTGGCTATGGAAAATGGACACATACACAAATTATAAAAGTTGTGGAAAATTCTCCACCGACCATAAATGACTGTACCTCCAAAGTAATAGGCGTCGATGGAGACTGCAAAACTGATTTTACCATTAAAAACAGCGCTTATGATGATACAAGATGTCCATCAGAATTACTTACCTGGACTGTCGAGATTGATTTATGGGCTGACGGCACCATTGATTACAGGTATGGGTTGAATGAATCAGGGATATATAAACTTGTACCTGTAGCAAATCATCAGGAAATAAATATAACCTTACCTGAAAGAGTAGGTGTAGGCAAACATAAAGTATTTTGGTCAGTGAGAGATCAGTGTGGGAATTTTAAAACTTGCCATACCATCGTAGAAACCAAAGATCTTAAAAAGCCAACGCCCTACATGCATGATTTTCTTACTTCTGCATTTCAAGGCAATGTAATGGATTTGCTGGTACCTGCCAGAATATTTAACGTCGGCTCTTTTGATAATTGCACTCCGTCATCCAAGTTAAAATACTCGTTTTCAGCCAATACAAATGACACTACAAGAACGATAAACTGTGATAATGCCGGGTTTCAGTTTTTCAATATATATGTAACTGATTTACAAGGAAATCAGGAATTTATTGATGTTTTCATGCTGATATTTGACAATGGATCGTGCAATATATCATCGGGTATTTCAGGTAGAATTTCAGAATCAAATGCTAACCCAATCCAGAACGCACAAATATCTCTGAGCAGAACAGGAATGGATCCGATGGTCTCACATTCAGATGAAGATGGTAAATTTAAATGGGCAGGTATTTCACTATTTTCAGACTATACTATTCGACCTGAATTATCAACATTCTACCCAAACAGGATAGATATAGCGGATATAAAAAAGCTTCAAAACTATATTATGGGAATTGGACATTTGATCAATTTTGAATATTTGGCTGCCGACCTGAATGGGGATAATAAAATCAGAATATCAGATCTAGATTTGTTAAAAACAATGATTTTACAACCGAGAGATGAAGGTTCAGCCAATTGGAGATTTGCGGCAGAAACAGATACTATTAAAAATGTCACTGATTTAAAAACTGTAAATGAAGTGTTTGACATTATGAAATATGATGGAAATATCGATTTTAAGGCTACTTACCTAGGCGATATAAATGGCGCAAATAAAAAAGAGACAGAAACAAGGAGCATCGTAACAATATATACAAAAATTCACGAAGGCAGCACAGCATTTTACTTATCAGAAAATATGGTTGTAAATGGGCTTCAGATAGAATTGTTTATACCCAAACTGGATGGTGACGTAAGTATAAAATCACCTTATTTTGAAATTCCTGGTCACTCAATTTATGTGGACAAAACAAAACAAAGTATTCGTTTTATAACTTTAGAAAAATTTGAAGGGTCAATAGATCAGCCTTTGTTTGTCATTACTCCAAGTCAAGGAAGAAATGATGAGATAGAACTAACAAATTTCTCAAAAATCCTTATAGATGGTGATCAGCTTTCAAAACTTGTTCTCGGAAAAATGAGTGATGGAAAAAATGATTACAACATTTACCCTAATCCTGGCTCTGAATTTTTTAGGATTAAGGATCCTTCCGCAAAAATTGAAGATATTAAGGACATGAATGGAAAACCTATACCTTTTGCTCAAAATAAAGGAGAATTTACTTTAAATGCACCTCCAGGAATTTATTTTGTAACATTACTTCATGATGGCATTTTTTTTACTAAAAAGTTGATAATATATTAAACAAATCCCTAAAAATCCGACTTTATCCTCCCGATTAAGATATAAAAGCCGGCTACCTGTATATTTATTGTTAATAAATTCATAAACTTAATCATATAGTAATTCATTACGACAACAAGTTATATAAGATATCGGTTTTATGTATAATTTTGCCCTTGCAATACATATGTAACTATTTATATATTGCAAATAGCGTTAATATTATATTTCAAAACAAATTTAATCTAAAGAAATGGCGTTTTTAAAACAATTTTACATCTTCCTGTTTCCTATGATCATGGTTACCTCTTGCGGTGCTTTGAAAGGAACAGTGATTTCAGGGAATCTGAGTGGTGCAGAAAACATGACAGTTTATCTGGATGGTGTTTCTATCACACAACAAAGCAATATTATACTTCAAGAAAAAATCGGAGCAGATGGTAAATTCAAATTATCTTTTCCCGACGGCATTAAAAAAGGGATTTACAGACTAAGAATCGGAGAACAGGTAGGAGAATTAATCATGGATGGAAGCGAAAAGGATATCGCTATCAACGGAAAACTTACAGATCTCAATGATTTTACTTATACCGTAACTGGTTCAAAACTAACAGAACAATATCTTAAGGCGGTCAGGGATTACATAGATCAGAAGATGGATATTCCGGCATTAACCACCTTCACTGGTAAAACTGCAGATCCATTGGTGGGTTATCAAATTGCAGTTAGACTATTTACTTTGCGTCCTGAGTTTTTGGATTTACACAAAGAAGTGTCAGCAAAACTTAATACTCAATATGCTGACCTGGATATTACCAAGGAATACGCAATGGTTATTGCTCAAATCGAACAACAAGTCAAATCTGAAGCTGCTGCCGCAAAAATAAAAGTAGGTGAGCCAGCGCCGGAAATATCACTTCCTGGTCCGGATGGTAAAGTTAGAAAACTATCAGATTACAAAGGTAAAGTAGTTTTAATAGATTTTTGGGCTTCATGGTGTGGACCATGCAGAAAAGCAAATCCGCATGTGGTAGAAGTGTACCACAAATACAAAAGCAAAGGTTTTGATATCTTCAGTGTCTCTCTGGATGGTATAGATAGCCGTACGGCACAGAGATTTACGGATGCTGCACAACTCAAAGAGCAAATGGAATCATCAAAACAAAGATGGTTGGGTGCTATTGCTCAAGATCAGTTGGCATGGGACGGCCATGTTTCAGATCTTAAAAAATGGGAATGTGCCCCGGCAGGAGAATATGGGGTAAGAAGTATTCCTCAAACATTTCTTGTAGGTCGGGATGGCAAAATTGTTGCTATAAATCCAAGAACTGATCTGGAGCAACAAGTTCAGAAATTTTTGTAAAGCAGGAATTATAAAATGTGATATAATAAGAAAGCCGTTTGAATTCAAACGGCTTTTTTTATTTATTTGTTAAACTCCAAACTGGGTCAGATGATGATTCAAATGTTTGTAGAACATATTATTCCATTCATTCACATTCAGCACTCCAAAAGAAAAAGATGCACTTCCATCAAAATACTTTTTACCATCCTCTTGAGCCCTTAAAAGATAATCTATAAGCTTACTTTTTTCATACTCAAAATCCTTTTCATCGGTGATAATGAAATCAGGTCCTGTTCTAGTATTGTGTTTATACCCTACCTCATTAACTACCGCCTTCTTTACAAAGGTTTTTAAAACCCATGCCATTAAAAAGTTTGGTTTTTTAAATTGCTCGGGTTCATACACATACTTATACGTCACACAACAGTGAGCAAGCATTTGAGACACAGACATTTTTCCCCATTGGGGCTTGGTTTCTGAAGTCAAGTTATTAATACGCTGTTTAAGACGATCTGTGACATCTTTATCGAAAATATCAGGTAAGGCCATAATAAGTGATGCATTTAGTGAAGTACAAATGTAATAAATTCAATGGAGATACGAACCTCTGGCTTGTATAATCATATATTACGTCTTTAATAACCTTGATTTAATCTCTTTTAGTGGGTACATTTCGATTCGAAATCGTACATTTGCGCAAATTTTCTAAAAAGAGATAATGGAACGAAATCAGATTATAGGAATAGTATTGATCATGGCTACCTTTATGTTGTGGACTTTAACGTCCTCGCCATCAAAAGAAGAAAAAGAAAAAGCTAAACAAATACAGGACTCCATTGCATTGGTTAATCAAGCACCCGTTAAAACTTTGGAAGCGGCAACTGCTACTCCAGGCAATCCATCTGTGACAACTACAGTGAATGATACGCTTTCTTCGGAGGCAAGCACTTTAAAATATGGGGCCTTTGCACCTTCAGCAACAGGTGATTTAAAAGAAGAAATACTTGAGAACGAGTTTATCAGAATTACTTTTACCAATAAAGGTGGAAAAATAAAGGAAGCATTGCTGAAAAAACACTACAAAACGGTGACTGACAGTAGTGGAAAAGATGGGAAAGAGCTGGTAAAAATGCTCAATAGTCCGATGAATAAATTTGACTATTTATTACCTGTACCGGAATCTATAACAAAAACAGTCAATACAGGTGATTTATATTTTACGGCTGAAAAAAATGGAAACACCATATCATTTAAAGCCATTACTGCCAAAGGTGGTTACTTCGAACAAAAATATGAATTATCTCCTACGGATTACACCTTGGGATACTCCATAAAAACTAAGGATTTGGGAAGTATACTTGCTACAGGAACAAACTCAATTCCCCTAAATTGGGAAAACCATCTGACTAAATATGAAAAAGGGGTTCAGTTTGAACAAAATTACTCCACCGTATACTTCAAGGAAAAAGAAGAATCCACTGATTATTGTAGTTGTGTTTCTGATGATACAAAGGAACTTAAAGATAAAAATCTGGAATGGGTATCTCACGTTAATCAATTTTTCAATACGTCACTTGTTGGCAAAACCGCTCCATTTAAAAGTGGTATAATGACCACAAAAATGACGGACATAAAAACGTCTGACTATGTAAAAACAGTAACATCTGATATAACCGTACCTATTTCTGATCTGAACAACGGTGTTTATGAAATGGCATTGTACATCGGGCCCAATGAATTTAAGAGATTAAAATCTTTTGATAATAATCTGGAAGAAATTATACCTTTTGGTTCCAGTATTTTCGGTACCATCAACAGGTGGGCGATCAGACCATTTTTTGATTTCTTGTCCGATTATATCGGCAGTAAAGGAATTGTAATCATTTTATTGATTTTTCTTATTAAGATGATGCTTTATCCTTTGATGTACAAAATGCTTTACTCACAGGCAAAAATGGGAGCGTTAAAACCTGAATTGGCGCATTTGAAAGAGAAGTTCAAAGACGATACACAAAAGCAACAAATGGAAACCATGAAGATATACCGGGAATATGGGGTAAGTCCTCTCGGTGGTTGTCTTCCGATGTTGCTGCAAATGCCCATATGGTATGCATTATTCAGATTTTTTCCTGCATCCATTACATTCAGACAGGAGCCATTCCTATGGGCCACAGACTTATCTTCTTATGATGTCTTGTTTAATCTTGGATTTGAGATTCCTTTTTTTGGGGCACACGTGAGTTTATTTACCTTGCTTTGGGCAGTATCCACGATAGTGTATACGTACTATAACATGCAAAATATGGATCTTTCTGCCAATCCTGCGATGAAATATGTACAGTATCTCATGCCAGTCATGTTCCTTGCATTTTTTAATAATTATGCTTCCGGGCTTACCTGTTATATGTTTTTCAGTAACCTGATCAATATACTTCAGACCGTTATCACCAAAAACTATATTTTTGATGAAACCAAAATCAGGTCGGAACTTATGAAAGAAAAAGCCAAACCCAAGAAAAAAGGTGGATTTGCAACAAGGCTTGAAGAAGCCATGAAACAACAACAAACGGTACAAGAACAGAAAAAAAAGAAATAACTTCCATTTTAATAAACCCGAAAAATGAAAACAGTCGGTATCATTGGTGCCGGAAGTTTTGGCATCACACTTGTTAAAATCCTTTCCAGGAATGTAAATGTCGTCATTTATAGCAGAAATGATTCTGTGGTTAAAGATATAAATGAAAAGCATCAACATATGGGAAATGAGCTTCGGCTTAATGTAAAGGCTACCACAGATATTAAAGAGATTACTTCCGCGTGTGAGTTACTTTTTGCAGTAGTGCCCTCTTCCAATTTCAGACATATGATGAAAGACTTTTGTCCATTTCTGAAGCCTTCTCATATTATGATTCAATGCACTAAAGGATTGGATGTAAGTCGAATTGGGGAGGATGACTGGCTCAAACTCAATTTTAAAAGAGATGATGTATGTACCATGACTGAAGTAATCAGACAGGAGAGCAACGTCATCAGGGTCGGTTGTCTGTCGGGACCCAATCTTGCCAAAGAAATTCTTTCTGGTCAACCGGCCGCCACTGTGATTGCTTCCGAATTTGATGAAGTGATAAAACTAGGTCAGACTGTTTTGAGCAGTAAAAAGTTTTTTGCTTTTGGATCTCACGATCTTAAAGCAGCAGAAATAGCGGGAGCATTTAAAAATGTAATTGCCGTAGCCTCAGGCATTTTGGCTGGTATGGGTATGGGTAAAAATATGCAATCTTTGCTGATCACAAGAGGACTCAGAGAGATGATTTATTTTGGGACCTCCATGGGTACAAGTGGTGCAGCATATCTGGGTGTAGCAGGCATCGGAGATCTCATTGCCACCGCAACTAGCGAAGACAGCAGAAATTATACATTTGGCAAAAGATTTGCAAGTGGCGAAGATTTCAATCATATCATGGCTACATCAACAGAAGTTGTAGAAGGAGTCCGTACCTTAAAAATAATCAATCAATTGGCAAAAAATGAAAAACTCAATCTACCGATCGTGCAGGTTCTATACAAAGTAGTGTATGAAGGCTTCGATATTCAACGTGGGCTCGAATTTCTGATGAATGATTCTTATGCCGTAGATGTGGATTTCCTATAATCTACCAGCCACTATTTCAATTTTAATCCATAAACCGCTGTTTGTCTACCTGCAAAATATTCAAAATTATTGCCGTCAAAAAAGCCATCTTCTTCCAGCATGATGCGGACTATCTTTTCCCATTCAGGAATTTCTGTTGCTGCATTCAATTCAATAGAATAAGCAGTATTCGGGTAGATGATATAATCACCAGTTCCTTTTACACCTCCTTGCTGATCCCACATGCCTATAGACGGGCCTGCTGCATGACCATGAAACCCTATAGGATGCGTGTAAATAGATGCAGTGATATTTTCTTCTTTTGCTTGCTTTAATGCATTGAGAAGCATCTCATTTCCTGATCTTGTCAAAGCAAACTGTGTTGTAAGTATGTCTTGAAGTCTGTTTGCTGCTGCAAAAGCTTTTTGAATACTTTTTGGAATATCATTTTCATTCGGAGAAAGGACATAAAAATGTTGCTGCTGATCCGTATTGAGACGATTATAAGTAATCCCAAAATCTACATGTAATAAATCTCCGTATTGAACCATCTGTTCTTTGGGACGTCCGGAAAAACTTCGCAAATGGTCAAAATTATTTTTATCCGCTCGCTGTATAGACACCGTAGGATGAAACCATACTTCAAGGCCAGCATCAGTGACCAGCTGACGTAAGCGCCATACTATATCATCTGTCGTAGTCTTTCCTGCTACCATAAAATTCGGGTCAAATCCCTGCATAATAAAATCTCTGCTCAAGGCACAAAGCCTTCTGTAAAAATCTGTTTCCATAGTGCTTCTCGTTTCCAGCCAGGCGATGGCCAGTTTCTCTGCCGAAACTATTCTTGATCTGAAATTTTCGGGAAGTGCTTTGACTAAGTGATCCTTTTCAGTACTCACTAGTCCATCTGCCAATCCAAAAAACTCAGATGTATTTATTCCTATTTTATTAGGTTGATATTTGGTGACAACATTGGTTAACGCTTCCCACTGATCCGGATATACATCAATGTTCCATTCGCCTTTGAGTAGTCTGCCCACATCATATCTAGCAATGGCCACTTTTTCAATTGGCTGCCCTTTACCAGGATCATAAAATACCATAATGGTGCGTCGTCTTGCTGAAAGCCATTCTGATGGAAGCATGGTTTTCATCACTGGATCTTCATTGTATTCGCGAGAGATTAATATCCACATGTCTATACCTTCTCTTCTCATCAGATCAGGGAGAATGAACTCCATTCGGTACTCTAGCATACTGTCCACCCAAACGGCTCTTTCCTTTTGAGACATGATGTCCTGAAAACTCCCCTGTGCAGAAATAAATATACTAATAGATAAAAAAACAATAATGCAATACCACTTCATAAAATCAATATTTAAGGTAAAAATAATGTTTTCCTTCTACTCAACTGTAAAGATCACCCTATTTTCATAAGTAAAAACTAAATTTTGATTACTTTTGATCGCGTGAAGCAAAGGTAAAGTGAATTTTTAAGATATTTTTTTCTCACATTAAAGATAGGATATTTCCTGCTTTCTCAGCTTTTTTTAATTGATCATCATCTTATTATGAAGTATATTTTTATAACAGGCGTCTCCACAGGAATCGGATACGATGCGCTTAAAAACCTTGTTTCGCTGGGCTATCATGTCATTGGATCCGTAAGAAAGCAAGCAGATGCAGACAAACTACACATCGAATTTGGCGACCAATGTACCCTATTGGTTTTTGATGTACAGGATATTGCAACTTGTACATCAGAAATCAGTAAAGTAATTCCCAAAATAGAAAAAGAAGGTCTTTACTGTCTGATCAATAATGCTGGTATTGCCGTACCAGGACCACTTCAACACGTCACAGAAGATGAGTTTGAACAACAAATGGATGTCAACGTAAAATCAGTGAGACGAATTACCAATATGCTTCTACCCTATCTTGGAACCGTTAAAAAATATAACCCTGGTAAAATCATCAACATAAGCTCCGTTTCGGGTCTTTTCAATTCACCCTTTAATGGATCTTATTGTATATCAAAACATGCTTTGGAAAGTATGACGGATGTGTATAGAAGAGAATTGGCCATGTTTGGTATTCAGGTGGCAGCCATTCAACCCGGACCGATAAAAACAGAGATATGGAAAAAAAGCAAAGGATCGCTGGATAGGTTTAAAGACACAGATTACGGCGAGTTATTGTCTTCTGCCGATAAAATGATAGAAAATTCGGAAAAATCAGCTTTTGATGTGAAAGTCGTTACTGATATAATCATTGAAATCATACAATCTGACCATCCAAAAACGAGATACCTTGTGCATAGAAAGAAAATTTTGTTCAGACTTTTGGCTTTTTATCTTCCGGATAAAATTGTGGATAAAATGATTGCAAAAACACTCGCTAAAAAGGACAATTATCGTCCTGTGTGATTACGAATTTTCGAATTTATTTAAAATTTTGATTGTCTCGAAATAAAAATAAATTAGTTTCCGAATCGGTTTTTTTATTATTTTATATCTATTCAAGGACGAAATTATCCGAAAAGTGAATGTCTTCTTTTATAACTAAATTATGACACAAATTATTCATAAAGGAGCATAATTTAAACAAACCAGTATGAGGTTGCAATGGAGTCACATATAAAAATGAATGTGTAGCCACTAAACATTTTGGAATTTTAGTTTTCTATCAGGGGGAATGTGATTGTACAAATAAAGATATTATTGGCAAATCAATATTATGTACCTATACTTCAACATTTCAAAGGATTGATCTTGTATGTGCTTGTAACGGTAAAACGTATCTGAATGAGTGTAAAGCCACCAATGAAAATGGATTGTATATCACCAAATATGGGCCTTGTTCTTGTAAAGACTCCAGTTTAATTGATCAGAATATAAACTGCAACCATGAACAAGTGTACTGTTAAAAACATCGTTTGAAAATATTAAAAATAACGATAATATTGATCTTTCATGGTTGTATAAGTCTGGTATTTACTTTATTAAGCTAAAAACTGCAAAAAACACCGCTATCCTAAAAGTGCTACTGCTTAAATGATCATTAAGCGTATAATTGATATGATCCAAATCTATGCCTTACCATTGATTGTGCAATTTATTCACCATTAAAGCAAATTTACTCCTGCAGCTCTGATTTACATCATCGTTGTCTATTGCAGATATTGGCCTGAAACTAAATTAAAGATGGATTGTTAAATAAAAAGTTTGCATTTGTATCATTTCAAAACCTATGATCATGGATCTCACTGCATTGACCAAATTATATTACTCCATCGGTGAAGTTTCAGAACTTTTCGGAGTTGCCCCATCACTCATAAGGTACTGGGAATCAGAGTTTTCAGCATTAAAACCAGGTAAGAACAACAAGGGTGAAAGAAAATATACTGTCAAAGACATTGAAATGCTGCAACAGATTTTTCATCTGGTGAAAGATCGTGGTTTTACTATAGATGGGGCAAAAAAAGAACTGGATCAACAAAAACTGGTGTCTAAAGAAAAAAATACAGTGACAAAACAACTAAAAGCACTTAGAAAAAAAATAGAAATGTTGAAAGCTTCTATTTCATCATAAATGTCCTAATTCAATCACTTCTCCACATAGTCCGATATCAAACGCATCATTGGAAGCAATGATGACTACTCTGCTTTGTGCATGCAGGTGCAATAATTCTGCAAACCAGCTTTTGGCAGCCTTATCCAAAAAAGAGGTAGGTTCATCCAGCAATAGATAGGGCGTATCACTCAATAATGCCAGCGCTATTTGTATCTTTTGTTTCATGCCGGATGAGAAGTACTGTAGAGGTTTCTCCCTTTGGCCAGTGAGTCTGATGATGTCTTCAAACTCTTTAAAAGTAATGAGGGTTTTAAACTTTTTAAATTTTTGGTGAAAAATAAACATCTCACTAAGTGTATACTCATTGATCAGATCCGTATATGGTGCCGCAAGAGAAATATGACTGAAAATCAAATCGTTAGCTACTTTTTTTCCTTGTACTATATATCTGATATCTCCAGAGGTAGGAGACAAAAAACCAGAGAGCATCTTGATTAAAGTTGATTTACCACTACCATTGTTTCCTGTTATACCGTAGGTTTGTCCCGCATTGAATATACCATCAAAATCCCGGATGATCCATTGATATCCAAAACGTTTTGATAGTTTTTCGACCTTTATTTCTGTCATTATTGCTTAAATCCTTTCATAAGCCCTCGGTCAGCTTGCAACAGGAATTGTAGAATATATTCTTTTTCTGCTGATTCGTGTATGGTAACTTCTATAGTCTCAATGGCTTTTTTTACATTATTGCCCTTTACAAATAGAATCCGGTATATGTCCTGTATATGATTGATCTGTTCATTGGTAAATCCCCTGCGTCGAAGACCTATAGAATTGACACCCACATAAGAAAGTGGTTCTCTTGCTGCCTTTACATATGGCGGAACATCTTTTCTGACGAGTGAACCGCCGCCTATCATCACATGATCACCTATCTTCACAAACTGATGAACGGCTGACATTCCACCTATGATGACCTGATTGCCTATCTCTATATGTCCGGCTAGATTTACATTATTTGCCAAAATACAATTCCTACCAATAAAACAGTCATGCGCCACATGAACATATGCCATCAGAAGCGAACCCTGCCCTATCCTTGTGGTCATGCTTGCTTCCGTCCCCCTGTTGAGGGTACAACATTCTCTGACAGTTACGTTATCTTCAACTACAAGGGAAGATTTTTCACCCTTAAATTTTAGGTCCTGGGGCACTGCCCCAATGACTGCACCAGGAAATATTTTACAATTTTTCCCAATAAATGCCCCTTCAAGAATAGTGGCATGAGGGCCCACCCAAGTACCGTCTCCGATTTCCACATTTTCGCCAATATAGGCAAATGGTTCTACCACTACATTCTCCCCCAATTTGGCAGTGGAATGAATATAACTTAGATTACTGATCATGTTGTCGTTTTACTATCTGAGCAGTGAGTTCACCTTCTGATACCAACTTATTGCCCACGTAAGCAGTACCCATCATTTGTATAATACCTCTTCGGATAGGACTCATTAATTCCATCTTAAGGATCAAAGTGTCTCCAGGAAGTACCTTTGCTTTAAATTTAACATTGTCCATTTTCAGAAAATAAGTATCCCATTGTCCTTCTCCATCACTCACAGACTTTAAAGCCAGAATACCACCGGTCTGCGCCAGTGCTTCCATCTGCAATACACCTGGAAAGACAGGATTACCAGGAAAATGTCCCTGAAAAAAACCTTCGTTAAAGCTTATATTTTTTATGCCCACTATATACGTAGGCGTTATTTCTATTACTTTATCCACCATCAAAAACGGATATCGGTGCGGAAGAAATGTTTTGATATCTTCCGTACTCATCACCGGAGCTCTATTGGGATCATAGATAGGTTTACCGATATTTTTCCGGTACTCCAGATATTTGGCTTTGAGTACCCTGGCCAGTTCTACGTTCGATTTATGTCCTGGTCGAGTAGCTACTATTTTTGCTTGTACATCTCTGCCCAATAGTGCAAGGTCTCCGAGCAGGTCAAGCAATTTATGTCTTGCTGGTTCGTTTTTATGTCTTAAAGGTGTACTGCTTATGACTCCATCTTCAATAGATGCGTTAGGTTTTCCCAGTTTTTGGCGCAACATACCTGTCTCTTCCTCTGACATTTGTTTGTCTATGATCACCACAGCATTATCAATATCGCCACCTTTTATCAAACCACTGTCAAATAATGGTTCAATTTCGGATAAAAAAACAAAGGTGCGTGAGTCAGATATATCGTTATAAAATGGTTCTTTAGCTTTCATGGTAGCGACCATATCACCCAATGTACTTTCTGCAAAGTGGAGGATAACATTCAGTTCGAAATCATCAGCAGGGTAAACCGCATATTCTGCTCCATTCTCAGGATCCGTAAAATTGAAAGCTTCTTTCACTACAAAAACTTCCCGGTTACTTTCTGTTTTATCCAGTCCTGCTGCAAGGATTAAATCCATAAAACTTTTTGCACTCCCATCCATAATCGGAATTTCAGGACCATTGACTGAAATGACAGCATCTTCTATATTTAGGGCATGAAGTGCTGACAGCAGGTGCTCTATTGTAGAAATAGTTGCGTCCCCTGATTTAAGGGTTGTACCTCTATTTGTGGTAAATACATTGGAAACATCAGCGGAAATGAATGCATCAGCACCAAGGTCTGACCTAAAAAATCGTATACCGCTTCCACCATCACCGGGAGAAATAAGGGTATCTACCAGTTTGCCGGTATGTAAGCCTACTCCCGAAATGGCCACTGATTTTTTTAAAATATTTTTAAATTTCATACAATAAAATCTAATTCCGGATATACTATTTTAAGAAATGTTTTGATCTTTATTATCTATTCCTGACTGCAAAGTCCTTAATTGCTGTGCGATCTCGGGCAGCCTCCTGAAAAGTGCATAAGATTTCAAATAATTGGTATATTCAATCGCTGGCGAACCATATAATTTTGCATTGGGGCTTTTTACGGATGCAGAAATGCCTGATTGAGCCTGCACCATCGCCCCGTCAGCTATTTGAATATGGCCCACAATTCCTACCTGACCGCCGATGATACAATTCCCACCTATCTGAGTACTCCCTGCTACGCCTGACTGTGCAGCGATCGCTGTGTTTTCGCCGATGGTCACATTATGTGCTATTTGAATAAGATTGTCAAGTTTAACCCCTTTCATAATTTTTGTCGATCCCATGGATGCCCGGTCTATCACTGTATTGCTACCTATTTCAACGTCGTCTTCTATCACAACGTTGCCGGTCTGTGGAATTTTTTTATAATTACCATCGCTGTCTTTAACAAAACCAAAACCATCACTACCAATGACAGCATTTGCATGAATTATACAATTATTGCCAATAAAACAATTGTGATAAATCTTAACTCCCGGGTGGAGGGTTACGTTTTTCCCAATCTTTACATTATCACCAATAAAAACCTGACCATAGATTTTTGTGTGATCTCCAATTTCCACATTTGGTTTTATAATAACATGGTGATCCACGTATACTCCGGTTCCGATTACTGTAGATGGATGCACAATAGCTGACGATGCGATACCTAAATCTATACTAACACCCGAATTAAATTTTTCCATCAGAACAGCTAAAGCAACATATACATTTTCAACAAAAATCAATGTTGGGATTACTGGTTGGTCGGGTATAAATGTATTATCCACCAAAACAATGGAAGCACGGGTAGAGTAAATGTAATCCTTGTATTTTGGATTTGCCAAAAAAGTAATGGTACCCGAAAGGCCTTCTTCGATCTTACTCGGTCCACTTATGGTTACCTCAGGATCACCGGTAATGATACCATCAAGTAAGGCGGCTATTTGTCTGGCTGAAACTTGCATCGGGCAAAGTTAACACAAAACTTTGTTTTGCTATGGAGAATTATATCAAGAATTAATAAGAAAAGACAAACAACATATTTTTATCTATATCTTTGCACCCAGACAAAACACATATGATTTTGTTTTTCACAAATTATATACCCAACTTTTCAGACTAAATGCAGGCGGATAAGACTCTCAGAATAGGTGCAGGTAAGCGAATTAGCGAAGTGATGATGGCAAATAAAATGTCAGCAGATCTTGCGAAATACGACATAATCTGCACCATAAAGTACTACGAAGCTGATGACAAATTGACCAGTATTAATAAAATATTACATCACGCTTTAATACATAATGAAATTGATACCGCTTCCTTTGACCTGTCATCACTTTCCGTTCACCGCAAAAAAGATGATATCGTCGTCACTGCCATTTCTGAACGGAAACATACCGGAGAAGGCTTGTTGATCTCTCATCCTGCGTATGACCCTACATGTGATCTAAAAATAAAGCCAGGGAGCAAAGTGATGGTATCAACTATAAGACAAGGGGCACAATTGCTGGCTATGAACCCGATGATCAGCCTAGTTTATAATGGACTAAGTACGGAAGCCCAGATTTTAATGTTTCAAGATGGTAAATGTGAAGCTTTACTTTTGTCGAAAACTGACTATGAAACCATAAATATTGATGGTAGTTCATATGAGTTTTTAAAACTCCACCCAAAAGAAATGATCCCTCCACCAGGACAGGGCATCACCGCTTACTTAACACATAGAGAAGATCTTAAGACCCGCAGGTTACTAAAAAACATTCATAACGCGGATATGGTACAAATTTCCAATACCGAAAGGAAGGTACTTCAGTTGGCAAATTCGGAAGATATAGATAGTATCGGGGTGTATTGCAGCACCGACCAACGAGGATATTTTCATGTTGATGCAGTAAGGTGTGATACCTTTAAAAAAACATCATTTTCACAAAGTATATCAGCCGGCTTGCCTGAAAAAATTTATGCATCTCTTTTTACAACATAACAACATATAAATTTATGTACCTGATTTTTGATTGTTCGGCGATGGCAACTTACACCAATTTCAAAGCCAACTTTACAGATATTGATTCCTGGCCGAGACTACTTCATATCAGTTGGATCTTATTGGGTGAAGATTACAAACCAATAGAAGATTTTGATAATATCCCTATCCCATTGGGATTTACCATCGATGATAAATCAAAAACCAAAGCGCACATAGATGATGAAGATATTATCAAAAAAAGTGTGGAACTGACTACTATTCTGGACAGGTTTACCGCTAGTGCTGAAAAGGCAGAATACATTTTTGCACACAATCTCAATTATAATGAAAATGTATTGGGTGCAGAATATGTCCGTAGCAAAAAAACCATCAATATGTTTTCAAAGAAAAGATACTGCCTGATGGAAGAAGGTACTTACTACTGTAAAATACCATCCAAAGGTGGAGGATACAAATACCCTACTCTGCCTGAACTGCATGGCACTTGTTTTGGTCAGACTTATGGACCATCTGGAAATGCAAGGGCGGATGTTGTAGCAGCAGCAAGGTGTTTTATCAAGTTGAAGAAGACGGGAAAGTTGGATGACCTATTTGAAGATTGATTTGGGTAAGTTGAAAATATCACTTATATCTATTTTACCTCTAAATTGGTAAATTTTGAATGACAAATTAGCATGCTGGCTGGTGATAAAGTTTTTCCTGCTATTTTCAAGGCAATAAATTTCTGAAACCTGAAGAAATATTACGTCATAATTCTTGCATTTTCAGCTAAATAGGTTTATTTTTACCCATTAAATGACAGCAAACTATGGGTGAAACTTTTCCTTCAAAAATCCAACGCATATTTAGATTAATCCAGTACCTGACCGAATACCCTCCCAAAACGGTAGAGAAACTGGCTTCGATACTCAACATCAGTATTCAGACTGTGTACCGTGATATAAAGGTATTGGAAGACATTGGATACGACATAGATAAAGATGAACATTATCGATACAAAATTAATATGGGCAATCATTATGCTCATTTGAACGAAAGTGAAAAAAAGCTTATCATAGGCGTATTAAAAAGTAAAAATGACAGCCCTGCACTGGTAAACAGTATTATCCAAAAACTGAAATTACATCATACAACACCTGATATAGAAGGTTTTAGAGCAGCAAAGCTTCTTAAAATCATCCAACAATTACTGCATTCCATCGAAAATCAATTAGCGGTGACGCTGATAAATTATCAATCTACGTCTGAAGGTTCAGCTACCAGAGACAGAACAGTATTGCCATTGCATTTTGATGAAAACAAACTTTCAATTACAGCTTATGATTTTGAAAAAAAAATGCTACGGGTTTTTAAATTAGCAAGAATTGGTGAAATTGAGCCTGTCACAATTGACAATACTGAGATAATGATTAAAGATATACCGATACTTGATACTTTTGGCTTTGCGGGAAGCCTGGATTTTGAGATCAGAATTTTATTGACAAAGAGAAGCGCTGCAATCCTGGCGGAAGAATTCCCTTCAGTAAGACAATCTGTGCTGGAAAATACGGACAGCAACTTTCCTTTTACATTCAGTACAAAGGTCTGTGGTTACGAAGGCATCGGGAGATTTGTCTTAGGCCTGCTGACGGAAATAAAAGTAGTAAATGATGAAGGTTTCAAAAAATATTTGACAAAAAAGATAAAAGAAAAAATGATTCTCAATATTTGAGAATGGTCTGGTTTATCTTTGCCTTATAAAATTATTCAATATGCAAAGATTTGAGTTTTTAAAAAAATTAATGGCCCTTGGCGCAGGTATTGGCATGTTGCCGCTACAGCCTTCACGTGATACACAGCATCAAAAGATAAAAATATACGGTAACTATGTCAGAGGAGTGGTCTATACGGACGGCATGATATTGATGAATGTCATGTCCCCTGGAGATCAGCTGGAATTAGTCAGAGAGCCAAAAAATAAATATGATCCATGCGCAATAGCCCTGACCTATTCTGGCCAAAAAATAGGGTATGTTCCGGCAGAAGACAATGCCATTCTCAGTCGTATGATGGATATAAAAGCAGGATTATTTAAGACCTGTATAGAAAAAATAAATCGTGATGCTCCGTCATGGCAAGCCATAGAATTTGGTGTCTATAGCTATAGTAATCTAAACTCCTAACTATACCAACAAAATGAGACTAAAAATAACATTACATCACCAGCCTCATCTCATCGTACCTTGGGATTATCAGTATGCTATCCAACAATGGATATACCAAACGATATCAAGAGCAGACGATACATTGGCTACTATGCTGCACGATCAAGGTTATACATATGAAGGTAAATCGTTTAAGCT
>JBBRVQ010000053.1:0-30148 GCA_038246735.1 Chitinophagales bacterium
ATATCTGCTGTCTTGACGGTCATAAAGGAAAATGCAAATTTTACACCTTGTTTTTCAAATAATCCAGCTTGCTCAAGGTATTGCTTAATAGATGCTTCCTTTTTCTGGTCAAAACCATCCTTCTCAGGATTTTTTTCTTCTTTTACTTCTTTTTTTACTTCTTTTGATGCGATAGAGTCTTTCTTTTCAGCTGACTCACCTTCCTTTTTTGTATCTTTTTTCTCTTCTTCAGGTAATTCAAGCGAAAGCAAAACAGGAATATTGCTTTTTTTAATTCGATCCAAATAATGCCACCCTTGTTTAACCTCTGTAAGTACCATGTCAAATCCCAACTCATCCTTTAGTGACAAAGCTTTATGAACATCTTTGGTTCTCGGTGCTACAAAATAAAGTGGCATTTTTTTTATGGTGACCGGGTAAAGCGCCATCAGTTCTTTGTTATAATCAGGCCTGGAAAGTCCGGTAGGATTAAGCTTGAATTTTTCTTCATGCATTCCGGTTATATTGGCATTTTTATACAAATCCCTGAATTTGGCTAATACAGCAATTGAGGTAGAAGGATAAACCCCTCTATTGGTTTCCAATTGAAAATTTTGTGCAGTATTGGCCTTTAGCAACATCTTATCGTTGGCACCTTCGCCTAAAAGAAAAATACTATTTTGCCCTGGCAGCATAAGTCCTCTTGGTGAAACCTGAGCTATCCCAAAACCTGCTGATCTCATATCTGCGACAGATTTATCTCCGGATTTGAATAAGTCAGAACCACTTACCTGAGGAGTAATGCCTGCCACATCATTGGGAGGATTGCCCGGATCCTGAATTTTTGGACGATCCTTGTTTTCAGGTTTGGTAATACCGGTATTAGAATGTGCATCTATAAAGCCAGCATAAACATACAAAGAGTCAGCTTTTATAATTTGTGCATCAAAAGGAACCTTTAAAACTGTTCCGATTTCTGAAATAAATCCATCTTTGATAATTACATTTTGTCCGGATAGAAGTGATCCGGGTTGAGGGATGATAAAACAGTTTTTAAGATAAAATGTCCTGCTTAGTTGTTTAGGAGCATCACTATTTTGTCCGGATAAAAAGTTGCTTAATAGACAAATAAGTAAAATAAGGCATGATAATGCCCTGATTTGATTTGTATACATCTAAATTGTTTCGACGGTTATTTTAATAAATGCGGATTAAAAATCTACATAGGTTCAAAAGTAATAAAACTGATAATATAAAATTGATTTTTTTTTTAATATTTATATATGGGGTTATTTTATTAATAGAAAAAGTTAAAACTAAAAACCCGGATTGATTTATCTTGTTAAACTGTATCTTTACCGTTTTTACCTCAAACATATTAATTTGAAAGTTTATTTCTTATTATATTTAGGTTTCATATTTTCTAGTGTGTCCTTTTGTCAGCAAATCTTGCTTGATGAATCGTTTGATGATTGGAATAATCAGAACTATAGTTTTACAGACAAATTAGGTGACAACAACAGCTCTGGAATAGATCTTACGCATATAAAAATCAGCAATGATGATCGAAATCTTTACTTGTATTTTGACCTGAATAAGGAGATAAACATTCAGGAAAATAACAATATGACCCTTTTTATTGACCTAGACAATAATTCTTCTACAGGAATTAATAAATACGGTATAGGCGCAGATTTAGTGTACTTTCTTGGTACAAGGAGCGGTCGAATACACACCGGCTCCTCGACTTATACAATTTTCCATAATGATATTGGACTTATTACATCACCAACAGTGACCAGCGAAATATTTGAAATGGGAATTAAACGCACATTTTCTATCGGCGGTACTCAGTTTAAAATGTCAGATACAATAAAAGTTATCATTTCTGATGAAGGAGTAGCAGGGGATAGGGCACCGGATTCTAATGGTGGGTATAGCTTTATATTTGATAAAAATAAAATTTTTGCTCCTTCGACATTTTCTATAAAAAAAGAAAAAACTGAATATTTAAGAGTGCTTTCATACAATGTACTCAGAGACAATTTTTTTGAACCTTCACTTCAACAAAACTACAGAAGAATATTGAAAGGATTGAGTCCGGATATTATTGGTTTTTGTGAGATATATGACAGATCTCCAGAACAGACTGCCACATTAGTAGAAAGTCACCTTCCATCCACCGGAAGTCAGAAATGGTACTATGATGGGTCGAGTCCGGATATCCGTGTTGTAAGTCGATATCCCGTAATCAATAGGAGAAGTATCAATGGTAACGGTGCATTTCTGATAGATTTGGGTAGGTCAAAACTTGTTTTCATAGTAGCTCACCTACCTTGTTGTGACAATGAATTACAAAGACAACAGGAGGTTGACAATATTATGTCTTTTATAAGAGGAATAAAATTTGGAATTTCCCCTTTCCAGACGCCACAAAATACACCAATAATTATAGCAGGAGATATGAATCTGGTAGGCCTGAGGCAGCAACAACAGACGTTTCTGACGGGAAATATTGCCGATAATAGCATTTATGGCCCTGATTTTGATCCAGATTGGGATGATACTGATCTTGAAGACGCCATTCCGTTGACAAACAATATGTCGGCCACTTTTACATGGTATAATGAACTTGGTAAATATTCCGCCGGAAGGCTGGATTATTTAATATATTCAGGGTCTGTAATTGAAATGAAAAATAGTTTTGCGCTTTGGTCACCTTCATTAACGACCGAACAATTATCATTGTCAGGCATCCAAAAAGATGATGTCCCAATAGCTTCAGATCACCTTCCTTTGGTTGGAGATTTTATGATACCAGGTTTTTCGTCTTCTACCAATACAGAAATTGTAAAGGCTCCCTTTGACTATTTGATAACAAACGATCAACTGATTTTTAATTCCATGCTTGCAGGACGTATAACTATTACGGATATTTCCGGCCGTATCATTTGCAGTTCTGTAAAGTCGTCAGCCATCGATCAAATAGAAATTGATTTAAATTTGGATTCTATTTTAGGTGTTTATATTTTACATTTCTTTACTGATAAAGAAAAATATAGCATCAAAATTTTCAGGTAAGGATGAAAACCTATGATTAAAAGACTATAATTTTTCTGTATACAATTTCAGCATGATTCATCACGTGCTTAAATAAATGACGTTAATATAAGTAAGGAAAAGTCTCTAGGATTGATGTATATATTTTTGAAAAGAGATTGTCTTTGTATTTACTCAGATTGGCTATTTCTATCAATGGAATTCCGCTGACCTTTGCAAGATGCATGATTACCCACGGGGACTCACAATGCTCCACCACATCTACCCATCCAATGAAGGGGCCACATACTGGAATTGTCCTACCCAATCCGAAATTTCTTTAAAATTATTGGGATGTCTTGCTCTTTAGTATAAACTATTTTGCATAAAATCCAGAAGCATTACCTGAATTTTCAAAAATAAATTTTTGCCAGTCAGCTATACTTTCTATAACCCAGCCTAACGCCTATATTAAAATGTCACGAACAACAATCTTTAGATCCTTTACAATCAATCCAGTCATTACAGGCAATGCGATAATCCAGATACTTATGGATTGAAGTAAATAAAATTTTAAAAACCCAGATTTACTCGCTCTGAATTCATGAAAGCGGGTGTCTCTGACCATCTTGTAAATCCTGTAAAATAAAAACCCTCCCAATCTCACTGCCCACAATGATTCCATTCAAACTAAAATAATTCTTACCGACTCAATATTAACATAACTCATGAAAAAAAATACCGCAACGACTGTTAACCAAGCACTATAATCTATATCAGTAATGTGTTCACTCTGGTTGCGAAATTCCCAAACGGAAGCTAAAATGTTGACAAACATGATTGGTACGAAGGAAATAAAAATGGCTGTCATCATTGAATAACAGCCATTTTATCTTATTTATTTATCTTAACCGTAAACTTTCCTATGGTAATTCTTCGCCTTGTGATGAAATCAAAATTTCAAACCATTGTTCATTACTTAGTACCATATCCAGCAACTCAGCAGATTCTTTGATTTTATCTGGTTTTGCATAATTAACAACCGGCAAAATACCTGCAGGATGATGCATTAAAAATAGCAATGCCATATCAGATAATGACCATCCATATTTATCCGCCAGTTTTTGAAGCCTCATTTCAAGTTTATTGCCTGCTTTGGTATTTGTATAGATGGATCCACCACCTAATGGCGACCAAGACATTGGTATCATATCATGAGCCACACAAGTATCAATGTTCCCATCGTACAATGGTCCTAGATGTGTCATGGAAACCTCTATCTGATTGGACATAATCGGATAGTATTTTGACATAGTCCTGATCTGATCAGGAGAAAAATTTACGACGCCAAAATCCTTCACTTTACCCGACTCTTTAAGTATGTAAAAAGCGTCTGCAATTTCCTGATAATTCATTATTGGGCTCGGTCTATTGATCATTAATACATCAATATACTCAGTATTAAGATTCTCCAGAGATTGTTCTATCGATTCTATAATATGCCGTTTGGATGTATTGTAATGAGAAATCTGAAAACCAGGCTTTTCGGCACAAGGTTTTATGATGCCACATTTTGTGATGAGTTGTACTTGATCCCTTGGTACGCCACTCAAAATAAGGGCATCTCCAAATTCTCTTTCTGTAGTGTAATTTCCATAGATGTCTGCATGATCAAATGTCGTAACGCCAAACTCAACACATGAGTTGATCATGGATGCCATCTTTGATGATGACATCTTTGACCCCCAACTACCCCATCTGATGACACCTGCAATTACTTTAGAAAAATTGTTCATCTTATAAAAATTAGTTAATTAATAAATTATTGGTTTTTTAACATTTCAAGTGCATCCAGCACTCTTTTATCTTCTTTGTTCAAATTATATGCCGATTCGTAATCTTCAAGCGCTTGGGTTTTTTTTCCCAACTTTTCATTTACTACACCTCGCATATAGTAGCCCATATAATAGGTCGGAACGACACCTGTCAATAAATCAAACTGTTCGTAAGCCCTTGCAATAGAATCCGTATCTAAATATAATAGGCCGGAATTCAGATAAGCGTCTCCATATGATTTGTCCGTAATTATTATTTCCCTGTAAAGTTTTAGTGCGCCCGGTATATCGCCATGATTTTGTAGATAAAACGCTTTGGCATGAACAGCCTGCATCGATTTTGGGTTGCTAATGATTGCACTTTCATAATATCTAAGTGCTTTGGGGTCTTTTTTTTCTTCGTACATTTCACCTAATATAATCCAGGCATCTGTAAGTCCACTATCCATCTCTACTGCGGTCTGATATGCATTCATAGCCCTTATTATATCTCCTATTGATCTGAAATTCATACCAAGCATAAAGTAACCTTCTGCATTTTGAGCATCCAGCCTAACTACTTCATTTAAAGTGAGAATAGATCCATCATAATCTTCAAGTATATATTTAAGTTCTGCCAGTTTTAGTAAAGAAGCTACTCTCTCCGGATATATTGTCAAAACCTTCATCATTGTATTTAACGCCTCCTTACTATTGTAATAATCCAGATAAGCATCAGACAAAAGATGGTAAAAATCAGGGTTGAGAGAGTCAATTGTCATTGCTTTTCTCAGGTCAAGAATAGCATTATCATAGGAAGATTTTTCAAAAAATTTTTGAGCTCTTTGATAATAAAGATTGGCATTTTTAGGATCAGTATTTAACTGATTTGTGATGGCATCTATTTCCTGATCTCCAGATGTCTCAAAATTCTTAGATATATCTGATTTACATGCTATAATAAAGACCAGTAAAACCAAAGCGAATTTGAATTTTTTTCTCAATTTATATGGTTTTATAATCATGTTAAACATTACTTACAAATGATTTCTTTATTGAACGAGTAAGCATTTTGTTTAAAACTATTGAACTCTGCGGCAAATTTTGCATCCGAATATATATTTTCATGTCCTCCGTCCTTTATAGTTATAAAAGTGGATTTTACCCCTGTTTTCTGTGCTTGTTTATGTATTTCAGAGCTACCATATAGCTTAATAATTGGTATACCCAATGGTTTTACAAAATCATATCCATATGGAACAACATCATCTTTATCTCCATGCAAACTGATGATAGGTGGCTCTCCTTCATCTATAAAATAAGGGCGATATATGGCTCCTGATAAATTTAACACTCCCTGAACTTTTGATGAATATTTCAGATTTTCTGCATCACCGGAATTTCCTTCTATTCCCCCATTTTTATCCACCGCAGCTTTTATATGCGCTTCTGTATTATCTGTGATATCAAAGTAAGATGCCTGTATGGCTGTGATTGCACCAGCAGACACTCCTCCGGCTATGATCATATCTGCATCAATCCTGAACGTATTGGTTGTAGCAGCATCCTTGCGCAAATGTCTGATGGCAGCTTTCATATCTCCAGAGGCTTTGATCGCTATATCAAATCCTTTGATGGAGTCAATTGGCCATTGTGCAAAACTAAGCAGACGATAGTCAATACAGGCGGTCACATATCCAAGTTTAGCGATTTCTTTGGCTAAATCAGCCAACTGCTTTCTGTCTCCCGTGATGAAACTTCCTCCAAATGCAAGAACCACTACAGGACGTTTTTTCAAAGTATCGCCCACAGGCTGGTAAACATCCATAAAAAGATCCTGATTTAATCCGAGCGTGCTTATGTTTGAGCCAAATTTTACAGTCAAAACTTCTGTATCTGTAAAAATTTGTTTAATATATCTATCGGACTCACAAATGATTGTTTTTTCATCAGGTGTTAAAGGCTCATCCTTTGAACATGATGATATTACGAGAATTAGACCTAATAACTTAAATACACTTTTCATTTATTCACTTTTTTTAAAAATAATAAATTTATAATTGAACTGTTATGCCAAGCCTGATAGCAGCATTCCTGGAGTCAAATGGTCGTACTATTCCGATTATATTTTCTGTGGATAGATATCCCGATACAGGTCCAAGCTTTAATCTGCCAAATACACCTACTGAAGAATAATTGTTTTTTGAGATCGAAAACTGCACACCAAGATCGAAAACGGGAAATTTCATCATTGTGGATGCTGATAATGAATGTCGTTTGAATCCAAAATCATTCCTAAGAAGATATAAAGCATTAAATGTCCATCGATGGTTCATATGATAAGTACCTCCAAGCGTAAATGTACTGTTTAGTAAAGTTGAATACTCTTCAAGTTCTGAAGTAACATCTATTTTATTAAGTAATGTATCTGCAATAGAAATGGTGGTGGTATCCCCTAAATATTTAACAATGTCCAGCCCTTCAAATGTAAAAGTCCCTTTGCTAATATATTTTCTAGGAAAAAAATCCCAGGATATACTACCAATATCCAATGCACTAGCAGAAAGTGTAAATTTGTCGTCCAGTTTAAAAGATGCACCCATATCAAAAGCCAATCCGCGGTTGTTATAAAAAAGATTATCGAATGTAAACCCCGAATAGTCAATAGTAATGCTATCCAAACTATTATATCTGAGTAATGCGCTACTACGTATAAGATAGTCGTTTTTTAATTCGAGTTGATAGAATTCTGAATTGGTACTAAAACGAACATCATTGCTTTCTGTACTAATAGATGCGGTACCATAAAGCAATTTTCCTTTAAAACCTACTGTAAAATTTCCTAATGTTTTTTGAATTCCAAGATAAATTTCATTATAAGCTAAAACATCTAAAGCTGGACCTATCTGGATTTGCTGACCAATAAATGCAGCATTTCCCTGAGCAGCAACTTCCAGTAAACCTTTTGGGTACCTTACATTTGCGGAAGATCTGAAGCTATGTCCACCCATGACCACAATTCCACCGATTTTCATACCTAAGTCCAATGTGTGGATGTCATTAGTAAAAAAAATATTGTGATAATCACTAAGTTTATCATTTATCTTTTTTACATCAATATATCTCTCGTCTGAAGTATTTTTACTGGTAAGAGAATTAATTGGAGGGCCATCTGTACCCAGTAAAAGTTGAAATCCTCCCAATGATGCATTAAACGTTTTATCTAGTGATAATCCAGGATTGAGAAAAGTACCAGGCATAGATCCTTGGAGATGTAAAAGATTGATATCCTGAGCATTAAACACAGTTACCATACAAACAAAAATATGGATCAGAAATAATTTATACTTTACCATATCAATTTTTTCTATATTTTATTTTGGCCCCTAATTTTAGCCCCAAACCATATGTATCATAGATCCACAAGGACTTTTTCATTTCGCTGCCCGTAGTATTAAAACTGCCTAAAAGAACGAGTTTTTTTGATTTTCTAATTTTTTCAAAACGCTGCTGATCAAAAATTATATAGTCAATTTTTTCGGCTCCGGGTATGGTCTTTCCGTTGGATTGAATGATGGCAGCAGCCAGTTTTAGTCCGTCACCACTAAAAAGTTGATCTATATTATTTCCTGATTCATCCAGAAAAAAAGCCTGAACCTTCATATCAGCAGGGAAATCATTGGAAGTTATGGCTTTAAACTCCGCTGAACGTACTTCTTCAAAATCATCCAGATCTATGTCAAGTGTATCCGTAACTACGAGCTGATTGACAGATCCGTTGAGTGGTACTTCTACCGTTACGTTTGCCAAAAAATAACCTTCATCCGTAATAAACCCTTTTATTGTAGTATCCCGCTCAGGATTAACAAGGGCACTTATATCATAAGCAATCGTTTTTGTTTTTTCATTGAAAACTTCTCTTATGTTGGAGTTATCTTTATTAAATTCAAAAAATGTTCTTTTTATGGTTCCTATCTCAGAGAAAGTCGGGTATGCAAAATCAAAACCGGTATTAATTAAACTACTTTCAAGGTTTACAAGATTTCCAGTAATAGATGTCAGTTCCATTTTATTGACTTTTGATCTGACAGGCAAACCAAATCCATTGTCAACACTTATTTTAATTTTAGGGTCTTCAAAATCAAAACTCCCACTCAACCATTTGTTGAATAATCCTATATCAATGATACTTCCTGATTCGGCAATCACATGATATCCTAGGTAACCTTCCAGATAAGAAAACTTGATAACATCAAAATTCATTTGTGCATTATCCAGTCTTATTTTCTGACCGTCCGAAAGGATTGCATCATAATGGAAGGTAAGAGAATTTGTTTCGCTTTGCAGTGTCCAGCCATCTATTGAAATCTGTTCAGTTTGAAGCTTTAGAGGTACTGAATTATTATACTTTAATATGAAGTCGCGCTCAAATCTCTGACCATTCTTTGTCAGCTCTAATATCCGCATTTTTATTTTAACATCCTGCGGAATTGCATTTTCAAAACTAAAACTTATTTTGGTATCTCTAAAAACAGCCTTTTTTAATAGATAATTATTATTGGGAATTATTTTTACATTAAAAAGAGTGTCTAGGATCGGATAAGGAAATAGTCCAGGAAATGGAGGGAAAATAACCGCTGATGTCCGTCTGATCACTTCTCCATTATACAAAACGGTAGCTTTTCCATCTGGTGAAATTCTTAAACCTGTATTGCCTTTTGAAACTTCTGCAATTTTAGCAACAGTAACCTTTGTACTTACAATAGGCACAGCAATCTCATATTCTGATTCACTCAAGCCAAATGCTGTTTCTTTTTCAGTATCAATACATGAAAATAGTACCAGAAACAATGCCGGAGTAATATTTTTTAAAAGTTTAATTATCCGCATAGATTATAATTGTGACCCGCTCAAAAAAATGTTTAGCAATTTCTGACCACAAGATAGGACAAAATGAGTACATTAAAACTTAAATCGACCTACTTTTTTGTTTTTCCAGCGAGCAATCCCCAACCACCACTACCTATCAGAAATCCAAAAGAATACCATAACCCATTGTTATTGGTAGCAAAAACCGTAATGTTTTCTTTAAATAACATACCCACCAAACCAAACGGTGCAATGATGCCATGCCAAATACCACCTAAAAACCCATACGTCTCTTCTGAAATACAGGCATCTATGTTTTCTCTCTGAGCACAACCAGAGAATAAAATTGCTATCACTAGAATGATACTTCCTACTTTAAATAATGTATTCATATTTATGTTATTTTCAACTTATATAACAAAATTCAGTCAAAATAAATTCTTCGAATTAAACTCTCTAATTAAAAATAATACTTGTTTTATAAAAATATAAAGTGTATTTAGATTTTCTCAAAAAATAAGTTGAAAATTATAAGCAAATAAGTTGAAACATTCTGAACGTAAATTTAACCTTGATTTATTTTTGGATTTTTTATTTGTAAATCAGTTGTATTTTGATCTGAAGTCTTAAAATAAACAAATGCATATTTGTGAACAATAATTTTCTTACTTTTGCTCTTTGTTTAAGTGAGATTTTAAAATTTAAATTCAACGTATGTTTTTCAAATATAGATTCATACTTTCCTTACTTTTGGTTTTTATCTTTAGTTCTTCTTATGCGGGCGAAGGCATGTGGTTACCACAGCTCTTAAAACTCCTTAATGAAAAGGAAATGAAGAGCATGGGAATGAAAATTTCTGCCGAAGATATTTATAGTGTCAATAAAGGTTCATTAAAAGACGCTATTGTTCATTTTGGCGGATTTTGCACATCGGAAATCATTTCTTCCAATGGCCTTCTTTTGACCAACCACCATTGTGGATTCAATGCAATTCAATCTCATTCTTCAGTCCAAAACAATTTGATAAAAAATGGATTCTGGGCCAAAAGTAATAGTGAAGAACTTCCCAATGCAGGACTTACGGCAACATTTATTGACTACATAGATGATGTTACCACAAAAGTACTTAAAGGTATTAATGATGGTATGTCTGCTACAGAAAGACAATCCGTACTAGACAAAAATCTGAGTGAAATACGTAAGTCATATCAACTGGAAAGCTATCAGGAAGTAATTATTAAACCATTTTTTGATGGAAACCAATATTTTGCATTTGTTACCACCATTTATAAGGATGTAAGACTGGTTGGAGCACCTCCTGAATCGATCGGTAAATTTGGATCCGATACGGACAACTGGGTGTGGCCGAGACATACTGGGGATTTTTCTCTATTTAGAATATATGCAGGAAAAAATAATAAACCTGCAGAATATTCTCCCGAAAACGTCCCTTACACTCCAAAACATTTTTTACCCATCTCATTAGACGGAATCTCCGCGGGAGATTTTACAATGGTTTTCGGCTTTCCAGGTAAAACCAATCAATATCTGCCTTCATCTGCTATCACTCAAATAGTCAAAACACTTAATCCGGCAAAGATTGCAATACGAGAAACTTCACTCAAAATTATGGATAAATATATGAGGGAAGATGAAGCTGTCAAAATAAAATATGCGTCAAAATATGCAACAATTGCAAATTATTGGAAAAAATGGATTGGTGAGTCTCAAGGACTGGAGAAAACAGACGCCATTAAGAAAAAAATGGATTATGAAGCTGAATTTCAAAGAAGATTAAAACAGGATAGCCCTTACAATAATTTATTAAAGGATCTTGACAGGCTTTTCATGGATATAGATCCTTATGCACTTGCCAGAGATTATTACAGCGAGATAGTGCAGAGAAATGTTGAGTTAACTACTTACATGTCTACTTTAAAAAGACTTGTCACCGCATATGAAAAAAACGGCGATAAAGTATACAAAACTGAACTTGAAAAAGTCAAAGAATTTAGTGTGAACTTTTATAAGAATTTTGATAGTCAGATTGACCAGGAAAAATTTGGTGCATTACTTACCATGTATGTAAATAAACTGGAAAAAAAGTTTATTCCAGAATATTTGAACCGGGAAAACCTTGGTATGTCGGAGGAAGAAACATACGACCAAATGGTTAAGGACCAATACATTCTTAGCAGTTTTACTTCCGAAAAGGAAGCTTTTGAAATTTTTTCACTTGAGTCATCCAAAGCAATTGCAGCGATAAAAAGTGACCTGATTTATGCACTTGCTTCACAGTGGTCAGATTTTTATAGCAAAGAAATCTCTACACCGTACAATAACTTAAGAAAGGAAATAGATTTTAAACTTGAAATGTATACTAAAGCCCAGATGGATGTATTTAAAGAGAAGAGATTTTATCCGGATGCCAATAGTACTATGCGCGTTACTTATGGTCAAGTGAATGGGTACAAACCAAGAGATGCGGTAGGGTACGATCCCGTCACATATCTGGATGGTGTGATTGAAAAATATATCCCGGGAGATTATGAATTTGACGTATCGCCAAAAATGCTTGAACTGTACAAAGCCAAAGATTATGGTAAATATGCAGATAAAAACGGCAAATTACCGGTATGTTTCTTAGGTTCTAATCACACTACTGGGGGAAACTCAGGTAGTCCTGCAATCGATGCATATGGCAATCTTATAGGTTTAAATTTTGACCGGGTATGGGAAGGCACCATGAGTGATATCAATTATGACGCGAGCATATGTCGAAATATCATGGTAGATGTCCGTTATATCCTGTGGGTGATAGACAAATATGCAGGTGCTGAACACCTTATTAAAGAAATGAAGTTGGTACACCCAAAACTTAAAAGAAAAAAGAAAAAGTAATCTTACGATATTCACATAAATGCAAAAATGCAGATTATAAAAACCAAAACATTCTTTTTAATTTCCTTCCTTTTTTTAATAAATTTGCTTTTTGCATTTGTTTCCGGAAGTGATTTTGAAAAATCCGTCATACATACACCATTACCTATAAAAGGCATAACAGTTGTTGCCCCACCTAAAGCTATTGGAGCGTCAGCGTTCAGGCGCTTGAAGGATATTAATACCGAATGGGTATCGTTTGTGCCATATGGTTTTACAAAAAAAGGAGGCACTGACATCAGATATAACCTCGACAGACAATGGTGGGGAGAAAAAATAGAGGGTATCGAAACATGTATTATTGAAGCGAAAAATCAGGGATTAAAGGTCATGCTGAAACCACAGGTGTTTATTGGTGGTGGCTGGGTGGGAGAAATGGATTTTGATTCTGAAGAAAAGTGGAAAACATGGGAGGTTAATTATCGTAAATTCATTCTGGAGTATATTAATGTTGCTGTCAAACACAATGTTGAAATGTTTTGTGTGGGAACGGAGTTCAATATAGCCATTGTAAAAAGAGAAAAATTCTGGAAGAGTCTCATCAAAGAAATCAGACAGATTTACAAGGGTCAACTTACATATTCAGCCAATTGGGATAGTTATGATAAAATCGGTGTCTGGAAAGAGCTCGATTTTGTAGGTATAAGCAGCTATTTTCCATTATCAGATGCGAAAAATCCTACCGTGGGACTATTGGTCAAGGAATGGAAACCGATAGTAAGAAAGTTAAAAGCATTTTCATCTTCTCAAAAAAAGAAGATCATTTTTACAGAATATGGATATATGTCTGTGGACGGCTGTGCTGGAAAAGCTTGGGAAATAGAAAAATCCAAACATAACCTGAACATCAATCATTTTGCACAGAGTAATGCATATGATGCGCTCTGGATCTCACTCAACAATGAAGAGTTTTGGGCCGGTGGGTTTTTATGGAAATGGTTTCCTGATGGAATGGGACATGAAGGGTATCCTGAAAAAGATTATTCTCCTCAGGATAAACCGGCAGAACAAGTGATCAAAAAATGGTTTAATCAAAACAAAAAGATTTAAGATGGTTGCTGTTATTGAAAAAACAAGTGATTTACTTACATTAATTCAGAAAAACAAAAAAAAAGGACATACGATTGGGTTTGTGCCAACAATGGGAGCTTTGCACAAAGGTCATATTACATTGGTAAAAAAATCAATTAAAGAAAATGATCTTACTATCATTTCCATTTTTATAAATCCCACTCAGTTCAATGATAAAAAAGACCTTGACAAATATCCAAGGACTTTGGAGGCAGATCTTGAAAAATTAATACCCACAGGAGTTGACATTGTTTTTGCTCCTTCTATTTTTGAAATATACCCTGACGGTGATGAAAAAGGATCAAATATTGATTTGGGAGGTTTAGATAACAACTTGGAAGGTGCTTTTAGACCAGATCATTTTAAAGGTGTCGCACAGGTTGTTAAGAGATTGCTCGAGATTGTTACACCGGATAAACTATATATGGGGCAGAAAGATTTTCAGCAGTTTACTATCATTCAATATATGATCGATACATTGAAAATTAAAACCAGTCTGGTGATTTGCCCCATTATTCGTGAGTCAAATGGTTTGGCTATGAGTTCGAGAAATGATAGGTTGAGCGACTCAACTAGAGAAAAAGCAGGAATCATTTATTCCACACTCAAAGCTATAAAAAAATATCAAGTCAACAAAACGGTAAAGGAGTTGGAAGAATATGGTCTGAAAAAATTATCTTTTGGCCCATTTGAACCAGAATATGTTTCTATTGTAGATGGACACAAATTAACCACAATCAACGATATTGGCGATACTGTTTACGCTGTCGCCTGTGTAGCCATATGGGCAGATGGAGTCAGGTTAATTGACAATATTATACTAAAGAGCAATTAAAATATTTGATAAGCAATTCCTAACTGCAGATTTTTGAGTACCGTTTTTGCAATATCGATGGTCTGACCTTGATTATTTGTAATTTCAATATCAGCGATAGAAGTTAAACTGCCAGCATATTGTATATGAATAGAAAGCTTATTTATTGGAAATATTCTTAATCCAAGGATGTAGGCGAAATCAGATGAGTTGAAAATTTTATTAACAGACTCTTTCCAAACATCATTAATCTTATATTTTTCACTTGTTCGGATGGCTAGCCCCAAACCACCATAAAGAGCAAGTTGCTTTATTATCTTGTACTGTGCTTGCGGAATTAGGTCAAGGTACTGAAATCTATATCCGGCAATATCCTGATTATCGTTTACATCAAAATTGTATCCTTTACGCGAGAATTGTATGTCAAGGCCAATGTTAAAATTGTCTGTTAACCCTAATTCGGGTCTTACTGATAAAAAATAATTTGTGGCTGTATGGGGTTTAATAAAATCAACACTATTTATGCTAATATTTGAAAAATTTGTACCGCCTCCTAGGGATAGTCTTATTTGAGCCTTGATAAGCTGTGTCTGAAACAATAAAACAATAAAAGTTGAAAAAATAATCCGGGTCATTATCATCGTTTTTATCTTAACGTATTTGTTATATCAAAATGTTGTATTATTGTGAAGGTTTAACACTCATTGGGTGGTATTTCATCATCGTTTCTCTCAAATATTTGCGGTCCACGTGTGTATAAATCTCTGTCGTAAGGATGGACTCATGACCAAGCATTTCCTGGACTGCCCTGAGGTCAGCTCCACCTTCGACAAGATGTGTAGCAAAAGAATGCCGGAATGTATGAGGGCTAACCGTTTTCTTAATACCGGATAATACTACATAATTTTTTATCAAAGTAAAGATCATGACTCTTGTTAATCCTTTACCTCTTCTGTTTAGGAATAAAACATCTTCTTCTCCTTTTGCAATCGCTGGCAAAGTTTTACGCTCTGTCATAAGGTATAAATTGATATGTTTTATCGCTGAATCACCAATAGGAACCAGTCTTTCCTTATTGTTTTTGCCTAAAACCTTAATAAAACCCTGTTCCAGAAAATAGTTGCTTAGTTTTAGTGTGATTAATTCAGTTACTCTTAATCCGCAAGCGTATAATGTCTCCAACATCGCCCTGTTTCGCTGGCTATGTGGCTGTGACATGTCTATTGAACTCAAAATAAGATCAATTTCTTCATAACTGAGCACATCAGGCAAGGTGCGTTGAAGTTTAGGACTTTCAAGTAATTCTGATGGGTCTTTATCAATAATATCTTCCATAACCAGATACTTATAAAAAGCTCTGATCCCCGATATGATTCTTGCCTGACTTTTTGGCTCAAGTCCAAGGTCATTGATATAATATATAAAAGAAGTGAGTTGTTCCCCCGTTAATTTATCCGGTGTCTGGTCTATTTTCTGAATGATGACAAACTCCAGTAGTTTGCCGACATCCCTATTGTACGCTTCAATTGAGTGAAGCGATAGCGACTTCTCAAGAAGAAGGTAAGCCTTAAATCCTTTTATACTGCTGTTCCAGTCCATGATGTAAAGTAGTGTGGATTTCTGGACAAAACAAACGTTTTTAAGTATTTTTTGTTAACCATTGATATTAAAACTTAGCTCATCAAGTACCAGGGAAATTTTTACTTAAAACATGGATCTTTTAATGGGTATATCATGTGACTATTTTATTAAACAATTGCAATAAGATGAAAATAGGTATTGTATGTTATCCGACTTTTGGTGGAAGTGGTGTCGTAGCTACTGAGTTGGGTCTTGGTCTGGCTGCCAAAGGACATGATGTGCATTTCATTACTTACAAAAGACCGGTAAGGCTTACTGCATTTCATGCCAATGTTTATTTTCATGAAGTTACATCTATGGAATATCCACTATTTGAATATACACCATATGAGACTTCACTGGCAAGCAAATTGGTGGATGTAGTCCGATTTGAAAAACTTGATATTCTACACGTTCATTATGCCATACCACACGCTGCTGTGGCGTATATGGCTAAGCAGATTTTAAAGTCGCAGGGTATAAATATTCCGATTATTACTACATTGCACGGCACAGACATTACCCTTGTAGGGACAGACAGTTCTTTTGCTCCGGTAGTTGAATTCAGTATTAATGAATCAGACGGTGTGACAGCAGTTTCCGAACATCTCAGACAGGAGACTATGAATACTTTTAAATTAAAAAAGGACATAAAAGTCATTCATAATTTTATTGATTTTAGTCGATTTCGTAAAACAAATAAAGACCATTTCAGAAAGGCAATAGCTCCTGATGGAGAAAAGATATTAGTTCATATCTCCAATTTCAGAAAAGTTAAAAGAGTAGAAGACGTCATTCATATTTTTGAACGGGTTAGTAAAAGAATAAAAAGCAAATTATTGCTGATCGGTGACGGTCCGGAACGAAAGTATATGGAAGAACTTTGCAGAAATATTCATTTGTGTGATGAAATCAGGTTTTTGGGTAAACAGGAAGCAGTTGAAGAGCTTTTGGCAATAGCAGATTTATTTATATTACCATCTGAAAACGAAAGTTTTGGATTGGCCGCTCTGGAAGCAATGGCATGTGAAGTACCGGTGATTTCTTCCAATGCCGGTGGAATACCTGAAGTTAATATCGATGGGGTGACCGGATATATGTGTGATGTAGGAGATGTAAATGGCATGGCTGCTCGATGTATTGAGTTGCTTGAAGATGAAGAAAGTCTTGCAGTTTTTAGAAAAAATGCCTTTAAGCAAGCCCAAAGATTTGATATACACGAGATATTGCCAAGTTATGAAAATTACTATCTCGAGATTATCAAAAACGCTAAATTTTAATTAATTAACTATCAGAATTTTAGTAACAAAAGCATCCGAAGACTGTGATGTATTTTCATTGGCGCTAAACACAAGATAAATACCGGCAGAAGCTCTGACCCCGTTGTAATCTGTTCCGTCCCATATTGCTTGTCCACCCAAAGCTTTGGTTTCATATACCAATCTTCCATTTATATCAGTTATCTTAACATTGGCATCCCGTACTAATCCCTTTATTGCAATTGGTCCGTTATAGTCAGGTCTTACCGGATTAGGAAAAGCATATACATTACTGCCATGTGATCTACCTCCTCCCGTGGTTTCTGTTTTATAACTTTGAATTCCTCCTGAAGAAATAACAAACATTTCGCCGGAGTTTGTATTAAAACCCAAATCAGTGACTTTATTGTCCAATAGGGGTGAGTTTTTTACATCAAACTTTGCTTCCTGTGATATACCATCAGGGGATTGTACAAATATTCCATTGCGCGTTCCAAACCATTTTCTGTTGCCTCCATCCACCTCTAAGCTAAGGATATCTTCATCTCGAAGCAACAAAGCGGGTATGCCATCTACCACTACTTTTCGGGTATTTCCCCTGCAAGATTCGTTAAATGGATCTCCACAATCGAAAACCACAGGCCCGCGATCAGTTCCTACCCAAATACTCCCATCAAGATCCACCACTAAACTATTTACTTTATTACCCGTGATTTCGCTGTTGTTTTTTGTAATATATCTTATTTTATCATCCGTCGGATCAGCAATTTTGGCGCCTTCATTATACACGATAACACCATTTCCAGCTCCAACCACTGCTATCCATTTGTTACCTTGATTGTCGATTACAATTTCTGCAAGAGTGGTACTTCCAGGAACACTGAAATTGTACCAGGTATTATCTTTGGTTTTAACGGCAAGAGGTTTTGGGGCACCATAATTGGAAATCCATAAGTTTTCGTCTTTATCAAAAACCAATCCTGCTATCCGAGTTCTGGCTTCGTCGCCCACTATTGCCTGTAATATACTATTGTCCTTATTCCAGTGCTGTACTGCTTTGGTTTCTTCATTGTATGAAATTATTCCGTTGTAATAGCTTCCCAAATACAATTCTGATGATTTTGGGTGAGGTGCCAAAGAAAATAAATGAAAAAAATCCTTCTCTTTAAAAGGTAAGCTTTCATCATTAAAATTTTCCCAAATATTGTTACTTAAGGTGTAAAAACCATATCTGGTGAATTTATACTGATAGTCTTCTGTTACTCCACCGGATCCAAAATATGCTTTGTTTTTTTTAAATCTGACATTGCTGGCATCATTATTAAATGGGACCGGAAAGGATAGTTTTTTACAATCTCCAGTTGTTTTCCCTTCTGTATACTTAATGGGTTCCCATAAATCGGCATACCAAACCCTTCCTTTTTCGTCTTCGACAGCATAAACTCCCTTGCTGACACAACCGGTAGCACTTTCAGTAATATTTCCGGATTCATCCAGAAACAGTGTACGACTGTTATTATTATTTTCTACACCAATCATTAAAGTAGTTCCTTCATCTGAAAGGTAATTTATAATATCCCCTCCATTTGTAGGTGCGTAAATAATATTAAAATTACCATTGTCATTTCTTTTATAGACTTTGTTATTTATCAATGCATACAAATGGTTGAATTTTACTGCCAGAGATTTCACCTCAAAGGATTGAGGCAGACCAGCATCAGCGTCTATTGATTGCCATATGTTAAAATCAGAGATATTGCTTCCTTTTGATGGAATACTATATAAACCATCATCAGTACCAGCATATAACGTACCTGATAATTCCGCAACAGCAATAACTTTAAGATCAGTAAAGGTGGTAAAGGGAAATTCCAGTTTATTAAGATCAAATCCTAAAATTCCAAAATCAGTTGCAAAATAAGCATTGTTTTCGCCAGATATAAAAAAGTCATTAACCGTCTTACTTCCCAGAATACTGGTATTCGTTTTTATAAAAGGGATATTGATGATATCATTATCTCTGATGATATCAATATTATTGTCTTTATACACTATGATCAGTTGAAGGTTTTTTTGATCATAATACAAACCTCTGATATTCACATCCGACAGGCCGTCTTCTTTTGATAGAAACGTAACAGAAATATCTTCTTTATCAATTGTAAAGATTCCTTTACTCGATGCATAAATGATTTTATCCTGACTTTGAGTTATATTCATTCCTTCTTTGTAAGAAAGGTGAGATTTCCAATGACCTATAGGCAATAAACTTTGGGCAGACAAATCCGTCATCGTAAAAAATAACAGAACAAAAAGGTTAAAACTTATTTTTGTCATATATTCATCAATTATTTATAGGATATTATAAAAGTAATAACGGAATAAATAGAATTCAGAGTATTACAAATGAAATATTTTAATCTTAAAGTGATTGCTATCTATACATTGCAGAATTTTCCAGATATTCATGTACCGCATCAGGGACGAGATACTGAACAGATTTACCTTCATGAATAGCTTGTCTTATAAATGTGGCTGAAATATCCAGCAAAGGTACATTCATTTTTTTCACACGTGGAAAATCAGAGAATTTCTCAGCATTGTAACCGGATCTTTGGTACAGGTAGACATCAAAATTTTCCATTATTTGCTGATAGTTTTTCCACTTATCAATATTTTCCAGATTATCCCCTCCCATGATAAGCGCAAATGTATGCTTAGGGTATTTTTCATTTAAAAAAGTCAGCGTATCAATGGTATAAGAAGGCAATGGCAATGAAAATTCAACATTGGAAGGTTTAATTTTGGTATTATTTCCGACCGCAAGTTGAACCAAATGATACCTGTCACTGTCTTTTGCCAGAGAAGCTTTGTTTTTGAGAGGATTATGTGGACTAACTACCATCCAAACCTGATCCAGCTCAGAGTATTGAACCATGTGATTGGCAATAATCATATGGCCTACATGAACAGGATTAAACGATCCGAAAAAAAGTCCGATTTTCATTCGTGATCAATTACCCATCATGACCGGCATGACCAGCATAAGAAGGGCTTCTCCAGGTTCTTCTTCTGTGGGTACGATGATTCCTGCTCTGCTTGGTGTTGAGAGTTGAAGTTTAATTTCATCCTTTTCAAGTACAGCAAGCATTTCTCCCAAAAACTTTGCATTAAACCCAATGGTCATAGTATCTCCGGTAAAAGCACAATTGAGTTGCTCGGTGGCTTCATTGGAGAAGTCAAGATCTTGTGCAGATATGGTCATACTTTTTTCCGTTAGATTAAGTATAACCTGATTAGTGGATTTATTGGCATAAATAGCTATCCTTTTCAGAGAATTGAGGAAATCCTTTCTGTTTATGGTAGCCTCATAAGGATTTTCAACAGGAATGACTGCATTGTATTCAGGATATTTTGCATCAATAAGTCTGCAAACTATTTTTGTTCTTCCGAAACTGAAGAATATATTGGCTTTGTTAAAACTGATCGTCACTTCACATTCTTCTGATAAGGCATTTTTTACCAGTGTCAGCCCTTTTTTAGGGATAATCAGAGATTTGGCTATGTCAGTTTTTAAGTTGCCTACAGTATATTTTACGAGTTTATGCGCATCAGTGGCTACAAAGTGAAGTTTAGTGAAATCTATTTGTATCAATACACCTGTCATTGCAAGTCTTAGCTCGTCATTACTTGTAGCAAATATGGTGTTGGTAATTCCTTTTTGAATCTTTTTTGAAGGAAGTGATAATGTTTCAACATCGTCTTCTTCCGGTGGATTCGGAAAGTCGTCTGCTGAATCGCCTGATAATTTATATACTCCGAAGGCAGAAAGTATTTTAACAGCATTGTTTTCATCAACGGATATAGTTACTGGCTGCTCCGGTAGAGCCTTAATGGTATCCAGCAAAATTTTGGCAGGAATAGCAATTAATCCATTATTATCAGATGTAACATCCAGTTTTGTGATGATTGTCGTTTCGAGATTAGTGGACGTAATCGTCAATACATTATCTTCTACCGCAAATAAATAATCCTCCATAATAGGGAGCACAGGATTTGCACTTATCGCACCTGATGCAATATTAAGTTGCTTTAATAATTCTGATGATGAAACTTCAAACCTCATTTTCTTACCTTTTAACTGTTAAAATATTTATTGGTGGGCAGCATTAAATAAATTATGAAGACCTAGAAAATACTGCGGCACAAATTTAATACATATTGTCATATTTCCTAACATAGCATTGATATTGAAATAATTAAATCCTGTGAATATTGAATTTGGGGTATTTTCTGGTAAATTCAGTTATGAATTTATACTGAATATCTTTCGTTGATAAGAATGTTTTTACTTTTGCTTTCTTAAATTATTTTTTATGTTGAACAGAAAAATCGGTCCGGTATCAAAAGAAATAAAAAAACTATTGATTCCTGATATTGAGATGTATAATTTATCAAACGGATTAAAGGTTTGTGAAGTAAATCTCGGGAGTCAGGAGATTCTCAAAATCGAGATAGTACATGTGGCAGGAAGATCTGTAGAAGATTTCCCCCTTTCCAGCAGAGCGGTATCATCACTGTTAAAAGATGGTTGCGGAAATAAAAGTTCAGCACAAATAGCGGAGGAAATCGATTATTACGGCTCAAGTATTAAAACAGGGTCTAATATGGATTTTTCTTATACTTCGTTTTATACACTCACGAGACACTTTGACAGTATTGTACCCATTCTGTTTGATATGTATTATCACCCAACTTTTCCAGAAGTCGAAATTGAAAAATTTAAACATCTAAATATTCAGAAACTTAAAGAAGAACTAAATAAAAATGATGTGCTTACTTATCGCAGGATTACGGAAGAAATATTCGGAAATAAGCATGCTTATGGTTATAATAGTACTGAAAGTGATTATTTAAATGTAAACAAAGACATAATTTTATCACATTATGAAGATTACATAGGAACCGATAACTGTTATATATTTTTAAGCGGAAAAATCAATGATCACATAAGAAAAACCATTTCTGATTTGTTTGGAACTGTCATAAAAAATACCAGAATAAAAGAGTATTCAGCAGCAATAAATCCAGAGCCAGGTAGAAAAATAAACCTGATAAGTAAAAACGAACATCAAAGCGCGATAAAAACAGGTAGAAAATTATTTAATAAAAATCATCCCGACAATGTTGTTTTTTATCTACTAAATACAATTTTGGGAGGCTATTTTGGTTCGAGACTTATGACTAGTATCAGAGAAGATAAAGGATATACCTATGATATTTCTTCCAATGTTGACCAAATGTTGTATGATGGTTGTTTCTATATCAGTACGGAAGCTGCAACAGAATATGTAGAGCCAATACTGCGGGAAGTCTATTCACAAATGGAAATTCTAAAAAATGAAAAAGTTGGAGCAAAAGAACTCATTATGGTAAAGAACTATCTGATGGGCACGTTTATGAATATGTTGGATGGACCAATGAATGTTTCATCATTTGCTAAGTCAATGATTCTTTCCGGCAAAAAACCACTGGATTTTTTAGAATTTACAGACGAAATGGTTGACATGTCCTCAGAAATGATCTTAAAAGCTGCTCAGATTTATCTCAATAAGGAAGACATGATTGAAGTAGTTGTTTCGCCTTATTGACCGTTAATCGACACAAAAGCAAATTATTATGTATTCATTGACAAAAAAGATAGTCTATTGTTGACTATTTTTTATAATTTTGCACCGCAGAAGACATATTTGCTATATAAATCTAATAATTTCTTACTCAATATATAAATAATGAGGTTTTTTAATTTTTTTACTCAGGAGCTGGCGGTAGATTTGGGCACAGCAAATACCCTCATAATACAAAACGACAAGGTTGTAGTAGACGAACCTTCAATTGTAGCCATCAACCGTAATACCGGAGAAGTTATTGCTGTGGGAAATAAAGCCATGCAGATGCATGAAAAAACGCACGACAATATTAAAACCATCAGGCCTCTCAAAGATGGTGTAATTGCTGACTTTCAGGCTGCTGAAGCTCTTATCCAGGGTTTGATAAATATGATTGGTGAAAAGAGAAGATTTTTTACACACCTTAAAATGGTCATATGCATTCCTTCAGGTATAACTGAAGTGGAGAAAAGAGCTGTTTTTGATTCTGCAGACCACGTAGATTCAAAAGAGACCTATCTTATCCATGAACCTATGGCAGCAGCTTTGGGTATTGGGTTGGATGTAGAAGAGCCTATTGGCAATATGGTGATAGATATCGGTGGGGGAACCACTGAAATCGCAGTAATCGCTTTATCAGGTATTGTGACAGATCAATCCATCAGAATAGCTGGGGATGAGTTTACCAATGACATTATCGACTATATGAAAAGGAAACACAACATCCTGATAGGTGAACGAACCGCAGAACAAATAAAAATAAATGTAGGAGCAGCCATTGCAGACCTTACAGATGCACCACCCAAGTACGCAGTCAATGGTAGGGACATGCTGACAGGAATACCAAAGCAGGTATTTACCACGCATGTTGAAATTGCTGAGGCAATAGATAAATCAATTGCTAAAATTGAAGAAGCCGTGCTAAAAGCGCTTGAAGACACGCCACCTGAATTATCTTCAGATATCTACAAAACGGGTATTTACCTTACCGGAGGAGGTGCTTTATTAAGAGGTCTTGATAAAAGAATGGCGGCTAAAACAAAACTTAAAGTGCATATCGCTGATGATCCATTAAGGGCTGTGGTAAGAGGCACTGGACTGGCACTAAAAAATTCGCACAGATACTCTTTCCTGATGGACCGAAAAAGTATATGACTTTAACCCAGACTGAATGTACAATGTCGTTCAATTATTTGTAAAATACGGCGCACACATCATGTTTGTGGTGTTGGAGATAATTTGTTTTTATCTTATTATTAATTACAATTTGGTTCAGAAAGAAATATTTCTGAACTCTTCAAATGTCTATGCAGCTAAAATAGCTCAGCAACAATCTAAAATAACTCAGTTTTCAAATCTTAGGAATCAGAATGATAGCCTGATGCATGAAAATGCCACATTAATAGAAAACCTCATCACCATAGAGTATTCCTCTGATAATGTACCGGGAGCTGATAGTTTTTACACTCAATATAGCCTGATACCTACTTCCATTTGCAATAACACCACTCATCTTAGAAATAATCATTTTACCCTTTGCAAAGGAAGCAGGGAAGGAATAAAAAAAGACATGGGAGTCATTTCTTCTCATCAGGGCATCATTGGAATAGTAAGAAATGTCTCAGAAAATTTTTCACATGTCATGTCACTTTTAAACAGTCAGACTAAAATCAGTTGTTCAATCAAGAATAGAAAAGGACATGGTAGTCTGGTTTGGAAGACCATGGATCCATTGCGAATGACTTTGGAGTCGATAGCAAAGCATGAGAAAATTGCCGTCGGTGATACAGTAATTACAAGTGGATATTCTACCATGTTTCCACGTGGCATACTGGTAGGTAAAATTGAAAAATATGTATCTATTCCTGGTAGTAATAATTATGATATTACAGTTAAACTATTCAACGATTTGACAAATATCAGATATGCGTACGTTATTCAAAATCGATTTGGTACAGAACAAGCCAAGTTGGAAAAGGAGGTAGCTGATGAATAGTGCTATTCAAACAAATATTATCAGAATTATTTTCGTTTTTTTGGCCCAGGTGCTGATTTTCAAGCAAATCACCTTTTCGTTAGGTGGACTTGCCTATATTCACTTTCTAATATACCCCGTTGCTATTCTATTAATGCCAGTAAAAACATCTAGACCTGTTTTACTTGTTTTAGCCTTCGTATTTGGTATTGCGTTGGATATGTTTTATGATTCTCCGGGTATTCACGCAGCAGCACTTGTCTTTACTGCCTATATTAGAAACATTATTATAGTATTTCTCGAACCATTTGATGGATATAACATAGACGACGTCCCCACTATAAAAAGAATGGGCACTGGCTGGTTTGTTTCATATATGAGTGTTGCTTTATTATTACATATTTTTGTTTACTTTAGTATTGAAGCTTTTTCATTTGTTTTCTTTTTTGAGATATTTCTCAATACAATATTCAGTTTTATCGTTACTTTTATATTTGTTCTGGTTTTACAGTTTATTTTCAGAACCAAATATTAAAATAAACTGAAATTAATATAAGAAAATGAGACATCTGGTTGATAGAAAATACAGTGTAATATATGCCATAAGTTTAGTAGCACTAATCTTAACCTTGAAGGCAGCCCAGCTTCAATTATTTTCTAGTAAGTATAAAGAACAAGCTCAAAAAACAACCCTTGAAAAGAGTCTGGTTTATCCTTCGAGAGGAATAATCTACGACAGAAATGGAAAAACACTCGTGTTTAATAAATCGATTTACATTATTTATGCAGTATATAGAAAGATTGATCCCAAGATGGATACAACCTTGTTTTGTTCATTATTAGGCATTGACAAAGAAACATTTATTACTAATCTTAATAAAGATTGGAAAAACCCTCAGTTTCATAAATCTATACCTTTTGTTTTTCTTAATAAAGTAAGTCCAGAACAATATGCTATTTTTCAAGAACACTTGTATAAGTTTCCCGGCTTTTATCCTGAACAAAGAAGTATTCGTGGATATCCTCACAACAATGCATCTCATGTCTTGGGCTATCTTGGAGAAGTAGATAAAAAAATCATTGAAAATGGAAATGGTACATACATTGCAGGGGATTTTATCGGCAAATCAGGACTAGAAATTGCTTATGAAAATGAACTTAGTGGAGGAAAAGGAGTCAACTATATTCTAAAAGATAATCTGGGAAGGCAAGTAGGTTCATATGATAACGGAAGATTGGACAGTATGGCCATTCCTGGTGAAGACATGAAAATCAGTATTGACCTTGATCTTCAGGCTTATGCGGATAGTCTAATGATGAATAAGCGCGGAGGGCTGGTGGCAATAGAGCCTTCCACGGGAGAAATACTGGCTATGGTCAGTGCTCCTACATATGACCCCAATTTACTAAGTCTGGACGAAAACAGAAGTGCTGGTATGCAACAACTTTTGCTGGATACGATCAATAGACCTCTAAACAATAGAGCTGTAACCAATAGATATCCTCCTGGGTCTATTTTTAAACCTGTAATCTCACTGATAGCACTTCAGAAAGGAGTCACTTGGGTAAACAGACCCATTTTTTGTCCCGGATTTTTCAGGCTTAGTGCCTCTAAGGTACAAAAGTGTCATTCTCATCAACCAATTCACAATATATCTGAAGCCATTCAATATTCTTGCAACACTTATTATTTTCAGATTACAAAAGATTTTCTGGATTTATACAGCTATAAAAAACCAGGCCTTGGTTTGGATACTTTGGTCTCTTATCTTAAGGATTTTGGGTTAGGAAATAAATTAGGGCTTGACTACAGTTATGAAAATAAGGGCTTAATTCCTGATTCTAAGTATTACGACAGAGTATACAGAAAAGAAGCCAATGGCTGGAGGTCGATGTGGGTATTATCTTTAGGTATCGGGCAGGGAGAAATGCAGTTGACCACTGTGCAAATGGCTAATCTGGCTGTAATTATGGCCAATCGGGGATATTACATTACTCCTCATTTTATAAAAAACTTTCCATCTGGAAAGCTTTTGCCGGTTGAGTTTACTACAAAAAAAAGAGTCAGAATTGATGCTAAATATTTCCAACCAGTGGTTGATGGTTTGGAGCGGGTTGTAACAGCCGGAACTGCAAGAGTAGCATTTGTTCCGGGATTGGATATTTGTGGGAAAACGGGTACTTCTCAGAATCCTCACGGGAAGGATCACTCTGTATTTTTTGGTTTTGCACCTAAAAATAATCCTAAAATTGCTATTGCGGTATTTATAGAAAATGCCGGATGGGGAGGCGATTGGGCAGCACCAATTGCCAGTCTTCTGATGGAAAAATATCTCAAAAAATCAATTGATCCGTCGCGAAAATATCTTGAGACAAAAATGTTTAAAGGATTGATAAATGTAAAAAATACCGACCTGACAACTATACGGTAATTATTAATCGATTTTTTTACTTTACAAATCTTCAGTATATTGTATATTGCTACCCAAAAGCAATTATTATGGATTCTTCAAAAGTTACCGTTTATTCATTGTTTACAGATTTTGATATTTCTTTGTTCAAAACAGGAAAGCATTATCGTTTATACAATAAAATGGGTGCTCACCCTATGAGGCTGAATGAGGTGGATGGATGCTACTTTGCTGTATATGCGCCCAATGCAGAAAACCTTTGTGTTGTTGGAGATTTTAATCACTGGAATGGAGAACAATATCTGCTCTATTCAAGATGGGATAAGTCAGGTATCTGGGAAGGTTTCATACCGGGGGTAGGGCACGGAATGGTATATAAATATAAAATCTATCCATACGACCATGGGAGGATAAGAATGAAGGCAGATCCATATGCTGTAAAAGCAGAAAAACCACCTTTGTCGGGATCCGTAGTTTGGGACTTGAGATATGAATGGAAGGATGAAAAATGGATGCAGTCCAGGCCAAAGAAAAATGCACATAATCAACCCCATTCAGTATATGAAATGCACTTTGGATCCTGGAAAAGAAAGTTGGACGAAAATAGGTCTTTGACATATGTCGAAATGGCGGATGAACTGATTCCTTTTATATTGGATATGGCGTATACTCATGTAGAGTTTTTACCATTGGCAGAGCATCCTTATGAACCTTCATGGGGATATCAGGTCACTGGGTATTATGCTGCCACAAGTAGATTTGGAACCCCTGAAGAGTTGATGTATCTGATAGATAAACTTCACGAAGCTGGCATTGGCGTCATCATGGATTGGGTTCCTGCACATTTTCCATCAGATGACTTTTCGCTGGCAACATTTGACGGGTCTTGTGTGTATGAACATCCGGATAGGCGCAGAGGCTTTCATCCAGATTGGAATACTTTGATATTCAATTTCGGACGGCCGGAGATAAAGAGCTTCCTTATTTCCAATGCTTTTTTCTGGTTGGAAAATTATCATATTGATGGGTTGAGAGTAGATGCTGTTTCCTCTATCGCATTTTTGGATTATTCGCGTAATGAAGGAGAATGGGAGCCAAATCAATATGGCGGCAGGGAGAATCTGGAAGCAATAGCATTCCTTCAGGAATTCAACACGGCTGTATACGGGTCTTTCCCCGGTATACAGACAATAGCTGAAGAATCAACCTCTTATCCTATGGTCTCGCGTCCTGTGTTTCAGGGTGGCCTAGGTTTTGGTATGAAATGGATGATGGGCTGGATGCATGATACAATAGATTTTTATAAAAGAGAGTTTGTCTACAGAAAATTTCATCAGAATGATATCACATTTAGTGTTATGTATGCCTTCTCTGAAAATTTTATGTTACCTCTTTCACATGATGAAGTAGTACATGGCAAAGCTTCCATGATAGGTAAAATGTGTGGGGATGAGTGGCAAAAATTTGCGAATTTACGGACACTTTATTGTTATATGTTTACTCATCCCGGGACAAAACTATTATTCATGGGAAATGATATGGCACCATATACAGAGTGGAATTTTACTGGGCAACTTGAGTGGGATCTTTTGAACTACCCATCTCACAAAGGAATGAATGAAACGGTAAAAGCCCTCAATCGGTTGTATAGAAATGAAAAGGCGCTGTATCATTACAATTTCAGTCATGAAGGATTTGATTGGATAGATGCTGGCGACAGAGTGAATTCCATATTAATTTATCAACGGAAATCTGATATTAAAAATGACGTATTGATGATAGTCTGTAATCTCAATATTACCCCGCATAAAGAATATAAAATCGGAATACAAGCGAAACAGACATGGGAAGTAGTTTTTAATTCTGATGATAAAAAATATTGGGGAAGTGGGTTTGAAATACGCCAAAAAGTAGCAACAAAAAAGGAAGAATGGCATGGAAAAAAAAATATGTTGATGATAGACATTCCCCCATTGTCGGTCATCGTGTACAGATTAATTTTGTCTGTGGATGATAAACAAAAGCCAAAAAAAGCAATTAAAGCCAATCCAGCAGAAAAAAAATAAAAGTTTTGCAAAGTTAAAAGTTAAAATCTAACTTATTTGATAATTCATATTTTTTAATATATAATTTTTATTTTTGTACTTTTTAAAAATGTTATTCTGTTTATTGCCTTATATATTTTGACATTTAAAATAATATTTTGTTAAGGATCCGTTAAATGTGCTTCTTATGTAAACGATTTGATGTAGTTTTGTGTCTTATTTCAAAATAAGTAATAAAGTTATGATAAACATTATCAATAATATTTTACCTGAGCAGATAAAAGAGCTTTTAAAGGACGTGACAGCTACTCAAGGTGGACATTGGGTAGAGAAAAAGGAACTGAGGGTCGCTGAAGCAAACCGAAAAATCGGAAAACACTTTAATCCTAAATCCGCTCGTACAAGATCTTTCTAAAATTTTAAAGGTGATTTGTTAGTTAATAGAAAGGTGGTGCATTAATTTGTATCGCCTTTTTTTATTTTGCCCGATTGCCTAGTGCTATGACTAGATAAAGAACTTAATGAAATGTGGTTCCTTTTCTCAATTTCTGCGTTAAAAATACTCGCCGTAGCTACTGCTACGCCTGTGCTTTTTGCCTTGATCTTGAAAAAAATAACTGCCATTATAATTTAACTTTTTATC
>JBBRVQ010000054.1:0-29143 GCA_038246735.1 Chitinophagales bacterium
ATCACTCATGGCACCTATGATAGGCTGTATGAGTAATCCAGTCACAGGCCCAGCGATATTGAGAATGGGTATTTCATGAGCAGATGCACCAAGCATATCATAAATGGGATTGACTGCACTTTGCTGCAAACCAAAACTATATTGAATACCAAAAAAACCAACGTTCATATTGATAATATTGATAAATGAAAGCGTAGGTTTAGATCTGGTCTCTTTTTCGTTAATTGCTCCTGCAGCGCCCGTTATTGCCATTTTAATTGTTTTGAATGCCAAATCTAAAAAGTATTTATCTTTATCGCTGTAAAATTTTAAATAATTCTGTTAAATTTATGGAGACTTACAAAAATTATCCTGTTTATTATGCCGAAGACATAAAAAACTAGATAAATTGGCTGGAGAAACATTGGCAAAATACACCATCCGATTTCCTTATCATTTATAAAAAGTATAGTGGCGTACCGAGTATAACCTATGATGTAGCAGTCGACGTGGCCTTATTTTGGTTGGGTAGATAGTAAGATAAATAAGCGGGATGAGTTCAGCTGGTATCAGTACTTTGCGAAAAGAAACCCAAAAAGCAATTGGTCGGGTGTAAATAAAACAAAAGTGGAAAGATTATTGGCTGACGGGCTTATGGCCGAAAATGGTCTTGAAATGGTCAGGCTTGCAAAAGAAATAAAGACATGGTCTGCTTTGGATGGAGTCGAAAATCTTGTGCTACCGATAGAATTTAAAACTATGTTTGCCGAATATAATGTTGCATTTCTATATTGGGAAAAGTTTCCCAGATCAGTTAAAAGAGGTATTCTTGAATGGATTTATAATGCAAAAAAGATGGAAACAAAAATGGCAAGAATTGAAAAAACCGTATTATTGGCGGCGCAAAATAGACGGGCCAATTACTAAGTATTTATAATCAAAACTTAAATCCAAAGTACTATATTTTGATGTAGCTGATCTATTTAAGTATAAATAGTATAAAATATTTTTAGTTTAAAAAGTTTTTAATTAACATTAAATGAATATATTATATATATAGAATAAATAAATTAATAAATATTTTCTAATTTGTTCTAAAAAAACCTTGACAAAACTAAAATTCTAACTGTATCTTTGCCTTCGAAATAGTTAGTGAACACATCGCGTTTTGTTCTAAATTATTTATACCGATGAGGTGAGAGACAAGGCTCATTGACCCTCAGGCAACCTACAAAAGCAAGGTGCCAATTCCTTCCCGATATTGGGGCATATAAATGTTGAACGTTTTATCATGAATTCTTTTTCTTTTAAAATCAATGTAACCGGTCTTCCTTCAAAGTCGGTATGTAACTGTTTTAATACTCCTTCATTTTCTATATGTTGTTGTTGCTGTTGTTGCAATCAAACTGTGGCATAGCTGAATAGTATTTTTCCAATCATAAGGCTGTAATCTATCAGGTATGTTGTGAATCTCATATACAGAGTATTTGCTATGTCCACCTCTTTATTTGTAAATCAAAATTTTCAAATTCATAAATCTTATTATCATGTCAATCACAAAAAATTTTAAGTTCGAAACGTTGCAACTCCATGCAGGGCAAACTGCTGACCCAACCACCGGATCCAGGGCGGTGCCGATTTACCAGACTTCTTCTTATGTATTCAAAAATGCAGAGCATGGGGCAAATCTCTTTGCACTCAAGGAATTTGGTAATATATATACCCGAATAATGAATCCCACTACAGATGTCTTTGAGCAAAGAATAGCTGCTTTGGAAGGAGGTGTCGCTGCAGTTGCTACTGCATCCGGGCAAGCCGCACAGTTTCTTGCATTAAACAACATTTTACAAGCCGGAGATAATTTTGTCAGTACTTCATATTTATATGGTGGGACCTACAATCAGTTTAAAGTTGCTTTCAAACGTCTAGGTATAGAGGTGAGATTTGCAGAAGGAGATGAACCATCAAAGTTTGAAGCCCTGATAGATGATAATACAAAGGCAATTTATCTTGAAACCATAGGAAATCCAAAGTTTAATGTCCCTGATTTTGAAGCCATTGCTGATCTGGCCGTAAAATATGATATCCCGCTTATAGTGGATAATACTTTTGGGGCTGCCGGATATCTTTTCAGACCTTTGGAACATGGGGCACACATTGTAGTAGCATCAGCCACCAAATGGATAGGGGGTCATGGTACGAGCATTGGTGGAATCATCGTTGATGGGGGTAATTATAATTGGGGAAATGGTAAGTTTCCACAATTTTCAGAACCTTCAGAAGGTTATCATGGCCTGGTTTTTTCAGATATATTTGGCGTAGAAAATCCTTTAGGTTTACCAAATATTGCTTTTGCCATACGAGTGAGGGTAGAAGGATTGAGAGATTTTGGGCCTTCATTGAGTCCTTTTAATGCATTTCAACTTATTCAGGGATTGGAGACTCTATCACTACGGGTACAGCGAACTGTGGATAATGCTTTTGAATTATCTCATTGGCTGTCTATACATCCACAAGTAGAAAATGTCAACTATCCAGGATTGGAAAGTAGTACTTATCACAGACTTGCCAAAAAATATCTAAAAAATGGGTATGGTGGAGTTCTTAGTTTTAATATTAAGGGCACAAAAACTGATGCTGAAGGATTTATTAATAATCTTTCACTGATCAGTCATCTTGCCAATGTGGGTGACGCAAAAACCCTGATCATACAGCCATCCGCGACCACACATCAGCAACTTAGCGAAAAAGAGCAGATAGCAGCTGGGGTACAACCAAATTTGTTGAGACTTTCTGTGGGCATTGAACATATTGATGATATAAAAAATGACCTTATGGAAGCTTTTGCTGCTGTAAAGAAGCATCAGGAAGAAGAAATATCAGCACAAAAGACTGTTGACGCCACACTTAACTAAACAGCGAATGCCTTTTAGTCAAAGCAGTAAATGATGCGAATAATCCATTTTTTTAAATTTGACATGAAGAAAAAATCCCAAATTGGTAAAATGGTGTTGTCTGGTGTTTATCTTTTTAAAGTTTTGTCGGGCAAATATAAAATTGGAATTATACCTGAAATATTGTTTACATGAATCAATATCATTAAAATTATACAAGTGCAAGCAAAGGGATCATATCAATCAGAAACGTCTGTAGGGGCTTCTGAACTTATTAAGGATGACAAAAAATACTTTACCTATCCGTATCCGTTTCAATTGGAATCAGGAGCTTCATTGCCTGAATTTACATTGGCTTACCATACTTTTGGCACATTAAATGATGCAAAAGATAATGTAGTATGGGTGGTACATGCACTTACAGGAAGCAGCAACCCGATGGAGTGGTGGCCGGGTGTAGTTGGTCAGGGATGCGTTATAGATCCTGAAAAACATTTTATTATTTGTGCCAATTGTTTAGGTTCACCTTATGGTTCTACCTGTTCATTATCTATGAACCCCAATTCGGGACAGCCATATTATCATGATTTCCCACTCATTACAAACAGGGATATTGCCAATAGTTTTGAGTTATTAAGAATGCATTTAGACATTGAGCGGATCAGGTTACTGGCAGGGGCATCTCTGGGTGGACAGCAGGCATTGGAATGGTCTGTGATTGCTCCAGGAGTCTTTGATTATCAATTGCTCATTGCTACAAATGCCAAACACTCTCCCTGGGGTATAGGATTTAATGAAAGTCAAAGACTTGCTATAATGGCCGACCAGACCTGGAAGGAACGTCGGGATGATTCCGGTCAGGCAGGATTGTTGGCTGCTCGTTCCATTGCTTTACTGAGTTATCGTTCTGCCCAAGGTTATAATAAAACACAGGCAGATGATGAGGAAAAGCTAGATGACTTTAAAGTTCAGACTTATCAGCGGTATCAGGGTGAAAAATTGGTGAAAAGATTTAATGCATTTTCATACTGGACCTTATCAAAAGCCATGGATAGCCATAATATTGGTCGTAATCGGGGAGGAATTGAATCCGCCTTGTCTTCCATCAGAGCAAAAACGACAATTCTTGGTATTGAAACTGATATTTTATTTCCTTTAGAAGAACAGCAGTTGTTATACCGATACATCCCAAACGCAAGATTGGATGTCATACACTCTGATCTTGGACACGATGGCTTTTTGACTGAAAGCAGTAAAGTTACTCAAATAATAAAAGGTGTGATGGGTTGAAATCAAAATAAAAAAGACATCCGGATTTTCTTTCGGACGTCTTTTTTTTATTTTAAAGATCTAATAACAATTAATTTATCCTTTTCTACTCTTTTTTACGGTAGTTTTTTTTGCTCTTACATTGCCTTTGGAGCCTTTTACAGTAGTAGTTTTTTTAGTTACTGAGTTGCCCTTTGGCCCTTTGACTTTAGTTTTGGTACGAGTTACTTTATAGTTTGCGTGAGCTCCTGCATGTTTTGTTCGAACGGTAGAAGAAGTCACTCTTAAAGGTTTGTATAAACCATGCGCTCGGACTACACGATGTGTACTTACCATTCTGACAGTAGGACGGTGATGAACCACCCTGAATGGGTGCCATACTGCCCATCCCATTGGTCTCCATGGTTTCCAATAAGTAGGATATTGCTGCCATCTCCATGGAGACACCCACAATCTGTATCCAGGCGAATAAATGTATTTTACGGGGCGCCAATACCATACGTTTACGGGCACATCAGCAATATCTACGCCTGGTTTCACATCTTTTTTTTCATACGATGGTTCTACGATGACCATTTCGCCGTAAATATCTTCATCACCAATTATTTGTAGTCGTGCTTGTTCGTTAAAAGTTTTTTCGAGTTCTAATACCGCGATATCCTGGTTTTCACTTTCTGACACTGGTACTTGTAGGATAAAGATATGTATATCACCTTCCTGTTTTGAAATAACTTTTACATAATCAATATCTCCATCACCATTCAGATCCAGATTGTTGATGTGATTTTCTTCGGTATTTAGTGATTTTTCAAATGCTTCCAGAGATGCTGACTTTTGAAATAAATCAAGTGCACCTTCGAGGCTGAAATAATCTCCGGGAAGTCCGGTAGAATCTACTTTCATTTCATCCTGTGCAATTGCAGGGAAAACAGCTATCACGAAACTTAAAATAATTAATAAATTTTTCATCTTGTTTAAAGATTTATGGGTGAATTAATAAATACTTGGACAAATTTAATTGGAAGTAGTTTAATGACCAATAAAACAGCACTTCCTAAAATGCGAAGAGCCCAGGTAACTAGATACTAGGGCTCTTTCGACTAAGGTCTCAAAATAAGAAAACTACTTCTTTTAGGTGAGAACACCTTATTATGTTTACAGCACACATAAATTAAGGATGCTGATATTGTCAATAAATGCCCAAAGAAAGAAAACGATATAGATTAAAAAAACATAAAAGTAATACTGTCTTTGGATGGTGCAAATATACAATCTCTTATGATATAAGCAACCATTTACATAACGCTTAATTAACATATTTAGTTTATAAATATATGGATTTATTTTATACATTTATTAAAATTATGATATTCAGTTTAAAATAGATTAGATAATATACTTATATTAGGAAAAAAAAATTAGAAATTTTTTATTACCGCTACAAAATGATTTCATAAAGATTATTGTTTTTAATTAATATAAGAAAAGAATTAATAACATTTATTACATAAGCCTTTCTTTATCAGTAGACTAAACCTTTTTATCTAAAGTCATATCATTAATGTTTAAATTTGAGAAACTTGGAGTTAACTTTATTTATTTTTACACTGAGTGCATGATATTTAGGATGTCAGTATATTATCACTTATTTTTGCCTTTTTAATCAAATACATGAAGACAAAAACACTTCGGCAAGACAAAGTAAATGTGATTACATTGGGCTGCTCTAAGAATCTGGTAGACTCAGAAAATCTCATTACCCAGCTTCATGCAAATGATTTTGATGTAGTCCATGATAGTAATGAAGAAGCAAATATAATCATTGTAAATACCTGTGGATTTATAGATCTTGCAAAAGAAGAATCGATCAATACAATAGTACAATATGCAGACATAAAATCTAAAGGTGGTATTGACAAGCTGTATGTGACAGGCTGTCTTTCTCAAAGATATAAGGACGATCTTGAAAAAGAAATTCCAGAAGTGGATGCCTATTTCGGTACCTTAGAGTTACCCGGTTTACTCGCCAGATTGAATGCTGACTATAAACATGAATTGATAGGGGAGCGATCTTTGACCACGCCCCACCATTTTGCTTATATGAAGATATCTGAAGGATGCAACAGGACTTGTTCTTTCTGTGCAATTCCACTGATGAGAGGCAAACATATCTCCCGTACCATTGAATCATTATTAAAAGAAGCCAGACATTTCGCATCTATTGGCGTTAAGGAATTGGTACTAATTGCCCAGGAGCTTACTTATTATGGTTTGGATTTGTACAAAAAAAGAGCTTTATCTGAGCTGCTGGATGCCCTTTGTGAAGTCGAAGGAATAGAATGGATCAGATTACACTATGCATATCCCAGCAAGTTTCCGAGAGAGATTTTTGATGCGATGGCAAATCAGCCTAAGGTTTGTAATTATTTGGATATCCCATTACAACATGCATCAGACACAGTGCTCGAAAGAATGAAAAGGCAAACCACACGTCTGGAACAAAAGGAACTAATCCAATATGCCAGAACTAAAGTACCCGATATAGCTATAAGAACCACTTTTTTGGTGGGATTTCCCGGTGAAACGGATGAAGAATTTAATGATTTATGCGATTTTGTAGAAGAAATGAAGTTTGATAGGGTAGGTGTGTTTCAATATTCACATGAAGAAGATACATCAGGATTTTTATTTGATGATGATGTGTCGCAGGAGATAAAAGCTGAGAGAGCCAATAGAGTCATGGAGATTCAACAGTCAATATCACTGGATCACAATCAAAAGAGGGTAGGACAGACATTGCGCGTATTGTTTGACAGAAAGGAAGGAGAGTATTTTGTGGGACGTACAGAGTTTGATTCACCCGAAGTAGATAATGAAGTACTGGTAGACGCTAGAGCGCAGTTCGTAAGGGTAGGTGATTTTGCTATGGTAGAGATTACCGATGCGGAGGAATATGATTTATATGGTAAAGTAGTATATTGATAAATTAGTTTTCAACATACAACATAAGTCCCTTGAGATAGTGCCCTTCAGGGTGAAATAAGTTGATCGGATGATCAGGACCCTGACTTAACGATTTCACGACCCTTATTTTTTTGCCGGCTTCTATACCAGCTGCTACAATGGTATCATAAAATAATTGGGTTCCCACCACCTGAGAGCATGAAAAAGTAAAAAGATATCCGGTATTATTAACCTTTTTTAATGCAAGTACATTTAATCGTTTGTAAGCTTGTACCGCGTTGTGTCTTTTGTGCAGACTTTTTGCAAACGCAGGCGGATCAATTATGACTATATCATATTGAGGAATCTCAGGATCATTTAAATACTGCATAACATTGGCACAGTATCCTTTGTGTTTCTCTGCAAATCCATTTAAAAGTACATTTTCCTCCATAAGTTCTACAGCTTTTTGGGAAATATCTACAGAGTCTACCGATAAAGCCCCATTGTTTAGGGCATAAAGTGAAAAGCCTCCCGTGTAACAAAAACAGTTCAGCACAGTTTTATTTTCTGAATAATCGCCCACAAGGTTTCGGTTTTCCCTTTGATCAAGAAAAAAACCTGTTTTTTGGCCAGTGATGACATTTATTTTAAATTTTATGCCATTTTCTGTGATTATGGTTTCTTCTTTACTTCCCTTAATAAATGCATCCTTGACTGTTATACTGTATGGTTCAGGGAGTGTATCCCTGCCTCTCAAATATATGGTATCAATGGAATGTTTAAATTGCACAACTATGGCCTCAGCAATCATATCTGCTGCAAGATGTACACCTATGGAGTGACACTGAATGACAGCAACATCATTATAAATGTCAATGATAAGTCCAGGTACACCATCTCCTTCTCCGTGTATCAATCGATATGTATTGGTGTCTGAAGTTAAGATATGTAAGTTTTTTCTGAAGGTATATGCATTGGCTATTTTCTCATTCCAGAACAACTGATTGATTTCTCTTTTATCAAAACTAATGACACGCACAGCTATAGAACCTCCACCCTGATAGTGACCGGTAGCCAGATATGTGTTATCAAAACTGAGCACATCTATCAACTCTCCATCCGTAAGTGATTTTGGAAGCGCTTGGATGGCCCCAGAAAAGACCCAAGGGTGCTTTCTTTGCAGAGAAACCTCTTTACCTTTTTTAAGTTTTACATGATGTAAATGCATTATATTTCCTATTTAAAGCAAAATTAAGATAACTTTTTGGATAATGATAAGATTAAGCATTAATAACATATGTAATTTTTTTTTAATTTTTTATTTATTTTATACTATATATTAAATTTAATTAATATATTTGCCCCATCGTGTGATAAGATAAGGCCTTTTGGCTTGATTTTTATTGTATGATATCCCGCACAAGACAGTAATCTTAACAGTGTAACACCATTGCATATTCGGTCATGCATTGATAAAACACATTTTTTTATTACAGATACTTTATGCATATTCGGTCATGCAGACGGCTATCTGAATTTATTAGGATTATTTCAAACTAAGGTCAAAAAAATGAAAAACAGTATGTATCAGCCGTGCAGGGCACTGGCGTTTAGCTATTATTTTACAGTAATAGCAATTATCTCCTTTCTTTTGCTTCCTCATTTAAACTTTGGACAATGCGTAGCTTCCAAAGGAACTATCGAAGGAATAGTATTTAAAGACGTTAACAATAACGGAGTACTTAACCCTGGTGAAGTAGGCGTACCTGATGTCCTGGTACAGGCCTATGATTTTAAAGGTGCCTTGATAGTAGGTACTACCACAAATTCCAATGGTTCATATGCTTTTGCCAATCTCAAGGATGGTGATATGTTTAGGCTGACTTTTGGCGTAAGTGGTAAATCGGCTTCTTCCTTTATGGGAGTGGACAACGGCTCATCTGTTCAGTTTACACAAGTACCAGCCTGCAATGTAGGCTTTGGTTTGGTATCTGAAAGTGATTTTTGCAATGAAGCCACTGAAATCCTTACGACATGTTTTGTTCAGGGGTTGACCACTGTCAGGCCGAATGAATCTACCATTGTGGGTATCCCTTATGGATTCAATAGCAATACACCTGCTAGGAAGTTTGCCATGCATGGTGAAACCGGCTCTATCTGGGGTCTTGCATGGAAAAACAGCACAAAAGAGATATTCAGTGCTGCATTTGTAAAACAGTATGCTGGATTAAAAGCGGGACATGATGCTATATTCAAAACATCCTTCAATGGTCTAATGTACACGACTCAACTGTTTACAAAATTATCTGATCTGGATTTAGAGACTGGTAATTTATCCATAACTGATATCGAAAACTGCAGCTATGGCGATCAGGTGGGTAAGATTGGTTTGGGAAGTATGGTGATATCACCGGATGAAAAATACATCTATGTAGTAAATATATATAACAATACGCTTGTACGTATTTTGACAAGTAATCCTATAAGTACTACAACAGCAGCATTTAAAATACCTGGGAACGGATCACATGCATTTGCACTTAAATATTTTGGTGATAAATTGTATGTAGGAACTACTACACCCGGCGATATAGCTCAGGTCTATGTTTTTGATCCTAATCGTGAGAGCTTTGAAGATACAGGACTTAAAATCGATGCAGGTGCCGATTGGGAAAATCATGTTATAAATGGACTTCCGGCATATTGGTTGACGGATATTGATTTTACTGATAATGGTGATATGCTCATCGCTTTATCGGATAGAATAGGTCATAAATACTGTAATGCTGTTACCAACCGACTGGATGAGCAGAAAGGTGATTTATTAATAGCTTTTAAAAATGGGGATAGCTGGTTACTTGAAGACCGAACTGGAGGCAAAGAATTTTTTAGCGATGATTTCTGGGTGACAAATCCTTCCTATCATCCTGAAGTGACCATAGGTGGAATTTTTTCAATGCCTGGCATGGGTTCTGTTGTGGCTACAGTTTTTGATCCTGAGCTAAATTCTTATTCAGGTGGTTTGCATAGATATAATACCACTACTGGTAATAAAGAAGGTTCCAAAGAATTATATACAAGAGAGACCGTAAACCTTTTTGGTAAAGCCACAGGGTTTGGAGAGATCATAGGCACTTGTGGTCTCCCGGGTATCGAGATAGGAAATCTGGTTTGGAAAGATGATAATGCCAATGGTTTTCAGGATGCCAATGAGATAGGATTAGCAGGAATATCATTAAATCTTTATGATGAGCAGTGTAAAAATATTGGATCAGTCACTACTGACAAAAACGGCAATTATGTTTTCAATAATACAAATTTACCTGCTGGTTTAGTCCCAAATACTGTTTATTACATTGGTATAGATAAAAAACATCTTGACTCGGAGACAAATAATTATGTCGTCGGCGATGATCTTTATACGCTTACGAAATCAGTAAAAGAATTTTCATTAATTAATAGTGATGCGGATGGTTCTATAATGGATTGTGGAGAAACATTGTTCGAAGTGAACGTTAATAAAACTCAGCATTCCTTTGATATTGGTCTTTTTCCGGCCGGTACCTGCAGCCTAAAAATCAGCAAAAGAGTGGTCAATCAAAGTGCAATTAAGCAAGATGATATCATTCTTTTTGAACTTGCAATATCAAACCGAGGTGGAGTAGTAATATCTCAGGTTGAAATTTCAGATAAAATACCTTATGGATACAAATTTACTTCTGATCTAAATCCAGGTTGGGTAAATGAAAATGGTATCTTGAAGACTACCATCAATAATAGACTTTTACCGGGCAGCAGAGCCTCAGTCATTCTGAGCCTAACTCTGGACAAAGATGTTAAAAATATTGTTTTTAGCAATCAAGTAAAAATAACAGGAATAAAAGATGCAGCTGGAAATACTGTATCAGACCTTACTTCGTGTCTCGAAGTGCCTGAAGATGGAGAAGATAGTGATTTTCCCCCAGTTTGTGACCTGGCTTTGGTACATAAAGTAGAAGGAGATAAATATTATACGCCTGATAGTGAAATAATATTTGTCACCACGATATGCAACCAAGGTACGATCGAAGCTGTTGAATACCAGATTACAAACTATTTGAACAAGGAATTGGATTTTGATCCTGCAAGAAACCCTGGATGGAATATTTCTGCTGATTTAAAATACCTAACTTACGATGAAACAAAAACACTTGCAGCCAATACATGTCGTGATCACCACCTTGTACTGACGATACTTGATGATACTGATGTGTCGCAAATTATCAATTATGCAGAGATATCCAGAGGTGGATGTACAGGTACTGATTTAAATTATGATTTTGATTCAACACCAGATAGCGAGTTAAGCAATGACAAAGGAGGCCAACCCAATACTGCCACAGATAATATGATGGACAATCGGGGAGATATAGATGAAGATGACCACGATCCGGCTTTTATACAGATAAAAAGCATTGATGTTTCCTTACTTAAATCTGTGAATACACGAAGAGTTAAAGCAGGTCAGAATGTAACTTTCTATCTGGATATAAAAAATGAAGGTTCAGTGACTCTCTCGAGCTTGAAATTGATAGATTATATACCTGGGAAATTGATTTTGAATGATCCAAGATGGACAAAAGTGGGTAATGATGCTGAATTAGTGGTTGACTTTCCGGATGGTTTTGAGCCGGGTCAATCACATCGAGAATCTATTAATTTTATTGTTGATCAGAATGCTACGGTTCAATTATTGGAAAACAGAGCTGAAATAGTTGAAATATTTGATACTCAAAAGATAGATGTTTCCTATTTAGACATTGACTCTACTCCTGACAACATAAGAGACAATGATTTTTATGAAGATAATGAAAAGGGAGGCACAGAAGACGACTTTGATATGGCTGGCCTTGTGATAGGTGATATCGAGTTGGAAACACAATGTCTTAACAACGCAACAAATAGTATCAATGGGCAATGCGAAACTCTGATTACGATCAATGGCAGTTCTGATGATAACTGGTTTATCGAACAGGTGGTTGGGTTTTATCGTGATGATAGTCCTGCACCACCGGCATCACCCAATCTGTATGCCAATGGTTTCATTTTAACGGAACAAATTACCGGACCGGGATTAAGTAGGTTTATTATAAGGGGTAGACATATTGATGGTTTGGGATTTTCTCTCAGATTGAGAAGTGCATTTGGAGATCTGGAAGATGTGGTTTTGGCAAATGGTTGCAGTTATACGGATGTAGTTGTTAGTGGTCCAAGATCATTGTGCTCGGGAGGAACTGGTATTTATTCTGTTCCATTTATTGCGGGAGCTACATATGGTTGGACTGTAAATGGTGCACCGGTAGGTGGAAATCAAAATTCTGTCAATATTGACTGGAATACTTTTATGGGTACAAATTTTAATCTGTCTGTCAATATTTCAGTCCTAGGTCAGTGTTATGCTCCGGGTCAGGCAACTGTTGTTATTGGTAGCGCAGATACACAATCCATTGCATGTGTAGGCAATTTTAATGTCTCATTAGATGGAAATTGTCAAATCGTAGTGACACCCGCTATGTTGATAGCAGGCAGTTTTAACCCTACTTCTCCGTATTTTGTTATGTTGACTGACGTTCATGGCAATGCAATTAATAATGCGACCTTAACATCAGTTCATGCAGGGACCAAAGTTACTGCAAAATTGATTGAGGGATGTGGCGGTAATTCATGCTGGTCAGTAATTACAGTCGAGGATAAGACTGCTCCTATTTCAATCTGTCAGGATATCAATCTTCCATGTTACAAATTGGACGAATACACAGGCCCTTTTGAAACAGACAATTGTAATGGACCGGTCACAAATGTTATAGTAAGTGAAAAGATTACCCCATTGACTTGCAACGTTGATTATGTTAAATATATAGATAGGATATATCAGGCAACGGATAAATTTGGTAACAAATCAGCCCTATGTACTATGAGGATTTCCGTAGAAAGACCGGACTTTGACTTGGTTGATTTTCCGCCAAGTTTCGTGATGGTTAAGGATTCTGCATTGATTTGTAGCAGTTTTGCTATGGATGATGCTGGGCATCCGGCTACATCTGTGACGGGTGTACCTACATTAGCTGGTATTCCGATCTATCCTTCATCACCCGCTATATGCAATTTATATGTGGGATACGATGATCTGGACTTTGGTTACATTGGTTGTACCAGAAAGATTATTAGAAAATGGACAGTTTATGAACAATGGTGTACCAATGGACAGGTGCTAACTTTTAATCAGGTACTTGAAATATCAGACACATTAGCACCAGTGATACAAGATATTGTTGATGCCACCATTTCAACCAATGGGATGCATTCATGCTATGGAGATTTTATCCTTCCTTTAGCTCAAGCGAAAGATTCATGTTCCGGTGTGTTGGAAGTAAATGTGACCTATCCGGGTGGATTTGTCAAAAATATCCTGACAACTACCAAAATATCATTACCGGCTGGTGTACATACGATTACATATACAGCATATGACGTTTGTCTGAATTCAAGTCAGACTTCATTTACAGTTACTGTAGAAGATAAGACACATCCGACAGTGATTTGTAAGGGAGAGATCGTAGTTGGATTGAATTCAAATGGTGAAGCATATCTCTACCCTCAAAATATAAATGATGGTAGTTTTGATGGCTGCGGAATAGATAGTATGAAAGTGGCTAAGATGGTGCCGAGTGGTTTAATTCCGGCTATTAATTTTAAAGATTTTGTAGATTTTAAATGTATCGATGCAGGTAAATCAATAATGGTGGCTCTCAGAGTTTGGGATGTGAACGGCAATAGTAATTCCTGTATGATGAATGTTACTATACAGGATAAACATGCACCGAAAATTACTTGTCCGGCAGACATGACCATTGATTGCACCGAAGTTTTTTCAGGCATGAATCTTCAGCTATATGGAATTGCTACAGCTATAGACGCATGCGGCGCTACAGTTACAGAACTAGACGCTCAATTTGTATTGAATTCCTGTAGAGTAGGGTACATTAAACGAACCTTTATAGCATCTGATGGTCAAGGGACAGCTTCTTGTATGCAAATAATAACAGTGGAGAATCAGGATTATTTTGATCCTTTGACACATGTCGTCAAGCCACTTGACTATGAAGTATTTGACAGGTGTTCACAGGATGAACTGCTTCCACAAAATCTTCCTGCTATTTACGGCTATCCGGTCATTACCCAATCCGATTGTGGTATGGCTGCTTCTACCTTCAAAGATGCAGTATTTACATTTGTCACAGGTGCGTGCTATAAAATAGTGAGAACATGGACGGTCATAGACTGGTGTGAAATGGAAAGACTAGGTAGCAGCTATGTACCATACACTTTCCAGCAGATTATAAAAGTTCACAATACTGTTCCACCTTTCTTTGTAGGTCTTGTTCCTGATAGAGATACCTTCTACACTGAAAAAGGAAACTGTATAGATGCATTAGTAGATTTAAAAGTTACCGGTAGAGATGCTTGCACACCTGACAATAGGCTAAGATGGTCATATAAAATTGACTATAACAATGATGGAATAGTTGATATTACCAACTTTGGTGTTGGCAATATGTCATCCATCAATGCAGTTTTTCCGGTTGGACTACATAAAATTGTATGGTCATTTGAAGATGCTTGTGGCAATGTAGTCTCTAAAGAGCAGTTGATATTGGTGGTTAATAATGATAAGCCTACAGCTGCTGGTTTGGAAAGTGTAAGTATAAGTATAAATCCATGGGATACTGATAACAATGGTATTCCAGACATCGAAAGAGCTTGTATTAAAGCATGGACACTGGATGTAAGCAGCACAAGTCTATGTTGTATTGAGCCATTGCGTTTCAGTTTCTCTGCAAATGTGAATGACACGATGAGATGTTTTGATTGTTTTGACGTAGGGGTAGAAACCATAGTGCAGTTGTGGGTCCATGATTGTAATGGAAATACGGATTATGTAGATGTTAATATTGAAGTGCAGGATAACAATAATGTGAATGTTTGCGAAACAGTTTGTGATCAGCACCCGGCTATCCCTGTTATTACGGGCAATAATATTATTTGTGACGGTCAGAGCACTACTTTGACGGCTTTCGGTGGAGTAGTGTACCAGTGGAGCAATGGAGCAACCACAAATGCAATTACTGTTTCTCCGGCCATTTCAACCACATATACGGTCACTGTCACCAATGAATTCAGATGTACAGCTACTGCTGAACGAACCGTTACTGTTACGCCTAAACCGTCAATTTCAATTAATATTAGCAATACTTGTGATGGAAGTCCGGTTACTTTAACAGCAGTGGGTACAGGTACATATCTATGGAGTACAGGTTCTACTGCCAGCTCTATAGTAGTGGTACCTGTGGCAAATACATCCTATACTGTTACCGTAACAGCAGCCAATGGGTGTACTAACTCTGCAACAAGGATCCTTTCCATTAATTCTTTGCCTGTTGTTAATATAACAGGGGATAATATATTATGTCGAAATGAATCCACCACATTAACTGCAACGGGAGGTAGTACCTATGTCTGGAACAATGGAGCCACAACAACATTTATCAATATTAGTCCGCTGTCAACAAGTACTTATACAGTCACTGCGACTGATAATAATGGCTGTACAGCTTCATCATCAAGAATTGTAACAGTCAATGGTTTGCCTTCAATTAGTATTGCTGGTAACAACATTATTTGTACAGGTACTTCTACAAATCTGACAGCAAGTGGCGGGGTTACCTATGTGTGGAATACCAATGCTACTACAGCTAGTATAAACGTTTCACCCATTGCGGCAACTACATACACTGTAACGGCTACTGATAGCAACGGATGTACCAATATGGCAACCAGAACAGTAACTGTTAACCCTCTTCCTCAAGTAAATATTACAGGAGACAATAACATTTGTATCGGCGAATCCACTACATTGACTGCTTCAGGTGGAACCACTTATCTGTGGAGTAATGGATCCACCACTACAGCCATTACGGTCAACCCTTTGGTCACAACCACCTACAGTGTGACAGCAACGAATGCAAATGGATGTATAAATAATGCGAGTATCACAGTCACAGTTGGTACATCTGCAAGTGCACAAATCAGTGGTGTCAATGCAATATGTGCGGGTACTGGTACCAATCTCACAGCAAGTGGTGGAGGAACATATGTATGGAATACAGGAGCAACTACTTCTGTTATTAATGTAACACCTGCCGTCACTACAACATATACGGTTACAGTAACAAACACCAACGGTTGCACGGGAACTGCATCAAAAATACTTACTGTAAATCCGAAACCAACCGCAATAATATCCGGCGACCAGAATATTTGTCTTGGCGAATCGACCATTCTTACTGCTTCAGGAGGATCAACATATCTTTGGAGTACGACATCTACAGCAGCATCTATCAATGTATCTCCAACGACCAATACCACTTACTCGGTAACTGTAACAGATGCAAATGGTTGTGTAGGTTCGACATCCGTTGCAGTAACCGTTGATCCGGGTACGTTAACATGTACTACCCAGAATATTACAGTTTATCTCAGTGCTGCCGGAGCAGTAACCATTGATCCTGAAGATGTCAGTACTGGTAGCACAGGAGCGTGTGCCAATATCACAGCATCAGTAAATCCTGCAATGTTTTTCTGTAATGATGTAGGAGTGCGGACAGTTACCCTGACAGTAACCAATACAAACAATAATCAAACACTAGCATGTTCTGCTCAGGTGACAGTAAGAGATACGATTGATCCGGTTTTAATTTGTCCGGCAAATATTACAGTAAATTGCGAAAATTATAATCCGAATGCTCCTTTATCAGTATTTGGCAATGCCACAGCTTCGGATAATTGTTTGGTTGGACTGGTCTTAACTGAGCTTCCAATCTTTAATCTTAACGAATGTGATCTTGGCCAGATTATCAGGACATTTACCGCCACGGACAATAGCGGGAATACTACTCAATGCGTTCAGATAGTTACCATACAGAATAATAATCCAATTACAGCTGCAAATATCATTTTCCCACCTGACATTTCTGTTTCAAATTGTAATGGTGTTTTACCTGGTGTCACAGGAAATGTTCAGTTTACGCAAAACAGCGCTGCTTGTTCAGGTTTGTTTGTAGGATACACGGATGATGTCGCTCCTACAAATCCTGTATGTGCCGATACCATCATGAGAACATGGTTGGTTGTTGACTCATGTCACTTGGTGTCAGGTACCAATAATGGAATTTTTTCGCAGGTGCAGACTATTTTTGTAATTGTGGAAGAACCTTTGATAACAGGACCGGATACCATCACATTGTTACCTGGATTGGATAATTGTGAGGCAGCGCTATCAGGTTTATTGCATTTTGCTTCAGGCTGTAGTAGTTTGATATTATCGAACAGTGTCAATAATTTACCATCATTTGACTTGTCTGGTATTTATCCGGTTGGAACCACAAATGTCGTTTTGAGTGCCTTGGAAGCCTGTGGGAATGTCACAGCTACCTTCAACTTTACAATAATTGTAATTGATGACTCGTCTACGGATGTGAGATGTAATAAAACTTTTCCAAGGATACGTGATAATAACCCACCGAGTGTTACTGATAATGTAAGTTCACATGTGAAAATAAAAATTGCATGTACCGATGATGTGGTAATTGTAGCTTCATATAGCAGTACAGACATTAATGATACCTTAAGGACATATTTCTGTGAGGGCGTATTGCTGGATTTTCCGATTAAAATTTACTTTTGGTTTGATGGAGTGGTTATGGATTCATGTTCTACTGTTGCTACTCCACTTGATCCTGACGGTTTCTGCTCCAATGGATTGGTTACTGTGGCAGGAAATGTAAAAAATGAATCTGGCCAATTCATACCAAATGTTACCGTAAATATGAGCGGCAGTAGTATGACACCACTCAAGTCGGATCAGACTGGAAAATATAAATTCCCTTATATGGATCCGGGTGGAGAGTATGACGTCATCCCTGCAAGAAATGACAATCCCTTGGAAGGTGTTAGTACTTTGGACCTTATTTATATACAAAGACATATCCTTAAGACGGAAGAACTTAATTCACCATACAAAATGATCGCGGCAGATGTTAATAAAGATGGCAAGATTACTGCTTCAGACATGGTTCAACTCAGGAAAGTACTGCTGGGCATTCATGATAAGTTTCCATCCAATACGAGTTGGAGAATGATAGACAAGTCTTATGAATTTCCTTATGCAAAAGATCCATTTATTACTCCGTTCCCTGAAAAATATCATATAGAAGCTTTGTCAACCAGTATGAGAATAGACTGGGTAGGAGTGAAAACAGGAGATGTAAACAATAGCTATATCACAAACGCAGTGTCCAGTATTGTAGGCAAACGTTCAGCAGAATTATCTTTGGTAATGTCTGATAGGGCTATGGCAAAAGGTGAAAATATTATTTCTGTAAATGCATCTGATGCTGCTGATGTGAATGGATTTCAAATGACTTTGCTGATGGGAAATGTATCATCTCTAAGTTTGAGTCCCGCAACGCTTAAAATCGAAGATTACCATTACAATTATGCAGGAGGTGTTCTCACCATTTCATGGAATAGCCCTTCAAGCATAGCTTTAAAATCCGGAGATCATTTATTTGATATCCATGTCACATCTGAGCGGGCAGAAAAGATTTCCAATATGATTGCCTTAGATGGTAACCATCTGAACCCTGAATATTATACAGCCACAAATGAAATTCGATCATTGGGTTTGAAGTTTAGCAATATCGCAGGAGACAATGATTTTGAAGTACTTGGTAATACGCCGAATCCATGGAATAATCAGACCAATATCCACTTCAGATTGCCATTTGCGGGAGAAGTGATGCTGAAAGTAAGAGATGTCACTGGAAGAATTATTTATACCACCAAAGAATTGTACATCAAAGGTGATAATACGATAATGCTTACCAAAGAACAGCTTGGTGCTTCCGGTATTTTATTTTATGACCTTACTTTTGGTAGTGAAGTGAAAACTATGAAGATGCTGAATATAAAATAAGTAAAATAAGATGTATCGATGTTTATATGTCCTTGTGATGATTCTTTATCACAAGGACATATTTTTTTATCGAAATGCTACATTATACATCAAGAATATATTTTTTTAATTGATCCGCAATTTTTCTATCGTTACTTAGTCTGGGTACTTTATTCTGACCACCCAACTTCCCTTGAGATTTCATAAATTCCCGGAATGCACCCTTTTTCATCGGCCTGATTTTAAGTGGCTGGAGAATTTTGCCTTTGATCAGATCATCGTAATAGATATTTTGTACACACATTTGTTTGTCAACAGCAGCGGCAAATGCATCTGGCAATGTGGGAGTATGATCAAATTCAACAAACCATTCATGGTACGGCGGGCCACCTTCCACAGGACTTACCTGAGGTGCAACAGTAAATTCTACAAAACTAATCCCCTCTTTATTCGCCACAAGTAGGATTGCTTCTTCTACTTCTTTACCTATGACGTGTTCGCCAAATGCAGAAATATAGTGTTTTACTCTGCCACTTACTATTATTTTAAACGGATCCAAACTTACAAATCTAACACAATCTCCAATGTCATATCCCCAAAGTCCGGCATTGTTATTAATAATTAGCGCATAATCTTTATTCAATTGGATTTGATCCAGCATAAGTCTGTCAGGGTTTTTCCCAAAAACATTTTCAACAGGAATAAATTCAAAAAATATTCCTGAACTGGTATTCAGTAATAAGCCGCTGTCATCTTTGTCATCCTGGAAAGCTATAAAACCCTCTGAAGCAGGATAGGTTTCTATACTATCCATTCTATTGCCGACAAGTTCTTCAAGTTTAGCTCTGTAAGGTTCAAAGTTTACTCCGCCATACATAAAAAGACTATAGTTTGGGAAAACCTCTTTTATCGTTTTTTTGCCTGATTTTTCCAGGATACGTTCAAAATACATTTGGACCCACGGTGGAATACCGCTGATAAGTCTCATGTCCTGATGGATGGTCTCATCCACAACTTTTTCCAATTTTGATTCCCAGTCTTCTATGCAGTTTGTTTCATAAGAAGGTAGTTGGTTGGTTCTTACCCATGCAGGTATCTCGTGATTTACTATGCCGGATAATCGGCCTGTTGGTATACCCCCTTTTTCATCCAGTACAGGTGAGCCTGAAAGAAATATCAGCTTTCCTCCAAAAACATCCGCATTTCCTACCTGATGGAAGTAATTGAACATGGCATTTCTGGCCGTAACTATATGATTGGGCATACTAGCTTTTGTGATAGGTATATATTTTACTCCACTGGTTGTACCCGAAGTTTTGGCGAAATATTTTGGCTTACCCGGCCATAATATATTTGATTCTCCTTGGGTGATGCGATCTATATATGGACGCAAAGCTTCATAATCTCTGACAGGGATGTGTTTTTTATACTCCTCATATGTTTTTATTTTACTAAATTTATGGTCTTTTCCAAAAACAGTATGTTGTGCTTGTTTTACCAATTCAAGCATTATAGCTTGCTGATCTTTTATAGCGGTTTTCTTCCATTTCAGGATGTTTTTGGCTATATATGCGGCTGCCTTCCTTACAATAAAGGTTTTAATACTCATCTCAGGTTTTAACTTAAGCCACAAAGATAATTAAGGATATCGAATTGTTTTTGTAATTTTAAAACAGCGTATTATTTCTTATCTGGGCAGTTTCATGATATAGATAAGTCGTTTGACGCTATACTTACCCGCACCATTGGCGATAAGTAGTAATAAGCCGCCGCACAACGCAAGATTGCGCATAAAATATAAAGCATGCACTCTTTTATATTCAGCGGGATCATCCCAAAAAGAATATACAATCAAGGTAAAAGGCAACCAATACAGAAGAAGCAACATCGCTCCAAAACTGGCATAATATCCTATTAACACCAAAATTCCTCCCAGAATTAAAATAAATATCAATACTTTCAACATTAGATCCTGCTGCCAAATGATGCCGTATGCTGTCATTGTAGCTTTGGTCTTATTAAAAAATACCAACGCATCCAAGGCTTCATATATAAATACAAAAGCAATCAATATTCTGGCAAGTAACTCTACAATGTCTTTCATAAAGCAAAGATAGTTAAATCAGAAATGAAATTTTAATAATCCGATTATTCGAGTAATGTAGACATTAAGTTTTATTGAAATATGGTCTCTTTTAAGATGGGGTGTATATTTTTTTTAATGGCTTCCACCACATTCTGCCCGTCCATGGCTGCTGAAATGATTCCACCAGCATATCCTGCACCTTCTCCACATGGATAAAAACCACTTACTTCAGGGTGTTCGAAGGAAATCGGGTCTCTTGGTATCCTTATCGGGGCTGAAGTTCGACTTTCTACTCCTATGATATTTGCTTTGTTAGTGAGATAGCCATTCATCTTTTTATTGATGTCTATCAGACCCTGACGGAGTCTTTTATAAACAAAATCAGGGAGAATGGTGTGCAATGGTGCAGATATAAGCCCTGGAATATAAGAAGTTTCATTCAAGTGGGGAGAAGGTATACCATGGACAAAATCTTCTACACGTTGCGCCGGTGCTTTCTGACTGCCATCACCAGCTTCAAACATTGCTTTTTCAACGTCACGCTGAAAATCAAGCGAAGCAAAAACGCCTTTATACCCATACTTTTCAAGTTCATCCAGCTCAATCGAAGTTACAAAACCGGAATTGGCAAATGCACTATCCCGTCTATTAAGAGACATACCGTTTACTACGATTTCACCTGGAGATGTTGCTGCTGGAACCACCAATCCTCCTGGGCACATACAAAATGAAAATACACCTTTTCCTTCTACCTGTGTCACTACACTATAACTACTTGCGGGGAGATTTTCTTCTCTTTCAGGTTGGTGATATTGTTTTTGGTCTATATATGATTGTGGGTGCTCTATCCTCAAGCCCAAGGCAAAAGGCTTTGCTTCAATGCTGATGTTTTTATGCTTCAGTAGCTGGTATATATCTCTGGCAGAATGACCGGTAGCCAAAATTACTGCACTACCGAAGTAAACGGTTTCATGGCATTTTGCGCCTGATATTTTTCCATTTTCTATCAAAAGATCATCTACACGACTACCGAATATTACTTCTCCGCCGTATTGGATGATAGTCTCTCTGATGGCTTGTATGATTCCTGGAAGTTTATTGGAACCTATGTGCGGGTGTGCGTCTGTGAGTATATCAGGATTGGCACCATGCTCTACCAGTAGCCTGAGTACTTTTTCAATAGTGCCTCTTTTGTGAGATCTAGTATATAATTTTCCATCACTGTAGGTGCCTGCCCCGCCTTCTCCAAAACAATAATTCGAATCAGGATTGACTACTCCTTCTTGTTGTATCGCCTTAAGGTCCCGGCGTCTTTCTCTTACATCTTTGCCTCGCTCCAGTACCACAGGTTTCAATCCAGACTCTAGACATTCCAAAGCTGCAAAATATCCTGCCGGTCCCGCGCCGATGATGACCACCACTGGCTGATCAGAAACATCTTCATACCTACTTATAAACTTTGGATGAGCGACATAGTTTTCGTTTAAATAAATATCAAATCTGAGTATAAAAAACGGTCTGCTCCCTCTGGCATCAATAGATTTGCGGGTTAGAACAGTCGCTGTAATTTTATTATAATCACTTTTGGTTTGGTGCTTGATAAGTGAATCAATGAAAACCTGATCATTTACTTTGTCGGGAAAAACTTTTACTTCTATTTGTTTTATCATGCAGTTGTACGGGCATTACAGGATGCAAAGATAAAGGATATTTTTATCATCCATTTGCTAATGAATCAAATCTGTAGATTTTTTAATTTTGTGCGTTGATCCAATTGAACACAGGGTCATTACCGGACACAACATCCTGAAATTTAACGGCGAAAAATACATACGGCATAAGCGTGGTTGGTTCATCATCCTTTATTTCTTTGCGCATTTTTCTATAATATTTTGCAAAATTTACCTTAAGACAAGATCCGGGAAGATATCTGGAATCCGTACCTCCAAAAAAATTGGGTTTCCCGCTCGTAAGCTCACCGATAATGGTAGCATTAAAAAGTCTTTTTAGTTCCAAAGCATGAATAATGCCTGCAGAAAAAATATTTCTTCCTACGATCACATATACTTTAAGATTTTTATTTGATTTTGTGAGCTCAGCTATTTTTTCAAACATTATTGTCCCTTGATTTGGGTTCCCTCCTGTATTTCTACTTAAGTCGAATACTAGTTTTTTAATTGGTTTTGACTGGATAGTTCCTATCACCGAATCCCTGAAATTTGTGAAATAAGGAAGTGGTCTGGAAGGCGTGACTGAACTTTTGAGACAAGAATGACTCAATTGCATAGAATCGAAAATGGCACTCATTTGCTGATCTTCTCTGCCTGTACATTTGTTGTATAAGATATAATATGTGCTGTCGATACCAAAGTATTTGTGGCTGAAAATTGAACGGGTAGAAGGTCGTTTAATCTTTTTATTGCTAAATCTAATGTAGTTGATCTCATTTTCTTCGACATTTTTCACTTCTTCAGCTTTTATTTTAAATTCTGTGGGGATGCCTTAAAAATTTTCTGATCGAAAGATAATTTTTTCGCTTTCCGCAAAACCAAAGTGATGTAGTAAAGCATAATTTACCAATAATGCCGGTATCCTGGCTTTGATAATACTTTCATTTTCTGCTACTAAAACAGTTTTCAAACTGTCAATAATCTGTGTTATGGCAAAACCCATTAAATCCGATGAGCTTATTGCCCAAAATTGCCTTTTCATCTTCTGTGGCGCCTACTATAAATATTCCTTCTTCATATGGATATAAGAAAAAGGGTATATACTTTTTAGTTAGCTTGCTGATAAAATTAGTTCCGGTATGTGAGTCACCCACTTTAGCAATGAGTTGTTCAATTTTAATAAACATAGCATCATGACTGATTTTTTCAGATAAATACATCAACTGGTCAATTTCGTTGTAAAATTCTTCGCTGGTAATTTTGTTAAAAAGGTTGCTATGTAATTCAGGTAACTTAGTTTTTAGATATTCCAGATCCGTTTTCCAATCAATAATATCATTAGATTGACACAGCAAGGGTAAGCAAACAGAAAAATAGGTAGATACCAGACAGGTAAAAATTTTCATTATTGATAAATTTGATGGGTTGCTTGTATTTTATTATTGAAGAGTAAATATAGCAGGGATTTTTAAAAGTTGGTCATGGATCATTTTTTTATTATTATCTTTTTTCAACGGTATTCTTAACTTATTATAGATCAATATTTAATGCCCGATGAAATTATTTTGTTTAGAATAGCCAAGATCGCATTTAATCAAAATATTCAAGTAATACGGACATTTTTAATCGAAGATTATTCCTACGAGAGAAACTGCAACAAGAATGTACATGGATGTAACTATTACAGAACATCATCCCGAGTCATAAATCTTCCAAAATATGGTTGTGATAGGTGTTGTTGCAATAATGTAAAATCATTTACTAAAAAGCACTTCTCCTTACTTCCTCAATATCCGCTACGGTTTTTGGTAACGATCTTCCCAGCAATTGGCTTCCCGCTTCAGTGATGACAAAATCTTCTTCCACACGTATGCCACTGAAATCTCTATATATTTCGAGTTTGTCATAATGGATAAAATCTTTAAACTTACCATCAGCTCGCCATTGATCTATTAGTGTAGGAATAAAATAGATGCCGGGCTCTACCGTAAGCACAAATCCAGGCTCAAGTTCTCGACCCAATCGAAGTGATTTCATACCAAACTGTGTACTTTTAATGATCGTATCCGTGTATCCGACATATTGCTCACCAAGATCCTCCATATCATGTACATCCAATCCCATCATATGACCCAAACCGCACTGAAAGAACATAGCATGTGCGCCTGAAGCCACTGCTTCTACCGGGTCTCCTTTGGTAATGCCCAGTGATTTTAGTCCGGAAAATATATTTTCTGATGCTTTTAGGTACACTTCTTTAAAACTGATGCCCGGTCTGAGCATTTTGACAGCTGATTCATGTGTATATAGCACGATGTCATAGATATCTTTTTGTTTTTGGGTAAAAGTTTTCCCAACAGGAAAGGTACACGTCATATCTCCGGCATAATTCATGTCATTTTCAGCACCAGCATCACATAGGATCATCTGACCTTCCCTTATGGTATTGCCATGATAATGATTGTGTAAAGTTTCGCCATTTACGGTAAGGATGGTAGCAAATGCCAGTGCTCCACCTGCATTCAGTGCTTCCTGATGTACGCGAGCGGCAACCTCATACTCTTTCATGCCAGGTATTGTATACAACATGGCTGCCTGATGCATATTAGCAGTAATATGGACGGCTTTGTGGATTTCTTCTATTTCGCAGCTTTCTTTGATAGCCCGCTGACCTATGATCGCTTTTATCAAACTTACAGATGACAATTTTGTAGCCATTCCTATTGGTACATCCAGCCAGGTCGCTATCCTTATCAGATTGTCGTGGCGATAGGGCGGCAAAAAGTGTATCTGTTGGGCGGAAGATTTTGCTTTGGAAAGTGTGTCAGCCAAGTGGTCATACTCCTTGGTTTTTTTAATGCCTACCATAGCTGCCATTTCTAAGATGGTCGGCAATGGACCTGTCCAAACGATATCATCAATGGTCAATTCGGTACCAAAAATGATTTCTTCGCCGCTGTCAATATCAATAATAGCAGCCAAACCAGCCACATCCAAACCAAAATAGTATAAAAAAGTACTGTCTTGTCTGAATCGATACGTGTTGTCTCTGTAGTTCATGGGAGCTTCGTGGTTTCCCATAAGCACGATGATACCCGACCCTACTGAACTCTTGAGTTTCTGTCTTCGATTGATGTAAACTTGTGCGTCAAATGTTCTGAAATGCATATTTGATGATATTGCGTAAAATAAGGTCTAAGGTAATCATTTTATACTGTATGGCTTACATAATGTAAAATGAGTATTCTATATCGAATGCATCACATTTTGTAATAAAAGTATATTGTTGCGTTAAGCTTCTCAACTTAAATCATTTTCCAGTCATGATTAGATATCTTTTTAACAAAGGAGATAATTAGCTACTTTCTTAAAATCTTGTTAAAGTTCATTTTAACTAAAAGACAATATATAATGAATTAAATTAATAAAAATTATATGATATAAAATTAAATATACCAAAATTACCCCAACTTTATTTTGATAATTCAAAAAAAAAAGAAGAGCAATCTTTGTCGTGATAAGAAATTGCTGAAAGGGTGCTTAATCTTTTTTGATGATTTCTATAAAACTTAATTTTTAATACTATTTTTACAATGAAAAATTTTAAACTTGTATACCTAATGGATATGACCGGATTTTTTATATTTTTTGGTGGGTGTCAGAGGGAAGATGTAAATATTAATATAAAAGAAAATGAATCAAAACTAAAAAGAAGATTTGAGATTGATCCATCCTTTTTGCAAGAAGAAGGACATCAAAGTAAAATTTTTATAATCGACCAGCCTTATCTTCATCGTAAGGTAGTAAAATCATTTAATAATTTGAATACAAGAAGCGGTTTGTTCAAATTAAGTGATATTCAATTTTCAGGATATGCAAAAGTTGGCGACAGCAGCCATACAGTATTTTCTTTCATTTTAAATACGACATTGAAAGATAGATTTTTTCATTATATCATTGAAAAAAACCAGAATATTAATATCAGAGAATATGTTTTAGAAATTAAACCTTCAAATTTTGCTACTTTTGACGGTGATATGTCCAATTTTACGGGTACTATATCAAAGATATCATTTGAAGCCGCATTTAATACAGCTTATAGATCTTCATCTTCAAGGGGAGATGAGCATTATGAAATTATATATTGCTGGCAACTTTTGTTTGAAAATGGTATCGATAAAAACATATTTAATGACCCTCAGAACCAAGGTGGATCACTTAATAGCGGCGGAGGCAGTGGCGGCAATTATTCATTCATCTGTGTACCATGCCCATGTCAGGGACATACCTGTTCTCAAAGATGCAGATGTAAAACACCACCGTTTTATAGAATAATATTAAAATCTAAAATAAAAAGTAATAATGAAAGTGGTAGCAGAAATGATGTAGAGGAGTGTTATAGATTTTTGATAGATGCAGGTATAATTTCGCCTCCGCCAGGTGTAGGGAGGGAAACTGACACCAATGATCAAGAAGGCAGCATTGCAAATCAATTAGGCGTCAGTCAGGAGTACATTAATAAACTTGACAAGAGTGCAAGGTTTGCTGTATTATTAGATTGTAATAAGACTTCTGAAGAAAATTTAGCAGATTTTAATAATTTTATGCAGCAAAATGGAGGTTGTGATCATGCAGGAATTGGAAACGCGCTCTCTAAATATCTCGGGTTTGGGTCAACACTTAACTTAAACGTACCTCCTATTTCTGCCTCACATAAGATGTGTCCAAACAGCATCATAATTAAACCAAGTTCATGGGACCCAACACGTCAAAATGTAGCAGGTTTAACAGGTTTACAGATTTCTTTTAATAATGGTAAAGGTGGTTCTGTTCCCCTTACATTTTCTAACCTTTTTTTCAAAATAGATCAAACAGGTGATTGCGGTATTTCAACAGCTCAATTAATTTCTGATGCAATCAACTCAGCTATATTAATTGCAGAACAAAATTTAGAAAAAGGTATTCCTATTTTTAAAAATGGACTTGATGATTATAATAGTCAATTTGTAAGGCTGGTAGAAACAGAATTGAAGCGAATAGCAACAAACCTTGGTTGTACACCAAAGGGCGATCCTAAGATGAACCAAACTACCGGGGGACAGTCATTTTATACTTCAGTTGTTCCATCCAATTATGCAAATAGTATTGGTAGAGATTATCATTGTGGTGCACAATTTGTAAAATTTTAAAATATGCAAACAGGATGCCCGTGAAATTTCTTTATCTTATATTTTTTTTTATCTTAAGTTTCTATTTTATAACTTGTGCACAAATTAAGAGAACTAAAAAATATTTACCTTGTAAATTTGACAAAGAAAAACTTATCGTATATGGATATGATACAGATTTTAAAGATAGCATTTCTATTTTAAATATATCTCCATCAAGATCTGTAATGCATTTAATGGACGTAGATTTCAGTGACAATTACAGAGTAAATCCTGATGATTACAATATAGCAAATAGATTCTCGTATAAAATTTTTCATTGCAGAGATACTCTATGGGCAAAAAAAGTGCTACTTAAGGAAATTGGAAAAAGATACCCTTACAAAATTTTAGACACGATAGAAAGATATCGGATATATGATATAACTTTTAGAGATACATCTTATATTATGCCCACGGAATATTCTGATCCTTATCATTTGGGTTTGTATATATACCCCGATAATGTTGTTAAAGTGATGAACAGAGAATACACTTCTGTTGTGAGTGGCTCACTTTATGAAGCACCTGAAAACAAAGGAGTAAGAGTAAGTTTGGGTAAAATCACCCCTCCACATTTAGAATACAAACGATATGACATCCTTTTCCCTAACAAGTATTATAATGAACCAATTCCTATTGATAAGTATATAAAATTTCTGAATGATTCGCTTTCGATTGAAGTAAAGTTAGCCAAGGAATATACCATTCCAATTAAAATGGTTATGTTGCAGTAACATCCGTTAGGAGGAAGTCTGAAACTTCGCTCTAAAATGTTAAGTATCAGTCGAAAAGCCTGCCAGGTTTGCAATTTGCTGTTGATAAACTTTTAAAGATGGTAAATTATCTTTTGCCTTTAGTAGAAAATAGGATGTTTCTTAAAATTTGATACGATTAAACTGCATCATACTTTGGTCGAAGATATTGTTTCAAGCGGGGACGCATTGAAACAACCTTTGGTGCGGTCGGATGGCTCCCAGACATCCCACCGATAAAGGAGACTTTTGTTCCTTTAATGCGTCTCGCTTAAAGGAACTTTA
>JBBRVQ010000055.1:0-28956 GCA_038246735.1 Chitinophagales bacterium
ACAAACTGGAGCGATTCTGGCGTGGAAACTTCAGAGCAAACATTAAGAAGATATAATTATATACAGAAAGGAGATAATAATGGGACAGATGCTTATAATCCATCTTTAGAATGGGAAACCTATCCGCAGAACACATTATGGGGTTTAGGTTATCACGCTACTCAATGCCAGCCGTCGCTTCCATTTGGCTGGAACCCTAGTAGTATTGGTTGTAATACCGGTTCAACTTCATTCAATGGAAATACCAATACGTGGACACAAACATCCAATTGTTTTAACCCTGCGTCTGGGGCGGATGACCTTACTTTTGTTTTTCAGGAGCTTTGTGGGGATGGTGAAATTATCGCACAATATATGGGAGTAACACCGTTTGGATTTGCTGGTTTAATGATGCGTGAAAATGCTACAGCTACTTCTAAATATGTATGGCTTTTTAATAGAGCAAATACAAATACTTCTTGGGGTATTCGAAGTGTTACAGGTGCAGCACCTTTAATACAGAATAAACCTCACTTAAACAGAACCTGGATGAAACTGACAAGAACAGGTAATGTGTTCAAAGGGTATTTATCTACAAATGGGGTGACTTGGCAATTGCTGTTTCAATCAGCATTAACCCTGAATGAGTGTCTGTTAGTAGGTATTGCTACACATAGTAATGTGGATGGAAATACAGTGACATCCATGTTTAAAAACGTGAGTGGTTTAGATAATAACTGTCGCAACTGTTTAACAGAATCCGGGCAAGTAGCAGCAAGGACTATAAAAGATGATCAGATCAAAGTTTGGCCAAATCCTGCCTTTGATTATATAAACATTCAGTCTAACAATTCATCTCAGAATGAATCATATCATTTGCAACTATTAGATTTGAGTGGAAGAGTGATTATACAGGATTACATTACAATTTCAAAAGATGATCTTCTGAAATTGGATATATCAATGATCAATACGGGATTATATTTATTAAAATTAAGTTCTGACACACATTCTTCCGTGACCAAAATTATGAAGAAGTAAATATTGAATGAATTTATAAAATAATAATTTGATTTTTATAACATCTAAATGTTAAAATATTTTACCTTTGCGGCGCTATTTACAGATTTTCGTAATTTGTATCATTGGTTACCATATAAAAATTAAAAATGTCAACGTATTTAACAGAAGAAAAGAAAAATCAAATTTTTGCTGAGCACGGAGGTTCAGCTAGTAATACTGGATCTACTGAAGGGCAGATTGCATTATTTACTTTTAGGATCAAAGCACTTTCCGAGCATTTGAAAAGTAATAAGCAAGATAATTCCTGTAAAAGGAGTATGCTGACTCTCGTAGGTAAAAGGAAAAGATTGTTGAAATATCTTATGCATAAAGACATTCAGGGATACAGAAATCTGATTGAAAAATTAGGAATAAGAAAATAATTTAAAGGAGCGAATGTAATAATTCGCTCCTTTTTTATTTATTATAAAAATTATATATATAGGTTAAAATATTTATCTATATTTGCACATCAATTTTAAATTGGTCATTTCAGATTCTGCCTCCCTTTCTGAAAATGACCGACTTTGATACAAACAGGTGTTAAGTTAAGGTCAATTTATATTGATTTAACCAAAGTATGTTTCTTAGAATAGTTAGTAATTATCATTTATAAAATATTCAAAATAAATTTATGGGAAATATCATTCCTACATCAACTTCATTCAGACTTCCTGATGGTAAGGAAGTTATAATTGAAACCGGCAAGTTAGCGACTCAGGCACATGGTTCTGTTGTAGTAAAAGTAGAAGACACTATGATTTTAGCTACCGTGGTAGCAAGTCCTGAATCAAAACCAGATCAATCATTTTTTCCACTTTCAGTAGATTATCAGGAGAAGTTTGCTGCTGCCGGTAAAATACCGGGTAATTTTTTCAGACGAGAAAGTCGATTGTCTGAATATGAAATCTTAATATCCAGATTGGTAGACAGAGCGGTAAGACCACTATTCCCGGATACATTTCTTAATGAGACTCAAATCATGCTCAGCTTGATTTCTGGTGATCCTAGAAACATGCCTGATTGTTATGCAGCTTTAGCCGCATCAGCTGCCTTGTCAGTATCTGATATACCATTTGATGGTCCAATCTCAGAAGTAAGGGTCGCAAAGATCGATGGTAAGTATATCGTTAATCCCGAGAGAGCACAATTGGCTACTGCTGATTTGGATATCATAGTAGCAGCAAGTATGAAAGATGTAATGATGGTAGAAGGTGAAGCAAATGAATGTCAAGAGCATGAATTGATAGAAGCCATTAAGATAGCTCATGATGCGATAAAAGTGCAATGTAAAGCTCAAATAGCCCTAGCCAACATGGTAGGCGATAAGGCACTGATAAAGAGAGACATCATTGTGAAGGAAGTAGACGAAGAGCTCAAGCAGTTGGTTGCATCCCTTGCCAAAGATAAAATATTGGCCGTTTCGTCTGCTGCATTAGATAAAACAGCTAGAAAGAATGGATATAAGGACATCTCAAAGGAAGTCGTTGCATCCATTACTGAGCAAAAAGGTGAAGAATACGTTGCCGAAAAATCTTCCAATATATCCGATTATTTTGATAAACTAAAGAAATATGTCATTCGGCACATGGTTTTGGATACTAGTGTAAGGTTGGATGGTAGGCAACTGGATGAAATCAGACCTATATGGTGTGAAGTAGGTTATCTGCCGGCTGCGCATGGATCCGCGATTTTTAATAGAGGTGAGACTCAAGCTTTGACCTCATTAACATTAGGTACCAAACTCGATCAAATGTTGATTGATAATGCGTTGGAACATTATAATGAAAAATTTATTTTGCATTATAATTTCCCGGGACTATCAGTAGGGGAGGTAAAACCGAACCGTGGAGCTGGTAGGAGAGAAGTGGGACACGCAAATTTAGCTGGTAGATCACTAAAAAAAGTGATGCCGGCAGGATTGCCATATACAGTGCGGATTGTATCTGATATTTTGGAATCCAATGGTAGTTCTTCTATGGCTACAGTATGCGCTGGTTCATTGGCATTGATGGATGGTGGTATCCAAATAAAAGCAGCAGTGTCAGGTATTGCCATGGGAATGATTTCTGAAGGTGGTAAGTCAGCTATTCTTTCAGATATCTTGGGAGATGAAGATGCTATAGGAGATATGGACTTTAAAGTGACCGGGACTTCTAAAGGTATCACTGGGTGTCAGATGGACATCAAAGTGGATGGTCTTCCATACGAAACATTGGAGAAAGCTTTGATGCAGGCAAAAGCTGGCAGATTGCATATTTTGGGAGAAATGGATAAAGTGATCAGCGCACCAAATGAAGATCTTAAGCCACACGCACCAAGAATGGTAGAGATGATCATAGATAAATCATTTATCGGAGCCGTGATAGGACCTGGTGGTAAGATTATCCAGGAGCTACAAGCAAGAACTGGTACTATTATCAATATAGAAGAAGTAGGCGATAAAGGTATTGTTACCATAGCTAGTACCAACGCTGAAGGGTTGAGAGGCGCTAAGGAAGCGATCACTAGGATTGCTTTTACTCCTTCGGTCGGTGAAGTTTATGAAGCAGAAATAGAGTCTTTAATGCCATATGGTGCTTTTGTTAAATTCTTTGGACAAAGTGGTTTGCTGCATGTTTCTGAAGTCGCACATACCAGGATTGATGATGTTTCCACTATCTTTAAAGTAGGTGATAAAGTGAAGGTAAAAATTATTGGAACGGATCCTAAAACGGGAAAATTGAGATTATCAAGAAAGGCACTTTTGGATAATCCAAGAGACAATAAAGGTGAATGATTATAATGTAAAATGATGAATTGATTAAGAAGTATTTTATCCTGCTTGCTTAAATCAGTTTAGTTGTAGCACTAGGTAGTACTTTAAACCTTCTTTTCATCCAAAAATTAGCTGTTTAGACAAATAATTTTATGATTTTCCAATAACATCAATATAAAAAGCTGTTTATGATTATTTTATAAACGGCTTTATTTTTATATACCAAAACAATTCGTTATTTGGAATAAAAAACTTACAGGCAACCGATTAGCTAACTATCAGAAAACAGTCTAAGGACTCGTTATGAAATAAAGTGTAAAAATTTGACGTCTTTATTTAATTTATTTTTCAAGGCGCGAATGAAGAAAATAGCAGTAGCTACTTGACAAATTTGCAACGAAGAAAAAGGATAAAAGAACAAGCCTACATGTATAGGTTAATTCTTTACAATTCCTAAGTGTTCAGTTTTTTATTTCTATTAAATCCTGATTTGCATTCATCAATCCAATGAGAATCACAAGTTCTAGAGGATTTTTAACATCTAACTTTTCCTTTTTGATATAATTTTCAACTTCTGAAGATCTAGATTTATAATATTCTATTACGTTTTTTTTCTTCCTTACCTCAAATAGCTTTTTATTTTTGAGTATGTACACATCGGTTTTTTTGATGAGTTTGTCATCTGTTTCGCCACCAATAATTTTAGCATCACTATTTGCTTTTCTCACATAATTATAATGGTTGATCAGCACTTTTTCTTCTCCTTCCCCCAATATTTCAACAAAACCTGATAGTGCTATTCCTTCTGATTTATATTTGGGTGCAGGTATGTACTTATTTATTATGCCCTTATTTGAATAATTTACATAATCGTAGTCTTTGTAAAGTATCTCCTTTTCTTCATCTTTGTATAAAACATCAATATTTGAGGTTTGCAAATTTAATTTGGCTTTATCTATTCTTGCTATACCATCCTTGAGCATAACTTCTATGGTGTGCCAGTCATCCAAAACATACACAGACCCTAAGAGTTGAGGCCCTTTAGCTTTTTTTGTCATAAGTTTTGCATAGTTATCAATATATTCTGTACTTCCTCTCATTTGGCCAATAACATTAGCACAAGAAAAAATCATGAGGCTCAAAACTAGATTTTTCATTTTAATTTATTATATGATTTTATCAAGATGCTTAAATTATTTTTAATCCTAAATTAATAAAATTATCTTGTAACATTAAAAGCTTTAAGCAGGCCAGTATTTGTAGTGACAAAATATAATCCGCTTGGTAAGCTTGAAAAATCAAATTCGTTTTTACCAACATTTAATTCAAAATTCAAAATCCGCTTATTATTTATGTCATAAATATGTGCATTAATAGCAATAGACGATTCTATAGTTATTAAACCGGATGATGGATTAGGATATAAATTTGTTCTGTTTTTTTGTAAATCATTTTCTGAATTTACCAATTTATTACAATAGGTAATATCTGGATTAAGTTCAATATAACCTTTTGGAACAAGATTTTTACCATCAAATGCTTCAAAGTCTTTTGGATATCTGAACATTCTGAATGTGGTATTATCATTTATCGAAATCGTAGAACCTTGGTTTACTTGATTGCCATTTTTTAAAGGTACGATGTATTCCCAAACTATTTCATTGCCTGGTGTTAGTTCAAAAGCATAACCACTTGTACCGGATAATATGAGGATGTTATCATTTGGTAGTAATTGGACACTGGATAGGCCTCCGGAAAATAATTTACTAGGTTCAGGATGTTTATTTTCATAATATGAAGATTCGGGTCCCCATGCTCCAGAAGTTTTGGTATATCTCCATTCGTACATATCCCATGGTGAATTAATAAAGTTTACGGTAGAATAGTTTTCACCGGCTCTGTTATTGAAGACGCCTATTTTACCATAATTAGGATTTAATGGAGAAATAAAATCATCTATCCAATGTACATTGTGCTGAAAAAAAAGGGTTTGACTGAAAACATCATCTTTTTTGTAAGTAGCTGCATTACCCCATCTGTACATCAGATCCCCACCTTTTCCAGAAAGTCCGCCTGAACCACCAGCAGCCTGCACGGTAGTTGTTGAATGATCTATTATCCAGATTTCATTAAATGTTGGTATTGAAATCATTACCTGATCTAGTTCTTCATTATAATCAATAGCATTGGTGTGTAACCAACTATTACCTCCTACCACAGAAAGAAAATTTATATCAATTCTTTCAGGGTGATCAGCAACTTTACCAAAATTAGCTTTATTTGGGTCGTATTCCTGTATCAAATGATCCCACATATTCCATCGCCAAACTATTTCACTAGTTTTAGGATTTACTTCAATAATATAATCAGAATGAAGTTCGTTTTCCTTAAATATTGTTGTATCACGTCCCGCTGCAATAAGTTCATTTTTTGTTTTTTTATTCCAAACTATCATTAGGATATTACCATTTGGCATTGGGGAGATATCATGATGCAGCCTGTTGAGCGTATCGTTTATTTCGAAGGACCATTCTAAATTATTATCCCAGTCTCTTATTTCGACAATAGCTCCTCCTCCACCAAACCAAATGGGATTCCCGGCAATAGTGCGGTTTCTTTTACATTTGACTAATTTACCTTCTTTTGTAATATAAGCAGTATTGCCAGGTCGCCAAATTGAACTATCTCTCCAAGTATGTACAATTTCTCCACAGTTATTGAGTAGATAAACGTTTGGCTGATTGTGTGGGAATATCAGGTTATATCCATCATAGGTCATATCTTTGTTGTAAGTAATGAGCCCTATTGTATTTTGGCCTTTTACTTCTATTATGAAGATTAAAAAGATAATAGAAACAATATACTTTATCATATGCTAACATTTACATCTTATTAAAAACAAAATTAATACTTTTATTCTTATTTTGAATATTTATATGAATTACATATAAAGAAGGCAATAGCGTATTAATGTTGATGGAATTATTTTTTATCACATTGTCTTCCTGTATTATTTTCCCTGTTATGTCTCGAATGAAGTAGTGAAAGGAATCATTTAATATTCCACTGATAAAAATGCGGTCATTTGCAGGATTCGGATAGAGTGAAATATTGTGAAATGATTGATCTTTTGAAGCCGTTAGATGATCACAGTCATAGATGTCAGTATTTATTTCCAAGGTGGACGTGCCAGTCATATTCCTGTTATCAAATCCTGAGAAATCTTTGCTGTATCTAACTACTTTAAAAACATCTGTATTAATGGGAGAACTACCCTGAATATTTTGACCAAAATTATTAATCGGATTTATATACTGCCATACAATTTTATCTCTTTGATTTACTTCAAAAAAATTACCACCATTACCTTCACAAATTAAAGTATTTCCATTAGGTAATCTTTGGGCACCTGAAATCCTTGAAGAATAGAAATCTGTTTTGGGATTACTCTGATATATCCAGGATGGCAATTCGGGTAGGAAGGGTACATTAATTTCAGATATATAGTTGCCCGATAAGGTCACCGGAGTAATGATCTCTTCTACACTAGAATATAATTCGTCTTTTCTATTTGATCCATTGTTAAACAATAATATATTATTTTGACCTGGCATTCCTTTTTTTATCCATTGGACATCGTGCTGTCCGAATAGCCAATGGTCTGCTTGACTACCCCGGTGGTAAGATCGTGGGTTGCCCCATCTATAAAGGAAATCACCTCCTTTACCATATTTTCCTCCTGTATGACTTTTTGCTTCTGATGTTGAAGTTGAGTGATCTATAATGTAAAATTCGTTGTGATATTTGGAACTTATTAGTAGCTGATCCAATTCGGGGTGGTAGTCTAATGAATTGACATGAAGCCATTCTGCAACATTTGCTCCCGGATCTTCGGAAAAATTAACATCAAGCAATTCGGGATGGTCAGCCACTACCCCAAAATTACTTTTTGAAGGATCGAAATCCTGAATGGTATGATCCCAAAAATCCCATTCCCATACGATTTCCAGTTCATTATTCATTAGTGGTTTAAATTCAATGATCTTGTCTGACCAAATGCCCTGATTAGTAATTTTTGCAGGATTAAAACCTTTGTGAATGGCTTCATCTTTTGTGTATTTTTGCCAAAGTATGGTAAGAATATTACCATTTGGCATCGGGTGTGCCACATGATGCTGGTGATAGGATTCGGTGGCAAAAGTTCTGCTCCATTTTAATTTTCCGTCCCAAGAATATATTTCTATCTTTCCTCCTACACCACCACCAGTAAAATTGCCTGGAATTCTTGCTGTTCTCAATAAGTCACCATTGGCGAGAAGATATGCTGTCTGACCAGGTAAATGGTTTGAAACCCATTTATTCACAACATATCCACAAATATCAATCAGATAGGTCTCTTTGGAAGATATCGGACTAAATAAAGTATAACCTTCATAGGCATCTTCAGCATGGTAAATTAATCCCAGAGTTCTCTGAAGCTGTGATTGATTTGGGTATAAAAGCAATATAATATAAATGTAAAAACTCCTGATTATCAAGATAATATTATTTAATTTTGATTAATGGGACAGACTGCGTTTCCCCATTACATTTTCGAATCATTACTATGTACCATCCTGAAGTAAGTTGACTCGATTGAAGATCAATATTTTTCCCATCTGGTTGGTTAACTATTAAAGCAACTCTACCAGAAATATCATAAATTGTGATCGAAGAAATGCAAAGATCATATTTGTTTTGTAGAATCACATTTTCATATCCTGCAGGATTTGGGAAAACCGAAAAATAATGTCCTTTTTTAGCTTCATCTTCTACATTTTCAATCATTAGAATATTTACATCAGGATCGAGAATTATTTCACCATTCGTTGTACTTCCTTCTGTGATTATATATTTTTTATTGGCCACAAGATTTACAAGTTTATCAATATGTCCTGTTGGCCATTGGATGGTCAATGAATCCACTTTTTCTGATAAGCCAAGACCGAAAATTTCCGTATCTGAATTTTGACCCATAAATCCAACTCCACATTGGGTATATCTGAACTGTTTTTTACCATTACTATGAAGAGTGATTGTGGACCCTATGCCGTCTTTGTTGCTGAGTACCCCAATCAGTTTTATTTTCAGATAATTATTATTTCCTCCTGTGTTTTCAAAAATAAAACTTGGATATCCGATATTTATAACTGCGATGTCAGGATAACCGTCATTATTAATGTCCCCAATAGCATTGTTGAAGCTACTTACTGTATCTGAAACAATTTTTGTTCCTGATATATAATAGGCATCGGGATACTCATTTACATAATATCTACTATTTATGGCTGCAGCACCAACCAACATACCACTAACATAAAGATCCTGGTCACCATCATTATCCCCATCCAAGAAGTTTGTTCCCCAGGCAACACTGTTAAATGCCACCCCTTTTTCTGCCGCATTTTCTGAAAAGATTAGTCCGTTCTGATTTATAAATAATGCATTTCCCACTTCCGAGTTGGAAACGTATATTTCAAAAAAACCGTCATTATTACAATCTCCATAAGATACACTCATACCGTCCATTTTCAAGTCTGTACCTGTAGCTATACTGACATCCGAAAATGTGCCATTTTTATTATTTTTTAACATGGTATTACCGCGTCTTCTATCATGTGCTGTGTAGATATCCGGCCATTTATCATTATTATAGTCTATAAACGAGGAGCAGAAGGGAGTTTTACCTCCATCTTCGGTTCCTGACGTAATGGTAATATCAAAAAAACTTTTACCATTATTTTGATAAAGTTTACTAATATTTGGAAGACCATCTTTTTCTATTCTGCGCAGACCATAATATAAATCCAGCCATCCGTCCCGATTATAATCTCCCCAACAAGCCCCAAAACTTGTATAGTCATCTGTCGAAAGACCAAGTTGAATTTCTGAAAAATTCAAATTTCCATCATTAACGAATATTCGGTTATAATTGTCTGCCAATGTTAAAAAAAGATCTTTATCGCCATCATTGTCTATGTCTACCCAAAGGATATGTTTGACTTCTTCCTTAAGATCAGGAAGTAAGCTAATCTTTGTTAATCCATTTACTGTATTCCTGAAAAAACTTATTGGCTGACCTTTTGAAGAAGCCAAAGTTAAATCATCAAGACCATCACTATTAAAATCTACAAAACTTACTCCACCTCCCGCTGTACCTGTACCATAACTATGATTTATCCCGTATTCCAATGTTTTATCAACAAATTGGGTTTGTCCGTATAAAGCAAAATTAAGTAAGATGAATTGGAAGCCCAAAAAATATAATCTAATCATACATTAAATTGATCATTTGAAGGATTGTAATGTGCAAAAATAGTAAAAAAAAATAATGCAAATCTGCTTTTAGGATTTAAATTATTAATTTGTGCTTTATCCATTATTGTCTTAGGTCACATATACTTTATTGCCTTCTATATTTTGCACTAAAAATATATTTTGCTTGAACTTTCAATAGCAACATAGTAAATATATCAAAAAAGCGAAAATTTTCCCACATATGAATTTTTCGAAATTACAAACAGGAAATTTTTATGAGATAAAAAAGGGAAAAAGTAAAAAATTACCCTTTCCCTTTAATAATGCACTTATCTAATTTTATTGTCTAGGTATAAGATTAAATTCTACTCTTCTATTCAGAGATCTGCCTTTTTCATTGTCATTGGTAGATATTGGTCTTGATTCACCATATCCTGCAAAGCTCATTCTGACTGATGATACCCCTTTTTTTATGAGATAATCATAACATGATTTTGCTCTCTTCTCTGAAAGTGTTTGATTTGCAGATGCACTGCCTGTATTATCAGTATGGCCGCTAATGGTCATATTGAAATCAGGGTATCTCGACATGATATCAGCAATTTGAGTTAACACTATGTTGGATTCTGATTTTAAAACCGCGCTACCAGTTTGGAACTGTACGGCTTGCATCGCAACTTCCAGTGTTTTTTTATCTTCCTTTTTTATCTCAGGACATCCATCATTGGCGACTGTACCTGCGATATTCGGACACTTATCTCTGCTATCGTCTATGCCATCACCATCGGTATCAGGACAACCGTAGTATATTTTCAGACCTGGTTTGTTAGGACATTTGTCATCTTTATCAGGAATTCCATCCCCATCTGCATCGGGACACCCCATACTCGCAGCACTTCCTTTTTCATTAGGACATTTATCTTTACTGTCTTCGACTCCATCTCCATCCGTGTCAGTTATCTTTGGTTCTTCTATTTTTACAGGACAACCTTTATTGCTAGCAGGTCCGGCAACTTTTGGACATTCGTCTTCATTGTCAGAAATACCATCATTGTCACTATCAGGACATCCTCCAAATTCCTTAAGTCCTTTGACCTCTGGACATTTATCCAAATAATCTGCCACTCCGTCACCATCTTTGTCCGGACAGCCATTAAGTTCTTTGGAACCAAAAGCATTAGGACATAAATCAAGTTCGTCAGGTATACCATCATTATCACTGTCTGGTTTCTTCACTTCAGTTTTTGGTTTGACTTCATCTTCAATGACCTTGCCTAATAAATAGGTAAAACCTATACCATGCTGAAGATTATTTCTATCTTCTGAAAACGAATATCTGAATTCAGACTGAATATTTACAAAGGCATTAGGTGCGAGCCGAAAGTAAAATCCCAAACCTGCCGGAATTTGAAGATTAAATTCTCCTTCTTCTTCATAAACTCCTCCCAGCCCTGCCAATACGTATGGAATTACTTTCCTTCCTGGCTCTATAAACTGATATTGAAATTGGGCGTCTAAGCTGGCTATCGTTTTTTTAAGACAATTGATAGAATCCAGATGTGAATCTACTACACCATATCTTAATGGTATATTTAATGCAACTTTATCCGTCAGCATTCGTTGGAAACCAATTTCAAATCCATGTCTATAATCATTAAATTTACTGATGCTTCCACCATTTTGAGATTGATAATCTAAAAATAGTTTTTTGAAAACTATTCCAGATTTTAGCTGTGGGTTTTGGCCATATGAGCTGATTGATATAAATAATATCACCCAGAAACTACCTAAAAACTTTCTCATATTCTACAAGTATATATTTTGAAAAATCCTTAATAAATAGCAAAAATACATAATATTTTATTATAATATATAAAATTATTAATAAATATTATAATATTTTGACATATGTTTAGATAAGACAGGCAGTAAGTTGAACTTGCCTTGTTTAAAATGAAATACGATTAAAATAAATATTAGGAGGACTGGTACACAAATATAGTAATATTTCCATTAACACGCGATAAAATTTCTTTTTAATCCTAAAATTTTATTGGGAAGAATTTTTATTACAAATAAATTTTTCTCACTTGCACAATTATTATTTTGTTATGAAAATATTTTAAAAGTATTGAATATTAATTTTAGGTTAAGTTTTTTTGACTAAATAATATCTTTAGATATATCCTTTTAAAATCATAACTTTGCCGCTCAAAATACAACTAAACGACTTTTTCATATGTCCATAAACAACATTATCAGAATTTTTCTGCCAAAGGATAAAATTTTTTATGATATTTTTGAAAATATCGCTATCAATTTGAAGGATATGGGCTCCACGCTTAAAAAAGCTATGAATGAATCAGACCAAATAAAGAGAACTATTCTACTGAAATCAATAGAAGTTGGTGAGCATACCAATGATGAATATACGCATCAGATTTTTATTGAACTTGGAAAAAATTTTATAACTCCTTTTGATAGAGAAGATATCCATTATCTAGCTACGTCCCTTGATGACATTGCCGATTATATTTATGCGTCTTCAAAAAAGATATTGAACTATAATATTACTGAAAATGATGAATATATGAAAGAAATGGCTGAGATTAGTCATAAATCAATTAAAGTCCTTGCTGATGCAGTTGTAAAACTTCGTAGTATGAAGAATATTAGTCAAATCAAACAGGACTGTGTTATGATAAATAGTCTTGAGAATGACGCTGATGATACATTGGACAGAGCCATAATCAACCTTTTTTCGAATGTAACCGACCCCATTAAGATCGTTAAGCTGAAAGACGTGTACGAAGATCTTGAGGTAATATCTGACAAGTGCGAAGATGCATCTAATGTGATTGAATCAATCATCATAAAATATGCCTGATTAGAATCAGCCAATCTGTTTTGTTTAAAAAATCTTATGGCATATGACATTATTGATTATTATTGTAGCACTTGCGCTCATATTTGACTTTATAAACGGCTTTCACGATGCTGCAAACTCCATTGCAACGGTTGTTTCCACAAAAGTTCTTACACCATTTCAGGCCGTAGTGTGGGCTGCTTTTTTTAATTTTGTTGCTTTTTTTATATTCAGGGATCATGGAGTGGCGAATACCATTGCCAAAACAGTTCATGAAGGTACCAATGCAGACGGAGTACCATATATTACGCTTATAGTTATCCTTGCAGGGCTGATTGCTGCTATTTTCTGGAATCTGCTTACCTGGTGGTTTGGTATACCTTCATCATCATCACATACTTTGATAGGTGGGTTTGCCGGAGCTGCCATTGCCCATACTGGATTTGAATCTATAAACTCGGCTAAAATTGCACAGATAGCCAGTTTTATTGTACTTGCACCTGCCATAGGGATGTTTATAGCATTTTTGATCTCAATTTGGTTTTTGCATGCTTTTAAAAAAACAATTTTACCAAAGTTGGTCTCCTTAGGCGTTATTATTGCCATACTTGTCTTTTTGGCTGAAACACTTAAAACTAATCCGGAAGATTTAAAATCCAACTACGAATCCTATTATGTAAAAGTAATCTTTGATAGTCACAATTTTAAACTCATACTGTTGGGTTTTATAGTTATAATAATGGCACTTTTTACTTTGTTTCTTAATTCACTCAATTACCTTCAGTCTGAAAGATGGTTTAAAAGAATGCAATTGGTATCATCCGCAGCTTTCAGTATTGGTCATGGTGGTAATGACGCCCAAAAAGTAATGGGTATAATTATGGCCGCGATGGTAGCATATGATGCCCAGACGTATACATTAGATCATATGTTATGGTGGGTACCATTGAGTTGCTACGCAGCTATTAGTTTAGGTACTTTAAGTGGAGGCTGGAAAATAATAAAAACGATGGGAACCAAAATAACAAAGGTTACACCTTTTGAAGGAGTAGCCGCAGAAACAGCCGGAGCGATAACACTTTTTTTAACAGAATTTCTAAAAATTCCGGTTTCCACTACGCATACCATAACAGGTTCTATCATCGGGGTAGGGGCAACCAAACGGCTTTCTGCTGTACGATGGGGAGTTACCATAAATTTGCTTTGGGCGTGGATTCTTACTATTCCAATCAGCGCACTGCTAGCCATGGGAATATACCTCATATTTTCGGCCCTGAACATGGAATAATTCATTTATCAGAATATTATTATAAGACGTAAAATGCTTTATTCTGTCACTTGATTGCATCTCAGTATATTCAAGCGTTATCATAATTATTTAGCCAATTAGGTGTTTTATCATAAGTCTTCGGATTTGGCAGGAGACGTAAAATTTGTTTTGAATAGATAAAATATTAAAGAATCAAATGTATTTGTAGCGGTGTCCCTGAAAATAAAATTATAGAATTCACAAAGTCACTCCCTCTGTTTTTACCTACAAGGGTAAAAGGAATATGGCTATTGAACGATCTTTTTATGGAAGAAATTTTCATAGGAAAAGCCATATCAAAGATAATTATAAGCAAAATAAATACATTGACCAATGCAATTTTAGTAAGCCAATATAAATTCAATTTAAAGGATCATTTTTGACTTTTTTCTATCTCTTTTAAGATTTCTTCATCAGATTTCCCCAAATTTTTAAGTAGAAATTTAACATCCTTTGCTAGTGAGTCATTTGGGAATTCCAACAAGAACTGATCATATATTTTTTTTGCTTCTACGGGTTGTTTAAACTCTGAATCCATAGCAAAACCTTTGAGAAACAATGCAAGCGGCGCTTTTTTATAATTCGGAAAATATTGATAAATCCAATCGTATAAGCTCATCATTTTTGAAAAACCACTTATGGCCCTAGACATTTCAGCAGCTCGAAACAAGTATTCTGCAGCCATTTTATCTGTGGGATAAACCAATGCAAATGATTCACAAATATCAATATATTTTTGGGTATTTTCGTCATTTAGCCCATTTTTGCCTGGATTTTCAAAAACACTTTCTGCCAGCCTTTTAATATATGCATGAATATCTTTTTGTTCTGACAAAATAAGTTTTTCCATTTCTTTATTTCTGGGATCTGATGGGAATTTTTCTTTAAATCCTCTAAAAAGAATAGATGCTACTTCATTTTTTCCTCTTACCAACATACTTTGGCCAAGATTCCAAATGATGTCATTTGCTGAACTAACATTTGGATGTAGCTTTAAAAGTTCAGTAGAAAAAATCTCTTTTAAATTTGATTTTTCAGGAACATTACATAGCGAAATGGCATTGTTAAGCAGTATTTCTTTCTGCTTTTTATCTTTTGTTTCCATGATAGACTGTCCGTATGCTTGAATCAGTTTATTGAAACTTGAATCTGCTTTTGTATTATTATATTCTTCTTGAAAAGTAAAAATTTTTGATTCCACGGCTGAATCAATGCTATTATTTCGGCATGAAAGGAAAAATAATAAAAATGCTATAACCCATATCCTATACATCATTTAAATTTTATTTTACTTTGATTATCCATTGTTCCGTTTGACTGATGTTCTATCTTCCTAGATTATGTCGCAGGTTTCAAATTATTATGTTTTCCTTTTCTTTTTCTGGGCAGCAGGAAAGAGTATATTATTGAGTATCAGACGATATCCTGCACTGTTGGGATGTAGATTCAGATCAGTTTCAGGGTCACCAACATAATGTCTGTAATCTTCAGGATCATGCCCACCATAAAAGGTCCAGGTACCAAACCCATAAGATCCATGCATATAACGAACTTCAGATGCTGATCTGGTTTCTCCCAAAATTAAGACATCAGGTTTGATTAAAGCTTTTTGAAAGGCAGTCGCTTGACCCATAAATCCTTTTACAGTAAGCGTATGGTTTTGACACAACATGGAAGGTATAACATCCCATTTAGCAGAAAACTCAAAAAGAGTAAAATAATCTACTTCCGGTGTGATGGTCCGACTTTTATTATCAATGTCAGAATGCTCATATTGTAATGGATTAAGATTGATTTTGAAATCTCTGAAAGCGAAAGTTTTGCTGAAATCCAATTTGCTCTGAGCATTTTGGTCAAATCCATCCCCATCATACATTTCAGCACATATATCCAGTCCTTCCGCTGCCAAAGCTATATCATAAGTATCTGTAGCTGAGCACATAGCGAACATAAAGCCACCACCTTCAACATATTCTTTAATCTTTTTAGCTACGGCAAGTTTTAGTGAAGAAACTTTACTGTAACCCAAACTGCCAGCCAATTCTTCTGTCTTCTGTTGATTAAGTTTGTACCAGGGAGTGCCGCCTTGGCTTCCATAAAATTTTCCATACTGTCCAGTAAAATCTTCATGATGGAGATGTAGCCAGTCATATTGTGCAAGTTTACCTTCCAATACTTCCCTGTCGTATATTTTGTCAAATGGTATCTCAGCATAAGATAATACCAGCGTCACGGCATCATCCCAAGGTTGTATTCTATTTCCGCGGGGATTGAAGTCAGGAGTATAAACAGCGATTTTTGGAGCTTTTTCAAGTTTAACTGCTTCCTGATTAACTTCCGGATTACTGATTTCATTTCTAATGGTTACCCATTGAGCATCAGATATGACCTGATAGGTAACTCCACGGACTTTGCATTCAGCTTCCAATCCTTTGGTATGAGGGAATGCGAAACTACCACCACGGTAATTGAGTAGCCAATAAGCTTCAATACCTTGATTGATTACCCAAAACGTCACGCCATACGCTTTTAAATGATTGGCTTGTTTATCGTGTTCCATTGGGACAAGGATATATGTAGCCTGCGCATTGATGAAAGCAAGTAGAAAAACTACCAAAATTGTTAATTTTTTCATCAAATCTTTTTTTCTGTTTAAACGTTTATCATGGGATAACATTGCAAAAATATTTAAATAATTCTTAATCTGAGTGCTATTCATGGATGAATGGTTCTTTTTTTTAATATTTGTGGCTTAATTACATTAACGCGTGATCAGTACATTTAGTTTTTCATATCCCTGGTGGTATATTTGTTTTTGTCTGGCTTTGGCAGTTGGGTATGCATTTTTGATGTATTTTCGGGATAAGAGGTTTGCAGAATACAGTCATTATTTTGTCAAAAGTCTAGGTTTCTTAAGGACTATAAGTGTATTTATTATTGCTTTATTGTTATTGTCTCCTTTTGTAAAGACCATAAAAGAGGACACAAAGACTCCGATTATTCTAATAGCTTATGATATTTCTGAATCTGTTGCGGAAGGTGGATCATCTCAGACATTAAATAATTATAATAAAGAGTTGAATGAACTTAGTGAGACATTGGCTTCAAAATACGAAGTCAAACACGTTTCTTTTGGGTCTGATGTCTATAGCGGCAAAAAAGACAGCTTGGGTGATAAAAGCACAAACATCAGTAAATTATTCAGGTATGTTTCTGATAATTACTCTGACCAGAATCTCGGTGCAGTCATTTTAGGAACAGATGGTATATATAATGAAGGGAGTAACCCGCTTTATACAAATGAAAAAATTAACGCACCCCTCTATACCATAGCACTAGGAGATACTTTGCAGAAAAAAGACTTGTACTTTCAAAATGTTTTGCATAATAAAATAGCATATCTTGGTGATAAATTCCCTGTACAGATCGATATGTCAGCGTTCAACTGCGAAGGTGGAAATACAAAATTATCTCTGGAAATGATTTCCGGTGGGCAAGTCAGAAAACTGGCTGAAGAAAATATCAACATAAATTCCAAATCATTTTTTTCCTCTAGGACTTTCCTGATTGATGCAGTGCAGACTGGTGTAATTCGATACAGGCTTAAGTTATCCTCTTTGACAGGTGAGTTTAATACCAATAACAACTTAAAGGAGTTTTTTGTAGAAGTACTGGACGGCAGACAAAAAATATTATTATTGGCAAATGCACCACACCCTGATTTGGCAGCATTAAAAAACATCATTACTGAAAATAAAAACTATGAAACTGATTTAGCTTACATCAAAGACTTTAATGGTAATTTATCTAAATACAATTTGGTAATTCTCCATAATCTTCCTTCCGAAACGGCGGATATTTCTGGCATTTTGATGCAGTTGGATAAAACCAATCTTCCAAGAATCTTTATTGTAGGCCTACAGACATCTCAACCAAAATTTAACAAAGCCCAGGATGTCATACAGATTGCCGGCAATAGCAGAAATACTGAAGAAGTACAAGCTGAGCTCAACCCGGGATTCACCCTTTTTACTACCAGCGATAATCTAAAAAATAGACTTGGCTCTTTTCCTCCACTATTGACACCATTTGGAGAATATAAAGTTTTGGGAACATCCAATACATACCTTTTTCAGAACATAAAAAAAATAAAAACCAATTATCCCTTATTGGTCTTTGGTGAAAAAGCTGGTATAAAAACTTCTGTATTTTGTGGTGAAGGAATCTGGAAGTGGAGACTCTTTGATCACTTGCAAAATAAAAATTATAGCCTGATCAACGAGCTCATTAATAAAACCATTTTATTAACTTCTGTAAAAACTGACAAAAGAAAGTTTAGAACAAATACATCCAAAAACCTTTATAAAGACAATGAACAAGTATTGTTTGATGCCCAATTATTTAATGACAATTACGAGCTGATCAATGAACCTGATGTGAAATTAGTAATAAAAGACGAAACCCAAAAGGAATTTTCGTATACTTTTAGCAAAACTCAGAATTATTACACACTCAATGCAGATTTATTTCCTCAAGGATCATATACTTATATTTCATCTACTTATTTTAATGGAAAAGTACTAACCGCTACAGGTAAATTTAATGTGGAGTCTGTACAGCTCGAGCAATTTGATTTGACAGCAAGGCACGGTTTATTAAGAGGGTTGAGTGAAAAATATAATGGTACCATGTTGTACCCGTCTGAGATATCTTCACTCAAGGATATGCTTTTAAATAATGAAAATATAAAACCAATCATGTATCAGAGCAATTCTACTAAAGCCATTATACATCTGAAATGGTTGTTTTTTCTGATACTCACATTATTGGCAGCAGAATGGTTTCTTAGAAGGTATTTCGGAAATTACTAAATGTTCCATTCCCAAGTATAAGTATCGCAGTTAGATAAATTTTTAAGGTAAATAAAATTTAGGTATATTTAATAAAAAATATATTAAATGTTAACCATGCTAAGAATGATTTAAAAAATTATATGAATTGGCTTATAACTTATAAGCTGACTCGTTTGTATTTTTTCCACAAGGTTTTAAATGATTTTGCCATATCCTTTGCGGTGGTACTGTTGAATAAAATGATATCATTCCCATCTTCCAAAGCAGCGCCTGCACAAGCCGTACATTCTTTGGTCGATCCGTTATAAATACCTATTTCCAATACAAATGGATTAATCTCAGATTCAGGTAGAATTAGGAAATTTCGTGAAACTTCATCTTCTGTTAGTTGATACATTTTTTTATACGTATCGATTTGTTTAGTGATATCTTTGGTACCCGGTACGATATACTTGTATTTGGTTTTTTGACCAAGATTTACACTTACCAGTTCACTGAAGTCTTTATTTTCCACATCATAATGAAGAGACGGACTAATGACCCATACTTCTTTGGCTTTATCTTCTAGTTTTATTAATTGTTTGAGTGTCATATTTATTAAATTTTGATCAAAGGTAAAAGATTAAAAATAATCACTACAAATTTATTTGTATTTTATTTGTTTTACATCACATCTTCCGGCACTTCATCAGTCCAAAAGTAGATGTATAAAAGTTTTGGTTCTGAACCATTAGTTTTTATTTGACACTAGGGTAGCTCGATATTGCTGATATGCTGTTAGTATCAATTTTCTCGAATCTCTCATTTCCCGTACCATGTTCAAAAAAGTGGCCAGATCAATATCTGGATATTTATTATAAATTGTAAAAGCACTAACTTTATTATCAGTGTAATTTTTTTCATTTTGATGTATAAAGTCATCAATTCTTTCTCCATTTTCATTTGCACGCATTACATTTTCAAATTCTTTGTGAAATATTTTTTCATTTTCCATTATGTTTTCAACCATGTGAAATACTTCGTCATTAGAAGTTTGTTTGAATTCATTTATGTTGTGTATAATGTCCTTAATATCCTTTACCGACAAAGTCGCTGATCTTATACATGAATAAAGTTTTTGAATTTTATCAGCTTCAGTAGCAGTTAGTTTATTTTGCATGAACATCCCACTGAGGTTGAAAATTTCATTCTCATAAATTTTAAGATCATAATATTGTTCTGTGGGAGTTTTACCTTTACCATTTATAAAGAATAGTTTTCTGTTTTCCGAAGCTTTTTTAATGAAAAGTAGTGTTTCGGCATCCAGAGCATCAAGAGAAGATAGAATATCTTTTGAATTGATATACGGGAGGAATCTGGCGTTACTGGTTTGATCCTTAGCAATGTATTTGTCCAATAGATAAGTAAGCTTACCAAGAAAAGGTAAAATCAGTATAATACCCATTAAATTAAATGCGCTGTGAAAAGTAACCAATGCCACTATTGGATCTTTAATACCTGCATATGCTATAATTCCAAACATTGGTTTTATAAGAATGATGGTAAATATTGCTGTTATAACATTGATATAAAACTGAGACCATCCGGTCTTTTTGCGAATATGGTTTCCATTGATTGTACCTAACAATCCGGTTATTGTTGTACCCAGATCTGCACCAATAGCCAAAAAGCCAGCCTGCATCAGATCAATGCTACCCGAGGCAAGTGAAGTTATAAATATCATCATAGATGCGGCACTGGATCTGATGGCGGCAGCAAGAACAAATCCAAATATTAGGAAAAGAAATAGTGGTTTCCCTTCTAAAACGCTGAGGTCAGCATTTTTGGCAAAATCCATAAATCCATCTTTCATAAAATGCAATCCCATAAACATCAGGCCAAAACCAAAAAGTAGTTTGCTGATGAGATTGATACGACCATTACTGAAAAATATATAACCCAATGAACCCATGGCTGTAACCGGAAGATAAAAACTTTCCAGATTAATTTTGAATCCCAAAAGTGCTACAATCCAACCTGTGACCGTAGTTCCCAAATTGGCACCTAGAATCATACCAATTCCATTTTTAAGTCCGATTATTCCAGCTCCTGTAAAAGACATCACGAGTAATATAACCATCGAACTGCTTTGCATTACGCCTGTGGTCAACGCTCCTGCTATAACTGCTTTGATCGGATTTCCTGTTTGGTGCTGAAGAAATGATTTAAAACTCCTGCCTGCAAGGGATTTAATGGCTTCTTCAAGCAAAGAAATGCCAAATAGGAATAATCCCAGACCTGCCAATAATTTCCAACCATCAATTTGCGACCAATCCATATGATTTCAACTTATTTTTTAAAGGCTAAGTTCAGGCTTTTTATTGATATGAGATAATCAAGACAAAATTATCTATACAATAATTTATATTCAAATCCTGGTGAAGCCCCGGTTTTGTACCAAAAAACAACTTGATATGGCATTGATTTATTTTGTGCGAGATCGACCAAAACACGAGGAGCACACAAACCACTGTCCCATAGCTTTAGATATTGATCTCCATAAATATGTATAGTTGTCATTTAAACCAGCCAAGGATAGGCTAGGATAGTTTCTCCCGATAGTTTATATTGAACATTATCAGATAAAGATAAATTCCTATTTAATTTTTTAGCGGATTTTTTATTCAAGCAAAATATAGTACCAATATCTATGTTACTCGTGTCATTGGCAGAAAGCAAGCCCAATTGTCTATCATTATCCTTTTTCATATTCATTAGGCCTACCTCAATTTTAATGTCTTGAGGAATCCAAATCGTTTCATTATCAACCTGATTGGCCAGATTTATTGCAATTTCAACTTGTGGTTCCTTTTCAAGAGCGTGCTGCATGGTTTCACTAATTACAATATGTACTCTTTTAGATTTTTCCAATTGGTAACTTGTGGCATCCGTCTTAATAAGAGCACATACATAATCCTGAAAATCATAATATTCCAAAATTTTATGGAGAATATTAACTGAAGTTTCTTGAATTTCCAACATAGTAAAGGATACTTCATCTTTTGAAAACAAGCACATGATCGGAAGTGCTAATGTAGCAAAAGGTCCAGTTCCTGCATATAATATATTGATTTTTTCGCTTGGATATTTAGCTTTAGAATCAATCAATGCCTGATGAATTCCTCTGAAAAATCTTTGGGTACGCAGAAAGTCTGTTATACACATAGCCGCCCAAAGCGAAGCAATGGCTTTCCCGGAGGGTGTTATTAAATCATTTTTATAAATATTATTTTCATCTATACCACCAGTGTCTGACAATAATCGGTACAGTTCTTTTGATGCGTTCAAAAGAACTATTGGCGTCTCATCTTCAAGGATTTGTATGCAAAGCTGCTTAAGCTTCGCCTTGTCGGAATTTTGGGATGCGAAGGACAAATCAATTAAAAATTGCCTGATATTTCATACCAATGTTATCGGAACCTAAAGGAACTAAAAATACAGGAATTTCTCCTTTCACCGGATGTAATATAATAAATGTTGCTTGTGGAAAATATTCATTTTTTTGGTTAGTTCTGATGATAAATGAAAATGGTTGTCTTGGCAATTCATCATATTTATCAAGTCTTACTAAATCTACCAGTTCAGCATCCAAAACAACCTCAGGGTTGAACCTTACTTTAAAAATTTGATGAAGATATGGCTCGAAATCTTCAAAAGATATAGTAATTACATCTGTCATTGTGTATGGTTTTATACTTCGGTCTTAGGTGAATTCCATTGCATAAGTAAGTATACTCCATGGGTTTCCTTTATTATCTTAAATCCCAATCTTTCGTAAAGCACTAATGCTCTGTTGAATTTTTCTACATGTATACTCAAAATTTTATTCATATTTTGAGCATCTTTCTGCAATTGCTTCAGAAAAAAAGTACCAATTCCTTTACTGCGGAATTCTGGTAACAACGATATATCAATGATCCTTACATGATTTTCTATAAGGTTTCTTTCAACGTACAGCCGACCGGCAGGAATTCCTTCATGTAGTATCACGCAATAATCTGCATCTGGGTATACTTTTTTGTAATAATCTGACTGAGCTTCATGTTGATGAAGAATAAATGCTTTCTTTTGCTGCTCGTCCCAATCAACTGCTCTGTTCAATTCATCAGTACGTGTATACCCATAAATGTTTATTAGTAATTCTTCATCTTCAGCAACCACAGGACGTAAGCTATATAAGTTCAAAGTTTGAGGTATTATGAACGAGGTGGATATACACCTTGTAATGCAATACAAAAATTCAAAGTCAGATATGGCTGCAGATTGTTGTGTGGCTGATTTCCACCTACCGGGGCAAGTGTATTTACGGACATATTCACGAGCGTATTCCCAACTGGGTTTGTTTTATATAAATTGGCACGGGCTGTAAGAGCTCCTTCTGGTGAAGATTGGAGGCCGCTGTCATTCACACCACTTACTGTATGGTTATGGGCTGGTATTTCACTTTCCAAAAGTGAGACGGTCTCACTTCCACCCGATTCCCCTAAATCCCTATGACTTAGGCCTGGGCCCTGTCCTGGATGCATAGGTGCCCGACCCATCAAGTCAGGTAATGCAAAATTGCTTTTTCCGTTACCACCATAGGTGGTTCCTAATAATGAAAATAAAGCAGTATTTTGTGAAAGCGGCAATAATTGACCATCACAAAATGCCCAACCATTAGGAGAAAAGTTGAATGGGAATATTCTGATTTCGGCTACAAACGGATCTGCCATGATAATATAAGTTTAGGTTGGTGACGGAAATATTCCGAATAGAGAAATAATAAAGTCGACACATAAAAAAGGTGCCATATTTTCGTGCGGCTGTGATCCACCGGTAGGAAGTATTACTCCGGCGTTCAATGCCGAAAGCCCACCTGATGTGTCGCTTGAGTAACCATCTACTGATGCGTTTCTTGCTAACACGGCCCCGGAAGGACTCGTCCCGCTACCAGAAGCACTGTTACCCAAAATTGCGTGATTATGTGCAGGTATTTGATTGGTTGTCAGAGTAATGCTTTCAGCACCTCCGGTTTCTGCCAGAATAAAGCCATTGCCTTGGTGAATGGGTATTCGTCCTCTTAAATCAGGCAAAGCAAAAGTACTCTGGCCATCACCACCATAGGTTGTTCCTATAAGCTGAAACAATGTTTCATTTTCTGAAATCGGTAGCAACTGTCCTTCGCAGAACATCCATCCTGCAGGGGCAAAATTTCCTGCAAACATGCGTATTTCACCTACGTACGGTTGTGCCATTGTTTAAAATTTAGTTTGGACTTGGGAATATACCCTGAAGAGCGACACAAAAATTTAAAGTCAAAAAAGGCTGCATATTGAGATGAGCCTGACTGCCACCTGTAATGGAAATAGTTGCTGCATTCATTGCAACATTTGCAGAAGCTGAATAAAATTCAGAAGGAGCACTTCCGGCAAAATAGTTTCCACTAGGAATCAGCGTATCGTTGTTCAAAGATGTGGCTTTGGCGGGATGAGTATGTGTAGGTATCTCTGAAATGGATAAAGTATGTGCCTGTTCTCCACCTCTTTCTCCAAGGGTGTGTGAGGATCCTTCATGTATTGGGACTCTGGCCCTTAAATCCGGTAATGCGAAATTTACTCTGCCGTCTCCGCCATAAGTAGTGCCCATTAACGAAAATAAAGCTTGATTCTGATTTATTGGCAATAATTGACCATTGCAAAGTGCCCAACCTCGTGGTGCAAATACAAAACTGAAAATCCTTATTTCTGATAAAAATGGTTCTGCCATAATATTCTATTTATGCTAAAGATTGTGATTTTATATTTAATGAATGATTAGAAAGAATGCTATTTTGCCAAATATATTTTTGATCAACCGTCAAAGCAGAAGATATATATGATTTATCTTTTTCAATATTGGATGATAGTTCAAAAAAACCTTTTTCAGTTTTAAAAGCCCAACCTCCTTCAAGCGGTTTACCTCGTCCTTCAGCAGGTAAAATACAAGATCTTATTATGTGAGCATCACCAAGTTGAAGTAATAATTTTTTATTTATGTCAATAATTTCTAAATGAAAACCGGAAAGGCTGCCCGTATATTTCAACTCACCATCTTTGAGTATTGTAAAAACTAAAACGACTTGATCAATGTTGTCCGATAAATCTGAAGAAAGCTGTAATGGATAAATAAATGTTTTATTTCCAGCTTTCCAGATTGGCCCGTAGTCATCATTTTTATAACCAAGATTCATCCATGATTCAGAGCATTTTAAAATATAATTATTCTGGCTATCAGATAATTTTTTATTTAACTTTTGTGCTCCGATCAGTTCCATAAAATCAGAAGCATCCTTTTGGTTTTCTTTTGGTAAGAATAAGGTTGAAGTACTTACGATTCCATTCAAACCAACTAAACTGATTCCTGAGACACTGATAAATTTTCTTCTGTCCATAAATGATGGTTTGGTGGTTATTATCTTAAAAATTTAAATACTTTAAAATGAATCATATATTTCAGAAAACAAAAGTAAATAAATAAATTTAAATTCCAATTTATTTTTTAATATTTGAAAAATATATATGTACATTTGCAAGGCTGTTCACATAGTTATAGTTATTTTAATTTCAAAATGCAAAGAAGATTAAGTAAAATGTCTTATTATTTGAATAGTGTTAAGTATAATTAATTTTTATTTTTTCTACTGATTTCAAAATATTTTTAACTTTTAATGTATGGATATTATTACTAAACTCCTGATAGTGTTGGTTTTTTATACCAATATAGATGAAAATAATTTAAAACAATCATTAACTAAAATTGATGATTGTATAGAAGCCAATGACATTCAAATTATAAAATATGAATTATGTTATAATAGTGTCATCACACCGGAAATGGAGACTAATATTTATTTTATGGTACCTGATCTCACCGCCACCAAAACCTTTATGCTGATCGCGCCTGACATTGGCCCGGCAGGCCCCAGCCCTGGAGATAGGCTTCAGTACTTGATTACCATCACCAGTGGTGCTGGAATGGATGCCACCGCGACACAATTCACAGATGTCATTGACCTCAATACCACCTTGGTGCCGGGATCGCTGGAGATTGGTGTAGTGGCCTACGATGATACTTATACTACGGTGGGTAATGTATCCATTTCTGTGCCAGCTGCATCGGGGCCATTGGCCAATGACCTCAACTTAGATGGTGATGTATTGCAAGCTACCGCCATCAACACAGCAGGTACTCAAGGTACGGTACTCATGAACCCGGACGGCAGCTTTACCTTCAATCCAACCCCGGGCTTTGAGGGTAGCACTACGTTCACCTACACGGTTTCTGATGGTCTTTTCACCAGTAACGGTACAGTGACGGTGACGGTCACGGGCATGATCTGGTTCATTCAAATGGGTGCAACGGCACCTGGCGACGGTCGTTTGGGGTCACCGTTTAGCAGCATAGCTAACTTTAACTCGATTGCGGTGGATGATCCGAATGACAATATTTTCTTGTACATAGGCGCGTATTCTGGCAGCCTTGTCTTGCTGAATGGGCAAAACCTGATTGGTCAGGGGGCTGTGGGTACATTAGCTGCTTTGGCTGGTGTCACCTTCTCTAGCCACCCGCCTATTTCTCCGTCAGTTATCCCTTCAGTAGGGGGCACCAACCCAACTATTGCCAATGCTGTGACAACCCTGACTACCGCCATGAACAATGACGTACTCGGAGTTACCATCAACAATACCGGGGGTATGGCTTTTACAGGCAATAACCTCGGCACCCTCAAAGTACGCAACGTAACCCTGAGCAACAACGGTGGCATTGCCCTAAACCTGACCAACGGCGCTCTGGACGCCATTTTTACCTCCATTTCGGCTTCCAATGCTTCGCACGGTATCCGCCTGCAAACCACTACTGGATCTTTTGAGGTAACGGGTACGGGCACAACCGATGGCTCGGGCGGCACCATTAGTACCATCACCACCCGCGGCATAGAGCTCATCACGGCTTCGAACATCACCCTGAGGAATATGACCCTGACCAATGCCAATACCATAGACGCAGGTGGTGATACGGTGTGCGACGAAGATGATAATACGGCTTGTAATGCCGCCATTTACCTGAACGCAATTACAGGTACCAACCTCTTCAATAATGTGGACATCACCACCACACAAGAGCAGGGCATCAATGGCAATAACGTCAGCAATCTGAGTTTGACCAATTGCATCATTAGCGGCGCCGGTGCTGCGGCCAATGTCAATGATATTGAAGAAAATGCATTTAAATTCATTGACCTATTGGGAACCTGTAATTTTACGAATTGTACTTTCCAGAATTCATTCAGACGAAATGGGCATATCCGAAATAACTCAGGCAACATCAACCTGACCATTAGTAACTGCAGTTTCTCGAATACCGCTTATGATGTGACCCGCTTTGATTGCTTTGAGATGCGCACATTGGGCTCTGCAACGGGTACCGTAAACATCAACAATAGCACCTTCGCAAGAGCGGGTTCCAAAGGTATCCAGATATTGGCAGAAGGTAGTTCTACATTAAACGTGAACATAACGGGTTGTAGCGTCCAACGTTTCGGCAACCCAATGGCAGGTATAGAGGTTGGTTCTGTTAGCACGGCCACCATGAATTACAACATCAACAACAATGCGGTTATTGAATCGAGTGGGGAAGTAGCGGTACTGGCTAGTACGTTCACTACGTCTGTTATAAATGGACGATTAAATAATAACACATCCATAGCGAATACTCCCGCTGGTCCTTCCACTTTTTCAAATATTAGGATTTTACACGAAGGGAATGGCCCTTCTAAAGTGGAAATAAAAGGTAACCCTTCAGTTTCCTCTACGAACCTTGATATCCCCGTGATCATATTGGGCCGACTTGGCACCAATGCTTCCAGCAGATTGGATTTGACCTTAGATGGAAATGCCATTTCTGATGTTAACGCGGCAGGGTTAGAAGGCATTGAGTTGAGGCTCGGATCTTCGACATTAGGAACTGCAACCAATACAATCTGCGGAAATGTAAGGATGAACTCAGTTACAACGCTTACAGCGGCACGCGCTTTCCGGGGTAGAATCATTGACCCTACCGGGTTTATGAATTTGCATGGAACAGGCCCTGTTGGAAATACCTGGTGGACAGGACTTGGTAATTCTAACTCTGGGGGTAGTATTGTAAGTTTTGCCACAGCCCCGGCTGCTCTGACTTTTGGAAATACATGCGCTATCCCTGCCCACTCTTTCGCCCCGACAGCAGAAGAAGTGTTTTCAGCGATTGCAGCAAATGAAACACCGTCAGTTCTAGCAGCATCAGAGCTGGAACCTGTTCAAGAATCGCCCAATATTAACGAAACACCAGTCGTTGAAACAACTTCTGCCATGGTGGTCTTCTCAGGTGAGACGGTTACCGTAGGTGCACCAAGTGGCTTTTTATTGCCGCAGAACAGGGTCATGAGAATCCGATTTGATGTGACCATCAATGATCCATTCCCAGTTGGCGTATGCCAGGTAAGTAACCAAGGCACCTTATCTGGTAGCAACTTCTCCAATGTACTGACGGACGACCCCGGCGTCGCAGGCACGGCCAACCCAACGGTGACCAACCTGAACATCGCTCCAACCATCACGGTTTGCCAGGGGAACATCACCACGGGTACCGACCTCAACCTTTGCACGGCAAGCGAAAGCTTCTCTTCCACCGCCGTGGGTTGCGCCACGCCGACCATCATTTATAGGATAGGCGTTACGGTCATCACCTCCCCCCATGTTTTCCCAATTGGGACGACAACGGTGGATGTAACCGC
>JBBRVQ010000056.1:0-28081 GCA_038246735.1 Chitinophagales bacterium
GTTTTGAATATTTGAATTTGATGGATTAACATATCGAAATCCATCTGATTTATTCAATGTCTTTTGAATCCAGTCTTTTGGTATCATTAGTTTATCATTAATCATGCTACCTGCAATATTTAAGTTTTTAACTGCATCTTTAATCTCACCAATTAAAACTCTTAGAATACAACTATTATGCACCACAACACCACTCTCACCCACCAAGAAGTTGTGCAAATCCTTCACTTCAAGATTATACACAGACTGAACAGTCAGGTCTATCTCCTTAGATGTAACTTTAGTATTACCGCCTTTAGCTAGGACTTCTTCTCCGATCTCAAGATGTCCAGCAAGACTCCAGTCGCCTTTTGAGACAGAGTAGATCGGATGATTATTGGTAACTCCGAGTACTTCGCCATTATCGAAGGCGATCTTCCATACATCATTGCTCTGATGAGTAAAGAGGCCTGTCACAGGCCTATATTCCCACTCATCGTTATCGTCTTCGTCGATAGGTTTTTTCTGTGGGATGATGTGACGGATGGAAGTGATGCGGAATGGTCCGCTTATCCCCATTTCGGGAAGGTTCATATTGACGATACCATCGACGTTGTAGCCATGATTTGTGATCCAGTCGTTATGTAATGCTAACTTACAAGATGATGTGCCATTGATTTCTTCAAAGGCTACTTCGTGCCAATCTGTTTCGTTGATTTGGTATTGATCTCGTTGTCTTTGTTGATCAGAAGTGTATGGATCGTTGGTAGTAGTGGGTTTTGCACCCGTCAATCCATGGTAGGTATCATCAGCACTAGCCAGCAATCGAATCTGAACCTTATCCCCACGACTATTGACGGTCGTGTGCGCCACTACATAGTCCAGCAACTGCACATCTTGGATAGGTACAGCACTAACCATCGGCATAGCTGCCATTGCAAGGCCTAGTCCAGCATTTTTTAGGGTATATGGATGATTTTTATTTGCCATCAGTACGGGTGTGTCTTTGATGAAACAACCACCTGTTATTTTTAGTTTACATAAGAAATGTTTTACCCGGGCTTTTCTTTACTAAATCCCCTATAAAATTGCCTACTTTGTTATCTTTAAGCATTTTTATAAACTCAGCAAACCGGGAACCTTTAACACTTCCAGCAGCTCCACTGGTAAATCAATCTGCCAAGATTCATGGCTGAGCCATGGCAATGATGCGACGTAGGTGAAATCTACGCCGAGCGGGGGATTCTATCGGTATAGAATTCCTTGATAACACCTAAATAATGGGGAGAAATTGTAGTAATTTCGCCTACTGCGTCTAAATATACAGCATTAAAATTTCCTGCTTCATTTTTAAATGCTTTTGTTGGATAAGGAATGTTTGTTACTATTTTAAAATTATTACTCCATCTTGACGAGCTCATTCTGCCCATAAAACCATCAAAATTATCAACTAACTTACACACCGTGTCAAATAACATCTGAGGATGTAATTCAGCGTTACCACTTTGATTACCAAGGATAATGTAACAATCATTACCTTGTTGCCCACTCATCCACCCGATGAGCATGAAGAATATAAATATTAATTTTTTCATTTTTTATATTATGATTTTATTGTCGTCAATGATGAAAAAAGAAAAGCGGGCAGCGCGTAATCCATCTTTTGCACCAATGGATTGAACACTTTTGCCTGCGATGGCGTGCCCGGTTCTTCCCGTTTATTTTTATGTGTTATGGTTTATTTTGTTAGTGGTGTGATGGCCTCCGTGGATTTGCCGCCACCTTTGTGATTGGCTATGACCTTGTACAGGTAAGTATCGAGGATGACCGGTGATTTGATAGTGTCATTGGATGGATTATTGACCGGATCGATGATTTTGGACGGATGCAGCCCCTCTACAAAAAACATATAGCCACTGCCATCGTTGAGATGGGCTATCTGTGAAGCCTGCTGTGCAGATACCGTCTTGATGAGCACAAAAGGGGACTGCGGTACTTCACTTGGTCTGCCGGGTACCGGGGGTGGACTGGTCTTCTGATAGATGTATTTTCTGGGCACGGACAACAGATTTAGTATTTCCGGCAGAACATACCTGAAAATAGGGAATCAGGGAAGTGATACATTTAATGCTGCCGGGCTGGAAATTGATTTTAGTTGCGAAGGGGCATATGTAGATATTGGAGGCGTACCGGTACAGTTGGAAAAAGAGCCGCAACGATGGAAGTGGAAAATTTATGATTTTAAAAATGATACCCCTATAGTCAATATCAAACTATATGATAAAAGTACTCATACATTTGAAGATGTCGAGTGCATTCAAAAATACGTAAAGCAATAAATCAGGAACAGACGGGTGGCAAATCCATTTTTACCATAACTTGAGCGATTATAAATCAGGCACTAACGGCGATATAATCTATTCATCTCTCCCCCGTTATCACCCGCTCCTGCTGCTCAATACTTTCATCATGAATAGACTTTATCACTCTTGTGATAAACTCTTCGCCAAGTCCGTTTTGGGTACCACGCGCCACAAATTTGGATAACACTTCTTTCCAGCGTTCACTTTGCAGGATAGTCATATTGTTTTCTTTTTTGTACAGACCTATTTCTCTGGCTATTTTCATGCGCGATGCTAGTATATTCATGATTTCTTCGTCAATCATATCTATTTCCTTACGCATACGGTCGAGTTTTGTTTTTTCTTTCAGATCTTTCGGGTCGTTTTCTCTTATGACCAGATCGCTGATCAATTGACCATATACTTCCGGGGTGATTTGTTGTGCCGCATCACTCCAGGCTGTGTCAGGAGTAATGTGTGACTCAATCATAAGTCCGTCAAAATTAAGATCCATAGCTTTTTGGGCCACCTTAAACAGCATATCTCTTCTGCCCGTGATGTGACTAGGGTCATTGATCATAGGAAGTTCAGGCATGGCGGTTTTAAAATCTATGGCAATCTGCCATTGAGGCCTGTTTCGGTATATCTTTTCCCCTGCGGATGAAAAACCACGATGTATAGCTCCCAATCTGGTAAGACCGGCATTTTGCAAACGTTCCATCCCACCCAGCCAAAGGGCCAGATCAGGATTGATAGGATTTTTAAGCAAAACGGGTATATCCACTCCTTTCAAAGCATCTGCAATCTCCTGTACAGCAAATGGATTTACGGTGGTCCTTGCGCCGACCCAAAGTATATCAATGCCAAACTCCAGACATAATTCCACATGGGATGCTTTAGCCACTTCGACTGCAACAGGAAGTCCGGTTAGTTCTTTGGCTTTTTGCAGCCATGGCAACCCTTTGGTACCGATGCCTTCAAATGCTCCGGGACGTGTACGTGGTTTCCAAATGCCTGCTCTGAGGACGTCGACTTTTCCGGTACGGAATAATTTTGTTGCCGTTTGAATGACCTGCTCTTCCGTCTCAGCACTGCATGGTCCTGCTATGAGTATGGGTTTTTTACCGTTGTTGATCCAATTCATGATATTTTATTTTAGATTCTTATGTATAAATTAATTACTTTAATATTCTTTTGATGTCATTGCTTGCCGAGATCAGTTCTTCTGTGGCGGTGGTATTATTTTCTTCAATGTGCTTTCTGAAATTTTCGAGATGTAAAATATAACTGTCGAGTGCCTCGATAAGGTATTTTTTGTTTTTGCCAAAAATAGCAGACCATGTCTTTGGATTGCTCTTGGCCAGCCTGACAGTGCTTGCAAATCCTGTACCAGCGAGATCAAAAATTTGTTTTTCATCCTTTTCTATATCCAAAACAGTAAGCCCTAGCATAAATGAACTGACATGCGACAAATGAGATACATACGCCAAATGTTTGTCATGCTCGTCCGGGGTCATATAAGTGGTAATCATACCCAAGCTTTCAAATAGCCGCAAAGCAGTATCAAGCGCATATGGAGAGGATTTTTCGCATTCACAAACTATATTTTTCTTATTTTGAAATAGGCCCTTAATGGCTGCAGTTGGTCCTGAAAATTCAGTTCCGGCCAGCGGATGTGCTGCGACAAATCTACTCCTGTTAATGTGGTTGCTGATCGTCTGGCAAATTTGTTCTTTTGTAGACCCAACGTCTATAACAGTGGTACCCTCACCTATTTTATCCAGGACAGAAGCCAGTAATTCTTCTATTTTATCTACAGGAATTGAGATAATAACTATTTCTGCTCCAATCAAGCCGTCATCCAATGTTGCAATAGAATGGACCAAACCCAATTCCAAAGCTAATTTTGTATGATCAGAAGACTCATCTACTCCACAAACATGTACATTTAACTGTGACTTTAGATCCTTTGCTATCGATCCGCCTATCAATCCCAAACCAATCACTGTGATCTTCATAGGCCAGTTGCTGATTTTGACGTACCAATGTAACTGTCACATCCTATTTTTATTCTATCCAAAGCAGCATGCATATCGTCTACAGGACTGCAAAGCGAAATTCTGAGATATTGCTCTCCTTGAGATCCAAAAACATGACCGGGCGTAATAAATACCCTGGAATCATAAAGAATCTTACTGGTCAATGCTTCGGAATCAATTTTTGAATCCCTTATTTTTCCCCACACAAATAATCCTGCGCCATTTTTATCATGTTCTAATTGTAGATACTCCATGATATCACATGCCGCATCCTTTCTTTTCTGATATTGCATATTCAGGTTTTCTGTCCAATCAATACCCATGCCAAGTGCTACAGCCGCAGCCTCCTGAATGGGTTTAAACATACCAGAATCCATGTTGCTCCTGAATGTCATGATCGTATCAATATATGGTTTAGCTCCGACGACTGCACCAACTCTCCACCCAGCCATATTGTAGCACTTACTGAGTGAAATCAATTCTATAGCGACATCATCAGCACCAGCAGCATTAAAGATGCTCAAAGGATGGTCATTCAGTATAAAAGTATATGGATTATCATGGCAAATAAGAATATTATGTTCTTTTGCGAATGTGACGAGTTCATTAAAAAAATTACGATCAGCCTTGGCTCCTGTAGGCATATTAGGATAGTTGAGCCACATGAGTTTTACCTTACTTAGATCCATTTTTGCCAGTTGCTTAAGGTCAGGTTTCCATCCTAAAGTCTCTTGGAGTGGCATATCTACTGGCACAGCTCCTGCAAGACGGGCACACATCGCATAGGAAGGATAACCTGGATTAGGCACAAGTACTTCGTCGCCCGGATCGAGAAATGACATACTTACATGCATTACCCCTTCTTTGGATCCTATCAAAGGTAATATTTGTGTATCCACATTGATATTGATACCAAAATGGGTATTATACCAAGCGGAAAATCCTTTCCTTAGGGCAGGAATTCCTTTATAGGACTGATATTTATGTGCATCATCTGCATCAAGCGCTTGCAAAAGTTTATCCACTGCTTGGGGAGGAGGAAAAAGATCAGGACTGCCTATACCTAGATTTATGACCGATGTGCCGCCATCTTTATTCATACTATCAATCTCTGCCAGCTTGCGAGCAAAATAGTACGTCGTGACATCATTCAGTCTCTTTGCTGGTGCAATCATACCGTTGTAAAATTTTGTTGGTTTTCGAGGATAGAAGTAATATCTGCCCGTTTATAAATACCAGTTTCGTCATACTCAAAGGTAAGATTAAGTAAATCTTCTTTCAATCCGAGATATTGGGAAAAGTGATCAAACTCTATATCAAGATGAAAAAAATATTCCCTAAAGCTTCCTACAACGGGGAATGATTGAAGTTTACTCATATTAAGATCATGATCATGAATAACCTGCAATACTTTCAATAATTGTCCTTTCCTGTCAGGCACTCTGATATATACGGATGCTTTGTCAGCATCGTCAGTTACCTCAACTTGCTTTTTATTCACAATAAAAAATCTGGTATAATTGGTTTTATTGGTTTCTATACCCGGGGCTAAATTTTGCAGATTATACATATCAGCCGCGTCAGCGCTGGCTATACACGCTTTTGACTTTTTATTCTTATCTGCGACGTGTTGAGCACTCAAGGCAGTATCTTCTGATTCTACGATCTTCCAATGCGGATATTGTCTTAAAAATTGACGGCACTGGTTGATTGCCATTGGGTGTGAAGCAACTTCTTTGATATCATCCAAGGTACTTCCGTTGACTACAAGCAGATTATGTTTGATCCGCAGATATATTTCACCACTCACCCAAAACTCGTTTTCTCGTAGAATGCGATAATTCTGAAGTATCGATCCTGCTATAGAGTTTTCTATTGCCATTACTGCAACATCAGCTATTCCATCCCGCAATTGTTGTGCAAGCATGTCGAAGGAGTCTGCAGGTATGAGCGTTAATTGTTGGTCAGGCCAATATCTCCTTGCAGCCGCATCGTGAAATGATCCAGGATATCCCTGAACTGCAACCCTTAAAGGTGTATCGGTTTTCATGATTTACTTTTCTTTTATCCGTTTATTTAACTAAAAAAGGAGCCTGTTTTTGCAACAGAACTCCTTTATTTATAATTGACACATTTACAATTAAAGCCCTGTTACCTTATTTCATAGAAATAAAAGTACCAAAAATAAAAGCCCGCAAATGTGGAATGATTACAATTCATACCGCAAACTTATCGGAAACGTTTGGAATATCCAAGTGAAAATGATAAAAAATACATAATTTTTATGAAGGACTATATTAAATATCATCCATTGACTATTCATGAGGCTGTCTGTAAATGTAATTGACGTAAAAATTGCTCAGGTATATTTTATTTGACCAAACCATTTTTACATCTTATAAATCCGTGTTTTTGTTTTTGCAATAGCATTTTTTTTCCTGTTTGAACATCTTCATCATTGTAGTTTTCTTTGTGATGAAGATGAAATTGGATGGCTGCAAATCTGATTGAATACAACTTAAGTCCCATGGACAATAGTCTCCATTCAACATCTACATCTTCACCCACACCTGCTGTCTGGTAGTCCTCATCAAAACCATTGATATCTAACAGATGATGTTTAGCAACTCCCCAGTTGTGTCCCCATATTCCTGTTTTACGTTTTTGAATGATGAAAGGAAGGTATAACAAATATTTCAATCTTTTGGAACCGGAAAAAATTACTCTGCTGAATTTAAGAAGATTTAGATCTCCTGATTGGTACAACGCAGCGGTAAGTTCAGGATTAATCATGACCCGCCTTCCGAAACAAATGTTTTCATCTTTCAAATGTCTGGAATAAGCTTTTAGAAAATGATGATGGGGAATACAGTCTCCATCTATAAATACCAGGTGAGTTCCTTGACATATTGCTAAGGCTTTATTCAATGCTGCATTTTTTCTGAAACCAGTATCTTCTGACTGAAATACATGTTTGATCTTGTGACTGATATTTAGATTTGTCAAAAAGTCAAGATCGCTTTTTTTATCATCTTCTGCAATAATGATTTCAAAATTTTGGTAAGACTGAAGTTCCAATGCCTTGATAATTAAATTAAGCGCTTTGGGGTTTTTATAATAAGCGATGATGACACTGAAATATTTCATCCGACCAATCCTCTTTTATCAAGTAATGGTTCAATATCCGGTTTTTTACCTCTAAATTTAATATATAACTCCATAGGATCTGCAGAACCACCTCTTTCGAGAATATTTTTTCGAAAAGAATCTGCTGTATTTTTGTCAAAAAGGCCTTTGGTTTTAAATACTGAAAAAGCATCAGCATCCAATACTTCTGACCAGATATAACTGTAATAACCGGATGAATATCCTCCCGCAAATATATGACTGAAATATGTACTTCGATATCTTGAGATGATTTCTTCTATTAAATCCATCTTCAATAAAGCATCTTTTTCAAATTGCTGAATATCTTTTATGTTCCCGTCTTTTAGAGAATGAAAAGCCATATCCAATTTGCATGCAGCAAGGTATTCAACGGTGGCAAATCCCTGGCCGTATTTACTGCTTTTGTCCATTTTAGTGATTAAATCATCCGATATGGATTCACCTGTTTTATAATGGAATGCGTAAGTTTTTAAAACTTCGCGCTCAGCACACCAATTTTCCAGAATCTGTGAAGGCAGCTCTACAAAATCAGTGGGTACATTAGTTCCCGCAAGTGAATGATAGGACACATCTGAAAGCAAACCATGTAATGCATGACCAAATTCATGAAAAAATGTATTGACTTCGTCAAAAGTCAATAAGGAAGGAATGTTGCCTATAGGTTTGGTAAAATTACAAACAATAGATATTACTGGCAGTGTTCTTTTATTACCTGTTTTGCATTGCGAAACATAACTAGTCATCCAAGCTCCTCCTTGTTTGGTTTCGCGGGGAAAGAAATCTAGATAAAGAATGCCAATTTTTTTATTTCCATTTTGGGTTACTTCATAAGCTTTTACTTCCGGATGATACACCGACAGATTTACAATTTCTGAAAATGAAAGTCCATAAAGTTTTTCAGCTGTATCAAATACACCCTTTTGTACCTGCATTAAAGAAAAATAGGGCTTCATAGCAACTTCATCTAGATCGTATTTTTGTCTTCTAAGCTTCTCTGCATAATATCTCCAATCCCAAGCTTTTAGTTTAAAGTCATACCCTTCATCATGAATCATTTGTTGCAGTTCATCCGCTTCAGCCTTTGCTACTTTAATAGCTGGGGCCCATAATTTATCTAACAGCTCTAGAACCTTATCAGGTGATTTGGCCATTTGTTCCTCCAAAACATAATGTGCATGGCTGGAATATCCCAAAATATTTGCTTTTTCAGCACGAAGTTTTACAATTTCAGAAACAATGTTGTTGTTGTCAAAATCATCACCAATATTGCCTTTATTTGTATAAGCTTCCCATATGGTTTGACGGAGTGATCTTTGGTCTGAATATTGGAGAAATGGCATAACACTTGCATTTTGAAGCGTAAATATCCAATTGCCCGGGTGACCTGCATTAGAAGAACTGTCAGCAGCAGCAGCTATCGTATCTTCAGTGAGACCAGCCAAATCAGCTTTATTGGTGACTAGGAGTTTGTATTCATTGATCGTATCAAGAATGTTTTTACCAAATTGAAGGCTTAGTAAAGAAAGCCGTTGATTAATTTCTGCTACTTGCTTTTTCTCATTGGACTTAAGATTAGCACCGTTACGAACAAATGTTTTATAATACAATTCAAGTAATTTGAATTTCTCCCCTTTCAATGATAAAGATTTTTGGTTATCCCAAATATATTTTACTCGCTTGAACAACGAAGCATTCATAAATATATGGTCACTGTGCGCCGATAAATAGGGTGCAAGCTGTTGCATGATGTGCTGTAGAGCAGCCGATGTGTTTGCATAAGATAAATTATACAATACGGCCGCTGTCCGTCTGATGATTTGTCCTGAATGCTCTAATGGTAATATTGTATTTTCAAAATCAGCAGTACTTGTATTATTGATGATTGTTTTTATTTCTTTTTTTTGTTCTTTCATTCCAGCTTTTATGGCCGGAATAAAATGTCTTTCCTGTATTAAATCAAAGGGTGGAACTTCATATGGAGTATTGAAAGGCACTAAAAATGGATTGTTCATCAACAAAGGTATTTTTGAATGAAAGTATGTTTTGGAATATTTAGATAAGCTGAATTTTTGGAGCCATCAAAGCAATATTTCTGATAGAGTAAACAATGGTGTCTTCTCGAAGTTTAAGATACAATAACGTACGGGATATAATTAAAAAAATGATCCGATACACTTTGGATAAATTGGATTTGGCCCATTCTTGTTTTTCCATGGAATGATTTATGTTTTACTTCATCCCTATCTAAAGTACTTTTTTGCAAAAAAATAGAATGGAATTGATCAGAGTCATTTGATATACTTAATTATCAAATCAAACGCAATTATACAATATTGGATTTTTTCAGATATTATCCAAAAGCGTTAAAACCAGTGACATCCATACCTGTGATGAGCAGATGAATGTCGTGTGTTCCTTCGTATGTAACTACAGATTCAAGATTCATCATATGTCTCATGATGGGATATTCTCCGGTAATACCCATTCCTCCATGTATCTGACGCGCTTCACGCGCTACATGCATTGCCATATCAACATTATTTCTTTTCGCCATAGATATCTGAGCAGAGGTGGCTTTTCCCTGATTGGCCAATGTACCCAGTCTCCAACTCAGCAATTGTGCTTTGGTGATTTCTGTGATCATTTCTGCCAGTTTCTTTTGGGTAAGCTGGAATTGTCCGATCTTTTTGCCGAACTGTTCTCTTTCTTTACTGTATCTTAATGCAGAGTCATAACAATCCAATGCTGCACCCACAGCCCCCCATGCTATACCATATCGAGCCTTTGAAAGACATCCCAGCGGACCTTTAAGTCCTGACACATTTGGCAATAGATTTGCTTTAGGTACTCGTACATCTTCAAATACCAGTTCGCCGGTGACAGAAGCCCTTAATGACCATTTACCATGGATTTCGGGTGCTGAAAATCCTTTCATGTCTTTCTCTACAATTAAGCCTCTTATTTTTCCTTCTTCATCCTTTGCCCAAACCACAGCTATGTCAGCCACCGGGGAGTTGGTGATCCACATTTTGGCTCCGTTTAAGATATATGCATCCCCATCATCTTTGATATTGGTAATCATTCCTCCGGGATTGGATCCGTGATCCGGCTCTGTGAGTCCAAAGCAACCGATAAATTCTCCGCTTCCGAGCTTGGGGAGATATTTTCTCCTTTGCTCTTCATTTCCGTATTTATAAATAGGATACATCACCAGAGATCCCTGCACAGAAGCCATCGACCTTATGCCTGAGTCTCCGCGTTCCAACTCCTGCATGATAATGCCATATGCTATCTCGTCCATACCACCACCACCATATTCTGCTGGAATACTTGGTCCAAAAGCACCGACTTCTGCCAAACCCTTAAATAAATGAGTAGGACACGCTGCTCTGTTGGCATAATCTTCTATAATCGGGCTTACTTCCTGTTTTACCCAGTCCCTAACTGCATCTCTCGCAAGTAGATGGTCTTCACTGAGTAATTCGTCAATATTATAGTAATCGTGGTGTTCGTAATGGTCTGTTCTGGTTGACTTATTCATGGAGTGGCTCATTTTTATATTGGTATTTTGATTAGATTTTTAATTCCATTCGATGTGCAAAGGTAAAGGTTAGAAAGAATAATATTAATACAATACAGTTTAATTTATTATTCTGTAGACAATAATAACAGTGGTAACACATTTTGCAGAAAATGGAACTATAAGGCAAGGCTGTATATATGGAGCTTTTATGTTGTTTTATATTTCAAATCTTGATACTGTTTTACAAAAATGGGATACAGCCTTAATGACTTATTTATAGATTAAAGAGAAAAAGATAAGCTAAATTACGATTTATCACCTCATTTTAGTGAGTTCCCAAAGTACAATACCAGCGCAAACTGAGACATTTAATGAATGCTTGGTGCCATATTGAGGTATTTCTATACACAAATCCAAATGATTTAGTATTTCTTCACTGATTCCATCTACTTCATTGCCCAAAACTATGGCTATTTTTCCCGTTTCGGGTAATACCGACCCCAATTTGACCGAGTGGTCGGTTTGTTCTATGCCGGCTATCGTGTATCCATCTGACTTAAGCAATAAAACTGCTTCTGAAATATCTTCTATATATTCCCAGGAAACCGACTCGGTAGCACCAATAGCAGTTTTTGAAATTTCGCGATTGGGTGGTGTAGCACTTATACCACAAATGATGATCTTTTCTATAGCAAAAGCATCTGCGGTCCTGAAAACAGATCCTACATTCACAGCCGATCTGATATTATCCAAAACCACTACAACTGGCGTTTTGGGTATCATATGATATGCTTCCACTGACAATCTGCCGAGTTCTTCCAGTTTTAACTTACGCATATTACAATTATTTCTTTTGCAATGCTGCCTTTATAAAACTGACAAACAGAGGGTGTGGATTTTCTACTGTGCTTTTGAGTTCAGGATGGTATTGTACACCGACAAAAAATGGGTGATCTTTCAGCTCTATCACTTCTACAAGTTTGGAATCCGGATTTTTCCCTGTAGCTACGAGTCCTGCTGATTCCATTCTGTCGAGATAAGCGTTATTAAATTCATACCGATGTCTGTGTCTTTCTGAGATATCAGATTTGCCGTAAGCTTTATAGCATATAGAATTTTTGCTGAGTTTGCAGGCATAAGCACCCAATCTCATGGTACCGCCTTTGGCTGTGATTTTTTTTTGTTCGGGCATCAGGTCTATGACTGGTTCAGATGTACTAGGATCTACCTCAGTGGAGTTAGCATCTTTTATGTGGAGTACATTTTTACAAAATTCAACTACTGCGCATTGCATTCCCAAACAGATTCCAAAAAAAGGAATATTGTTTTCTCGTACATATCTAATGGCTTCAAGCTTTCCGGCGATACCTCTTTCCCCAAATCCCGGCGCAACAAGAATACCGTCCATGTCTTTGAGTTTGGTAGAGATATCTCCCGACTCAAGAATTTCTGAATGTACCGGAATCACTCTAACCTTACACTCATTGACTGCCCCGGCATGTATAAAAGCTTCATAAATAGACTTATATGCATCCTGGAGCTCATTATATTTTCCCACAAGCCCTATGGTGACCTCCTTTGTTGGATTTTTCAATTTACCTAAAAATTCCTTCCATTGGGAAAGATCAGGTTCATTAGTCGGTTTTATATTGAGCTTTTTAAGCACAATTTTATCCAGTTTTTCTTTGAGCATCAATAATGGCACATCATAAATAGTCTCTGCATCAATGGCTTCGATAACTGAGTTTTCGTCGACATTACAGAAAAGTGCCAGTTTTTCTTTCAGTTCTTTTGGCAGGTGATATTCTGTTCTACATACCAAAATATCAGGTTGAATACCCGCTTGCAGCAATTCTTTGACAGAGTGTTGGGTAGGTTTTGTTTTTAATTCTTTGGCTGCTTTGAGATATGGAATTAGTGTAAGATGAATCACAACACAGTTTTCTTTGCCCAGCTCCCGCTTTATTTGTCTCAATGCTTCCAGATAAGGTAATGACTCTATATCTCCGACTGTTCCACCGATTTCTGTGATTATGATATCATAGTTATGCTCTTTTTCAAGCAGCGTTGCTCTCCTTTTTATCTCATCTGTTATATGTGGGATTACTTGTACCGTCTTACCAAGAAATGCGCCTGATCTTTCTTTTTCTATCACTGTCTGGTAAATTCGGCCGGTAGTCACATTATTGGCTTGGGAAGTCGGATTATTTAGAAATCGCTCATAGTGTCCCAAGTCAAGGTCAGTTTCTGCGCCATCTTCGGTGACATAGCACTCTCCATGTTCATATGGATTGAGCGTACCTGGATCAACATTAATATATGGGTCAAATTTTTGGATGGTGACTGAAAGACCCCTTGCTTGAAGTAGTTTTGCAAGAGAAGCTGCGATTATCCCTTTTCCTAAAGAAGATGTCACTCCGCCCGTAACAAAAATATATTTAGCCATGATATATTGAAGACAGAAACTTTGTTTTCCATGCTACGGGACGCAAAGGTAAGTCATGTTTTTGGTAAATGGCACGAATTGTGATTTTTTATTTTGTATGTATATATAACGGTAAACGTTTCTGATTTCGAATTTTATTTATAATTTGTTAAAGTTGAATTCATATTAGGTTCATATTAATATCTTTTTTTTGTGGAAAATATAGGTTATGACTGGTAAGTTTATCTTTTCATTAATTGTTATCCTAGTAATCGCTTTTCCCATAAGTCTGTTTGGGTATTTATTTAATATTATCATAAAAAAGCTAACAAAAGTTTTTATTCATGAAGAATTGAATTCTTATGATTCTTTGGCTACAAGATGAGCATTTTTAGTTTGGTATGCTTCCAAGCATTTATTGAAATGTACCTTACTTTCACACTTAATCCATTCTAATTTATAAAATTATTAAGGAAAATAAAGAATATATTTAACCAATTTCATTAATATTATTAAAGGATAAAATATATTTTGTATTTTTACAATCTTAAATGGTTAAACATGTTTTACACACAATCAGAGCAATACGATGTTATTGTCCCTGGTCATTCAGGAAGACCATTGGATTATCCTGTATTATCCGATTATCCTGAGTTATTATTTTATATTCAAAGGAATCAAAATATTAACTCTGTAATCTATGAGCTTAATATGATGCAGGGAGATATCATTAATCTGAATGAACCTGTTAAAGTTTCCTGGATGAATTTTAAAAGTGATGGAAGTCAAGTCATAAATGAGCTTAATTTTATTCAAAAAAAACTTGCTTTTGGCTATCATTTTGATGTAATATCAACAGAATTAATAGAATTCAGATTTGTGGCATATGATTTATTGATCTTATATCTGGCTAAAGATGATAAAGGTAGATTTAGGATCTACACAAAATTTGAAGATCAAAAAATAGTACTTAAGATGATCTACATTTATGCAGAAGATATGGGCGTTTTTCCTCAGGTAAAGTTTGCCGAATTTTACGGTGAAACTGTTAATACGAATGAAAATTTTTACAAAAAACTAATTTTACAATAAAATAATTTCTTTAGCGGCCAGCATTGTTTACTTTTGAGCCGTTCTTGCAGTAAGTTATTCCCAAGATCAATGAGATCATTTTACTGTAAATATTAATAAAGAAAGCATGTCGAGAATTTTTCACCGTATACTAATTTTTCTATTTCTTTATACAAGCTTGTATGGCCAGAAAACCAATGACAAGCCAATAGATGGTGCTATTTTAGGATTTGGCATTGGCATTGGAGCAAATTTTGCTGCCGGTGATTTAAAAGACAGGTATGGAAATAATCTGAATTTTTCTATAAACAGTGAATATATTACCAAGAACAACTGGCTAATTAATGGTGAATTTCTTTTTCTTTTTGGTGATAATGTCAAAGAAGATGTATTGGCACCATACAGAACTCCCAACGGAACAATTTTAGGGGATGACAATCAGATAGCAGACATTTTTTTGAGAGAAAGAGGGTTGTTTTTGGGTATTGGTCTGGGCAAATTGTTTCCATTTAAAGAGCAGGAGAGATCAGGACTTAAATTATTAATACATGCAGGAATTCTTCAGCACAATATAAGGTTTACTGATGAACGTAATTCTGTAGGTCAGATCCGGGCAGGAAGATATATTGGATATGACCGGCTTTCAAGAGGCTTTTCACTCAAGGAAACTGTTTCCTATAAGCACCTGAGCAAAGATAGAAGACTCAACTTTGAGTTTGCGCTTGATTTTATACAAGGATTTACTTCAGAAGTCAGGGCGTACAATTTTGACACTGGGCTACCATCTATACAATCCCGATTTGATATGCTTATCGGTGCTCGTATCATTTGGAATCTGCCATTTTATCGTGGAGGTGAAGATACCGTATACTATTAAGTATTTATGAAAGTTATCTTATGGTTTTTATATAAAATTGGTATTCAGGCAGGAGAGTTGTATATTTATTTTGGCAGATTTTTTTCAGAAAAACTTGCGCTTTTATACTATGGACGAAGAGATAGTTGGCAAAAACTTTTAAATTTTTCAGCCCAAAATAAAAAAACCATTTGGATTCACTGTGCTTCTTTGGGAGAATTTGAACAAGGAAGGCCCCTTATAGAAGTGATCAAAGAAAATTATCCTGATACACTTATATTATTAAGTTTTTATTCCCCATCAGGATATGAAATCAGAAAAAATTATGAATTTGCTGATCTGATTATTTATTTACCGGCTGACCTTGATGTGTATAATCAAAGACTGATTCAACTGATCAAGCCATCTATTGTTATTTTTGTAAAATATGAATTTTGGTGGAACCTGATTCGTAAGCTGTTAAAAAATAATGTAAAGGTGTTTCTGGTTTCAGGTGTATTCAGGAAAAATGATTATTTTTTTAAGCCAATATTTCAGCCTTTTAAATCTTTGCTCTGTCAATACGGAAAGATTTTTGTTCAGGATGAGTTATCGGCGGCTGTACTGCAATCCAATGGTATTGTCAATGTTAAAATAGTGGGAGATACAAGGATAGATAGTGTAATAGAGCGTTCAAAATTATTACATTTACCTGATAGAATAAATAAATATATTGAAAATAAAAAGGTAATTATATATGGAAGTATCTGGTCTTCTGATATGAAAGTGGTTGTTTCACTTACACGGAGGTATCTTGATTTTGTACACATTATAGCACCACATGATGTCAGTCAAGGTAATATTGAATCCATTAAAAAAATGCTGAATGAAGATTCATCAAACTATTCAGATGATTCCTGGAATTCCAATATATTAATTATCAACAACATAGGAATACTTAGTGGATTGTATTCTATCGCAAAATATGCTTACATCGGCGGTGGATTTCAAAAAGGTATCCATAATACCCTGGAACCAGCAGTTTTTGGTATCCCTGTATTTTTTGGTCCAAAATATAAAAAATTTAATGAAGCAGTGTGCATGATTGACCTTGGAATTGCCTTTGCAGTAAATGAACCTGCAGATTGTATTCGATGGATAGAAACACTGGAGACCGATATGACAAAATATAAGGCTATAAAAAATAAATCTGATAACTTTTTTAATTCAAATAGCGGGGCAACAGAAAAAATTGCTTCAGATTTATATCCCTATCTGATGTGATCGTTACATTTGTAGTATGAATGATAAAAAACCAATTCTTTTGCCTGACTTCAGTGATTTGCACATCATTGTTATCGGAGATGTCATGATCGACAGATATATTTCAGGGTCAATAAGAAGGATCTCACCAGAAGCTCCTGTACCCGTCGTCGAAATGGAAAATATAGAAAACAGGCTGGGAGGCGCAGCCAATGTTGCTATTAATCTTAGCGCTTTAGGTGCCCAGGTTACCTTGATTTCAATAGCTGGTGATGATGAGGATGGGGAACTTTTGATCCATATGACAAAAAATATTGCTGGGGCAAATCATAGGATTTTGAAATTGTCTGATAGGAAAACCACGGTTAAGACACGAATTATGTCTTCCAATCAGCATATTCTACGTATAGATAAGGAAGATTTACATGAAATTAATAGTGAAGTTGCTGAGTGGATAATGCTATCTTTGCAGGAAATTACAGAATTAAATAAGGTCGATGGGATCATTCTTCAGGATTACAATAAGGGCCTTCTAACAGAAGCTTTGATCTCGAAGATCATTTCATTTAGTCAGCAAAATAATATAGCTACATTTGTTGACCCAAAAGAAAAAAACTTTTTTAGCTATGCAGGATGTACAGTGTTCAAACCAAATAAAAAAGAAGTATTGAAAGCCATTCAATACCAGACTACCGATTTAGATGAAGTGGATAGTTTACTGAGACAGAAGCTCGGTCACAAAATAACTTTTATAACGCTGGGAAGTGATGGTGTGTATATTCATGATGGTATCTCCGGGCATAAATCCAGTACGGCACCCAGAAGTATTGTGGATGTATGTGGCGCAGGAGATTCTGTGATAAGTGTGGTAAGTTTATGTTTTTTGAAAGGGATGGACGCCCAAAATTTAGCAATTATTGCAAATACTGCAGGAGGTCAGGTATGTGAAGTGCCCGGCGTGGTTTCTGTGGACAAGGATAAACTGCAGCAAGAATTGTATAATGGTTACATTGTCTGAATGAAATAAAATTCTGTTATAAAAGATATTCTTATAGATGCACAAATTTATTATTTTTTATTGCGGAGTATTTAATATTTTATTCTGAATGGTGTATGATATTTGTATGTCTTCAATTATATATATATCAGAGAAGTTCGATTTATTATATAGTAAAAAATCAAAAATGTATCCTGAAAGACATTTGATTTCAACAATAAATCTTACTTTTACAACCTGCAAATGAATTTTAATTAACAATAAACCAAATTTAAATTTTTTTATTATGCAAAGATTTTTTACAAAAAATTTATTTATATTGATCTTTAGTGCTGTCGCTGTAGCAACAACAGGACAAAGCATCAATACACTTACAGTAAATACGCCGGCGGGAATTGCCGGAAATTATGATGTAATAATAGCAGCTTTCGGTAGTACAAGTAATACACCTATCACCGCAAATGCTGCTTTTACAAATGATGGAGTAGCTCCATTAAATGACGGATGTACAGCAGCAACCAATAATCTCACCGGCTCTATAGCTTTTGTGGACAGAGGTGCGTGCGCTTTTGTTTTAAAGGCAAAAGCACTTCAGGATGCAGGAGCAATAGCTGTAGTTATTTGTCAGAATGCAGCTGTATGGCCTTTTGTAGCAGGTGGAGCTGACGCCACTATTACTGTACCGGTATTTACGCTCAAGTTGGAAGACTGTTTGAAAATCCGAACTGATATCATTGCAAGTGGGGTCAATGCTACTTTAGGATATACTTGTGCCGAGAGAGATCCTGCATATGGTGACAATGTAGTGTGGGGTAAAAATCCAGGAGAAGGTGATTTTGACGGCGGCTTGAATGATTGGACCATTGATAAAGAGAATACCTGGGAGTATAAATCTGATGCTAACATCTCAGGTGGAGCATTTGGAGGCGTACAGATGACTTCATTTAGCGCATGTGATGGTGCGATGGTATTCAACAGTGACTTTAGAGACAATGGAGGAAATGGGGACAATCAGGGGTCTGGTGATGGAGGCTGTGCAGCCCCTTGTACGGGTGCTTTGATTTCTCCTGCTATAGATTTATCAAGTATAAATATTGTTGGATTGTTTGTAGAATTTCATCAGGGATTGAGACAATTTCAAAGTCAATATTACTTGATAACCAGTAAAGATGGTGGTCTTACCTGGCCGGATACTTTGCGGTTTAATACAGAATATCCGGTAAACTCTGGGTCAGTGGCAGGCGAAAGAAAAAAACTGGCTTTAAAAGGATATGCCGGCGTTCAAAATTTCAGAATGAAGTTTGAGCATGTAGGAAATTATTACTATTGGGGTATCGATGATGTAATTCTGATTAACGAAAGTAAAGCTGACGTTCAGGTTAATGAAAACTTTTACGCTGCGGCACCTACACTCAGAGTTCCTGCAGGACAGGTGTCAGAAATGCCTTTTCTTACTGATATTTCCAACATTGGTAATGCAGATGCATCTGGGGTAAAAGTAGATGTAGTGATCACAGACCCCCAAAATGCAAATGCTGAAATAGCAAGAATAACCAACAATTATGGTAATTTAGCAGCTGGTATAGCACAGGAAAACAAACCATTCCCTGAAACGTACACACCTCCTGCCACTCCGGGTAGATATAATGGATCTTATGTGATTTCATCCACAGAAGATCCTACGGGAGCGAATAACACCAGAAGTTTCATCTTTGACGTAACTGAAAATACATTTGCAAATCTTCTTTCTGAAGCAGATGTAACTCCGGCCAACTATATGAGTTATGTATTGTCACCATGGACAGTAGGTGGTGAAGTTATCTATTATTCTGCAGGAAACATTTATTATGTGGCAGATGGTAAAAATGTGACCATAGACAGCGTAAGATTTGGTCTTGCAAATACCATCGCCAGTATAAACGAAGCTGGTTTTATCAATGTAGACGTATATGAGTGGGTAGACGAAGATGGTAATAACGAGTGTGCACCTTTAGAAAGAACAAAAGTGGGTACCAACTCCATATTTCTTGATGCCACTATAGCCAATACAAGAAGAATAGCATTGCCTATCTGGGCATTGGATGATGAAGGAAATGCAGCTGAAGGCGTAGAGGTAAACCTTAAAGACAAAACTACTTATTTAGTCATGGCGCATACGTCTCCTTTAGATCCGTCAGCAGATCGATTCCAGTTGCTCGGTTATACAGGTAGAACATTTACCGCTTTTGACAGAAGTACAAATTACTCTGCCGTTACATATGCTTTTGACACTTTAGGTATTGATAGAAATGCAGGGTCATTATTTGGCCTAACAGGAGCGAGTGTAGAAGATGTTGAGGAGAGAAATTATGAGGTCGTCCAGAATGGTGCATCTCAATCTGCTGTATATTTGGAAATGGATGTAAAAGAAGCCACTAGTACTTTCGACATTCTTGATAAAGTACAAGTAGCCACTTTCCCTAATCCTGCATCAAGAGAACTTTTCATTGATGTTACATTAGAAAAAGTATCACAAAATGTAAGAGTTGATCTGGTATCCATCGATGGCAGAACGGCTATTTCAAAATCATTCAGTAATGTTCAGGATTCAAGATTGAGACTTGACCTTGGTGGTGTAGTATCCGGTACATATAGTGTAATGATACACACAGACAAAGGAGTGATCACCAGAAAAGTAGTGGTTCAGAAGTAAAATTCAGAAATAGAAATATTTCTTTAAATTATTATAAAAAGGGGCAGATATCAGTATCTACCCCTTTTTTTATAATAATTATTAATCTTTAAAGGAGCGTTTTTGACATTTTAACATTCTTGTTACTATAAACTCGAGTATATTTATTAAAAAGTATTATTTTTAACAAGTAATTATCTAAAAATGCAAATCAGATATAATTTTATTTTTATCATATTTTTCTTCTTACTCACTTCGTGTCATAAAGATACTGAAAATATTGACGAAGAAAATCTCACCATATTTACTGCACAAGTCTATCAGGAAATATCCGGTAGCATAATCGGGTATGTATATGATGAAAAAAATCAACCTGTAGCTGAAGCCACTGTGGCCATATACAGCACCTCGACCAAGACAAACAAACATGGTGTATTTGTCTTTAAAAACACAAAGATGGATCGGCAAGGAACCTATATCAAAGTATTAAAAAATGGATTTATTCTTGGGTCAGACTTTGTATATCCCTTGGAAAAAGGAACTTCATATTCATTTATCAAACTATTGGCGTTGGAGAATGATAAAAATTTTGATGCCAAATCAGGCGGAGAAATAAACGCGACGGGAGGCGGCAAAGTAATCTTTCCTAGGGATGCCATAGCTGATCTTCAGGGCAATATTTACAATGGTAATGTGTACGTCACAGCAAAATACCTTAACCCAAATGACAGGGAGTTGGGCAATATTATGCCTGGTGGCCTAATGGCTGATGCGACCAATGGTAATACTGTAGTGTTGGGTACGTTGGGAATGATTGCGGTAGAACTACGAGATGTAAATGGCAACGACCTGCAACTAAGATCCGGCAAAAAAGCTATTCTTGAATTTCCTGCAATAGCAACTTATAAACCAGCATCAATAGCTCTTTGGTCGTTTGATGAAAATAAAGGGAGATGGAAAGAAGAAGGTCAGGCGATCTTGTCAGGTGACAATTACATAGCAGAAGTTGGTCATTTTAGTTTTTGGAACTGTGATGCTCCTTTCCCGCTGGTGGAAGTGTGTGGCAAAGTTTTATATGAAGATGGTTCTCTAGCTGCCAATATAGGAATTAAAGTTACCGTGGAAGGCCTAGGCACAAGTTACGGAACAACCAACAGCAATGGTGAATTTTGTGGCAAAATGCCAAAAGGTAAAAAACTGAAGTTAAGTATTAGTCATTACGCTTGTAGTTCCAATGTAGTGGAAGTAATGGTGGGTCCTTTCGAAAACAATACAGTTCTCGATAATATCATACTGAATCAGGTACCTTCATTTGCCGTAAGTGGCACCATAAAATGCAACAATACCACACTTACGAATGGTATAATAGTCTTAAAAGTGAAGGAATCCACGCTTGTGTTTCCAGCAAAAGAAGATGGAACATTTTCTATAGATCTCACTCAATATTTATGTGGTGAAGATGTTCCCGTGACTATATTTGGCTTTGATAACGTATCGACAGAAACAAGTCAGGTAGTATCTGTAACCAATGCAAATGCCCAAAATCTGGTATTGAACGTTTGTTCATCTGCATGCGATTTTACAGGAAACCTGGTTTTTGATTGTAATGATAAAATTACAGCATTGATTAGTAATGGAAGTGGCAATTTTACCTATAAATGGGAGGATAATTCAACAAATAGCGTTTTTACGGTTTCAAATCAGGATTCTATATTTGAAAATAAAACATACTGTGTGACTGTAACAGATATTAATGCCAACTGTGAAAAAATATTCTGCAAAAAAATCGGTGGGAAAATAAATGCCGGTATGGAAGCAGATTGTCAGAATGGTAAATTTTATGCATATAACAATGGCGGAACAGCCCCATTTACTTATACATGGTCAAATGGATCAACAGGTCGTGAATTTACAGCCACAGTTGCCGGTAATTATTGCTTCACCGTAACAGATATCAATGGGTGTTCTGGAAGTGCTTGCATAAACTGGTCCGGGCCATTGACAATAGATGACACACCAGCCTCATGCAATAAAAATACCTACAATATCATTAGTTCACCATTTTCAAACGGTCAATACAATAGCTCAGGTACTATTGCAGGAGGAGCACTCACTTTCCCTATTGTCCTTGATATTTTCAAAACCGGGTTTAACGTCAATATAAGTATTCAGGAAATGCAATGTTCAGCTTTTAAGAACATCAAACTACCACAACTTGCACAAGGACTCAGTACTTCAGTAGTCAATTCAACCTGTGGAACTTGCAGTGATGGCAAAATAAATATATCAGTCAGTGGTACAGCACAGTGTCTTAATTGCCAGACAGGTCCAGTCAAAGTATTCATTATAAGTGATTTGAATACAGATCTTAGTGCGGCCAATACAGCTGGAACGCTATCTAAAGGTGAATATTACGTAGTAGTGACCGATGCCAATACTGGATGTTACATTGCTTTTAATAAAGTAAAAATATTGTAAAAAGTAAATAAAGATACACTTTGAATATCGAAGATATCATAGTAGGATGTAAAGAGGGAAACCGAAAATGTCAGGATGCTCTGGTGCAAAAGTTCGCACCGGGGCTTCTGGCTTTATGTCTTCGTTATACATCTGACAGAGAATTGGCCCGGGATGCATTGCAGGAGTGTTTTATCAATGCGTTTAGATTTATAGGAAAATACGAGGGAAAAGGATCTTTTGAAGGATGGTTAAAAAGGATAGCAGTAACCACATCCATTTCATTAAATAAAAAATTTAATCAAATATATTTTGAAGAAGTAAAGGAAGATTCATCATGGGAACATGCTGTTTTACCTGATATATATAGCGAGATGGGAAAAGACGAGATAATGATGGTTCTTAAAGAACTGCCTGAAAGTCTTTATCTTGTGTTTAATATGTATGTGGTGGAAGGATATCTGCACCATGAAATCGCTGAAGTATTGGGTATAGCTGAAAGTACTTCCAGATCAGCACTTTGTAAGGCCAGAAACAGACTGGCATTATTAATTAAAAAAAAGGACGGGGTCTTAATTGCACAAGCTTCATAAAATAAATATCAGCCATATGGATTATAAAAATTTTGAACACCACATCGCCAATACGCTTAAATCTGAAGAATTGGCGATTGATATTCAGGGACTCATCAATGATATTCATGGCAAAAAGAAAAAAAGAAGAGTCGGTTTCATATGGTTATGGATATTCCTTGGAGTTTTGCTTTTAGGTAGTGGGACAGTATTGGTCAGTAAGGAAATGAATAAATCTATTCAATCAGAGTCAGCATCTGCAGATATTATTGCAAATATATCTATTCCGAGTGTATTGGTCGAAAAACAGGAAAAATCTCTGGAAAAGATCACTATAGAAAATAGTGCGTCCATAGGCAGAAATCAAATGACAGCAACAAAAGATAAAAATGTTTTTCTAAAAAGGCAAATGATTGCAGCAAATACTATTACAGTGGATAAAAGTTCGTTGTCAACATCGATTTTGGCTGAATATATGAAAGAAGAACGGAACGAAGTCCCCATAAGTATGCATGAAAGTAATGTGGTGGAAATGGCTCACCGTGAAACTAATCTTACCACAACTTTAGAAACAAAACAAGTATTGCCACTACATGCTTATCAAAATAAGTTACCGTTCATAAGTAGAGATAAGATTGTATGCCCTACTTTTTCAAATAATGGCAAATTGTATCTTGAAATTATTCCTGAAGTAGGTGCATTTTTGCCTATCAAAAAACTTGAAAACAATAGCACGGAACCTAATAGTGTTTTTAATCAACGAAATACTGATGAAAAATCACTCGAAGGCGTTAATGCAGGATTATATATGCGGTTGAGCAAAGAAAAATCACCTTTTTATATTAAAGCTGGTCTATCCTGGTCCCGACTATCTGAAAAAATGCCTTTAACCTATTCTTACACAAGAAAAGATACTACCCAAGGGATAATATCGGTGACGGTATCTCAAACTGGTGACACAATCACCTACATATATGGAGACATCATTCAGGAACGCAAAATTTCCGGCAACAAAACCAAACATTATTCCATCAGTATGTTAGATTTACCATTGTCAATAGGAGCCGAAAAAAGATTTGGTTCTTGGTTTGCAGGTGTTGAAGCCGGATTAATTCTAAATATTTCAATGAAATCTTCAGGAAACCTGTTGGTGTCTGATACCTCTTTTGCAGCTATTAATACACCGATTGAATACTTTAAGCGAAGTGTAGGCTTAAGCTATTTTGGCGGTATTCACGTGGGAAAAGAATTCAATAATGCCGGAAGATTATTTTTAGCAGCAAGGGCTCGGTTTATTCCTGATTCATTTTCAACAGATCAGAACAGAATCAGACAGTCTTATCATTTCATAGGATTGAATGTGGGGTATGTGTACACTTTTTAGGATCATAAACAGTACCTTTGCCGTGATCTAAAAAAATGATATTGGCAAGGTATTTTATCAGGCTTTCCTATTGTGGTACTGCGTACAACGGATGGCAAAACCAACCACATCAAGGCACAATAACGATTCAATCAGTCATCGAAAATGCATTATCTACTTTTCTTAGACAAAAAATAGACATCACAGGATGTGGTAGGACAGACAAAGGCGTTCATGCCAGAGATTATTTTGCTCATTTTGACATTGCTCTACTCGATGAAATTCCAACACTAATCTTCAGACTAAATAAATTACTGCCTGAAGATATTGCAGTTCATGATATAATACAGGTAGCAGAAGATGCGCATGCTCGATTTGATGCTATATCAAGATCATATGAATATCATTTGCATACTGAAAAGTCTCCTTTTGCCATTCACTCATTTTATTATACCTATGATAAACCAGAATTAGAAATACTGAATGAGGTAGCAGAATTAATATTGAAATATGACGATTTTACTACTTTCTGCAAGTTTCATACAGATGTAAAAACCATGAATTGCCGCATCACTGAAAGCCGTTGGGAACAAATCGGAGAACGGTATATTTACAGGATTAAAGCGGATAGATTTCTCAGAGGGATGATCAGGCTTATTGTCGGTGTATGCTTACAGGTTTCCCGAGGTAAACTTACCATCGAAGAAGTTAAAATTGCGCTGTCTGAAAAACGTCGAACTGGATACGACTGGAGTGTCCCGGCATCGGGATTATTTTTATGTGATATCAGATATCCATATATATAGGTTCATATTAGAAGCCGGATTTTCCTAAAGGATCACATTCTTCATTAAGGAAATTTTGCATTGTTTTTTGGTATTCGTAAAAGCCGGCCAGATTGTCGTGAGTTCCATGTTTAATAATAACCATTCTTTTTTTGGGATTTTGAAGAGTTTTAAAGAGTTTTTGACCTTCTTCAATGGGAACTACCCGATCATTTGTTCCATGCAGGATCAAAACTGGGAATGAAGATTCTTTCAAATAGCGATAACTGTCAAAGGATACTTTATGCCTATACCAAGCATAAGGAAAATAATAGTGAGCAATTAAATCTACCATACTAAAATAAGGAGCTTCCAGAATCAAACCTTTTGGGTTGTACTTTGAAGACAAATAGGCAGCTACACCTGTACCCAATGATCTGCCATAAAATATCCAGTGTTGATCAGGATATTTTTTGTTGATTTTTTCAAATATTATCTCCGAGTCTTTCAAAATGCCAGATTCTGAAGGGGCTCCTGTACTCTTGCCATAACCTCGATAATCAAACACATAGACATCAAAGTCATAGGCTGAAAATTGTGAAGCAATTTCGCCCCATCTCATAAGATTGTCTTTATTTCCGTGAAAATACAATATACTTCCTTTTGGATTTTTAACTGGAAATTTGATGATATTTATGTTTACTTCTGGCTCAGTTATTATAAAGAACTCTTCAAATGGTTTATCAAATTTGAATACGACCGATGGTTCCAGTTCAGTAGGTCTGAAAATAATTCTTTCTATAATTTTGTGACCAAAAAAAATCAATATAAACAATACACAGATGGACACAAGGCCTGCTGTTTTGATCATTTTTCGCATGGTCTACCTATTTTTTCTTTCCCCTTTTCTCACAAACCGCAGACTACTTTTTTCTTTGTCAAATTCAAGTTTTTTAATAGTAAATATCTGACTAAGTATTTCATGATACGACTCAAAATTATGCAGGTTATTGTGCCCGCCTGAGATTACAGGATAAAGTCTCGTCAATAATGGGTTAATTTTTGAAAGTTTGATACTGGACGAAAATGGAATAAGTGTGTCGCTTGTACCATGTATGATGTGAATGGGACATTTGACATATTTTATCCATTTATAAGTAGGAATAGGAAATTTTAGCAGGATGGACATAGGCATAAATGGCATATACCTTCCGGTCGTTTTACTCATGCTGTAATAAGGTGCGTCTAAGATCAACATCCCTGGATTATTGGCAGATGCCAGTTTGGCAGCAAATCCGGAACCCATCGATCTACCATATAGAACGATATATTTTTCTTCTACTTTTGTTTTTATTTTGTCATATACTAACTGTAAGTCCTTTTTGATTTCTTCCTGCGACCGAATGCCCGTACTCTTGCCAAAACCTCTATAATCAATCATAATCACATCGTAATTATACCTGACAAAATCTATGGCAAATTTTCCCCAACCTTTGATACTTCGACTATTTCCTTTGAGGTAAAATACTACACCTATCGGATTTTCAGATTTGAAGCGCATTCCTGACAAAGTTACTCCTGGTTTTACATCGATGAGATACTCCTGAAATTTCAGATTTTCATAATCAAATTGAAATTCTTTACTCAATTTTTCAGGTCTAAATAGTATCATATCTTGAAGAAAATACACCGAAATACTGATCAATAGGTAGGCTCCAAGGATGTATATTATCAATAAAATCCAATGTTCGGTCAACCATTGATAGAGTTCAGTCATGTGGTGATTTAGCTTGCGTTAAGCAAATATACAATATTTTTGAATGTCTGCATAATGGATTGGGTACATACGTGCATATCTTTTTAGGATGCAGTGGAGTCAAAAATTGCCAAAAATTGTATCTGTACGGATAAATTCAGTATATGGCCCATCGTCAATGCTGACAAGATCGGTCATAGCTCTGGTTTTTTAAGTGATTACTATCTTTCATTAGTAATATTCAAAATAAATGGACGTTGAAGCTTTTGTCAATCACATTCTGCTATTTATTGATCGACAACCATGAACTTACGTACCAATATCCGATTTTCAGTAAAATTTATTCAAATCAATAATTCACCTATTTCTCCAATTTAAATTTTATAGGAATGGTATATTTGACTTGTACTGCTTGTTTATTGTGTCGGCCTGGCAACCAATCACCCAGACCATTGATGACCTTCGCTGCTGCGGCGCCACATCCTGCGCCGATGTCTCTTACGATCTCTAAATGAATAAGTTTTCCGCTTTTATCTATGACCTACTTTTTCAACTATAGGCTGATCAGTAGTTACAATATTTGCATTAAGCGGATTTACTTTTTTAATGATTTCCTGTTGCTTTGGTTCCGGAGATTCTATGTGACTTTTAATGTCTGTCATCAATAAACTCATAGAGTCACCATCAAACAGAATGTCTGAATAGTTCGGTCTTAGCCGCTCATAGTTTATAGCGACATTTGCCATTGACAAAGCGACAATCATACCGATCTGAAAAAATATAGGTCTGTTTTTATCCCAAGCGGGAAGATTATTCCATGACATATCCTGAATATTTTAAAGATTAAAAAACGAAA
>JBBRVQ010000057.1:0-26960 GCA_038246735.1 Chitinophagales bacterium
CCCCGGAGATCGTGCGCACACTACAGGAAGTAGAGGCATCTATCAGCGCGGAAAATGGTGCTGCCCATGATGTGGAAAACGAGCGGCATATAGCATTGGATCATGGAAATCCGGAATATATACTTGCCAAAATCCAAAAAATACTTCACCTTATGCTTAAGGTTAAGCATAAGGAAATTCATACAAAGATATCAGCGAGAGAGAAAGAAATCATGCAGCAGATTTGTAATGGGAAGATGACGGGTGAAATCGCCAAAACATTAAATCTATCCAAACACACGGTAGAAAGTCATCGTACCAATATATTTTCCAAACTGGATGTACGTAATGTGGCAGAGTTGGTAGCGTTGGCAATTAGGGTTGGGATGGTGGTGTGATGTACTAATATTCAGGCATTGAATATGCTTTTTAGTGTAAAAATTCCGGAAGATAGGATGCAGGAAATGTAGATTTAAAACAGGATTACAAAAATAATCAAAACATGAGATCAATAATTTTAATTATTTTACTTTTTGGGTTTGTGACCGGAAATGCACAGCAATTGACCGCTGACGCAAATACACTGTTGTTATTAAATTTTAATAATTCAGTCAATGGTACCGCAGGAGAAGTTCCAATTGTTGCGAATAATATTACCTATCAGACAGGAATGCAGGGAAATGCACTCTACGTAGGGAGTACCTCAAGACTTCGGTTTGCAAAACTGAATAACATCAATACACAAACAGGAACAATAGAGTTTTGGGTAAGACCGGAAGTGGCCGGTACTTTACTGGATATGAAACCGGCATCAGGAGGTCTTTTAGTTGGTTTGGGTACTTGGACAGTGATGGACGTTAATCTTGGAGTAGCGGGGCTAACTAGATCAGTAACTATGCCGGGAATTTTTCAGACCAATACATGGTATCACATGGCTTTTACCTGGGATGCTACATCTCTTAAAATGTATAAAAATGGACAATTACAGGCAACCACCAATGTTGGATACACATTGCCTGATGTCAATTTGTCTTATTTTAATATTGGATCGACCAATGCAGGAACGGGTCAGTTGGTCTGTCGTTTGGATGAATTGCGTATAAGTGATCGACCACGTACACCATTTGAAATACTACAAAGTTATCTTGCTGGAAATAATGTACCTTTAAATAATATCCAATTGGTTAATAGCACACCTATTCAAATGTATAAAACTTGGAAAATATCTTTGAATAATCCAGGCTATTGGAAAACACCAAGTGTTTATGCAACCTATAACAATCAAAATTATACTATCCCGAATGAAGCTTTGCAATGGTCCGTTGCTGACCCTACCAAAGCGGAAATTATAAACAACGAAGTCATAGCAAAAAGTTATGGGACTACTCAACTCATTGGCACCTTTGGTAATCTATCGGTTTCTGTTACTATAAATATTAATACTCCGGTTCAGGAGCATGAAACCCTACCTAATATAGATCCTTTTCTGTCAAATTCAATAGATTGTAATGAAAAACTAATGCCGGTAGTTATCATAGCATATTTTCCCACTCTAAATACTACTCACATAGATCAGTCAGAGGCAGATCAATGGTTTCCCAATGATATTACATTGGTTCAAAATGCTAAAACCAGAGTGCAAGGTATTTCAAAACATACCAAGTTTTCACTGGAAGAAGGAAGTAAATTCAGATGATACAGCAATGCCAATGCCAAACCCTATTTAGGATACAAAGTAGTTGATGTGATATATGTTTACGAACCAATACCTCGAAACCGCCTTTATGGGTCCGATCCCAATCTTTTTTTATTCGACCCATTTGAAGCTGTCAAGAGATTTGGTGGAGAAAACTATGTGAATAATCTTGGAGTAAAAGAATTTTGGATATTTGGTTTGGGCATGAGTAATGTAGTCATGCCTGAATCAAATATGTCTAGCCCTACGACCGGTGACATTTCAAACAGCCATAGATATAATGATGATTTACCTATTTATAATAAGTCGTACGTTGTTTATGGATACAATTATTCCAGAATAGGCAATGAGTCCGTCCATAATCATGGGCATCAAATAGAATCTATGATGGACCATGTCAATAAATTGCAGGACGGAAATTCAAGTTTATTTTGGAATAAATTTGTGGGATGGGGCCCAAATTTTAGCACACCACCAATAGGTCGTTGTGGAGACACCCATCATCCTCCTAATACTACTCAAGATTATGACTATTATAATAACACTGGAGTGATGAGTGATATTATTGATTGGACACCGACAGGTGGCACTCAATCAACCGTGAGTGCAGCATCTACTTGGGGAATGCTGAATTATACCTGGCCTGTACCTATTTACTATAATGCAGCGGGAAATGTAATCGATAATTTATTAATAGATGCACAATCAAACTGGTATATCATGTGGATGCAAAGTCTTCCTGGTTTTGGGCAGCAAATAGCGTACAATTCTTATTATATAAGCAATTGGTGGAAAATAATACACGACTGGGATAATTTTTATAACCAGGGACTTTATAGACTTTATCCCGATGCAGATCCCAACGCCTGTGGTCCAAAATGTGCTTTGACTTTTTCTGATCCTGGGGGTAACACCACCAATTATGGGAATAACAGCAAATCCATAAAGATATTCTGCCCGGATAATCCTGGCGATAAAGTAAGAATAAGTTTTAGTGAATTTAGCACTCAGGCGCAATACGATGTTTTATATGTACACGATGGACCCGATCTCAACTTTCCACTGATCAACTCTGGTAACGGAGCAGGTCTGGGTACTTGTAATGTAGCTGGAGGTTTTTGGGGTAACCTAAATAATAATCTCCCGGGCCCATTTCAATCCACCCACGAAAGCGGATGTCTGACTTTCAGGTTTTGTAGCGATGCTTCAGTGACTGAGCCCGGTTGGAATGCCACTATTTCTTGCATAACCTGTACCAATAGCGTGTCCACCACGACAGATAATATAGTTGGATCTCTCAGATGGGCGATCTATTGTGCAGCTCCCAATAGTACCATACAATTTTCTCCGGCACTAAATAATTCCATACTTAACGTGACAAATAGCCCTCTAATTTTGAATAAAAACCTAAACTTTCATCAAACACTCAGTACTCCTTTGGGTCTGAGAAGCATCAATTCCGAACGAATTCTTGATATCAGCCCTGGCAAGACAGCATCCCTAAAGTACATATCGCTGTACTCAGAATCAGGATCAACGGGACGGGCAATCAGAAATCAAGGCAACCTTACTTTGGAACATGTCAATATTTTTGATCAGCAAGTATCTGGGTCTACCATTTTGAATACAGGTACCATCAATATTTTGGGGAATGTTGTTATAAGAATTCCTGACTGAAGTTGTATCATTAATCTAAACTTTTAAATCAATCGATATGAAAACCTAAATGTGCTTAGAATTAATTTTTCTCTTATTTTACAGTTTAATGTTAAACAGTCAAAAGGTTATATTTTTTTTCAATAGAACAGCCACCGATATTAGAAATATCTGCAGGAGAAGATATAGCTTTAAACGCCTTTCAGAACAAGAGGTTGAATGGCATGGTTTCAGGGGGTACGGGAAATTATATTTTTAAATGGACACCCGAAGACAAAGTTTCATATCCAAATATATTGGATCCTGAAATAATCAATCTTGACACAAGTATAATATTCACTTTAGAAATTTCTGACGGATACTGCATAAAAACAGATCAGGTTTTGGTTGATTTTTTATCATCAGTAAATGAGTTGGACAAAAAACATATTTTTCAATTAAGACCCAATCCAGCGAATGCAGAATTTACTATCATAACAACAAAGCCAATTCAGCAGCTTAATATTTCGGATTTATCCGGAAGATTGCTACAAAGCTACTATCAACCTGAAAATAACAAAATCTATCAGATAGACCAGTATATACAAAGTTCATATATAATCTGCGTAATATTTATTGATCAAACCATTAAAAGAATGCAGAAATACAATTTCCATGCTTGCTTAACGTTTCAATCACCTTTTCAGACTGCAAAAAGAAATGCTTAATAAAGTAATCATTCCCGAATTTGCTTGTTTGATGAGCTATAATGGTATCAAATTCATTTATTGTATGTTGCACACTTTTCTCCATTGTATTAACGAAATCATCTAGGTGTTGTAAAGTTAATCGAATGAGATTTTTTCCATCCATCTTGAAGTAATACCCTGGATCGGATGATGAACTTGTTTTGCATCTGTCTGCGGCTCCACCAATTGGTACATGCGCCAACATGGCACCGGAAGGATAATTTATAAAATTTACATATTGAGGTTGGTATCCACGGTATTCGGTCGATTCTAAAATGATTGCCACAGCCGCATCTCCAAATAGTCCGAAAACCTTTTCGTCGCTGGGTATTGCCTGAAAAATAGTCCAATATTTTACACGCACTGCCAAACCTACAAATCCGATTACAAAACGCCAGCAAGAGATTGTAGCTGGAATAGTGGATGACTTAAGTTATAAGATGGTGGCAGATCGCTTGAGTATATCGCTAGATACCGTAAGGACCCACATCATGCAGATATACAGAGAGCTCAACATCAATAGCAAAGGTGAACTCATCAAGCGGGCCTTGAGACATTGAGTATTTTTTTATCAAGCTTATGAGTATTTTAGATATTGAGTCAACTTCGAAAATCATAAAATTAATTTTGATATTGAATCAAAGTTTCTTTCAATTTTCGTCAAAAAAACATAAATGCATTTTCATTATTAACCATTGATAAAGCTTTGCCAAAAAGATATGTTTGCCAAGAAATTATAATCTGCAATGATACTCACATCAATATGTGATTGTCACATCAATATTATCATACTATATTTGTATTTTAATTTTAGAAACAAAATTAATACTTTTTTAATAAAATATGCTAAACGAAATCACATGCAACCGATCTAAAAACCATCCAAAATTCAAATCCTACAGCAGCGCTCGATATCATACGTGGTACTGATGAAATCAATGGCCAATCTAAAGTCAGGAGTAATTCAGTACTGTTACTCCTGATTTTAGATTACAATATCGATTTTATGTAAGAATGGGAATTGAAAGAATTAATAATGTAAAACTTCAGATATTAAGAGATTGTGAAAGAAAAAGAATAACATCCTTACTTCTTTCAAAACATATTTCATTAAAAAGGTAATTCGTCATCATTTGGACCACTTTCATCATCATCTTTGAAATCTATATCAAGATCTAATTTTGATAATAAGTCTTTATTTAATTCAGGATGATCAGCTACCATTTTGTCTATTATAGTTATGCTGTCATTTGGTCCTAGCTCCATGTCAGGATTTCCTTCCTTGACCATATCTATAATTCTGATGAGATTACGGTAATGCGCCAATCTTACTACCTTTTCATCTGGCTTAAACCATATATTCCAGCCACCATTTACCAGGATTGCATAGTTTCCATTATCGTCTTCGTCATAGTAATCATCTCTAATAAAGAGATGATCAGTACCGGTGATAGCAAAATCTTGTCCGAATTCATTCATATCAAAATCTGGCGTACAGTAAAAAATATCACCATCTTTTAGCTCTCTGGCAGGTATGATTTCAAATTTGAATTTCATCTTGTGATCTTTAGATTTCCGAATTATTTACAATTCTCCTATTAAAAAACAAAAGTAATGCTCTTTATATGAATTTCAATCCAAGGTAATCCATTTTTATAAAGAAAACTGTTGATTCACTATAATGTTATCCCGATTACCACGCTTCATTCAATAAACTAATTAGCACTATCCTTAAATCTAGTCGTAGTTGAAGGATGATTTTAATTATACACATTTGCGTATATTTACAAATATGCATAGTTGACATTATAAACATATTGTATTGAATATCATATAAATGTACAGTGTAAACATTTTACTTTCCGATACAAAACTTACTAAATATGCTCTCTAACAAATCATCGGTAGAGACCTGCCCTGTGATTGTTCCGAGATGGAAGAGAGATTCGCGGATATCCATAGCAATAAAGTCTGACGAAATGCCGGAGTCAATACCTTCGAGTACTTTCTGGAGACATAGTTTGGTGTTTTCTAGTGCTTCGTAGTGTCTTGTATTGCTGATGATGGTACCTTCAGCTTGGTTGTGGCTCTTGATATATTCGGAAAAATAAGTCAATAATGGCTGTAATGTTTCTTTATATTTTGCGGTGATGAGCATTGTTTTTACACCACTACTTTCTGCGATGGTTTGAGTTTTTGGCTCTGCTTGTGCTGCGGAGATGGTATCCGCTTTATTGAGTAATATGACGCCTGTCTGATCTTTAGTCAGTTCGAGATTATGGAAGTCGGTGATAGTGGCATCGATACTGTTATTTATATCACTGAGGAAGAGGACGATTTCTGCTTCACGGAGTTTTTGTTTGGATCGTTCTATACCTAAGCCTTCTAGGATGTCGGATGTCTCTCGGATGCCAGCTGTATCAATAAATCTGAAGACAATGCCATCGATCACGAGTGTATCTTCGATAAAATCACGGGTCGTACCAGCGATATCGCTCACTAGGGCTTTTTCTTCATTGAGTATCGTATTGAGTAAAGTGGATTTTCCGGCATTGGGTGCGCCTATGATGGCCACTGGAATGCCTTCCTTGACACTATTGCCCCATCGGAAAGAGTCGAGCAATGGATTGATGACTTGAATGATTTTATGGATGAGATCTTTCAGTCTTCCTCGATGGGCAAACTCTACATCTTCTTCCGAAAAATCGAGTTCGAGTTCGATCAGTGCTGCAAAATCTATCAATTCCTGTCTTAGGTCTTTGAGCATAGTGGAAAAAAGGCCTTTCAGTTGTTGAAGTGCTATCTCAGATGACTTTGTCGATGTGGCGTGTATCAAGTCGGCAACAGCTTCCGCTTGTGATAGGTCTAATCTTCCATTTAGAAAAGCCCGAAGGGTAAATTCTCCCGGAAAAGCAGATTTTGCACCATTTTTTATCGCTAAAGAAATGATGGCCTGTACCAATTGTGGTGAGCCGTGACATGATATCTCTGTGCTATCTTCGGTGGTAAATGTCTTTGGTGCTTTGAATACGGACACCATGACCTCATCTATTTCCTTATTCCCGTCTACGATCCATCCATAATGTATCGTATGTGAATCAACATCATTTAGCTTTTTGCCTTTAAATATACGGTCTGTAATGGCGATCGCATCCATCCCCGAAAGCCGTATAACAGCTATGGCGCTTTGGCCTTGCGGTGTGGCAGGCGCGATGATGGTATCTGTGAGGTGATTCATAGGGCAAAGATAGAAGTAATTCTAGCAATGTAGTATTTGCATTATTTTTGCCTATTCCAAAACCCAAGTATATTTCCAAAATTTGGGATTACGCCTGCTTCTTTAGCTCAAATCAAGTCCAAATTGCGGTCACAATATCAATACTCGCAAATAACAATAGGCTACTTTTTACCTGACCGTTTATCACTAATTAAAGAAAGCCTAAAGAAACAAAAAGCCAGTAAATGATTGTTGACATAATTACTTCTTTATTTCCTAATTTGTTTATGTTGTAATACATAATAGATAAGCCACGCACTAGAATACCAAGTACTTTGATCCAAATTTCTTTTGGCGGGTCAAATCCAAACATGCCAACAAGAGTTGACGGTATAAAAATCAGTTGTAATACAGTTATAAAAACATATACAGCTTGTACTATAAGTGATAATTATTTTAAATTTAAGCTAATATTTAGAATTATTTATAAGAAATATAATATTTAATGTAATAATTTATTGGTAAAAACACAAATATAAAACATTATAATTTATAATTTTATTTTCTAGTTGGATCAAATTTTATTTGATAAAGCCTACTCAAACCATTCTCATATCTATTCATTTGTTTCAGAGTTTCAGGTAAGCTTTTTTTGTTCCAAATAATTGGGTTGAACGCTGCTTCTTCTGCATGTGAAGTAAAGTAACCCAGAATTAATATCCACATATGGTCAGTACTCGATCATTGATGAATTTATAACATGACCCATATTTTCTGCTTTTGTACAAACATCATTCCCTTTATTATAACTTATATACAAATCTCCGCTGCCAATCCGCCTGCTCTTTTATAGCAAGTAAAAATTAAAAAAGATTCATCAGGTTCAATAAGTGAATTAAACCCTATCCCATCAGAATTAATAGAATCTGACAATGATTTTGGTAATTCATGTTTTCCTTCTTTATATTTACTATCAAATATATCATCTTTGCCCTTTGAGCCTAACCCTTCGCTTGTAAAATATAGATTATTTGTTTCTGTAACCGAGGGATAAAATTCATTTTCTTTTGTATTAATAGGTAAGCCCATGTTTATTGGAGCTGACCAAGAGCTATTCACTGATTGTCTTTCAACATACCACATATCAAAATCTGTAGGTACATTAATACTATCATCGAGGGACCTGTGTGATGAGTAATACAACCGAAGACCGTCTGGCGAAAAAAATGGTTCTAAATCCTTAAACCTCCCTGAAAAAGATGCTCCTTCCAACTTTTTGTAAATTTGATTATCTTTTCGACACAAGCTATAGCTGACAAATCACCCATGTAGCTTTGGACTGTAAAATAAATCTCATCGCCCAAAGTAGAAATAGCAACATCTCTAACAATTGGAAATTGTAAAGCAATGTCAGGAATTAAAACTGCATACCTTTTCTATATTATCTTGTTGATAGGCAATTTGTGTCGTGAAAAATAAACAAAATGAGATGATTAAACTTTTCAGAAACTTGGAAAAGTTAAACTTAGAATTATTACCAAAATTACATTACATTTGAAAACTTTCCTATCCATAAGCTATTATATTTACATACAGTATAATATCTTGTCATGTTATTTAATTGATAAATTTTCTATTTTAAACTATATAGTTGATAATCAATTATATATAAATAATTCTGACAGTTTAAATTCAGTTTATCTTACTTTTCTACAATGATAAATAAACCAGAGGCTTACGCACCTGAAAAAGAAAATAAAGCCGAACTACGTAAGTTCATTCATATTAAAGGGGCTAGATCCAACAATCTGAAAGACATTGAATTATTTATTCCAAAAAATAAATTAGTGGTTGTCACCGGTGTTTCAGGATCTGGTAAATCGTCTCTAATCATAGATACCCTTTACGCAGAAGGTCAACGAAGATATGTAGAAAGCCTATCATCATATGCAAGACAATTTCTGGATAGGATGAAAAAGCCTGAGGTGGATTATATCAAGGGAATTTGTCCAGCCATTGCTATTGAACAAAAAGTAAGTTCAAGCAATGCGCGTTCTACTGTGGGATCACTGACAGAAGTATATGATTATTTAAGACTACTATATGCCCGCATCGGTAAAACGATATCGCCAGTATCCGGTGAAATAGTAAAAAAACATGAAGTAAGTGATGTAGTAAATTATATATTTTCACTTGCAAATGAAACAAAAGTTCAGTTGCTCACCCCTTTGCAAAAAAGGCATGACAGAACTGTCGTTCAGGAACTGGATCTCCTAATGCAAAAAGGGTACAGTAGAGTAGTATTTAACAACACCATCATCACCATAGAAGAACTGCTTGAGCAGAAAGATGTCATTAAGAGTGAATCCGTCATTGATACTACATTAGATATAAGGGTCCTCATTGATCGTTTTGTGGTCAATGATGATGAAGACAATAAAAAAAGGGTAGCAGACTCAGTTTTAATTGCTTTTTCAGAATCTGAAGGAGAGTGTATCGTCTCTGCTATTGATGGCAAAGAGAAGTATTTCAACAATCGTTTTGAATTGGATGAGATTATTTTTCTCGAACCAACCCATCAGCTTTTCAATTTCAATAACCCATATGGAGCATGTCCTAAATGTGAAGGTTATGGTAAAATGCTCGGTATAGACCCGGATAAAGTCATTCCGGATGAAGGCCTTTCTGTCTATCAGGAAGCTGTAGCCTGCTGGAGAGGAGAAAAAGGTAAATTGTGGTTGAGCCAATTGATACAAAATGCTGAACAGTTTAACTTCCCAATCCATAAACCGTACAAAGACCTGAGCAACGAACAAAAGGAAGTACTCTGGTCTGGCAATAGATATTTTGATGGAATAGATGCTTTTTTTCAGGAGTTGGAAGATGGAGCATATAAAATTCAGAACAGGGTAATGTTGTCCAGATATAGGGGTAAGACTGTTTGTAATGTTTGCAAAGGCGGGCGTCTGAGAAAAGAAGCCACCTATGTAAAAGTCCACGGCAAAGACATCACCAAACTGATAAATATCCCTATAGAAGAATTGCTTATTTTCATAGAAGGGTTGGAGTTAAGTCCTCATGATCAGAAGATTGCAGAAAGAATCCTGACTGAAGTTAAAAACCGTTTGCGCACTATGATAGACATTGGTTTGGGATATCTTGCACTTGACCGACTAGGAAGTACACTAAGTGGAGGTGAAACCCAACGTATAAATCTGACTCGCACACTTGGAAGCAATCTCACCAACTCCCTATATATTCTCGATGAACCCAGTGTAGGGTTGCACCCAAAAGATACTGAAAAACTGGTAAGAGTCCTGAAAAGACTCAGAAATCTGAAAAATACAGTGGTCGTTATAGAACACGAGGAGGCAGTGATCCGTAATGCAGATTACATAGTGGATATAGGTCCTGAAGCAGGAGTGCACGGCGGTGCGCTGGTGTATGCGGGGGCATACGAGGAGTTTAGTAAAGGCATAAGTGGTAGTCTGACTTCAGAATACATAGCTGGAATAAGAAGCATAAAATATCCTGCTCAAAAAAGAAAAATTCAACAAAAGATTATTCTTAGCGGTGCAAGTCAACACAATCTCAAGAATATTGATGTCACCATTCCCTTACAGGCGATGACAGCCGTGACTGGTGTTTCAGGATCGGGAAAAACAAGTCTTGTAAAACACATTCTTTATCCTGCTCTAAAATTGCTCATCAATGATCCTGTAGCGATGGCCCCAGGTAAACACAAAAACGTCACTGGAGATGTAAGAAATATTAAAATGGTGGAAATGGTCAGTCAAAGTCCAATCGGTAAGTCATCGAGGTCTAATCCGGTCACCTATGTCAAAGCATATGACGATATAAGAAAGTTGTTTTCAGATCAACAACTATCAAAAATAAAGGGTTTTGAGCCCAAACATTTTTCATTCAATGTGGAAGGAGGAAGATGTGAAACCTGCAAAGGCGAGGGATACCTTACCGTAGAAATGCAGTTTTTGGCTGATGTGACTTTACTATGTGAAGAGTGTGGAGGTAAAAGATTCAAAAAAGAAGTACTCGAAGTGACTTTTCAAGACAAAAGTATCTATGATGTACTGGATATGACCATAGAAGAATCTCTTACTTTTTTCAAAGATAAAAAGAATATACTTGCCAGACTACAACCATTAAGTGATGTCGGACTGGGATATATAAAACTAGGCCAATCGAGCAGTACGCTATCGGGCGGAGAAGCACAGCGTGTAAAACTTGCGAGTTTTCTTACCAAAGAATTTTTATCAAAAAATATATTTTTCATTTTTGATGAACCCACTACTGGACTGCATTTTCATGATATCAATAAACTAATGGATGCATTTAATGCACTCGTAGAAAACGGTCATACGGTACTTATTGTAGAGCACAATATGGAAGTCATTCGAGCAGCGGACTGGGTGATAGATCTTGGGCCGGGCGGTGGCAAAGATGGAGGTAATTTGGTATTCGAAGGCAGACCAGAAGAATTGAAGAATATATCTTCGTCCTTTACAGGGCAATATATATAAAATGTTTCACGTGAAACATTGAATAATAAAAATAATATTGTTATTTTTTATTATATTCTACGTTTGTAGTAATTAACTAAATAATATTTTACTTAAACGTATAACTGTAATAAGTTAAAATACATATATTTGCTAATTCAAAACAATATTAATTAATCATTTAAAATCACATTATGAACAGTATTATTGGATTAGGGAAGTATTTATTGGCCATACCAATGGGCATTTTTGGCTTAATGCATTTTATGGCCGCAGACAAAATGGCTGGAATGGCACCAGGTGGATCAATTACAGTGTACATTACTGGTCTTGCACTTGTTGCTGCCGCAGTAAGTATCATCATTGGTAAGTACGATAAGCTAGCTGCAGTTCTTCTAGGTATCTTGGTTCTATTGTTTATTATACCCCATGCGCAGATGTTGAGTACCGACGAATCGCAATTGGCAAATATCCTAAAAAATATAGCTATTGCAGGTGGAGCATTTTTATATGCAAGTATGGCAAAAGATAGTACATATGTAAAATAAATTATTATCTTTGCTCCGATAAATAAATTAGCAAAAAGGTCGGTGAGCAATCACCGGCCTTTTTTTGTTTATAATGTTTCACGTGAAACATTATTTCTATATATACAACCTCAATATTCTTTATTATATTCAAACAAACAAATAGTTGACAAAAAATTATATCGCCCGTAGTTCATAAATAAAATGCGTCAGCTACCTTATTAAAATCTTTCTTAGAGCTTTTGAAACAACAATACTTCATTACCTTGTCTCACAAAAAAGGTCATTAATTCTTTCCAACAGACAAACTTAGAATAAAGAAATCAATGTCATAGAAAAAATACTGATAATAATCTGTCATATAATTGAACAAATAAACTAAAAAATTCATTCTAATTCTTTTGAAATCATTCATTAATCATACCTTAGTAAAAATAATATCCTGATATGCAACATGTGAAACTAATCATCATTCTGTTTATTCTTCCTATAATTCTATTTTGCCAACCCAATACTGATCAATCTCCCTTCAAGCAGATGTATGATTTATTGCCCACTGCAAATAATTACAGAACTGCTACAGGGGCTCCCGGTCATGAGTATTACCAATGCAGAGCTGACTATAAAATAAATGTTGAACTTGATGACAACAATCAAAAGATATCTGGTGACGAAACAGTAACATTCTACAACAATTCACCGGATGTATTAACTTATCTGTGGGTACAGCTGGATCAAAACCAAAGAAGTGCAGATTCAGATAGCCATAAAATCAATCCTGAGTCAATAACAGAAAAAGAAGAAATCTCATCTCTAGAAAAAGATAAACTATCCTTTGATGGCGGCTTTAAACTGGATCATGTCAAAGATGTAAATGGCAAAGATCTGAAGTATCTGGTTAACAAAACTATGATGAGAATAGATCTACCTTTACCACTTAAGAAAGGCGAGAAATATACTTTCAAAATCAAGTATTGGTATTATATAAATGATAGGATGAAACTCGGAGGAAGATCGGGTTATGAGTACTTTATTGAAGATGATAACTATCTATATACCATTGCTCAATTTTTTCCTCGATTGTGCGCTTACAACGATATAGAAGGTTGGCAGAACAAACAATTTTTAGGTTCAGGGGAATTTACTTTAATTTTTGGTGACTACTTGGTCAATATTACTGTTCCGTCAGATCACCTTATAGCTGCCACGGGTTCGCTCCAAAATATAGATAAGGTATTGACAAAAACACAAATGGATAAATATTATAGCGCTCAAAAAGAATTTGTCCATCCCATCGTCATTGCTACACAAGAAGAAGCTATAGAAAGAGAAAAACAAAAATCACTAACAACAAAAACCTGGACATTCAAAGCAGATAACGTCAGAGATTTTGCTTTTGCCTCATCAAGGAAATTCATTTGGGATGCTATGAATGTAAAAATAGGAAATAACAATATTATGGCTATGTCAATGTATCCTAAAGAAGGAAATCCTTTGTGGGAAAAATATTCAACCAAAACGGTTGCACATACTTTAAAAACTTTTTCAAAATATACAGTAGATTATTCTTATCCGGTGGCATGGTCTATCAATGCTGACAGAATAGGAATGGAATACCCTATGATATGTTTTAATTTTGGGCGCTGCGAAAAAGATGGTACCTACTCAGAGCGAACAAAGTATGGAATGATCAGTGTAATTATCCATGAAGTAGGTCATAACTTTTTTCCGATGATTATAAACTCCGACGAACGGCAGTGGGCTTGGATGGATGAAGGATTAACTACATTTGTTCAATATCTCACAGAACAGGAATTTGAACGAAACTATCCATCAGGTAGAGGAGAAGCACAAAAGATCGTCAGCTATATGGCCGGTGATAAATCTGTCATGTCACCCATAATGGTAAATCCTGAATCTGCCTATCAACTTGGCAATAATGCATATGCAAAACCTGCCACAGCTTTAAACATTTTACGGGAAACCGTGATGGGCAGAGAATTATTTGATGCAGCGTTTAAAGAATACGCTAGAAGATGGGCTTTCAAACAACCCTATCCTGCAGATTTTTTCCGTACCATGGAAGACGCATCAGGGATGGACCTTGATTGGTTCTGGAGAGGATGGTTTTATACTACTGATCATGTGGATTTATCTATTTCAGATATAAAAATGAAAAAAGTAACGCCCAAAGATCCTTTGAAAAAATATAAGCAGGATGAAGCTGAAAGAGCCACAGCAAGAAAAAATATAAGTTCATTGAGAAATGAAACCCAAATAAATAAAACTTACAATGAAATAGATACAACTTTAAATGACTTTTATACCAAATGGGATAAATATGCACTGGATGAAAATCAAATAAAGGAATATGAAAAATCTATCGAAGGCATGACAGATAAAGAAGTAGAAGCCACTAATAGTACAAAAACATATTATGAAATAGAATTTGAAAAATTAGGTGGTTTGGTTATGCCAGTAATTTATGAACTACAATACGAAGACGGAACATCAGAAGTTATCAGAATTCCAGCAGAAATCTGGAGAAAAGGAGAAAAAAAGATAACTAAAGTTCATGCAAGCGACAAAAAAATCATACGTGTAATCCTTGATCCGTATCTAGAAACTGCAGATATAGATATAGAAAACAATTATTTTCCTAAGGAAGAACAGTTTAGTAAATTTGAAATATTTAAAAGAAGTAACCAAAGGTCACAGAAGAACCCAATGCAAAAAGATAATCGAGCGATTATAAAACCGTAATTTAACCGACAGATTCTGGAGGCTTCATATTGTGTGGAAAACTTCCATTTTCTACACGATATAAAAAGTCTTGTAAGGAAGTATTAAACAGTTCAGGCCGCTCCATCATTGGCGCATGGCCACATTTATCTACTTTTACCAGTTCAGAGTTAGGTATCAGTTCATTAAACTTTTCACCCACCCATAAAGGTGTCACTGCATCTTGCATACCCCAGACCAGTAGCGTTGGTGCTAATATTTTATGCAAGCTATCCTCAAGATTATGTCTGACAGCCGATTTAGCAATTGCAACGACACACATAGCTCTTTTAAGATCATTGACCGTCTCATACACACTATCTACAAGTTCTTTTGTAGCAACGGCAGGGTCATAAAAAACGCTTTCTGCCTTTTGCCTCATGTACTCATAATTTCCCCTTTTGGGAAATGTAGTTCCCATTGCACTCTCAAATAACCCACTACTACCTGTCAAAATCATGCTTTCTACCCTTTCAGCATGTTTTAATGTATATAGCTGAGCGATATGACCACCCAACGAATTGCCTAGTATATGTACTTTTTTAAAACCTTTATAATCAATAAAATCTTCCACATACTCTACCAGCTTCATTACAGAAAGACTCCTAATAGAAATCTCAAAAAGAGGTAAAATAGGCACTACAACATTATGCGTACTTGTAAAATGCTGAATGATACCATCAAAATTACTTAAAGCTCCAAGCAATCCATGCAATAGAATAATAGGTGTACCTTCCCCACCAGTCTCAATATATTTAAACCTACCTTCTTCTTTTATCTGATTTTCAGACATTACAAAAATTTATTGATAATATTATTAAATTTTGTGGCAATATAAGGGCAATTTTAATTATTTTTTAATCCTGACAACAAAAATTATAAAAACAAGGACTGTAAGCAATACTAACGCCCCAGCCTGATGCAGGACACCCCAAAATACTGGAATAGAGCCCTTGCTACTTATTACTGTAAATATACCTATAAATACTTGCAACAATAAAAGCGCAGATAATGAATAACCAACCCTCCTTAATGCATTAATATTAAACTTATTTCCTGTACTAACGAGCCTATAGCTAAGTACATTCCCAAAAATAAAAAGTACATATGCCATATTTCGATGTAGAAAATGTATCAAAGCTGGCATAAATGGATTTTTGTCATAATTATTGAAATTTTCAATATTCCATTGCGACATATCAAAAATTATATCCGGTAAATAAACACCGTTCATATCAGGCCATGAAGGATATACAACAGCTGCTTTCATACCAGACATAACTCCACCTAAAAAAATCTGAATGAGAAGCAATACAAAAACTAACCATACTAAATTTATTAAATTCGTACGCAGAAAATAAGGAAATTCAGCACCCACATCTCTAGCATATAAAAAAGTCCACAATAAAGCGCTGTATACGCTAAATGCAATCATTAAATGAATGGATAATTTATAGGCATTTACCCATGGACGTTCTACCAAACCGCTAGCTACCATGATCCACCCAAAAGTAGCAGCCAATAAAGCAAATAATATGACTATACCTAGTTTATTTAGCAAAGCCTTATCCAAATAACCTTTCACTAAAAAAAATAAGAATGGAATTAAAAAAACGAATCCCATGATTCTTGCCCAAAATCTATGTATATATTCCCAAAAGTAAATGAATTTAAAATCATCTAAATTTATTCCTTCATTTATTTCAATATATTGTGGAGTACTTTTATATAATTCAAACTCATGCAGCCAGTCAGCATCAGAGAGAGGTGGTAGTGTGCCACTAATTACTTCCCATTTTGTAATAGACAATCCTGATTCCGTAAGTCTGGTTATACCTCCAACAATTACTTGAATGAAAACCATAACCAATCCAATAAACAACCAAACCTTAACCTTATTTGAATACTTCATACCGCAAAATTACTGACAAATAACAACTTAAAAGCATTTTTGATTTTTGACAAAGTTGTTATTTGTATTAATAATATATTTTTTACTTAAAATACTTTAACATTATCATTACTTGTGTGGAAATGTTTATAAAGTATTATTACTATTTTTATCTATACATTGTACACAAATTCTTCACACCAATATATATGATAAATATAAGATCTTCAACAATTTAACATATCAACACATAGATAGTTATCACTTATACACAATAGAAAGTGAAGAAAGTGATCGGTGTATAACTATATAATTAAGCAACAATAACTTTTATAAAATGTATATATGTATATAATCTCTAATTTATAAACATCAATTTTATTCATAAACAATTACTTTTACATAAAATTAGACAAAATAGGTGTTGATAAACGATGATGTAAATAGCTTATTTATCAGCATAATAAATATGATTTAATAAATATATGTTTATAAATGTATTATGAGAGTTGTGTTACAAAGGGTATTATCTGCTGGTGTTGTTATTGACGAGATCATATATTCCTCTATAGATAGTGGATTACTTATATTTGTAGGTATTGAATCCAGTGATACAGACGATGATATAGAATGGTTGGTGAACAAAATAATAAGTCTACGTATATTTAATGACAATGAAGGTAAAATGAATCTATCTGTTAAGGATGTGGGAGGACAATATCTTGTTGTAAGCCAGTTTACTCTTCATGCCAGTACAAAAAAGGGAAACAGACCGTCCTATATAAAAGCGGCAAGACCAGAATATGCAATCGTGTTGTATGAAAAATTTGTAAAACGACTGCAAGATATAAGTAATACTATTGTGAAAACAGGAGTTTTTGCAGCCGATATGAAGGTAAATCTTATTAATGATGGGCCTATAACGATCTTAATTGATTCAAAACAAAAAGAATAATGGACATTAAAACATACCAAGTTACCGTAGATGAGTGGATAAAAACGATAGGAGTGAGATATTTTTCAGAACTTACCAATATGGCCATACTATCTGAAGAGGTAGGAGAGGTTGCCAGATTGATATCGCGTATATATGGAGATCAATCATTTAAAAATCCAATTTCTCTGGAAGAGCAAAAGGAGAAACTGGCTGATGAGCTGGCAGATGTCATATGGGTAATAACCTGTTTAGCAAATCAAACGGACATTGATCTGGAAAAAGCAATCCTAAAAAATATAGATAAAAAAACAAACAGGGACAGTCAAAGACATATTTCGAACCAGAAACTAAAATAGTCAAATGACTTATTTATATTAATGTAAAGCCAAAATCAATGGACTTACCTGATCTTACGTCAACTTTTTAATTGAAAATATTACAAAAACCTACTTTATCCGATGGTGAGGACTATGTGCAGATGTATCGACATATTGAATTATATTTATGCAAATGCAGGTTAAGTAGGGCCTGCTGTTTATTATTTAATCAACTGTTTATCAATAAAATACGCTCATTATAATTAAGATCAACTGCAAAGGTTTTATTTCAAAGTAGCAAAATTATTTGCACTTTAAGCTAAGATTTGTCTTATGCAGACGGCAGTCACTTTTTTTCATCGCCAAAAAAAGTGACCAAACCCGCTTGCTTTAATCTTGCCTGCTTCGAAGCAAGCAGGTCGGGCAGGAAAGTCTAGTTCAAAAAAAGGTAACTGAGTGGTCTCGCGCATGCGAGATTTGAGTGATACGAAATCACTCAAAAATGAAGGCAGTGATTGAAACTTCAATCAGCTATGAGAAACTGCATTCTCGAATCCCCTTCCCACCATTTACATGTTCCTTCGCTTTTCACATTGTCATGCTCAACCTTGCAGGATCGCTCAGTCATTTTTTCTATCGAGATAATCTGCCTTTTATCAGTCATTTGTGTATACTTATCGATAGACGCACTTTCCTACCCACCCGCTTAGCGGTTCACTGTATCAAAGGCTTGTCTGCCTTTGGTGCTTCGCACTGCACGTCGTTCTTATTCACTATCGCTTGTTTTTTGAACGGGTTTCAAGACAATGGCTTTTCTAATAAAATTTGCTTGACATATTCAGCAGACCCTAAGTAATACTATTAATATTCAATAATGCTGTTTTTGATGCTAACATTAATATATAAAACTCACCCATAAAATCTAAAATTCAAATTTAGAATTCGTGGATGAGTCGATAATTATGGAAAAATCACATGGACCTTCTTATTCATTTTTGTCACGATGATCTGAATGCAACAGGGTGATACAATTTAATATGTGGCCCCAAGAAAATTCTGCTATAAATTCTTATGGCCGATATTTCCATAAAGATAAGCGATAGACTTAATATAGCTAAAAGTATTAAATCAGAAATATGGATATTTGTGAAGATAATATCTATTCCTATAAATGTTGGTGTTATGGGAAAACCTGAAAGGGCGAGTCCTGCAAATAAAAATGCAAGCCCTAATTTTGGGTGCTCATAAATATGTCCATAGTACCCCATTAGGTCATGAATTTGTTCAAGATTATTTAATCTTCTAAGACAATAATAGCCAACCAAGGAAGAAACTAATACACCACTTAAATATATAAAAGATTCAGAAACACTTAATGTGTGATTGTATCCTGCCGAGAGAACAAAAAACAATTGTGCAAATATAATAAATACCCAGGCTCTAATAGCACTATCCCTTTCAGTAAAAGCAAATAATACAGCGCCGAGTGAAATTAATGCCAGAGCAATCGAAAAATACTTGCCAGAAAAACCCAAATCTTCAGTATGCCCACTGTAAAAGAAGACATAACCCGTTGTCAGAATTATTCCTAAAAATACATAGGAGAGACGATGAGATAAAAACCTCAACAAATTACCTATATACTTGAAAGGTAACCAAAGTACTTTAAAATGGAAATAATTTAAATTCCACTCTTTTATTGACAAGATGAAAATGGCAGATTTGAATTTATGACCCAAAATAAACCATGACTTGTCTTTTGGTTGTTCAAAATTAAAATATTGATCATGAATTAAATAGTTAAGAACGGACGGAGAAACCAACAACTGATAAGCACGCAAAAATGCATTTCCTGCAAAATGAATTAAAGCAAGATTGTAAAATCCTAAGGATAATTCGACAAACATAATCCCTATTTGAGCAATAGACGAATATGCTATTTGGGTTTTTACAGAAGACTGAACACTTGAAATACTGGATGCAACGATACTTGTAGATAATCCCCAAAGCCCAAGAAATATTCTGAAACTTATTTTATCCACCCAGATCGGTTCAACTCTTAACATAAGAAAAATACCTATATGGACTGAAAGTGCACCGTAAAATATCGCTGTTGAAGTAGTAGGGCCTTCCATTGCTCTGGGCAGCCAGGATGAATAAGGCAATTGTGCTGATTTAATTGCGGCGACAGTTAGGAACAAAAATGGAACAAGGAAAAAATACAATGGATTTTGTGACAATTGTTCAGACCAATTATTATGATTGCTAAGTTCAACAAAATTTATATTTTTTTCAAATGCAAGGTGACATAGCCACACGGCTACGATCAAAGCAACATCTGATAATCTATAAAGTGATACAACCTTCATAGCATTTTTTACTGGCAAATATCTTAAACGATAATATCCAATCAAAAAAAAGGAACTTATTCCTAATATTTCCCAACCTACAAACAATGTTTCAAAGTTGCCGGAATACAAAACAAAATTTAACCCGAGGAAGAAAAACAGAATATTATTAAAAAATCGTTTGAAACCTTTGTCTCTGTGCATATAAAATCTACTAAATTTTATCACGAGAATTCCAAGTATGCTTCCAACAGTGCCATAAACCATGGTCAATTTATCAAAATATAAATCAAAAGTCAGGTGGCTTTTACCATGATTATAGTAGCTGAAAAGTTCGTGATAAAAAGGTTGCTGATTTTGCAGTAAATATGCAGCGGAAAAAAACAAAGAACCAACAAGACAAAGGCTTACTGTTACTAAAGATATATAATAAATAAGTTTTTCACTATTTTTATCGGGGATTAAAGAAAATAATAACCCAACAAAAGGAACAAGAATAAAATATAATAATAATAGGTTCATTTTTATTTTTTTATAAGGTGAATAGGTAAATTTTCTTGAGTGGCGTGTAAGATATGATTGGTCTCCATCTCTTTGGCCGCTTCAATAAATTCATGAATATCACTAAAACTAGGTACGTTGTCACCTATTGTATAATACAGATGAAATGCTTCATTCCTAAAAAAGTGGTACTCTCCTGTCTCAGGATTTACGGATACCAGGTGGACCCATTCATTTTTAAACCACTCGTATAAATCAGGAAGTATTTTAATGGTATTTAATATGACATCTGGAAAATGTTCTACTATCATCAGTAATCTGATTGGATCATGAACTTCGATCATCTGTAATGGTAAACCAGGCCTTAAATCACCGTCGCTACTATTAGCCACACCTATCAAGCCCATTACATTATGAGGTAACTTGGTGCCGGCACCAAATTTTTGATTATCCACTCTTGAAAAATAATATTCTAGATTAATTCCTCCGCATACAATCGGCAGAGGCTTAATAACTCCGAATAAAATTTTTCCATCCGGGTCAATAGAATAATCATAAGAATTCATGAATGCCCGACGATCAAGAAATAGCCCCTTAGTAAGCTTCCTTCCACCAACGATACATAGGGCATTGGTTCCATGACCCAATTCCGGTCTTGGTTCAAATAATGAGACGGATCTGGCTTCGATAGCTCTTCTAATTTTCTTTATTTCTGCTTTTGTATTTATTGAAGCAAACCTTCTTGATCTCTCTTTAGCATTCCAATCCAAAGCTTTTTCAAAAGAGATCCAGTTGTCCGAATGACCTTTTTTGTTGATTTCGTTGAGCTTATCAAGATCGTAATAATCCATCAAATCACTTGCCGTATCATGCATAGCGCCGACAAATTGTGTAGACCCAGGAATATATATGCCTCGGGATGATAACAACGCTCTTACACCATCATGATTTGCCATGTAAGCAAAAACCCTGGCATTGGTTGCACCCGGTCTTCCTGAACAAGCACCACAATCATGTGCACCGTGGTGAGGATTATTGGCACTACTTGAACCATGTGATACTAGGTAAACAATAGGAGCAAAATCCTTTACAAGCCCAATACCTTTTAGAAGCCCTTCTACCCGATCGGTCATTTCATTAAGTGTAAAACCAATTTGGAGATTATTTTCCTTGTCACTCACGTCTTTATTCTCTATATGTAACAAGGAGTCTTTTCCCATATGAGCAAACGCATTTGAAATAGCAGGGCTCATTTTTGGTCTAAACAGAGTTAGAATAAGTTTAAGACCTGCCAGATACCCAAAAAGAATGGAATGAATAAAGCCACCAAAAAGTGAATGTGTCCTTTTTGTGTATAGCAATTCTTTTTTGTGCTCTTCAGATGTCTGATATTCCTTGATCAGATATTTTGGTGTAACAGGGGCCGGACATAATTTTTCATAAAATTTGCCATTTTCAGGCAGAAAATAGAATTCAACGCCAAAAAATCCAGGGCAACCAAGTGTTTCACAGTTATCTAACATTTCTAGGTTTCTTCTCAGGGAGCACTCCCGCTCATCAATACAAAATACAGCTTGAAAATTCTTTTTTGTTTCAGATTCTTTTGGATGATCTCGAAGGTTTTTAATACCAGTAAGTACTGTATTGTAGTAACTCCATTCAAATGCATCTTGCCATAAAATAAAAACATCTTTTAGTTCCGAACCCGGTACATCAGCAAAAAGATTGGTGGATTCAATTTTGTGTGTTTTAGCAAGTGGAAGCCAATCTTCAGTTTGGAGTTCAGCATCCAAATTATCAATTTCCAATAAAAGTTCAAAAAGAATAAGTTCTTTTAACGAAATCTTTTTGCTGTAAAGCAAAGTATGAGGAAAGTCCTCTACAGCGCTTACCATGCCCGACCATCCATGATGGCCAAACTGTTGATCAAATATGTATTCTTCGTAAAGCTCCGGATCCCCGACAAGTATATCCAATAAATCAGTCATGGTATATGAACCGGTCAATAACATATTTCGGGCTCTTTTTGACTTAAAAAAACTGATATAACTATTTTGTTCAAGAGTCTTAATGGCTTCCAGAAATCCAAGTTCTATTTTGGGAAAGTGCCACAAGGAAATGCCCTGATCAAGATAGCTGCACAATATTCGGAATAGTAAAGGCTGAACCCGGTCATCAAGATCGACGTTATAGCCCTTTTTCCAAAATGCCCGAACTCTACCAATCCTAGGTACATTAATGTCATTGTATTGTACATTTAGTAACCTGTTTTTCCAAACATCCAGCTCTTTTTTACCTTTCATTTCTACAATGACCTTATCCAAAATGGCGTCATTTATTCTTCCAATTTTGTATAGGCCCCTGAAATCATTCAGCTCCAACGTAACCTGATATCCAAATATTTTTGATGCCTTAAATATCGCATCATAAAACTTCATGTCCTGAAATGCATGAAGCGTATTATGATGAATAAAGTCTTTGATAGGCGTTTGAGAAGGAAGGAAATGTTTGAGCTCATGGATTACATGATCTTCATTAAATATCTTCATTGTTTGTTTCATTTTTATTATTTCATTAATATGATATTTGATATTGTAAAATCCAGCTACCCATTCTTTTTACAGCATCGCTATCCGTAAAGAAAACAGGTCTGTTTTCATATGCCATAGTTAATTTTGACTGATGTCCGTTTAATAACAAATTTAAGCCTGTACTGATAAAACTCATGTCTTTGGAAAGTCTGTTGTATTTTGCATTTTCAACCGAAAAATATGGCATCAAAGTAGAACTGCCCAGAAGGTTATCTTTAAACTTATAACCAACCTGCAAATACAAAATATTCCCAGTTCCGTATGCCGGAAAGCCAAAGCCTCCTCCATTAATAACATGATTATTATTACTGCCATTTGTCGGATTCAAAACTCCAAGATTGCGTATATAACCCGGCCCATAGTCCAAATGGCTTGCATTGGCATAAATACTTAATGCCTCACCCTTTTTACCTACAGGCGAATCATAAAATACATCAACAGCATACATTAATAAATCAGATTGAATCGTGTCTTTTCCGGTATCTGATAAATGCCAGAGACAATTTTTCTGATATTCTATACCGGCACCAATATTAAAAACTGACTTTTTTCCATGATAAGTTCCTATCATGTATGGTGTCGTATTGGCTTCTATGTCCTTAAATTGGTATTGAAAATATCCATTCCATTGCACATTAGGTGGTTTGCTTGAAAAATTTGAATTTTTTGTGACCTCGCTTGAATACAATGGAGACTTTTGAAATGCTAAAGGTTCAGCTAACAAAATCCGATAGTCAAATTTTCCCAATTTTCCCTTCGCAAAAACACCAAGTTTTCTAAGAAACTGATCAGTAACATCATTGGTGGCCTGTTGAAACAAAGGTGCATCCAAGCCCATGATATTTGCAACTGAAGGTGAAGCAAATCTTGCCAACCCACTCCAACCTGACAATCCAACACCTATGGAAAGTTTTATTTTATGTAAAGCATATTCGGAATAAATATCATGCACAAAAAACGATGGTTTACGGTCAGAGATATTATTATAATTGTTTTCGCCAAACTGGCTAAAAAAAAATATTTTATCCGTCAACTGTCCGAATAACTGTAATCTGAATCTTCTGATCCCGATATCTGTGCCTCTTTCTTTTGAATAACCAAATACGGTACTTCCTGGATTATAAGCTCCGTTACGCACCCAAAACTGGGAGACAAAAGATAGTTTCAGATAATGTTCGCCTGACTCATCGAGTAGAAGTTTGCCGTCTTTAAATGTTTGAGCAAAACCAGAAGGAGTTGAACCAAACAATAATATAAAGACAAAAAATATTGAATATAAAATCTTGAGCTTTTTCATCCACCACTATTTAGCTTTTTTAGCTGATAGTGCGTGTTTTGATAAGGGCTTATGGTTGTCCAGCCCCACGATATTGACACTACCACCATCGCCTTCATTTTCATAATCATGCTTAAAATGCTCCAGATTTTCCATCACCGAATGATCTGTCAATTTAGTTTTGTTAAGATCAATCGTGACATTAAATCCGTATGGGATGGACTCTAACTGTGACTTGATGCCTATATAATTAGTAAATAAAGCTGCTTTATCTACTTCTACATAATAATCATTTCCTTCAAAGGAAATAGAAACCGGGGCTTTAAATAATGATTTGAAAGGAGCACCATTGATTAGATGAATGATGATTTTCAATACAATACCTGCGGCGATTCCTATTAATAAATCTTCAAATAAAGTAAAAAATATTGTCACTAAAAAAATGGCCAATTGTTCTTTACCAAGTTGAAAAGTGTGAATAAATTCTTTAGGGTGGGCTAATTTGATACCTACAGAAATCAGCATCGCTGCAAGTGCTGCATTGGGTATCATCTCTATATATCTGGATGCTACAAGAACAAAGACAAGGATAAAAAAACCATGAAAAAAGTTAGCCCATCTGGTTTTGGCACCATTATTTACATTGGCAGAACTACGGGCGACTTCTGAAATCATGGGCATACCTCCTAAGAAGGCTGTGATACTATTGCCTATTCCTATTGCGATAAGGTCTTTGTTGTAATTGGATTTTCGTTTGAAAGGATCCAACATGTCAATCGCCTTAACTGTCAGCAAAGATTCCAAAGTCCCGACGAGCGCAAACATAATTACATATTTTATGAAAACGGCAGGATTTGAAATTCCACTAAATGAAATATTCAAGTGCAAATTATCTAATAGATTGCCAATATGAACCAAGGCATATGCAGGCTCAGTATTTTGGAAATCTAAATATAATTCAGTAGGGACAGCAATCAGAAGTACAACGAGTGGGGCAGGTATTTTTCCAACTACCATGTTTTTTAGAAAAGGCCAGCCCATCATTATTATCAGGCTTATCACACCAATGAAAGTGCCACGGATGTCTAAATGAGAAAGGATACCAAATAGATTCATAATCAACTCAAGCGGGCCTTTGCCAGCGGCAAATTTTGGATCAACATTAAACATTACCGGCAGTTGTTTGGCAATAATAATAATACCTATAGCCGCAAGCATGCCGTGGATAGCTGAAAGTGGAAAAAAATCGGCCAATTTTCCAAATTTAAATACACCAAAAAGTATTTGTACCACTGCAGCTACAAACATTGCGCCCAAAGCTAAATGCCATCCGGTTTCCCCTCCTCCAAAATCTGCCACGGAGCCTGCTATTATAACAATAAGGCCTGCTGCCGGACCTTTGATAGTCAGCTTTGAGCCGGCAAACAAGCTAACAACCATACCTCCTATGATGGCTGTAATCAATCCCATAATAGGAGGGAAATCTGATGCTTTTGCAATGCCTAAACTTAGTGGAAGCGCCAAAAGAAACACAATAAATCCTGAAACAGCATCAGAATGGAAACTTTCCTTAAGTCCGGCAATTCCATCCTTAGGTATTGATAATTTAGTATTAGTATTCATGAAATTTATTTTTGAAGTTAACTAAATGGTGTATTGATGATAAAAAATCAACAATACAAAATGATAAAACCAAGGTGGTTTAGAAATCAAAAGTTAATTATCAAAAATTAAATATGTAGTTTCCAGCAGTGAAAAAGGATAAAAAGAATGGTAGGGATCTTTATGTACCTTTCAGAATACCTATGGTGAAGAGACTTAAAAAATTTTAAATTTAAAAAACAGAAATTTGATACAATACAAAAAGAATTGTATTGGGTTTTTTGACTATCTTCATCAGTAATTTCATTCTGTTCGTCTTTTTCTATTAGTTCAAAGGGATTAAATAAGTCCCTTAAATCATCAGAAGATGAAATTACTTGTTTATTGACACTA
>JBBRVQ010000058.1:0-26908 GCA_038246735.1 Chitinophagales bacterium
AGCAGCAGCATAAGTACAGCAATGTGGATAACGGTGTGGAAAATCATAAAATCACTATTATTCAGGTCTAAAAAAAATATCCATTATGTATTAAAAAAATATCCATTAGTATTTGGTTAAACCATAGAAAACTGTCAAGATTAAGAACTTATTGAAGTGTGGTTCTTTCTCCAAATCTCCTCTTTAAATATACTCGTCGTAGCTACTGCGCTACCCATCTGCTGTCGGTATTTATGCTTGAATGCCACAGGCGGGCATTCATTAGGCTAAAGCTTAAATCGCATAAATATGTTTTTTGCCTTGATCTTTGAAAAAATAACTGTCATTATAATTTAAATTTTAATCTTGGCAGAGCACAGGGATGTAAATTATAGCATATAATAATTTAGTCATATATTCAAAATGCATAAAATAGAAAAAATGCTACTTTTTATTATTTTTGGGTACAGGATCATGTCCGTGGCCGGCCCAGGGATGACATCTTCCAATTCTTTTCAGACCTAACCAAATACCTTTGAAAGGGCCCCATTCGATGATGGCCTCTATCATATATTGCGAGCACGTGGGCTGATAACGGCAGTTGGCCCCAAGCAGAGGAGACAGAATGATTTGATAAGCTCTGATGGGTAATATAAATATCTGATTAATAATTTTCACATTTTGTTATTTTTTTTGTATCAATCACAAGGCAGCTATCATTACCATTCATACACTTCTTTGACTTTTTTTGAATCAAAAATAGTAAAGTGCTTCTTTTTTTTATCCACTGTAAAATCTACTATATTTTTCTGATCATTATACAACTCTGTTAAGATGATATTTTCAATATGCAATGCGGACATATTTTTTAACCCTGAAGCTTCCAGATAACACCAAACGGCCAACTTATCTTTTGAAGTCTCCTTACCTAGTAATGTCAATTTTACCTCTTTGCCGGCTACTTTCAAGATTAGTTTTCTATTTACGTACTGCTCAATAGCTTGTTCTCCATCTGCACTTTCTTTTGGTGTACATAAAAAATGTTGCTTTTTACCTATCTTATCAAGTGTAGCTTCCAGATCGTCAATAAAAATATGTGCTGCTACCTGCAAGTCTCCAGTTCTGGTTTCATAATTGATTTCACAGCGACTTAAGTGAAAATCGTGTGATTTATAAATATATATCGCAGGATTAGTGCTAAATAAAAAAAAGTAAAGTAAATAGGCCATTTTTTGAATCTTTCAATACATTAAATTGATTTTTATTTAGAATGTGGCATTTCATATTACAAATAAAGATAATACTAAATGCTGAGACTAAACCGAATATAGTTTTTATTTTGCTGATTTCTTTTCTGTATGTCTACAAAATAAACGATGTTCATACATAAATTTTTATCCATGTCTCCAAATAATACACCTACATATTTAAACCAACTATATTTTTAACAGTTAAAGATTATTTTAAGTTTCTCACATATCAAAAAAAGGTAGCTATCCAAAACTACTAATTGATGGTGTATCAACTTTTTTCGGAAACAACTACCGATAAGATAGAAAATAATTTAAAGCGTTCTGTTGTAAAAGTGAAGACTCTTCGAGCCATCAAAACGCACTTCATTCTAGAAAATTAGGTGATAATATTTAAGAATTTCAAATAAAATTTGATTGGTATGTATACCCCTAAGTCAATTTAATTAAACTCGTTCGATTCAAATTAACAATAACTTAATATTAAAACTGACAGATTATCAGTAAAGTTTCTGAAAATTTGTAGCTTTGAACGATCTCAAATCGGAGTGTTTTGGAAACTTTTTTATTAATCGGCATCATCATTTTGGCAGTTTTGGCCATTGGCGATCTAGTAGTAGGTGTAGGTAATGACGCGGTAAATTTCCTAAATTCTGCCATTGGATCAAAAGTCGCTTCTTTTCGGACCATTATGTGGGTAGCTACCGGTGGCATATTTATAGGTGCACTGACTTCGGCAGGAATGATGGAAATAGCTAGAGAAGGTATTTTTAATCCTGAATATTTTTCTTTAGAGCATGTTATGATTATCTTTTTAGCAGTTATGCTCACCGATATTCTTTTGTTGGATGCTTTTAATACTTTAGGTCTTCCAACCTCTACAACTGTTTCGATCATCTTTGAACTCTTGGGAGCATCCATCATAGTTGCTGCCTTCAAAGTAATGTCTGATGATCTACCACTCAACTATTTATTCAACATAAATGACACTTCCAAAGGGGTCATAGGCTATCTAAACTGGAATAAAACAAATACGATCATATCAGGAATTTTTTTATCTGTATTTATAGCTTTTACTTTTGGAGTAATCGTAATGTGGATATCAAGAATTATTTTCAGCTTCCAATATCGCAAGAGATTAAAATATACAGGAGTAATATGGGCATCAATTGCCATGGTAGCACTTAGTTACTTTCTGGTTTATAAAGGGCTTAAATCTACTTACACCACAGAGATCTTAACGAAAACAGAATTAATCTCTTATATAAAGTCTATAAACCCTAAAGCTGCCGATACCCTTAGTAATGATCAAAGTATAGTTATCGTTGATACTGAAGGGCGTAAATTGACCTTTGATAAAACAGGAACAGCCAAAGATCAGCTACAACGATATGAAATCTTTTTTGGCAATAAGGATATAAAATCTATTGTGGGCTTTCTTAAGGAAAATATGTCCATTTTTTTAATATTGTTTTTCGTCTTTTGGGCTTTGTTATTTGCCGTAATGTACAGATACCATTTCAATCCATTAAAAATAGTTGTTTTTGCGGGTACATTCAGTTTGGCAATGGCGTTTGCAGGAAATGATCTGGTCAATTTTATAGGTGTTCCGCTAGCCGGATGGCAATCATATGACCTGTATCATAACGCCAATCAAGCTACTGGCGGTATACTTTCTGCAGATACTTACCTAATGACGGGCTTAAGATTTCCTATTCAGACGCCATATCTATATCTTTTATTCGCCGCCGTGATCATGGTTTTAACCTTGTGGTTTTCTAAAAAAGCACGAAATGTGACTGAAACTGAAGTAAAACTTGGTTCACAAGAAGAAACGGATGAAAAATTTGCGTCCAACATGCTATCCAGAACCATCGTCCATTCCAGTTTGTTTTATGCTGGAAAACTAAAACTAATCGTACCATTAGCCATTCAAAATAAGATCAATGCACAATTTATTCCCGTGGTACACACTGATGATATAGATGCCCCTGCATTTGATCTGGTTAGGGCATCCGTCAATCTTACTTTGGCCAGTATGCTGATTGCACTTGGAACGTCATTAAAACTGCCTCTTTCTACCACATATGTGACTTTCATGGTAGCAATGGGTACTTCCTTGGCAGACAGAGCTTGGGGTAGAGAATCTGCAACGTATCGTATCGCAGGAGTAATCAATGTGATTGGTGGTTGGCTAGTAACCGCGGTTATAGCTTTCTTATCTGCGGCAGTTATTGCCTTCATTCTTTTAAATCTTAAATTGACCGGACTTATATTTATGGTCATCTTCCTGGTAACATTTATATCCTATACCAATTATAAACACAAAAAAGCTGAAGCAAAAAAGGAACAATCCAGACAAACACTGCTGACCATTGACCTGACCACTGATATAGCACTTGCCAAAACTGCCAAAAAAATTGCTGAAAGCCTTGCCAAAATTGCTGATTCTTATAGATTTGCAATAGAAGGCCTAATTCATGAAGATCAAGTAAGCATAAATAAAGCTTCCAACTTATATCTGGAACTGGTGAGCTATTATTCTGATATCAAAAATAATCTCTTCAAGGCAATCAAAAAATCAAAACTGAACCAAAAACAAACGGCACAACTTTATATCTTAAGCAATGATTTAATGCAAGACATCCTACAGTCACTGGGATATATTATAAATGCTGTAGACAATCATGTCAAAAATGCACATAAACCACTTGCCGGTACTCAAGTAGAGACTGTCCAGAAAATTAAGATTGAAGTTATTACTTATTTAGCCAATATCGCCAATTCATTAGAGACGCACGATTATGATGATCTATCGGACATTCGTACCTCAAAAAGATCTCTTTTTGATAATATAGAAAAAGCATTATCTCAGCAGGTCGAGGGCATCGCACGTAAAGAATATGGCTTCAAAAACACAGACATATTTTTGAATTTACTTCTGGAAACAAAAGATCTAGTCGCTATATCTGTAAGATTTTCAAAATTGTTACATAGATTGGTGAAAGGTGAAAGCCCATTAGGCAATAGATAATATGACGAAGATCTTTGCATCAGATATTATAAATCATTCCACTTTTGTAAACTAACTTATAATTTTGTTGAAATTTTAGAAAGTGAAAAATGAATTAATAAAAAATATTGATCTTGCGTTATCATCCCTTGAAATTAATCTGAAAAAAGAGGTGGAAAAACGCAAAGATATTATTACACTTTTACATCATTCACAAAAATTGTCCGCTATCAATCTGATCAAATATCTGACATTACGAAGTGTGGACATCAGAGGCTTACAAAATAATCTTCATGAAATGGGTCTATCTTCACTTGCCAGTTCGGAAGGTCATATACATCGACAAGTACAAGCTACAAGAGAAAGGTTAGGTAAAAATTACAGAGAAAAAGAACTTGACCCTTGTGATGTCCTATGGAGTAATGATGCTGTGAAGAATAAAACCCAATTGCTTTTTGGACAAAAGGAAACAGATGATCAGCCTTATATTATGGTTACTTTTGATTCATCTTTTGTGAATGACTTTACACTTATAAAAAATTTATTGCTGAATGGCATGAATGTAGCCAGAATCAATTGTGCCCACGATGATGAGTCAGTTTGGGATAGTTTGATTTTACTCCTAAAAAAAGCTTGTACCAAAACGGGTAAACCATGCAGAATATATATGGATCTGGCAGGACCAAAGATCAGGACAAATATTATTAACAAAGGCAAAAAAAAGGGTTGTGTAAAAGTAAAAGAAGGAGATATCATTTGGCTTTCTGAGTCAAATGAAGGTTTTGCAAAAAAAGATGTCGTGATTAGTCCGAATGAATCAGGTATTTTGAGTAAAATAAAAAAGGGTGACCGGATATTTATTGATGACGGTGTAATAAAAGGTATAGCAGAATTCATAAAAGGAGATAAAGTTGGAATTCGGCTTATGAGAATTTCCTCAGAAAAAAAACGAATAAAAGCAGAAAAAGGAATTAATTTTCCTGATACAGAACTAGATGTTTCTCCTCTAACGGCATTTGATAAAGACTGTCTCCCATTTATTTGCGAGAATGCCGATATAGTGGGATATTCATTTGTAAGAAACCCATCAGATATAGTATTGCTTGACCATATAATAAAACAAATCGGAAAAAAACAACCCCTTTATGTTTTTAAAATAGAAACACCACAAGCCGTTAAAAATTTGCCAGAGATCCTTTTTGAAGGTATGAAGCATGAAATTTTTGGGATAATGATAGCTAGGGGAGATCTGGCGGTAGAAATCGGATTTGAAAGAATGGGAGAAATTCAGGAAGAAATACTTTGGATTTGCGAAGCTGCACATGTTCCGGTTATCTGGGCGACACAGGTATTGGATAATCTGAATAAATCAGGTCTGGCGACGCGATCTGAAATAACGGATGCAGGTCACGCAGCCCAGGCAGAATGTGTTATGATTAATAAAGGCCCTCATACCATTAAGGTGCTGGTTACACTTAATGACATCCTCCAACGTACAGCAAAACACAAAGTGAAAAAAAGATTTATATTCAGACCGCTAAATATTGCCCGAAATTTTATTCAGCATAAAATTTAACTTAGCGATTATTATACAGTGCGCAATACTATCCTTGTGACTCAATATTAATTTTTTGAGTTATACATAAATTTTTATCCTAAAGAAAAAAGTTGAGATCACATTAGTTTATTACGGTTAAGTAATACCGAACACCTGAATAAATATAAAAATATCGACTGAAATGATAGGCAAAAGATAAAACCATCCTATATTTGCGAACAAATGTTCGTTTTATATGAATAATAAATTTTTTAATGAGCTTTCAATTGTCAAAGTCGAAAAAAAGACAAAAGATTGTGTGGCCATTACTTTTGAAATTCCTGCCGAAATTAAGAATAAGTTTGTATTTAAAGCTGGTCAATACCTTACTCTTAGGACAGAAATCAATGGGGAAGACATCAGACGTTCTTATTCAATATGTACAGCCCCTGATGAAATCGGAATAACGATAGCTATAAAAAAACTAGATGGAGGAAAGTTTTCGACATGGGCCAACACGAAACTTAAAATTGGAGACAAGTTGGACATAATGCCTCCGGCAGGAAATTTTATCATTCCTGAAAAATTCGATCCAAAAGAAGTTGTATTTTTTGCAGCAGGTAGTGGCATCACTCCAGTCATCTCACAAATCAAATATATTTTAAAAAATTATCCAAAAGCCGGAATAACATTATTTTTCGGCAATAAAAATTTTGAATCTATCATCTTTAGAGAAGAACTGGAAACATTAAAAAATAAATACATGCAACAACTGGCTGTACATCATATTTTTTCAAAAGAAAAGACTGGTGTGCCATTGTTGTATGGAAGAATAGATAAAGAAAAATGTCTCCTTTTAAGTAAACATTTATTTAATGCTCATAAATCTGATGCTTTTTTCATTTGTGGCCCTAACGACATGATATTTGCAGTAAAAGAATCACTAGGTGAAATAGGTGTCCCTACGGAAAAAATTCATGTGGAATTGTTTAATACCGAAGGTCTGCAAAAATCAAAAGAAAAGTCAGTTTTAGAATTGAGAAAAACGGAACAAGTTCAAATAAGTGAAATTGCTATTCAACTGGATGGAGATATTTTCGAATTTGAACTGGAATATGACGGGCAAAATCTACTTGATGCGGCCCTTGCAAACGGCGCAGATCTTCCATATGCCTGCAAAGGTGGTGTTTGCAGTACATGCAAAGCTAAAATCACAAAAGGCGATGTAGTCATGGATATTAATTATGCCCTAGAGCCCTACGAAGTAGAAGCAGGATTCGTTTTACTTTGCCAATCTCATCCCCGTAGTCCGCATATATATATTGACTTTGACCAAAAATAAACAGATGAAAACAGCATCAACCATTTCAAAAAAACAATTCATTATTAACGCCGCTGCAGATCTGTTTGAAGAAAAAGGATATAGCGGAACTTCTATCAGGGATCTTGCATCAAAAGTAGGACTGGAGCCGTCAAGTATCTATAGCCATATCAAGTCCAAAGAAGAATTGCTTTCAGAAATATGTATGGGATGTGCCGGTGAATTCACAGTTGGTATGGAAAAAATATTTCAATTGAATATTTCAGCCAGAAAAAAGTTAAAAGCATTAATTAGTCTTCATTTGGACATGGCATTTGCAAATCCTGCAAGTGTAACGGTTTTCAATGATGAATGGAGACATCTTCCTGAGCCTATATTAGAAGACTTTATTCATTTGAGAAAAGCATATGAAAAAAAATTTAGAAAAATACTAATCGAAGGAAAGGATGACGAAAAATTTAATTTTGATAATTCTGAAATAGTTTTTAATATCATATTAAAATCCTTAAGTTGGTCTTATACTGCCATTAAAAAATATAAAAGAGAAGAGCTTGAATCAGAACTTTCAGTTTTTATACTGAATGCAATAAACAAATAACCATTCAAAAATATTATAGAAGGATAAATCATGAATAATATGGAAAATGTGAATTCAATTGAGACACGATTTCAGGAAAAAATAGATAATGAAGAAAAAATAGAAGCCCGAGACTGGATGCCTGATGCTTATAGAAAAACATTAATCAGACAAATTTCTCAACATGCACATTCTGAGATAGTAGGAATGTTGCCTGAAGGAAATTGGATAACACGAGCGCCAAGTCTCAAAAGAAAACTTGCATTGCTGGCCAAGGTTCAGGATGAAGCGGGTCATGGATTGTATCTTTATTCCGCTACAGAGACAATGGGCATCTCCAGAGACGAATTAATTGATCAACTTCATAGTGGGAAAGCAAAATACTCAAGCATATTTAACTATCCTACCCTAACCTGGTCTGATATCGGTGCGATAGGATGGTTGGTGGACGGTGCAGCTATAATGAATCAGGTAGCCCTTTGTCGGACATCGTATGGCCCATATGCGAGAGCCATGGTGAGAATTTGCAAAGAAGAATCATTCCACCAAAGGCAAGGTTATGATATTCTACTCACCATGTGCAATGGTACACCTGAGCAAAAAGAGATGGTACAGGATTCTGTCAATAGATGGTGGTGGCCTTCGTTGATGATGTTTGGACCCAATGATACAGACTCGCCCCATTCAGCTCAGTCATTAAAGTGGAAGGTAAAAAGACTTTCCAATGACGAATTACGTCAAAGATTTGTAGACATGACAGTACCTCAAGCTGAAATATTAGGGATAAAACTGCCTGATCCGTTACTCACGTATAATGAAAGCAGAGGCCATTATGATTTTGGTGAAATCGACTGGGAGGAGTTCAGACAGGTAGTCAGTGGAAATGGTCCGTGTAATAAAGAGCGTTTGGAAGCACGTGTGAAAGCACATGAAGAAGGAACTTGGGTGAGAGAAGCAGCCAATGCCTATGCAGAAAAAATGAAAACAAAATCAGTGGCTTCCGTAGCCTGATAAAACAAATCGCTTTAATAATTATATGCTGAAAATAATATATCAAATCGTTTTTTTTAATTTACTGACGATCATAGGTACCACACAGATAGTAGCGAAAATTGATCAGAAATTAAAAATTGCGGATAGTACAAAAGACCAAAATATTGTTGTAATCCTTAAGGAACAGGCAGATATCAGTGATGTGAAAAATATAAAAGGCAAAGACCTAAAAGCATCATTTGTATATCAATCACTGATCAAAACAGCAGATCAAAGCCAAAAAGAAGTTAAGGACTTTCTCCACACAAAGGGCATATCCTTCCAAAGTTTTTACCTAGTTAACATGGTAACACTTCAGGCAGATTGGAACTTAATTTCTTCTATTGCTGAATTATCTTCTGTCAGTGCCGTCATTGAAGACGGGAACTATGTTGTGCATAATCCTATAATGGAAAAAAATGTTGCAGGATCACGCACTATTGAATGGAATGTAAGTCACATTAATGCTCCTTCGGTGTGGAATATGGGATATACTGGCCAAGGCGTTGTGATCGGTGGTCAGGATACTGGATATGAATGGAATGACCCGGTGCTCATCAATAAGTACAGAGGATGGAATGGTATCTCAGAGAGCCACAATTTCAACTGGCATGATGCTATTGATTCTACACATGCTTTAAATACAGGGATAAATCCTTGTGGCTACCAACTTTCAACTCCATGCGATGATAATAACCACGGTACACATACCATGGGCACCATGGTAGGAGACGATGGATTGGGCAATCAAGTCGGAATAGCCCCTGGTGCAAAATGGGTCGGTTGTCGAAATATGGAACGTGGATGGGGAACTTTATCAAGCTATGTGGAATGCTTTGAATGGTTTTTAGCACCATATGCTTATGGAAGTACATCAGCCAGTGGTGACCCTTTAAAGATGCCTCATGTTATCAATAATTCCTGGGGCTGTCCCCCCATCGAAGGATGTAATCCTGCCAACTTTTCAGTGATGGAATCGGCATTGAATAACCTAAGAAATGCAGGTTGTGTAATTGTTGTTTCTGCTGGAAACGCCGGCTCATCGTGTGGTAGTGTAAATGATCCCGCTGCTATTTTTTCAGGAAGTTTTAGTGTTGGGGCCACAAATAATGTGGATGCAATAGCCGGTTTTAGTAGTAGAGGACCTGTCACTGTTGATGGTTCCAATAGATTAAAACCAGATATTTCAGCACCTGGTGTCAGCATCAGATCATGCATAACAGGAAATAATGCCTTTGCAAGTTGGAACGGAACAAGTATGGCAGGACCTCATGTGGCCGGACTTGTAGCCTTGTTAATCTCTGCCAATCCAGAACTTGCCGGAGAAGTAGATAAAATAGAAGACATCATAGAACAAACTGCCGTAAACTTCACAAGTGCACAAAATTGTGGTTCTGTTTTGGGCACATCCATTCCCAACAACACCTTTGGTTATGGAAGAATAGATGCTCTGGCAACCGTAAATTTGGCGCTTTCTTCCAATTATCCACCCTATATAAAGCAATCCAACGATATTATTATTAGAAATTCTGCCAATGGTATTGTGCTGGTTAGCCAAAATTTAAACAAATACAGAATCAAAGTCACAGACGCAGGGATAATTACACAAATGCTTATCACCAATGCTTCATCCGGTTCTTTAGAAATAAAAAACAGTAGTCTTAATATGGAAGGTACTGTTGCAAAAATAATACTAAGATCACCCAACAATAATTACTGGCAACTCGAAATAAACAACAATGGCATCTTATCTGCCATACAGATTGAAAATATGCCTAGTATAAATACAGAACTTATATCCGGTGATGTATATGTAAGTAGCGGACTGAAGGGACTTCATTTACGAAGCCCGGATAGTACATGTTTCTTAACCAATGTCAGTAATTCCGGACGGATACTTACCATTCCAGCTAACTGTCAAAACTAAAAAGAATCTATTTTTTAAATTTTAACATAAAATAATGAACGACTGGCCACTTTACGAAGTATTTATCAGATCCAAAAACGGATTGAACCACAAACATGTAGGAAGTCTCCATGCCGCTGATGCCCATATGGCTATACAAAATGCCAGAGATGTATATACTCGCAGAAGCGAAGGAGTGAGCATTTGGGTAGTAGAAGCAAAACATATTACTGCATCCAATCCTGATGATAAAGAATCACTCTTTGATCCGGCTGAAGATAAAGTGTACAGGCATCCAACCTTTTATGAATTGCCTGAAGCCCTTAAACATATGTGATGATGGAAAAAGAACTCAAAGACTTTATACTTATGATGGCAGATAATGTCATGATACTTGGTCAGCGGCTTGGCGAATGGTGTGGTCATGGGCCAGTTTTGGAACAGGATATTGCTATGACAAATATTGCCCTTGACCTTATTGGCGAAGCCAGAAATTATTACCGATATCTTGGTGAAACTGAAGGTAAAAAGGAGGATGAATATCCTATGAAGCGTGATGTCCGGGATTATAAAAATGTTTTGCTGGCTGAACTACCCAATGGCCACTGGGGCGATACGATCATGAGACAATGTATGTTTGATTGTTATCATTACTATCTGTTGGAAGGCATGATGGTGTCAGAAAATGAAAGATTGGCGGCCATTGCAAAAAAAAGCATCAAGGAAGCTACGTATCACCTAGCTTTTTCTAGTGAATGGGTGATCAGACTTGGGGATGGTACCGCAGAAAGTCACCATAAAATGCAGCAATCGCTTCAAAACCTTTTGCCTTATTTTAACGAAATGTTTGACCCTGAGACCTATGAAATATGGTGCCAAAACCGCAACATTGCACCATCGCTAGAAGATGTAAGATCATCAGCCATGGAAAAATTCAATGCAATAATAGTTGAGTCTACCTTGCAGATGTCGGAAAAATATTATTCAAAAAAAGGGGGGAAAACAGGATTACACACGGAAAATCTGGGTTTTATTCTGGCTGATATGCAATATTTACAACGTTCTTACCCAGGTGTAGAATGGTAATCTAAGCGTATGTTTAATATTTACCCACAAGATTCACAGACACCATTGACGATCATATTGGTTTGTTCGGCAGTAAAACCTGTTGGCAAGACCACTTTAGGAACATAGACATGATCCATACAAAATGTATTTTCGCACCTCAAACAATGAAAATGTACATGTTCGTCATGATGATGATGTTCGTTACATTGTGCTTCGCATAAGGCAAATTTCTGAGTCACAGTACCATCTATAGCTTTGTGAATAATTCCTTTATCCTCAAAACTTTTTAATGTTCTGTATAAAGTAATTCTATCGGCATCCTGAAGTTTTTCTTCAATGTCGTGCGAAGCAAGTGCCCTACCTGCTGTGGTGAAAATAGAGATTACGTCCAACCTGAATTGGGTAACACGTAAATGATGTTTCTTTAATATGTTTTCTGCCGTTTCCATTATTTTACAGATTGACCATTTTCCCAATTTTCTTCGGGACTAACAAAACTGAGTTTGCCATCTCCATTTTCTGCCATCAGGATCATGCCCTGAGACGCTACGCCTTTCATTTTTCGTGGTGCAAGATTGGCCAACAAACTCACTTTCTTTCCAATAACATCTACGGGTTGATAATGTTCAGCAATGCCGGATACGACTGTACGATGCTCAAAACCAAGATCAAGGGTGAGTTTAAGAAGTTTATCTGCTTTTTCTATTTTTTCAGCAGCAATGATTGTCGCCGTCCTTATATCCATTTTTGCAAAATCTTCATAAGTAATCTCAGGCTTTATGTCCATTTTTTTGACAGGTTCAGCTACTTTTTGATCAACAACAGGATCATCAATTACGGTTGCTTCCAGCTTAGCGATCTGCAATTTGATGGTTTCATCATCAATTTTAGTAAACAAATGATCAGGTTGTCCGATTTTATGCCCTTTCTTGAGTAAACACTCCCCCTCAGCCAAAATATCCAGCATTTTTTCAAGCTCACCTTTTTCTGCAAGTGGCTTTTGATTCAATAAAACCCTGATTTTATCTGATGTAAAAGGCATAAAAGGCCTGCAAATGACACCCAATGCTGCTACATACTGCAAACAAAGATTCATGACCACTTTTACAGTATCAGGATCTTCCTTAATGGCTTTCCATGGTTCATTGAACTGCAATATCTGATTGCCTTTGGTCGAGATATCCATCAGAATCTTTAGCCCCGACCTGAAATCAAATTTTCTGATGTAATCGCATAGCTCCTGAATATCATCAAATAATCTCAATAATTCTGAATCATGGTAAGTAGAGTCATACTGGCCATCAGGACCTATAAAATCCTGTCCTTCATCAAATGCTGGAACTTTGCCATCATAATACTTATTGGTAAGTACCACTACCCTATTTACAAAATTAGCAAGGTTATTTACCAATTCATTATTATTGGCATCCTGGTATCCTTTCCAGGTGAACTCGCTGTCTTTGAGTTCAGGCATATTTTTTATCATAGCATATCTTAATTCATCCTGTCTCCCCGGCAATTCATCCAGGTATTCATGGACCCACACTGCCCAATTGCGGGAAGTAGAAATCTTTTTTCCCTCCAGATTCATAAACTGATTGGCAGGCACATTTACCGGAAGTATATAATCTCCGTGAGCGTGTAAAATAGCCGGAAAAATCAAGCAATGAAAAACAATATTGTCCTTGCCAATAAAATGTATCAGCGCTGTTTCATCATCCTGCCAGTATTTTTTCCAATTTTTTTTATGATCAATAGCCCATTGCTTTGTAGATGAAATATAACCTATCGGCGCATCCATCCAAACATACAACTTTTTACCTTCGTGTCCTTTGATAGTATGCGGCACATCCACACCCCAATCCAGATCCCGTGTCATGGCTCTGGGTTGCAGGCCGCCGTCCAACCATGATTTGCACTGGCCCAGCACATGATTTTTCCATTCATCGGGTTCATGCAACTTTCTACCGTCGAGTTCGCCTGTCTCAATCCATTTTCTCAGCCATGTTTCATATTTGTCAAGTGGCAAATACCAATGAACAGTCTTTTTCAATATCGGTTTTTTACCTGATAAAGTAGATACGGGATCGATGAGTTCAGTGGGACTCAATGAGGAGCCGCATTTTTCACATTGGTCCCCATAAGCTTCGGGATTAGCACATTTCGGACAAGTGCCGGTTATATATCTATCTGCCAGAAACTGAGCAGCTTCTTCATCGTAATATTGTTCAGATTCCTTTTCAACAAACTCTCCTTTATTGTACAGCTTTGTGAAAAACTCCTGCGAAGTTTCATGATGTATCTTTTCAGACGTACGATGGTACATATCAAAAGACAAACCTATTCTTTCAAAAGTATTTTTAAACAGCTCGTGATATTTATCTACAATTTCCTGTGGCTGTAGACCTTCTTTCATTGCTTTGATCGTGATAGCTGCGCCATGCTCATCAGAACCGCAAACAAAAAGAATATCTTTGCCCATCAATCGTTGGAATCGCACATACACATCTGCTGATAAGTAAGCGCCTGCAAGGTGCCCTATGTGTAACGGCCCGTTGGCATAAGGCAGGGCAGAAGTTACAAGATACCTTTTAAATTGTCTCATAATCCCGAATATGTTCAGCCGCAAAGGTAAGTAAAAATATCTGGGAGTAGATATTATTATATGTCAAATAAAATACTGTAAATAGATTAGAGTTATTTTTTTGACCGTCTTTTATTTTCTTTCTTTAGATTGAACTCAACGTCGAAGGTTTAAAATAGTCAACAAAATTCTCCCTTAATTGAGCAGGCTCCCAACCAAACTCCAATTCATCCATAGATTGAATAATTTGCAAAACTTCATGATCACATTCTTTAGATAAAGGACTTAAAATCATGATATTGTTTACTGACCCATCTCTTTTTATAATAAAACCAACTTGTACAACACCTTCTATTCCTGCATGATACGCTTCATCCGGATACTTCATGTTGTCATTTATATAGGCATTTAATCAAAGATAATATCTTATATTATAACATTTGTCGTTGGTCATTGAATAATTTATAAAAAAAAACCACCCAAAACTTTCGTCTAAGGTGGTTTTCAAAAATTTCCTTTCATTAATTTGTGACCTACTTCTTATCCGGCCATCGACCGGGCGTATAAGGTGCTTTATTCTTATTGAGTGTTTTTTCAATCTCCATCACTTTGGCATCCAGATCTTTGATCATCGGAAATACTTCATTGTACTGTTTGACTGCAATGTCAAGTGATGTCCTGAATGTCTGTGGAATGTCCGAAGTTGTATTCCAGATACTATATGTGACGGTACCTACCCTTTCATTTATACTTGGTTTGGTTTCAAATTCACGTCTTGATCGTGCATTATCGCCAAAAAGTTTAATTTTAAGCGGAACCAAGGCTTTAAATATGTCGTGGGTTTTGGTCAAAAGATCACCCACTGGTGCCGCCATATCCAGAATGGCTAACTCTGCATTTTTTGCTCGTTGCTCCACTTCGTTTATAAGGTCACTTGCAGCACTCAATTCCTTGCTTATATCACTTACGCTCTTGTAGAATGTTACATTTGCTGCCAAATCTTTGGACGGAAGACTAGCCTGTTTGAGCAATTTGGTATTGAAAGAAACCGGACCTGCTAATGTGGTCATCATACCATCCTGATATTTTGACATGGTTATTTTATATGTACCCGGCATGACCAAATGTCCTTCAGGCCCGGATCCAAACAGTTGATCAGGTGTCGGTGTATATCTTCCTACTACAGGGTCAGGTGGTGCAAATCTAAGATCCCAGGTCATGCGGTTCAGACCTTTTTTTGCAGGTTTTTTAATATGTCTGACTACATTATCAGAAGCATCTGTAATGGTAAAAAGCAGAAAAGGATCTACCTGATTATCTTCCATTCTCAGACTATCCAAGGAAGGATAAAAAACCTTTTCTTTTTTGTCGTAAGCTGCTTTTTCCTTGTCTTTTCTGATGTCCTTCAGCTTTTTAACATCTTCTTTGAGGTAATATGTAAATACTGCCCCCATATCAGGATTCGGAGTGCTAAAATAACTGCTTCCCAAATGTCCCTTATCTCTTAAACCCAAAGGTAATCTAGGTATGAACATCAAAGCATCCTTGACGGGGCAAATAAAAGCATCTTTGTCAAGGTCTTCCTTTTTGATATGTCTGAGTGGTGTATAATCATCAAGTATGTAAAATCCACGACCAAAAGTAGCCAGAACCAGATCATTTTCTCTACGTTGAATTTCAATATCTCTTACTGCAATGGTAGGCAGACCTGCTTTAAGTGCCAGCCAGTTTGATCCTCCATTGGACGTAAAAAAGCACCCAAACTCTGTACCCACAAAAAGTAAATCTTTGTCGACATGATCTTCAGCAATGGTGTAGACACTTCCTCTTTCAGGTATGTCAGAAACAATGCTTTTCCATGTTTTTCCCGCATCCGTTGTTTTCAGTAAGTAAGGTTTAAAATCTCCGTATCTATGGTGATTAAAACAAACATAAGCCGTATTTTTGTCATGGAGTGATGCAATAATCTGGTGTACATAACTCATCTGAGGCACTCCCGGAAGATTATCAAATTTAGTCCAGTTTTTGCCTCCATCTAGAGTCAACTGTATCAATCCATCATCGGTGCCTACCCAAATCATGTTCTCATCCAGTTTTGACTCAGCTATACTGGTGGTTTGTCCAAAGATATCTGTACTTCCATTTTTTGAAATCGCATCTTCAGACCATATTTTACCCATAACTTCAATTTTATTGCGGTCAATCTGTCGGGTTAAATCCGGGCTGATTACTTTCCAGCTATTTCCCTGATCATCTGTACGGAATACTTTATTGGCGCCAAAATATAATCTTTTATTGTCAAACTGACTGATAAGCAATGGGGCGTCCCAGTTCCATCTGTAAGCTTCATCGTTTTCCCCTTCTATAGGTTTGATGGGTAAGTATTCGCCGTTTTTACGATCAAATCTTACTAATCCGCCATACTGACTTTGCGCGTAAATAATGTTGGGATCCGACTGATCTACCTGAGTCTCAAAGCCATCGCCAAGAGAAGTAACATAACAATCTGCATTTACAATACCATTGGCTGATGTAGTTCGGCTTGGTACAGCCAGACTTAAATTATCTTGAGTACCGCCGTGAACGGTATAAAACGGATAATCATTGTCGGTGGACACTTTATAAAACTGAGTTACCGGCAAATTTGACTTAAAGTCATAGGATTTGGCGTGGTCGAATGTTTCATAGATACCGCCATCGCACCCCACAAGCAAGTGATTGGCATCCTTTGGGTCTATCCAAATGGCGTGATTGTCTATATGTTTGTTGATTTCACCAAGATTTGAAACTGTTTTCCCACCGTCATAACTCACTTTGTTGTAAGTGTCTGTGATATAAATTTTTTCAGCATTATGTGGATCACAGGTCATTTCCTGATAATAATTTCCTGAAGTGAAGGTACCACTTCGTTTTTCCCAGCTAGCTCCTTTATTGGTTGTACGATATATGCCACCTTTACCATCTTTGGCTTCTACGACTGCATATAGCATGTCTGGATTTACAGGACTGATGTCTAGCCCAATTCTTCCTACTTCGCCAGCAGGAAGTCCGCCTTCCAGTTTTGTCCATGTTGCCCCGGCATCCGTTGATTTATAAATGGCCGACTCAGTACCGCCCCCGATGTAAGTAAATACTTTTCTCATACGCTGATGAAAAGCAGCATACAATACTTTACTGTCGCGTGGATCCATCACCAGATCATTACATCCGGTGTAACCACTTACTGATTTTCCACATGTCCAAGTAATACCACCATCTACTGATTTATACACTCCGCGATCACCTCCTTCACTCCATGCTGGACCATATGAACCAACATAAATGATATTTGGGTCATGTGGATCTACAATGATCTGAGAAATATGTTCAGAGCTTTTAAGTCCCATATTTTTCCAGGATTTACCGGCATCGGTTGATTTATATACTCCGTCGCCGTATGCTACTGAACGCTGGCTATTGTTTTCACCTGATCCAACCCACACTGTATTGCTATTGGATGGATCAAGCGTAACACATCCTATAGAGTAAGAACCTTCACCATCAAAAATAGGTTGATAGGTTACTCCCCTATTGGTAGTTTTCCAGACACCTCCAGAAGATGATGCCACATAATATTCACTATGATTGGCAGGATTTACGGCAAAGTCTGAAATACGGCCTGAAGTAACTGCTGGACCAATAGATCGGAATGCAAGTGATGAAAATGTACCTGAACTGTAAGGGTCATCTTTTTTTTCAGTGGTCTTTGCATCTTTCTGTTCAGACTTTTTTATTTCTTTTTTTTGCGCCAATAATGGCAACATTGATACCATCAAAAGAGAGAGTGTCAATGATTTCAATATATTTACTGTCATTTGGTATGGATTTAATGTTAAAAAACGGAGTGAAGGTAAAATAAAATTATGAAATAACTTTTTTTATTGGTCAAAAACCAATGCACAGTTTCAATAAAATAACATCGTTTAGTCGGACAGAATGTTAAATTTTTGAATATAAAGATATATTTGCTATTATAAAGCTTGGCGCTTAAAATGGTTTATTCACAATAAAAATGACATTTTTGCTTTTTCAACCTGAAACATCTTATTTTTGCCGATCAGAATTTTTAATTTATAATGAATATACTCATATTAGGAAGTGGTGGACGAGAACATGCCCTGGCTTGGAAAATATCGCAAAGTAAAAATTGCCATCAGCTATATATTGCCCCTGGTAATGCAGGTACATCTTCGTGCGGATTAAATATACCGATACAGGTGAATGAATTTAGTGCCTTAAAAGATTTTTGCCTAAAAAATGATATAAAACTATTAATAGTCGGCCCTGAAGGACCACTGGTAGAAGGCATCACGGATGCATTCAGAGCGAATGAAACCAGTCATATTGGCATTATAGGGCCATCTGCCTATGCAGCCCAACTCGAAGGCAGTAAAGCTTTTGCAAAAAAATTTATGCAAAAAAATAATATTCCGACTGCTGCATATCTTGAAGTTACCCATGAAAATTTGAATCAAGGATATAAATTCCTAGATACACTTAAATCACCATTTGTTTTGAAAGCTGATGGTCTTGCGGCAGGTAAAGGTGTATTGATTATCAATGACCTTTCAGATGCAAAAAAACAACTGAATGAAATGCTTTCCGGAAAATTTGGAAAAGCTTCTGAAACCGTAGTAATAGAAGAATTTTTAAGCGGTATTGAGTTTTCTGTATTTGCCCTGACAGATGGAAAAGACTTCATTATACTTCCTGAAGCCAAAGATTATAAAAGAATCGGTGAAGGAGATACGGGTCTGAACACAGGTGGGATGGGCGCTGTTTCTCCGGTACCTTTTGTCGATAAAGTATTGTGGGAAAAAGTAGTAGACCGCATCGTAACACCAACAATTGAAGGAATTTCAGCAGAAAAAATGGATTATACCGGTTTTGTGTTTTTTGGCTTGATTACTGTAAAAGGTGAACCATTTGTCATAGAATATAATTGTAGACTGGGCGATCCGGAGACTGAAGTGATTTTACCTAGGATAAACGATGATCTGGTAATATTACTACAAGATGCCATAGATCGACGTCTAAAAGGCAAAACTTTAAATATATCTGATGAAGCGGCTGCTACCGTAATGATGGTATCTGGTGGATATCCTGGTGATTTTGAAAAAAATAAAGTGATTACCGGCACTGAAAACATAAATACAAGTCTTGTTTTTCATGCAGGGACAACGTCAAAAGAAGGGAAAATACTTACAAATGGAGGAAGAGTTATTGCGGTTACTACCTTGAAGCATGATTTTAGACAGGCCGTTGAGATTTCATTAAAAAATGCTGAAGAAATAAATTTTGAAGGAAAATATTATCGCAATGACATTGGATTTGATTTATAATCAGTAAGAATTTATCATGTACGCAGCAAAAGATATCGCTAAATTATTGGGCACTGATGAAAATCTATTATCAGATCCGTCGGCTAATATTTCTCATCTTACTATTGATACCAGAAAAATTGAATTGCCCTCCAAAACAGTATTTTTTGCATTGAGTGGCAGTATGCATGATGGACATGACTTTATTCACGATGCTCTGGATAAAGGCATAAAAAATATCGTAGTTGAAAAAAATCCAGGTCTTATCACGGGACATGTCAATATCTTTCAAGTAAAAAATAGCCTTAAAGCACTACAAAAATTGACTGCGTATCATCGATCATGTTTTACTGACATAGAAGTTATCGGGATTACGGGCAGTAATGGGAAAACTACCATTAAGGAATGGTTGTACCAGATGATCCATGATAGGCAAGTAGTAAAAAGTCCGAAAAGTTATAACTCTCAGACTGGTGTTCCATTGTCAGTCTGGCAAATAAAACAAAGCGATCAATTGGGTATTTTTGAGGCTGGCATTTCTCAAAAAGAAGAAATGAGTGCATTGGAAAATATTATACGTCCTGATATCGGATTATTTACGTTGCTGGGTGATGCTCATTCAGAAGGATTCAGTAATCTGACCGAAAAACTAAATGAAAAACTCAAACTCTTTGAAAACGCCAAAACCATTATCTATGAGGAAGATGACCTGATTGTAAGTATGGCAATGCGTGAAAAATTCAGTTCAAAAAAACTAGTCAGCTGGGGATGGAGTACAGAATCGTCCTTGTTCAGGATCACAGATATTCAAAAATCAAATTACCAGACCAAAGTCAACATTCTTGTTAATAATGAGCCACAGTCTCTTATAATTCCATTTTCGGATACAGCATCGATTGAAAATGCGCTGCATTGCGTGGCTGTGATGATGGTATTGAATATTTCTTTTGAGATTATAAAAACTGCACTTACTAGAATTCAGAACATACCCATGCGACTGGAGATGAAAAATGGGATTCAAAACAGTATTCTCATAAATGATACATACAATGCTGATATTCAATCATTTAAAATAGCTCTTGAGTTTTTATCCCAACAATCAGGAGCGAAAGATAAAATTATTATTCTTTCAGATTTTATGCAGACTGGGCTGGACGAAAAAACACTCAATCATCAGCTGGCCAATTTGATCCATAACCACAACATCAGCCATGTCATTGGCATAGGAAATCAGGTAGCAAATTTGGAAATGTTCCTTGACCCTTTTATTTTATTTACGTCCATAAAAAGTACGGATGAACTGATACGCAGATTGCCTGAAATCAATTGTAACCATAAAGCGATCCTAGTCAAAGGGGCCCGTGCCTTTCAGCTTGAAAGAGTGATCATCGCTCTTTCTGATAAAGCACATACGGCAACACTGGAAACGGATCTGCAAGCCATCGAACATAATCTTAAAATTTTTTCGCAACACCTTTCTCCCGGAACCCAAATCATAGCCGTAATAAAAGCGTCCGCTTATGGTAGTGGTAGCGAAGAGCTGGCAAGATATCTGGAATTTAAAAAAGTTGGTTATTTGGCTGTTGCATTCATTGATGAAGGAGTGCAACTGAGAAAGGCTGGCGTATTGCTTCCGATTATTATTCTAAATCCTGATCGAAACGGTGTACTTGATATGATAAAGTACGAACTGGAACCGGAAGTATACAGCATCGAGCAACTTAATGAGATCATATCTTTACTTACCTTGGATATAGATCGTACTTTTCAAATCCATCTCAAAATTGATACAGGCATGCATAGATTGGGTTTTGTAGAAGAAGATTTGAAAGAATTGTGTGACATACTTATCTCCCATAAACAGCTCAAAATAAAATCCATTTTTAGTCATCTCAGTAGTAGTGAAGATCCCGAAGATGATGCATATACCCGAGATCAGGTGCAGTCACTGAACATTCATTATTCTTATATCTGCCAAAAAATTAAATATAATCCTGCAAAACATATTCTCAACTCATCCGGTATCATCCGTTTTCCTGAGTATCATTTCGATCTAGTAAGACTTGGCTTAGGTCTTTACGGTATAGATGGTACCAATACTATCGCCAATAAATTAGAGAAAGTTCATACGCTCAAAGCCACGGTAGTTCAGACCAAAAATGTAAGTAAAAAAGATTTCATAGGATACAACCGAAAAGGAAAACCACTTGCTGATGGTCGCATCGCCATTATAAATATTGGATATGCAGACGGTCTAATCCGTCTTGCTGGCAATGGTAAATATAGTGTAAGCATTCACGGTAAAGATTATCCCATTATAGGAAATGTATGTATGGATCTGACAATAATTGATATTGGTCAGGAAAAAGACATTTATATAGGTGATGAAGTTATCCTTTTTGGAAAAGATAAACCTGTGGAAGAGTTGGCAGAAGTATGCCAAACCATACCTTATGAAATATTAAGCAGAATTTCAGGTAGGGTAAGAAGATTGTATGTACAGGGGTAGTACTAATAATTTTAGGTATCTCCAAATTTTTTATGGATTGCAGCTTCAGTTTTATATATCATTACTGCCAACAAAACAATCATAACACCCAAAGCTATGGCTGTCCCCATTTCTTCACTAGTTCTAATCATCATGCCTACAAAGCCTGTAGCCATCATACCAAAAGCCACTTTCAACATTAATTGTGAAGAATAGATTTGAGCGAAATCCCATCTTTCCTGAGATTTCATCGAACTTGTTGACCTGTATCCATACCATCCATTTATCTTTTTAGGAGGAAATTTTAAGATCATTATGCTCACGAGAAGAAACAATACACCAACAGATAAACCAATTATAAACAGAGTATTAAGGTCTTCCATGCTAATTAATTTTAGGCAAAAATACAGTATTTACCTAAAACAAAAAAGCCCATCTTATGAGAGACAGGCTTTTTAAAACTAATGGGTAATTAGAAATTACATTTTATTATTGATTAAGGCAATAAAACAGTATTAATGACGTGAACTACTCCATTGCTAGCACCTATATTTACAGCTGTAATTTTTGATGCTGTAGTATTTGATGCCCCCTTAACCGTTGCATTTGAGGCATTTATAGAAACTTTTCCCCCCTGTGCAGTGGTAGCATCACCTGTAATCAAGTTTGTTGAATAAACTCTGGCGCCAATCACGTGGTAAGTAAGTACCGTCGCTAAAAATGCAGGGTCAGCGGCCTTAATAGCTGCCTCAGTAGCAAACCCTGCAGCTTTGAATGCATCATTGGTTGGAGCAAAAACAGTAAAAGGTCCTGCACTACTAAGTATATCCACCACTTTTGTAGCTCCTTCGTTTGCTCTTAATACGGCAGCTACAAGAAAAGACAGGTTTGGGTTTGATTGAGCTAATGCCACAATATTTTTTGTTTCGGCAATCAATACGGCATCTATCACATGAATTATGGCCCCGTTTTCAGCTTTTATATCAGCAGTAATCACCTTAGCACCGTTGACCGAAACACCGGATGAATTTTTTGTAACAAATGTTTTTGCATTACTCAACATGGTCACTTCGGCATTATCTTTAGTAGCAATGGCTGATGATGGTACAAGGCTTCCGATGACATGGTAAAGGAGAATATTACTTATGACATTTTTATCCGCTGCTTTTATTGCAGCTTCATTTGCGAAACCAGCAGCTTTGAAAGCGTCATCCGTGGGTGCAAAAACTGTTATAGACTCGCCTTTTAATGCATCAACCAGATTGGCATGCACAACAGCTGCTTCCAACAAAGAAAATTTGGGATCATTTGACACTATATCAACAACTGTCTTTTTTTCGGAAGTTGCTTCATCATCACTACAAGATATAAATAAGCTTAAAGTGAAAAGTAAAAAAACACTAAAAATTTTCATTATATTAAATTTTAAAAAGATTAGATAATATATGCAAGTGTGTACTTTTATTTAAAAGGGTTGCTTTTGTTTAATATTTTTATTAAAATTGTTAAACAATAAAAAACAATCATTACTTACTTTATTTTTCAATTCAGTGTATTTATATTGTCATATGTTCTTTTATCCTAATTAATTATTGTTTTTATGATTTTTTTAAGTTTTTAATATGAATAAACTAAAAATAGCCTTAAGGATATAAAATGGATCTCTGTTTAAAAACTTGAGTTGATCCTAAGATTTAATCCAATGGTTTAATTTTTTATTAAAAATGTAATTTTCTTTTTATTTCATAAGATAATTCTATCTTTGCACCGCTTTTCGAAAAGTATCGTTCTTTACATTGCGGGTGTGGTGAAATTGGTAGACACGCCAGACTTAGGATCTGGTGCCGCGAGGCTTGGGGGTTCGAGTCCCTCCACCCGCACTTTATTTGAGTGCTTACAGAAAAAGATTACCATCTTCATCTGATTTTTCATATTATGTTCCATATATTTTATTAATCCATTATTAATTTTTCTATGCAGATTGTTAGAAAAGAAACAGATCCTTTACATCTCACTTTAGAACTTACTCTTGAGCCTTCAGACTATGCTCCAAAATTTGAAAGTGAAATAAAAAAATATAGAAATCAGGCACAACTTAAGGGTTTTCGTAAAGGCATGACCCCTGTATCTGTCATCAAGAAAATGTATGGTAAATCCATACTGTCTGATGTCATCAATGAATCGATTCAGGACAAATTGTTCGGATATCTTGATGAACAAAATTTAAACTACCTTGGTCAGCCACTCCCAAACAGAGATGAAAATCTGGTTTTCAATCTTGATGTAAATAATTTGAAAGATTATAAGTTCAGTTTTGATCTTGGACTTGCTCCTGAGCTTGATATTAAAGGAGTGTCAGAAACCGATGAGTATAATTATTTTGATGTGACTATTCCTGACAGTATTGTAGAAGAAGAATATACTGCTGCAAGAAGGCGATTCGGCAAAAGGATAGAAGTAACGGATACCATTCAGAATATGGATATGATTAAACTGGAAGCTGAAGAACTGGATGGAAATGTAGTTAAAGATGGAGGGTGGAAAACAGCGTTTTCTTTACTGGTAGATATCGTTCATGATGAAACAGTAAAAAATGAAATATTGACAAAAAAATTGGGTGATAATATTACATTTGACATATATAAACTGGAAGACAAAGATGAAGCTCATATAAATAAATATCTACTTAAAAAGCCCGAAGAAAGTGACCAGGAAATAGGAAACATGTTTATTGCTACTATTACCGAAGTGTCGCGTGTTGAACTTGCGGAATTGAATGAAGAATTTTTCAGTACGTTTGGAGATGAAGCTGTTAAAGATGAGCTCAGCCTTAAAGAATTTTTTAGAAAAGATATTAAATCGTATTACGATAATCAGGCACTACAATTCATGTACCGAGATATCATGGATTTTCTGATGGACAATAATGAAATAAATCTACCTGATACCTTTTTGAAAAGGTATCTCAAGGAAAGTAATGAAAATGTTTCAGAAGATGTAGTAGAAAATGAATTTGACGCTTTTGCCAAAAACATGAGATGGTCACTACAAAAATCGCACCTTGCCAAAAAATTTGAAATAACTGTTGAAGAAGATGATATCAGAAAACAAATTACAAACACTGTATTTTCCTACATGAGATCTTATGGGAATATGGATTATTCATTTATTTCTCAAACCGTCGACAGACTGATGAAAGATAAAGAACAGGTGAATAAAGCATATGAAGAAATCCTTGCGGACAGGATATTTTCCCGAATAGGAGATACGGTTAAGAAAAAGAATATTGCCATTTCTCAGGAAAATTTTGTAGAAAAAGTAAAACAGCTCAACGAAAGGGTTAACAATTTGTAATGATAATTGTTAATATAGTCTGATTCGGTTTCCGATAGACTTATTTTTGATTATTTATGAATTTTAAAATCCTTTTGAATGTATTCACACGAAGAATTTAAGAAGTATGCTGTAGGTCATCTTGGCATGAGCAGTATGCACCTCGATAAATATATGCAGACTTCTGTACCAGATATCAATGGCTTTACACCACAGGTAATAGAAGAAAGGCAAATGAATATTGTGGGCATGGATGTATTTTCCAGATTAATGATGGACAGAATCATCTTTATGGGAGTTCCTGTCAATGACTATGTGGCCAATGTCATCCAAGCTCAGTTATTGTTTCTGGAGTCTACGGATCCTAAGAGAGATATACAAATGTTTATCAACAGCCCGGGTGGTTCCGTCATAGCTGGTTTGGGTATATATGATACCATGCAATATGTATCACCCGATGTTGCCACCATCTGTACAGGACTCGCAGCATCTATGGGAGCCGTATTACTATGTGCCGGAAATAAAGGAAAAAGGACCTGTTTGCCTCACTCCAGGGTAATGATACATCAGCCATCCGGTGGAATGCAAGGACAATTTACAGATATGGAGATATCTTATAAATTGATAAAACAACTTAGGGATGAATTGTATGAAATCATGGCGCAGCACACGGGTAAAACATTTGAGGCTATCGAAAAAGATTCTGATCGGGATAATTGGATGACAGCCACCGAAGCCAAAGAATACGGTCTGGTAGATGAGGTGCTGGATAGAAAAAGTGCAGCCAAAAAAGCCTGATATAACTAATCACTTTAATCCATAATATGTCCAAGTATAAAGACAATATTAAATGTTCGTTTTGTGGTAAAGATAAACGGGATGCGCTGATGCTGATCGCAGGTATAGACGGACATATCTGTGAAGCGTGCGTAGAACAAGCCTATGATATTATCAATGAAGAGCTGAAAACCAATAAAAAAGGCCAAAGCAAAAAAGATGACTTTATAGGTTTACCATCTACTATTACTCCAGCTCAGATTAAAACTTTCCTGGATCAATACGTCATCGGGCAGACAGATGCCAAAAAGTATTTGTCCGTTGCAGTATACAATCACTATAAGAGGTTGAATAATAACAATCCTGGAGAAGTGGAAATTGAAAAATCCAATATCATCCTGGTAGGAGAAACGGGTACTGGAAAAACATTGCTGGCCAAAACCATCGCCAAGTTTCTGGATGTACCATTTGCAATAGTAGATGCTACTGTATTTACCGAAGCTGGATATGTAGGCGAAGATGTAGAAAGTATGTTAAGCAGATTACTTCAGGCGTGTGACTTCAATGTGGAGGCGGCACAGCGTGGTATTGTCTACATTGATGAAATTGATAAAATTGCCCGTAAGAACGATAATCCATCTATCACCAGAGATGTATCGGGTGAAGGTGTTCAACAGGCACTG
>JBBRVQ010000059.1:0-26620 GCA_038246735.1 Chitinophagales bacterium
AGAATTGATCATCATAGAAGTACAAAAGTCTAAGCTTTATGGTGATATCATGCGTTTCAGGCGTTATCTTGGTAAACAATATATGAATGAAAGCTATTACAAAGATATAAAAGACAAAAAAGGCAAAACCATAAAAATGGGCGTGCCGATATATGCAATCTATTTTTTGGGCACTACCCTAGATGGGTATGAAAATCATCCTGTCGTGCGCATAAAAATGGAGATATCCGATAACGTAACGGGTGCGAAGATTGAAAAAGAAGACGGGTTCATTAAAAGTTTATATCATGAAGGAACTATAGTTAATATCTCAGCGTTGAAAGGGAAGCGACGGGAGGATTTAGAAATTTTATTATCTATATTTGACCAAGAAAATAGGACAGACGATATGCATATACTCAATATAAAGGAGCAAGATTTTCCATCACAATTTCATCCTATAATCAGGAGGTTGAAAAAAGCAGTAGAAGTAAAGGAAGTGCGAGATGTAATGGACATAGAAGATGATTTTGTCAAAGAGATCAATGAATACGAGCATCGTGTGCTAAGACAAACTGCTTTATTTGAAGAAGAGCGACGCCAAAAAGAGGAAGCACAACGCAAGCAAGAGGAAGCACAACTTAAGCAAGAGGAAGCACAACGCAAGCAAGAGGAAGCACAACGCAAGCAAGAGGAAGCTATTAAATTACTACTAAAAAGTGGTGTTTCTCCAGAGAACATCTCTGAGAAATTGGATCTGCCTTTAGATTATGTGCTAATGCTCTTTAACCGTTGAATAAAATATATCTCAGCATTAAGAGGGAAGCGACTGGAGGTTTTAGAAATTTTATTTTTTACACTCTCGAATAATTGCAAGGATGTATTGTACTACTACCACTCCGATCATACCTTGTCACGTATAGCGTGATCGGCTCATCCACATTTTTGACGGATGAGATAGGTAGACCACGACAATATTTAATATATTTGCCATTCGGTGAGACGCTCCACGACCAGAAAGCTGTTGGATACGACTCCCGATACAAGTACACAAGCAAGGAGACCGACGAGAATACAGGACTCAACTATCACGGCGCAAGGTATTACAATCCTAGTATCAGTATGTGCAATGGTGTAGATCCGCTGGCAGATTATTTAAATCAAGTTGATAAGAGCCCATTTGCTGCATTTTGGAACAATCCCATTAGGTACAATGATCCCGATGGTAGGTGTCCAATTTGTCCATTTATATTGATAGGATTCTTATTACTTGAAGCACAACCAGCTAGTACGCCTGGAAGTGACAGAGATCATGTAACTATTCGTCAAGCACAAAATGAATATGCTACCAACCAATTTCTTACATTAATACCTGATGGAAAGCAAACTATAGCATCCCAAGTTGTAGCTGGTAGAGTGATGAATGAAGTTAGGAGTGAAATTAAAGAAGAAGTTATTACTAGATAGGGTGCTTTAAATGGAGCTAAAAGAGACTTAAATATTCCTAAATCTCATCATCCAGACAAAGCAGGTAACGGTAAGCAATTTGAAAGTGTTCCAATGACTGACATGAATGATTAATCAATTTTGGGTAAGGACGGTAAGCCGATTATGACTTGGCAATATACCTATACAAAACCTGATGGAACTAAAGCTGTTATTCAAGACCACTCATCTGGCCATCCCAATTTTGGTGGGGAAGCTTCTAAACCTCATTTTAATGTAAGGCCACCTGAAAAACTTAGGAACGGAACTGTCGCTGGTACAAAATCACATTATCCTTTTTTAGACTTTTTAAATAATTAATATTATGTGGTACGATTATGTAGAAAATAAAAATAGTTTGAGCGCAACTCTATCAAATTCGATTCCAGATTTAGATGATATATTTTTGAATGATTTAAAGATTATATCTGGGGAAGACATTCAGATTTATTTAAGATTTGATATTAATGCGAAGGAAATCGTTTTTACTAAGAAATGGATTGAAAGAGAATATAATACTTTACAAATTACATTATTGCTAATGGCTACTAAAATGAATTGTTTTAATATGGAGTACTTAAAGTATCCAAATGGAAAAATTACAATACACGAATTAGGTGATTTGAAAACAATTAATTTTGAAAGCCTAAAAGGTGAATGTATTTTTTTAATAGAAGCTAAATGGATTTATGCAAATTTAATAAATGGGTATAAAAACGAACTTCAAATTTCTTCAGTTTAGAAAAAGCAGTTCAATTAAAACAAATTAAACACTAAAAAGCCTCTGTGATCCGCAGGGGCTTTTTACATAATAGCTTGCATTTTAGTTTGCTTAATGAAAGCATCAAGGAGAGCGAAGACGTATTGTTTTTCGGTCTCTTTTAGTTTTTGAATATCGAGAACACAGTTTACGATGCTTCTTTCTAAAAGTACATCAGTAGAGCCGCCTTGCTGGTTTTCTATGGTTTAAATAAGTATTAATTGATATTTTTTTAATATATAAATGACTTTTTTATTTATTGAAATATCAAGTAATTCTGACTTATTCACATATTTATCCACATTACAGCATCATGCTGCAAATGAATATGAATAGTCAGCTTTGTAATTGCTCTTATTTTTTATAGAAGCATAAAGTCTTTTGACAATTTTATTTCGTACATTATTGAACGTCAGCATTTTATTCTTTTTATCTTCGTTGACTTTTCGTTGATAGTACAATGAAAATCTGTCGTATGACAGCAGGGGTAATATCCTGACCATGAACAGAACAGGATTAAATAATTGTGCTACATGCGAATTATTGCTGTCAGCAATATCCTGACTACGATCAGAACAGGATACTATACCGATGCAGGCAGTTGCCTATACAATACGATCGATAATCTCACCTACTATTACAGTGTCAATAGCAATAAGCTCACCAGTATTACGGATGCTTCGGCTACAGCCCCAAAACCCAAGGGCTTTAATCCGGGATCAGGTGGAGCAGGATATGGATATGACCTTGTAGGCAATCTGACCTCAGATACCTAAGGGCATCACGGCCATCACTTACCATGATCCCATTCTTCTCTGATAGATTTGTTTACGTACTAAAGCGTCTAGGAGACTTTGTCAGATAGATACCCCTGATTAAGCCTAAATTGCATTTTTTTACTCTGTAAATAAAGGGATATAGCTATGTGGCCCACAGCGCATCTACCCAAATTGGTATAGTTATTGTATTATAATTAATTGTAATATGTAAATTACATTTAAAATGTAGTTCTTCATTATCACTTTTTATTAACATACCAATAGTTGAAAGTAAATAACAACATATTTTTTTTAATTTTTGCTTTCTCGCTTTCTGCGATGTTGCTGGGTAAAGTCGTGAGTCGATACTATGCTGCTCCTATGATCATCAGTGTATTTGCCGGCAATGACAAAACCATGTGTCTCAATCAAAATCTGTTGATGACGGATTTGGGGGCAACCATCACAGGAGATGTATCTAATGGAGATTGGCTCACTTTGGGCGACGGCAAGTTTCAGCCCGGAAATTTTTCTACCATAAAGTACCTATTTGCACAAAACAATCAGATTTCCTACGTTCCGGGTACCAATGATAAATTGTTGGGGTATTATACATTGATGCTTATTTCTGATGCACCGACAGAAGTCACACCTCAGGAAAAAGAGATTGATGATGTCAAAATTACTTTCCAGTCGGCACCACCTTTATTTTGCTCCAGCAATCTAAATATCTCGCTCAATGAAACGTGTACACAAAGGATAGATGTTACTATGCTTCAACCGAATCCTGTGCCACCTTATACCAATTATATCATCACATTATACGATGCACAAAATAACTTGATTCCCAATAACACCTTGACCAGAGCACATGTAGATAAAGAGATTACATATAAGCTCGGACATCAGTGTACTTCCAATATTTGTTGGGGAAAATTTAAGGTGGAAGATTATTTTCCGCCTATTTTCATTTGTAAAAATGATACCATACCTTGTACAAAATCAATAGCCCCGGATAGCCTTGGATTTCCTTTTCCGGCGGGTGCATACATTGATACCATCATAAACAATAAGTATATTGTCAAAAACTGGGATGCGTGTAGTGATGTGACCCTGGAGTACACCGATGAAATATTGAAAGCAAATTGTGCACGGGATGAAGATAAAACCATTACTCGTAAATGGAAGGCCAGAGACGCAAAAGGGAACCTTTCTACCTGCAATGAAAAGATAGTGGTTAAAAGGATATCACTTGCTTCGGTAGTTTTTCCGCCGCACTATGACGGGCACGAAAAAGCTGCTTTCGAATGTCTGGATACCTTCCCGATACTGGCCAACGGACATCCGTCACCTGATACCACAGGAAGTCCAGTCATAGGACACTGCGGAAATCTGCAGTTTACAATGACCGATGTACGTTTTGACCTTTGTGGAAAGGGTTTTAAAATTGCCAGATCATGGTTTGTTATCGACTGGTGTACTTCAGAAAGTGTGACCAGAAACCAGATCATTGTAGTAAAGGACAGTCAGGGACCTGAACTTATTTGCAAAGATACAATAAACCTTTTTGCTGGTGCCTATCAATGTGCAGCAGATCAGGTCGAAATTCCATCATTAATAAGTATAAATGATTGTTCTGCTTATTCTGTTCGGTATAAATTGTATACCACTGATGGTCAATCACAAGATCAGTTTATCAAACAACAACAACAAAAATACTATTTTTCGGGGCTACCGGTGGGGGAGTATTATCTGGATTATGAAGTGACAGATGCTTGCAACAATACATCCACTTGTCAGTCAAATGTGATTGTAAAGGATCATCTTGCTCCAAATACCGTTTGTGATCAGGTCACCAAAGTTTCACTGGACTCTAATGGAAAAGGTAGGGCATTTGCCATCACTTTTAATGATGGAAGTACAGATAACTGTGGCATCTCTTCATTTAGCGTCAGAAGAATGACTGATAATTGTGGCTTTGGTACTCAATTTGGAGGATTTGTTGATTTTTGTTGTGCTGACATTGGCACGACACAAATGGTTGCTTTGGAAGTGACTGATATACATGGCAATAAGAACACTTGTATGATAGAAGTACTGGTAGAAGATAAACTCAAACCTTCCATCACCTGTCCTCCAAATATAACACTAGCCTGCACTGATAATTACGATTTTAATCATCTTGACATATTTGGGTCAGTGGTGACAAAATCTACAGATATAAAAGATGTACTTGTATATAATTATTATCATAATGGGGTGGTAGGTAAAGATGGATTGGCTAAAGACAATTGTAGCGTAATGGTATCTCAGAGTTATGTTGCAGATATTCACTGTTTTACAGGAACCATCAGACGCAAATTTATTGCTACAGATGCTGCCGGCCTAAAAGACTCATGTATTCAAACCATAACTATATTCAACCCGGATCCTTTTGAATATGATGATATCGTCTGGCCAGCTACATTTGACTCTACCGGCTGCAGATCTGATCAGACTGATCCGTCCGTCACTGGCAGACCAACTTTTAAAAATAACTCATGTGCTACGGTGGCTGCCAGTTATGAAGATAATAAATTTTATATAGCAGATGGTGCTTGTCTTAAGATCATCCGTACCTGGACTGTCGTAGATTGGTGTCAGTATACCGGTTCAAATTCATTGGGTAAATGGGGCCCTTATATTCAGATCATTAAATTGCACAATACGGATAAACCTGAATTTAATACAGTTTGTCGTGACACTTCATTTTGTTCTTATGATCCGGCATGTCATACAGGTTGGGTCGATCTTAAACAAACTGCTACAGATCCTTGTACAGCCACCGCAGATTTAATTTGGAGATATGAGCTTGATCTATTTGAAAACGGCATAGTGGACAGTATTGGTAAAAGCAATGAATTTGCAGGAAATCTACCATTGGGAAGACATAAAATACATTGGAGAGTCGATGACCAATGTGGCAATTTCAATACCTGTAGTTATTTATTTACCATTTCTGATTGCAAAAATCCATCTCCTTACTGTATTTCTTCACTTACGCTACCCTTGATGCAGGCTACAGGCACTATAGAAGTATGGGCAAAGGATTTTGACAACGGAAGCTCAGACAATTGTACGGGGAAGGAAGATTTGTGGTTTACATTTAATGGTGAACTACCGGTAAAGAGTTTGCTTGACCGAAGACACTACTTCAAAAATAAAGGTGTCCTTAGTGATTCAATGGCATACAAGTCAGGGGATGCACAGGTGTGGATTCCGGAAACAAAAAGTTCAGGATTGTTTTTTAGATGCGCTGATATTGTGGATGGTAAATCCGCTACCATTTCTTTACAAATGTCCATCACTGACCAGCAAGGAAATCAGGATTTTTGCAATGTAGAGCTGATATTGCAGGACAATGCCAATCTTTGCCCGGATCTCATCACGGACGCAAAAGTCTCAGGACGAATAGCTACACAAAATAATATTATTCCAAAAAATACCGAAGTTACTGTAGAAGGGCTTGAACTAGCTCGAAGTCGGAAAATAAATAATACTGATGGGCGGTTTGTATTGGATTCATTGCCATTGAATGTCAACTATACTATAACACCATTTTTAAATAGTGATCCACTGGAAGGTGTTTCTACCATTGACCTAGTGATGATACAGAGACATATATTGGGTATAACTACTTTTGACAGCCCATATAAACTTTTGGCGGCAGATGTTAATTCATCCAAATCAGTTACAGCAGCAGATCTTGTCGAATTAAGAAAACTTATTTTGGGTATTACTGACAAATTTCCTAAAGCATTGCCTTCATGGGTATTTGTAGATAAGAGCAGCATTTTTGAAAACCCTCAACAACCATATCTGTTTAGCAACTTCAGATCCACAGGATTATTATCTCAAGATCTTGAAAATATTGATTTTGTAGCTGTAAAAATGGGCGATGTGAATCAATCTGCTGTTAATATCAATAGTAATCAAACTGAAAACAGATTAGAAAGAGAAAAGCCGTATTTAGTGATGGTCGCCATTGAAAAATGGGACAATCGGTCAGTTCTTACATTCAGAGCGTCTGAGTATATCGAATGGGATGGATTACAGATTTTTGCCACCTACCCAGATGCAGTAAATAAGTTTTCTTCAGAGGATGTGAAAATGTTTGATAGCCATTTTGTTGATCCGGAAATTTTTATTGACGAAAGTAATATCCGCTTTTTAAAATACTCAGCTACGCCTGACAGATTTTCGAAGGGTGATTTGATCAGTGCTTTCGAAATCAAGGAGCCTATAGATATTCGTAATATAAAAGAAGATATGGTCAAGAACTCTGAGTTATATAGTTACGGATCAACCATACCGATAAATCTGCAGGTAAGATCAGAAATAAACATCGATAAACCTCGGGTCAGGCTGCAAACCAATCCTGTGGTCTCAAGTTTGAATTTAATTATAGACAGAAATATTCGCCCACAAAATATCAGCTATAGCATTACAAATATATCAGGCCAGGAAATATTGGCAGCCACTTTTATGATCAATGGTGACTCTTCGAGTGACTTTACCATCTTATTGCCAGATTATATTTCTCCAGGCATATATTTTCTCCATTTGAAATCAGACCAATTGGATGACACCATACGATTTATCAATATACGTTAAGTATTAATGTATAATCTCGCAGGTAAGGCTGTGCAAATTTCAGTAAATAGAAATGTCCCCAATGTAGATTTGTATCTATGTCTCACTTTTACCTTTCTTTAGCACTGTTTTATGTTGTAAAGCATGCACAACAATAGTAGTCAGGAATCAAACCTTATTTGAATCTGCATTTCAATCCTACATCTATCTAACCTTTTATTGTGATTATATCAGCTATGGGATAGCTACAACTCTAATTGATCTCATTTTTTGATCATTTTTAATGAAATTCAAAAAATTATGGAAGTCAAGTAAGGAAAAACCCTTAATTCTCTTAGAGTACTAAAAAATCAAAAAAAATTTTTAAAAAAAAATAATTTTTATTTTCAGGCTTACTGGCTTGATTAAATGTTTTTTAAATATTACTCAAATAATTAATGTAATGGTCATATTAAAATACCCTTTAATGCGAGTTTAAGTTTGGTCTGAAATTTGGATTTGTATCATCGTAAGAAGAGAAAATATATCATAATCAGTAGAAAATGGTATGTGGACTCCGATTGCAGTAACTGAAAATACACAAGATAATACCGGAAAGGTCATAAAGTGATCAATCCGTCTGTTATATAACATTTTTTAAGCAATTACGAATTTTACAAAATCCATCAATCGATGAAGAACCCATTACTTACACAATTATTCAGCCTGGTCAGAGATCGGGGCTTGAAGTCACTCTCAACGGCCATAATTCTTATGGTTTTGACCGTGAATGTTTCTCTGGCACAGAGTGTTGCTATTACCCAACAATGCTATTGTTTGAATAACAACACTACTCCTACCAATGGTCAGTACGAAGATGTAATTACCCTTACTGGATTACCGGGTCAGACATGGCGCCTGGCTTCTCCTATTATAGGTTTTTACAATCCTGTGTCTTTGCCTCCACCGGTAGAGCCAATTCCTTATTTAAACAACACCTTGTTGCAGGAGATTTCTCCTGGCGTGTTTCAAATCACAGGGCTAAGAAAAAGCGGACAAGTATGGTCGTTGAATATTACCAATACTGCGACAGGACAAATTTTTAATGTTGTCAGTACGGAGAACTGCGCTTATCCTTCTTTTGCCATCAGCGGTGATGAAGATGTTTGTAGAAATTCTACAGAGTCTTACAGTATCCCAGCGGGTACTTATTCTGGTTTAACTTGGTTTTTGACCGGAGTAGGTAACAGTTTTAATACTGTTAATGGTCTGTCAAACATTGATGCCAACTGGGGCCCAACGGCTGGAAGGTATTCTATTGGCGTTTTTGGTGTGCACTCATCTTACAGTGGACAGTCTTTAGGTTGTGACTTCGACATCAACAAAATCGTTGATATTGAAGACTTTACTGCATTGACTACCATAAGAGGTGATGCAGGAAATTGTATTGGTGCCAGAGAAATTTATACACTCGATGCTGCTTTAGCAAATCTTTCAGGTGTGAGCTGGACCATTAATACTATTTCAGGAACTGTGATGACTTCACCGGTTCCAACACTGGCAGGCGATAATGCACGTAGGCGCACTATTGTTTGGCCCGCAACTCCAGGTGAATACGACCTGACCGTTACCGGCAACTATGTTTTGCTAAACGGTCCGGGCAATGCTGATGACAATACGTGTAGTTTTACTAATACGATGAGAATTAATATCGTAAATCAGCCTACCATTGCATTGGCATGTAATAATCTGGTTCAATTGTCTATGAATCCAAGTTGTGAATTGTATTTCAATCCCGATCAGTTTCTGGAAGCACAGGTATATCCTGATCATTCTTACGATATTATTATCCGGGATTTGACTACCGGATTGATTATTCCGAACGGTACTTTAGGGTATGGCTACATCGGCAAAACGCTTGAAATCAGAGTGGTTCACGAGTGTAGTGGAAATTCGTGCTGGGGATACGCCAAAATTGAGGATAAATCAATTCCAGAATTGGTATGCCCTGATGACGTAACTATAAATTGTGAAGATTTGGAAGATATTGCTATCACAGGCTTTCCAGATCTACCTGTTGATGCAACTTTATTTCCTGTAGTTGGTACGCCAAATGCTTGGTTGGTAATGGGATATGACAGATGTAGCGATGTTTTACTCTCCTTTAGTGATGATGTTGAGACTGATTTGTGTGTAGGACCATTCAGTTCTATCATAACCAGAACATGGTTGGTTACTGACAATTCTGGTAACTCTTCCAGTTGTTCACACACTATTTATATCAACAGAGCTTCTATAGATGATGTAGTTTTTCCTGCTAACTGGGATAGTGCTACAGGACCTAATCCATCGCTGGAAGCATGTGCAGAATTATTTCCCACTGACGCTTCTATATTGAAATGGACAAAAATTCCTGCAGGACAACCTTATGCGGGAAATCCAAGTCCGGATTATACAGGATGGCCATCAGGAATCCAATGTCTGAAAGCAGCGGTGACCTTCAAAGATAAAAAAATAGCTTTATGCGGCGATAGTACAAAGACCTATAAGTTGATCAGAAAGTGGACCGTAGTAGATCACTGCACTGGTGAAATTGAAGAACAAAATCAATTGATCACAGTCATGGATACTGAACCACCTGTGGTAACTTGTCCTGCAGATATTACCAGCCAACCAAATACTGGAAATATTACTCCTGCAGCTATAATTCCGGTTAGACCACATACTTGTCTGGCAGACTGGATAGTGATTGCTCCTATTGTGATTAGTGATTGTTCACAGACTACATGGGATGTAAGTTTCCTTTTAGCCGACAACAATGGAAAACCACCATTAAATGGTGTATATGTTAAAAAGAGTGGATTGACAGAAGTGGTAACTATCGGTGGTTCTTTAAGAATAAGAAATCTACCTGCTGGACGTACCTGGGTGAGATATACGATCACAGATGCTTGCGGTAACTTTTCATATTGTTTTACCGAGATAGATGTAATAGATAATCAGCCACCTACACCTGTTTGTGACAGAAATAGTATAATTGCTATCGGATCACAATCTATGGCTTTTGCAGGTGTGCTCACCTTTGATGATGGCAGTCATGACAACTGTGAGTTATTTTGTATGAAAATCAGAAGGATGGACAATTTGGTAGACTGGTCTACTCTGCCTTGCAGCAACCAGATTAAGTTTACTTGCGATGACATAGGACCTAACAAAACGATCATGGTGGAGTTGGGTGTTTGGGACAAAGCAGGTCTATTTAATTCATGTATGGTGGAAGCCAAAGTACAGGATAATATTTTTCCTGTGTTGACGGTGCCTGCTGATATGACAGCCAATTGTTACGATGATTTAACATCTCTTACAAGATTTGGTATTGCTACGGCCACAGATAACTGTACAGCGACCATTGACACTGTAAGAAAAGATAATCTTAACGAATGTGGACTTGGAACTATTACTAGAACATTTACAGCAACAGATGTTTTTGGAAATAAGACAACCAAAACACAGACCATTACCATAGGAAATGACAAAAAATTCAACGGAGCAGCTGAGTTTCCTATTGGAGATATCGACTGGCCGAACACCATCACACTAAATGCAGCTTGTATTACAGACATCACACCGGATAAACTGCCTGATGGCAGTTCCAGACCAAAGTATTTACGCAATACTCAATGTGCACAATTAGCTGCAAATTATGAAGACATAGTTTTTAATTTTGCAGATAATGTATGTATAAAAGTGCTTAGAAAATGGACTGTGATTGATTGGTGTCAGAAAATCCCTGGCTTCCCGAATACAGGTGAATGGACATATACACAATTAATCATGCTTAACAATACTAAGGCACCTGATATTACAAAGGGATGTCTGCCTGCTGACCTTACTATTACACAAGTAGGTGAATGTAAAGCAAATGTAAGTGTTACTGCAGTAGCGACAGACGATTGTACATCACCGGAAAACCTTGTGTGGACATATACTATTGATGAAAATAATGACAATACTTTAGAGGTAACTAATGGAACCGGAAAAACGATCAATAGAGATTTTCCTTATGGTACACATAAGATTACCTGGACGGTCAAGGATGGATGTAAAAATCCAAGAACATGTTCCAACGTATTTACGATCAGAGATGATAAGAAACCAACCCCTTATTGTATCACGGAGTTAGTCACTGTCATCATGCCATCAGCAAAAGAAGTGACCATATGGGCTTCAGATTTTGATAGAGGAGCTACCGATAACTGTTCTTCTGGTACACAGATAACATCTTCGTTCTCAGCTACCAACAGAAATGACATATCCAGAACCATCAGATGTTCTGACTTGGGTGGATTACCAAGCAAACAAATTACATACAATGTGTATGCAATAGACGCAGCTGGAAACAGTGATTTTTGTACAGTATTTCTTATAGTTCAGGACAATGGTAATTCATGTTCAACCAATGTGGATGAAGAAGAAGACCAAAGGATATCTCTGAGAGGAAGTATCTACAACGAATCAGACGAAATGGTTCAGAATGTGCAAATAGAGTTGAAATCAGATCAGACAGAGTTTCCAAAATCAGTCACTACATCAGCGGATGGTAAATTTAATTTTGGCGACCTACCGATGTACAAAGAGTATACGTTATCGGCCGATAAAAATGATGATGCGCTAAATGGTGTTTCTACATTGGATTTGGTTATGATTCAGAGACACATCCTTGGTATCACGGAGCTCGACTCTCCATACAAGTTGATTGCTGCTGACATTAACAATTCAGAAAAAATAACAGCTGCTGACCTTGTAGAACTTAGAAAATTGATCTTGGGAATACAGACAGAATTTTCCAAAAACAGAAGCTGGAGATTTGTGGATGTGGCGCATAGATTTGTTGACCCCAAACATCCATTCCCATTCATTGACTATGTTCATATGAGTAATCTTGATCATGAAGTGGCAGGAATTGATTTTGTAGCGGTCAAAATAGGAGATGTTAATGGTTCTTCCAAATCAAATGTTCATAGTGGAAGTGAAACTTCAAATAGAAGTGTAGTAACACTACTTACAGAAAATATTACTGCGAAGGCAGGAGATATAGTAAATGTCACTTTAAGTGCTGAAGAAATCAATCATCTGATAGGTATACAAATGACTTTATCGTATGATAATCAGATGGTTGAATTGATTGAGATCAAATCAGAAGTGCTCAATCTCAAGGACGAACACTTAGGATTCAGTCATCTTTCCAAAGGACTTATACACTTAAGCTGGAACCAGGACAATGCGATAAACGTAGCAAATCAGATCTTAAAAGCAAAATTAAAACTGCTGAAAGATGTGACCAACAAACCATTGATTGCTCTGGAGAGATCTATGATGAATCCTGAGATGTACACCAAAGAAGGAAATGGGATTGCAGTAAATAATATTAAGCTCGAGACAGGCAATAGAGACCATAATCCTGCCGATAAATTTGAGTTGTACCAAAATGTTCCGAATCCATTCAATGCAAACACGATTATAGGATTTAATCTACCCGCCGCGGATGAAGTTATCCTCAAGATATTTGATGTGACCGGTAAAATGGTGTACCAAAACAAGGGGCAGTTCAGTAAAGGATACAATACTTTCAATATTGATGCTAATGCATTGAATCTTAATGGAGTAATGTATTATCAGATAGACACGGAAACCGATTCTGCCACACGTAAAATGATAGTAATCAAATAATAAGAATACTAAAGGGCAAGTCTGGTAAAAGACGAAGTATCAGACTTGTTTCCTATTGTTCTCATCTTGAAATCTAATCGATTAAATAAAATATTAAATTTTCATACAATGAAAAGACCCAATTTTACACTTAAAAATCTTCTGACTCTAGTTTCAGAAAATATCAAGACGACCACAAGGGCATTCTCAATTGTTTTAACCATTACCCTCATATACTCTGCTGCACAAGCACAAAATTGTAACGTTATTCTGGCATGTAATGATGGAGTCCAGATCTCTTTGGATGACGATTGTAACATGACCATCGAACCAGACATGGTACTGGAAGGTCCGGCATACACGGATGACTATTATGACGTCGAAGCTAAGTTGCCAAATGGAACTCCAATTCCTCAATTTACCGTAGGATTTGATATCTCAAACAGACCAATTAAACGAGTAGCTATCAACAGAAGTCATATAGGCATGGCACTTCAGGTAAAAGTAACCTTACGAGGATGCGCCAATTCATGTTGGGGCACTGCCAAAATTGAGGACAAACTTGCACCGATCATTTCTACTTGCCCTTGCGAAGAGAGAATCACAGATTTTGATGGAAATTTGAGCGGAGCCGATCTTCAATATGATAGACCTTCCGTCGTGGTTGGATGTCCTGGTACCGCTGAATTGGGGGTAAGATATGAAATTCATAACTTTGCTTTGGATATTGCTGGCGGTATAGTTGATTTTAATACGATATCACCAAATGTAAGATTATCGCTTTACAGTGGTACTTTTGATCCAGCTTTGCCATGTAATGGAACTCCTATTGCAACAAATGCATCCAGTTTTTCAATTCCGTTGTCAACGAGTGTGAATTACACATTGGTAGTGAGTAGTGTTACATCTGCAATACCACCTACAGGATTTAATTATACTGTATTTGTAAATAACAGAAGCGGAAATATCAAATCAGCCGTATCATCGACCATTTGTACCCGTTCTTGTGATGAAGAAGCATCTTTACTTGCTCAAACGGCAACCAATGCTTCCAGCAGACCTGTATTTACAGATGGTTGTAGTGGTGCGCTATGGGTACCAACCACATTAAATCGTGGTACAGTAAATATGTTCAACTCAAATCTTATACTTGAAGGAGGAACAGATGTATTGGCTCCAGGTGGTATAGTTGTTGGCGCTCAGGTATGTTTTACATCACCAATAGCGCAATCTATCACTTTTGATTGGTCAACGATTATTACAGATCCATTGCTTGACCCGATAACATACAGTGTCAATGCCACTTCTACTGTACTTACAAATATTACCACAAATAGTACCACAACAGTAGCGATACCACTTAACGGAGTTTTCTGTTTAAGAGTTCAAACCAATAATGATGGTGCATATAGTACGTTAAGCGTTTCAAATATAAGGTTAACGGGAGTTAGTCCTGTGCTTACCTATGCTAAAGCAGACTCAGTAACAGTTTTAACCTGCAATGACAGATATAGTAAAATAGTAAGAAGACTATGGACTGCTACTGATCCAAGTGGAAACATTTCAGAAGTGAAGATACAGTATTTTTATATCAACAGAGGTAATCTGGCATCTGTAGTTTGTCCTGCAGATTGGATCCGGGATTGTTCTGTTTCTTTTACAAAATTACCGAACGGAGCACCTGCACCTTCAGCGAGTGGACAACCATCGAATATCGGATGTTCCAATATTCAAGTGTATTTTGATGATATTGTTTTTGATTTGTGTGGCGCTGGTATAAAGGTATTCAGACAATGGACTATCATCGACTGGTGTACAGGCGCTGATCGGATTTGTAATCAAACCATAAAAATTGAAGACAAAATAGAACCGGCATTTACTTGTCCTGTCCTTCCAGCCATTTCTGCATCGTTTGAGCAATGTCTGGGCAACTGGCAGGTAACACCGCCATCTTCAGCAGCAGACTGCTCATTTATGACCTGGAATGTATTTTTCAGCAAGGATGGTATTAATTTAGCCAATCCACCAGTGGATGCTATTTTCACAAAATCTGATCCACAAACTGTAATTACTGGAATTTTACCTGCATTTGCAGCGCAAATCAGCTCAAATTTGAGACCTTACACCATCTCAGGACTTCCTTTAGGAAAAACATGGATTAAATACGTGATCACTGATGAGTGTGGCAATATAAGAGAGTGTGTTACTGCCATTAATGTTGTAGACACTACTCCACCGACAGCGATTTGTGAAGATCAGACGATAATATCCATAGATGACACAGGTTGGGGAGAGTTGTTTGCTGAATCACTGGATGATCATAGTGTAGACAATTGTGGAGAGATAGTAAAATATGAAGTGAGAAGAAAAACCACCACATGCCCAGGATATGCTTCTGATTTGAGTTTTGGACCAAAAGTAAGATTCTGTTGTAATGATATTACATCACCGTTTTCTTATGTGGCAGTAATACTTAGGGTATATGATGCTGCAGGAAATTATAATGAATGTGAAACCACAGTTAGAGTTCAAAATAAGCGACCACCTACAATCACATGTCCGACTGGAAAAACCTTAACATGTGGTGATCCTAAGATTGCTGCATGGATAAGCGGTACAGCTGCCTTTGACACTACTTTCTTTGGAAAGCCGACCACAGGTGGTATATGCGGAAGTCAGGTATTTGCCAGTAGGATTCTTAACACAAATATCAATCCTAAATGTAATACTGGAACAGTAGATAGAGAATGGTATCTTATATCTGACCCAAGTGTAAAATGTATACAGAGACTGACCATTACTACTCCGGCGTTTTCTGATGCAAATGTGACATTCCCGGGATCATTGGTACTGCCTACTTGTGATATTTCAAAGGCAACGCCAGATTTTCTGAACAGTAAACCTTTTGTTGATAATGTTACTTGTAGAGATATCGGAGTATCATATACAGACCAGTTGTTTTATGATGTGCCTGAAGCATGTATTAAAATATTAAGAACCTGGAGAGTAATTGACTGGTGTTCATATCCGAATGGACAAGTGATAGTAGAGAATACACAAACCATCAAACTTACTGGAACAGGCGGAGCAGTATTTACAGGTTGTACCAACAAAACATTTGATTCTGATCCTGGAGCGTGTGATAAAGTGGTAACACTTAGCGCAACAGCTACAGATGATTGTACGGATGCTAATGATCTGAGATACTCATGGTCACTGGATCTGGGCAAAAATAATACCGTTGATGCTACCGGTACAGGTAATTCATTTACCAGAACCTTACCTGCCGGTATACATAGAGTAACATTTACTGTGGTCAACAGATGCGGAACACCTACTTCATGTTCATATGACGTGATAGTACGTTCGACCAAAAAACCAACACCGATCTGTTTAAGAGAAGTAGTATGGGTGATAGACGCAGATGGCAGTACCGAAATATGGGCAAGCGACTTCAATCTTAAGAGTGAAAATAATTGTGGTGATAACAGCAAGCTTAAATTTTCTTTCAATGCTGCTGGAAATCAACTTGCCAGAACTTTTACCTGCGCGGATATACCAAACGGTCAGGTGGCTAGAATTCCTTTAAAAATGTATGCCATTGATGAAAACGGAAATTCAGATTTCTGTGATGTAACATTGATACTGCAGGATTCACCTTTGACCAATGCATGTACTGATAATGCAGGCTTACTGCCTGATGTAGAAGGTAGAATCACCACAGAAATGAATGAAGGGTTAGATCAGGTCGAAGTAGCACTTACGAATATGGTAAGCACTTCTGAGGTCAAAGAAAAAACCAAAAATCAGGGTGAATATAAATTCAATGGTGTAGATATTTTTGATCCTAAGACCATCACAGCATACAACAATGAAGATATCCTGAATGGTATTTCAACCCTTGACCTGGTTTTGATCCAAAGACACATCCTTGGGTTACAAAAGATAGCATCACCATACAAATTATTGGCAGCAGATATTAATAATTCAAGAAGTATTACTGCCAGTGACCTAGTGAATCTAAGAAAATTAATTCTGGGTATTACCAATGATTTTGAAAATAATACTTCATGGAGATTTGTACCTTCTGAATATACCTTCCAGGACCCTACGTTCCCGTTTGACTTTCCATCTAAAATTAATTTGGATTCGATTTTTGAAGATAAATCCAATGTTAACTTTACAGCTGTAAAAGTGGGTGACGTAAACAACAGTGCACTGGCAAATATACATAGCACTTCGACAGAAAGAAGAAGCAACAACGCACTGTTTACGGCTGAAGAAAAATCTTTTGATGCAGGTGCCAATGTAAAACATGAGATAAAAGCCGGTGATGTGATGGAAATCATGGGTGCTCAATTCGCTTTGGAATTCCGTGCCGATCAGCTTACATTCACTGGAGTAAAAGGTGGAGCGTTTGATATCAAATCACAACACTTTAATGCAACACAAACTGAAAATGGTAAAATTACCTTCAGCTTTGACATACCAAATGGTATAACTTTGAAGACTGATGATATATTATTTACGATCGAGTTTACAGCTCTGACATCAGGAAGTACCGAAGCTATCAGACTTGATCAAAGTAGATTGCATGCTGAAGTATATGAAACTGATGCCACAGTGAGACCTTTACATCTTCAGTTGAGAGATAAAAATGCTGAAGGAGCACAAAATATGCTGTACCAGAACGAACCAAATCCGTTTAAAGACTTTACCAATATTTCGTTTGAATTGTCTAAAAATTCAGATGTTGTGATCAGAGTGATCGATGTTACAGGTAAAGTAGTGTTTACACAAAAAGGACAATTCGGAAAAGGTTACAATACAGTGACGGTAGCCAATAATCAGCTTGCAAAATCAGGAGTATATTACTACCAGATAGAAGCAGGAGAATTTTCAGCTACTAAAAAGATGATTTTAATCGAGTAATGTGTTTATAAAAATGATTCTGGGTTTTTTCAAACCGGATATGGCAACATATCCGGTTTTTTTGGTGTTGAAAAAACACGTTCACCTTTTCCAATTTTTATGTTATGAAGGCATATACCATCCAGCATCTACACCAACTGCCAACACTTACTGATCATGAGCTTCCAAGTGTAAATGACGATCTGGCATTGATACAGCTCACAGCATCCGCATTAAATCATAGAGATATTTGGATCACCAAAGGTTTGTATCCCAATATCCGACTGGGCGCAGTGATGGGGGCCGATGGATGCGGCATTCTGGATGGTCAGGAATATATCATCAATCCAGGTCTGGAATGGGGGAGCAATGAGTTATACCAAAGTCCTGAGTTCAGGGTGCTGGGCGTACCGGATGATGGTACGTTTGCAGACTTTATAGCGGTAGACCGTAAATATCTTTATCCCAAACCCACCCATTTGTCATCAGTTCAGGCAGCTGCACTACCTTTGGCAGGTGTAACGGCTTTCAGGGCAATAATAAAAAGGGCTCAAGTCCGAAAAGGGGAAAAAGTATTGATCTCAGGCATTGGTGGTGGTGTGGCTTTATTTGCCATGCAATACGCCATTGCTTTGGAATGCGAAGTATATGTCACATCTGGCTCAGATCTTAAAATTGCAGAAGCCATATCGCTTGGCGCTAAAGCTGGGTATATATATCATGATCCTGATTGGCCAAAAAAACTATTATCCGATGCTGGTGGTGTGGATGTCATTATCGATGGAGCGTGCGGAATAGGATTCAATCAATTAGTGAAAGTATGCCTTCCCGGAGCCCGCATTTCATTTTATGGCGGTACAGCAGGAAAAATAGAAGGTCTGAATCCTCAACTTGTTTTTTGGCGGCAAATCTCCATCCTTGGAACCACCATGGGATCTGATGCTGATTTCAATGATATGACTGATTTTGTTTCTATGCACAAAATAGTTCCCGTCGTTGACATTATCATGCCATTTGATGCCATACCTGACGGGTTCAAAAAACTTGCATCAGGCGACCAGTTTGGAAAAATAGTTTTTCAACATTGATCGAAATATTAATATGAAAGGTAACTATTCAATTGACAAAGCCCTGATCTTGTTAATCAGTGAGTGATAAAATTAAAAAAGATCTGAATCATTTTTGGTTTAAAGTAGGTAGCTAAAATATCATATTTAATTGTCCCATTTTTGCTACACAATTGTGGACTTAAAATAATAGAATAGTAATTTTTTTTTATACCTTTGTATTTCCTATTGGGGTGCTTAAGTAATCTTAGGCTGAGATCATACCCATTGAACCTGTTCGGGTAATGCTGAAAAGGGAAAAACAATATCAAAGATCTTTTTAACTCATTAGGAAATTTAATAATATGTTAAATATTAATAATGAGATACTTGTTTTTAATTTTACCCTTCATCTGCTGTGGTTATAATGTCAACGGTCAGTTTTCCATTCGTGGAATAGTGTCCAACGAAAAAGGTGAAAAATTATCCTTTGCCACTGTATTTATTGTGAATTCGCCTTATGCAGCATCCACAGATGAGAAAGGCAAGTTCAATATCAACAATGTTCCACCCGGCAATTATACGGTCAAAGCCACCTTCATAGGATATCGGGCTTACACTCGCCAAATTAGTATAGATGGAGATATTATACTCAACATTTTGCTGGAAGGTGAAATATATAATCTGGATCAGATAGAAATTCAGGCCAACAGGGTAGGAGACTCCGGACCTTTTACGCATCAAAATATTCAAAAAGAATTGCTGCAGAAAGAAAATCTGGGCCAGGATGTACCATTTATCCTTCAATGGACGCCATCTATGGTGGTGACCTCTGATGGAGGCACCGGTATTGGATATACAGGGCTTAGGCTGAGGGGATCTGATCAGACCAGGATTAATGTAACTATAAATGGCGTGCCGCTCAATGATGCAGAATCCCAAAATGTCTTTTGGGTTGATCTGCCTGATCTGATGGGTTCTGTAAACAATATTCAGATCCAACGTGGGGTAGGTACATCCACCAATGGCTCCGGTGCTTTCGGAGGTACAGTCAGTATCAATACAGCAGATACCAGAGTAAACGCTTACATTGATCTGGCAGGTACGGTGGGCGCATTCAATACCCGTAAACTGAGTGTTAGCCTTGGTACAGGTCTGATTAATGATCGCTACATGATTGATGGGCGTTACAGTATTATTAAGTCTGATGGTTATGTAGATCGCGCCTCAGCCGACCTTCATTCGATGGCTTTTTCGGCTGCTCGCATTACTGGCAGGTCTTCCCTGCGACTCAATATTTTAAGTGGAAAAGAAAAAACCTATCAGGCTTGGTATGGAGTGCCTGAGGCTAAAGTTAATGGAGATGTTAATGGTTTGCTCAATCATTACTATAATAATCTGGGAAGCATATATAAATCAGATGTTGATTCCGCCAATCTTTTTTCATCAGACAGACGATTTAATTATTATACTCATCCTGAACAGGTGGACGACTACCGTCAGACTCATGTTCAACTCATACATGCGCTTGCAGTAAATAAAGCTTTTAAAACCAAACTGACCATGTATTATACCAAAGGCAAAGGATTTTTTGAAGAGTTTAAGTACAAAGATAATTTGGCAAATTACAGTATTGCATCTTTCAGCGATACAACAGGCAATATCATCGACAGGACAGATATAGTGAGAAGGCGATGGCTGGACAATGATTTGATCGGAATATTGGCTGATGCCGAATATTCATTGGATAATAATTTCCAAATACAAACTGGTTTTTCGGGCAGTTATTATTCAGGTAGTCATTTCGGCAATGTACTCAGATCAACTCCTTCTATCCCAAACCTGGACAAGCAAAAAAAATATTATGACAACGTAGGTGAAAAGTCTGATATCGCGGCTTATCTCAGGGGAATATTCAAATCAGGTGAAACCTGGACTTGGCACGGTGATCTCCAATTAAGAAAAGTAGATTATACCGTAAAAGGCATAGACAATGATCTGAGAGACATAGATGTTGCCTATAATGCATTGTTTTTTAATCCTAAGCTCGGGCTAAATGTTGATATTAATGCGAATCAGAATATATATATATCGTTTGCTATGGCAAGTAAAGAGCCATCCAGAGGTGATTTTATTGATAATGCTTTCAATATCTTGCCGAAGGCAGAAAAACTCAGGAACCTTGAGCTTGGTTTCAGATCGAAGAAGGAAAGATATACTTTCGAAACCAATCTGTATTACATGTTCTATAAAGACCAACTGGTTGTGACGGGCGAACTAAATGATGTAGGCGCCCCTATCCGGGTGAACGTTCCAGACAGCTATAGATTGGGATGGGAAGGTAGTATGAGCCATCAGGTGACCAATTGGCTGGTTGCGTATATCAATCTTACGGTGAGCAAAAATAAAATAAAACGATTTGAAGAGGTCATTGCGGATTATACCATTGATTTTGAAAAAATAACGGTTAAGCATGATAATACTGATATATCATTTTCGCCAGCGGTGACCGGTTCATTTCAGCTACTTATCAAGCCGCTAAAAACAATGGAAGCAGAACTCTCCACCAAATATGTAAGCCGACAGTTTATGGACAATACAGGAAATATGTCCAGATCTCTACCTTCATATCAATATCAGAATCTGAGGATTTCATGGCAGCCTATTACTGCATATACGAAGAAGGTTACATTGACTTTGATGGTCAATAATCTGCTGAATGTAAAGTATTCGAGCAATGGCTATACTTACAGTTATATATATGGCGACCTGATCACAGAAAATTTTCTTTATCCTCAAGCAGGCAGACATGTGATGGTGGGTTTAAATTTGGGCTTTTAATTCGAATTATTTATTTTTTACAAAATTACTTGCTGTGTTGAATTTTTTCAGATGAGTTATGGTTTATTCTATTTTGCAAATATTTGGGTTTAAATTGAAAAAAATCAATTTGCAGGTGTCTTTACACGTGACAAATTTTTACTTTTTGGGATATGGTATTTATAAATTTTTTATGTAGATAATGTAGATTAATTCTTGCTCAATCCAGTTTAAATTGCCAAGGGGCTTCAGTTCGAATAGTAAAAAAGACAAAATCTATAGCCAGGAAACCTTAATTGTAAATATTATTTGGAATTATGGTAGTTATTTTGAAAAATTCGTGTTGGATAATTCTTTTTTTATTTCATCAAAATTTTTTGTGTCTGCAAGACGAAAAGCTAGAATGGCATCATGTATTTCTTTTTCATCGTGTAGATAGTCAAAGTCAGTTTTTGTCGTTGTTTTTATATATTCGGATATGTTATTGTACACTTCCCTAAGTCTGTCTATATTAATTCCCAATTCCTGATGTTTTTTTAGAAAAGTAATGGTAAACAAAAAAATATCCTTGTTGGAAACTTCATCACTTGTGCTGTTAATACCATAAATAACAAGATTACTTAAAGTCAGACATGTTTTGAAGATGGTGTAATACTCTCTAATAAAATCCTGTCGGGTTTTGTACAAATGTCTGACTCTTTGATAATAATCTTCTGTCAAAAGCTTTTCTTGTATACTTATTTTTTCAAATGGCAATAGATATATGATAACTTTGTTGTCCTGTTTATTTATAATCCTGTTTTCATTGCCCGATACTTCTATTTTTGTATCATAAGGGTAAAGTTGAATCTCTTCCAATTCCTTTTTATAGGATTTTTCGATAATATCAAACCAATAAGATTCTATAGGGTATGCTGAATTTGGAATTTTGCATCCTGAGAAGCATATAAATATCGAAAATATAGCCAATTGAGTTTTCATATGGATAGAATTAATGTAAATTAACTCAAAATTAGATATAATTATTTGCAATGAAACAAAACAATTATCTTTGCTTATCGTTTTTTGTAAAGCAACACAAATTAAATAACACATATGCATACAGATACTATCGATAATTTACAGATGATCGAAGAATCAGCAAAGACATTCGCTGTTCAGAATATATTGCCCCACGTGATGGAGTGGGATGAAGCACAATATTTTCCTGTGGATACGATGAGGTCATTGGGTGAATTGGGGTTTATGGGTGTGCTTGTCCCGGAAGAATATGGTGGTTCAGGTCTTGGTTATCACGAATATGTTAGCATTATTGTAGAGGTGGCAAAAGTTTGCGGTTCTGTAGGATTAAGTCTTGCGGCCCACAATAGTTTATGTACAGGACATATACTGGCCTTCGGAAATGAAGAGCAAAAACAAAAATATCTTCCCAAACTCGCATCAGGTCAGTGGATAGGCGCATGGGGACTTACAGAAGCCAATACAGGGTCAGATGCTATGCGTATGAAATGTGTTGCCGTTCAGGATGGTGATGACTGGGTCATCAATGGTTCGAAAAACTGGATCACACACGGTAAATCTGGCGATGTAGCTGTTGTACTTGCAAGGACAGGTGATTTATTGGACAGCCATGGTATTTCAGCATTTATTGTTGAAAGAGGTACTCCTGGTTTTTCGGGTGGTAAGAAAGAAAACAAACTCGGTATGCGTGCTTCAGAAACCGCAGAGATGATATTTGATAATTGTCGTGTGCACAAATCACAAGTTTTGGGTAATGTAGGGGAAGGATTCATCCAATCCATGAAAATTCTTGATGGTGGACGTATAAGTATTGCTGCTTTATCTCTTGGAATAGCCAAAGGTGCCTACGAAGCATCAGTCAAATATGCAAAAGAAAGAGAACAATTCGGTCAGCCGATCGCAAACTTTCAAGCTATTTCCTTCAAGCTAGCAGATATGGCAGTAAAAATCCAAGCGGCAGAATTATTGATCAGAAAGTCAGCCCACCTTAAAAATACACATCAGCCGGTCACCACCATTTCGGCGATGGCCAAATATTATGCATCAGAGATTTGTGTACAAATAGCGACAGATGCCATCCAGATTTTCGGTGGGTACGGATATACTAAAGACTTCCCAGTAGAGAAATTTTTCCGTGATTCAAAGCTTTGTACGATTGGCGAAGGTACTTCTGAGATTCAGAAATTGGTGATCAGCAGGAATATATTGAAGGAAGGGTAGGCCTAAGCGACCAAAAATCACCTTTAAATATTTATGGTCAACAAGTTTGCTCCAAGTATGCTATTGTTTTTTGCGTGGATTTAAGATATCATTAATCTTTGCTTAAATAAAAGCTTGATCTACAAATTATTATTAAAGTTTGGTAAAAACATATTGAATTATTTTAAAATGAATACCTTTATTTTAAAATATCATTAACTATAATTTATGAAAGCTAATCGTGTCATTCTGATCGTCCTCGATAGCGTAGGTATCGGCTTTCTTCCCGACGCCCATTTATATGGTGACGAAGGAAGCAACACACTGGGTCACATTGCCGCACAGTATCCTTCACTCCATATTCCAAATCTTATCAGTTTGGGACTTGGAAATATTGATCCTGATAACCTACTACATAAAACGGAAACACCAAAAGCGTCCTACGGTAAAGCCATGGAGCAATCAGCAGGTAAAGATACCACTACAGGACATTGGGAGATAGCAGGTACGGTTTTGAAGCAAGCATTTCCAACTTTTATAGATGGTTTTCCATCAGAATTTATTATAGCTTTTGAAGAAGCAATCGGGACAAAGACAGTAGGAAATTTTTCCGCTTCTGGGACAGAGATTATAAATAGATTAGGCGACGAACATGTGCAAAATGGTTTTCCGATCGTCTATACATCTGCTGATAGTGTTTTTCAAATCGCGATGCATGAAGATGTGATTCCGATAGAAAGGCAATATGAAATCTGTAAAATTGCTAGAAGAATGCTTGTTGGACCTTTGGAAGTTGGGCGTGTTATCGCTAGACCATTTATCGGGGCAAACGGCAATTATTCCAGAACTTCTCAGAGAAAAGATTTTGCAACCTTGCCTCCAGATAATGTATTGGATGCCATTTTAGAAAGTGGTAAAAAAGTCCTTGGTATTGGCAAGATTTCTGACATATTTGCTGGTAAAGGAATTGGAAAAAGCATTAAGACGTCAAATAATGTAGAAGGCATTGAAGCATCGATTAATGCATTAAATGATGATTTTGAAGGTTTGATATTTACAAACTTAGTAGATTTTGATATGCATTTTGGTCATCGGCGTGATGTAGAAGGATATGCAAAATGTTTGGAAGAGTTTGATGCTTATATTCCAAGGTTACTCGAAGGTTTAAAAGATAATGATATATTAATTATCACTGCCGACCACGGAAACGATCCTACATGGAAGGGTACAGACCATACTAGAGAATATATTCCGATATTAACCTATGGCAAAAATGTAAATCCTGGAGTCAATATTGGCACTCGAAAATCATTTGCAGATATCGCTGCGACTATAGCCGAAAGTTTAGGCATAGATTTTGTCACTTCATATGATAGTTATGCTCAAGAGATTAGGCTAAATGGTTATTGAAATAAAAATAGAAATATATTTTGTTAGAATTAATAAAGAAAAAAAGAGACGGATTAATATTAGACCAAATTGACATTGAAAAAATAGTCAATGGTTTTGTATCTGGACAAATTCCTGATTATCAAGTAGCTGCATGGTTGATGGCAGTGTATTTTCAAGGTTTGAACGATGAAGAAACGGCCTATTTAACGGATGCGATGATGCGTTCTGGTGATTTGATAAACCTTTCAAGTATTCCAGGATTAAAAGTTGATAAGCATTCCACAGGTGGAGTAGGAGATAAGACGACGCTTGTTTTAGCACCTCTTGTAGCGGCTGCTGGAGTTCCCGTAGCTAAAATGTCTGGACGTGGACTTGGTCATACCGGTGGGACGTTAGATAAATTGGAATCGATTCCTGGATTTAATGTGAATCTAAGTAGGGAGAACTTTATCGAAATGGTTAAAAAACATCATATCGCTATATGTAGTCAAAATGCTAAACTCGTACCTGCAGACAAAAAATTATATGCACTTCGAGATGTGACTGGGACTGTAGACAATATTTCATTGATCTCTTCGAGCGTAATGAGTAAGAAGCTTGCCTGTGGTGCAGATGCGATTGTTATTGACTTAAAAATTGGAGATGGAGCTTTTATAAAGACCATTGATGATGCGGAAAAACTCGCAGAAATCATGATTTCCACAGCAAAGAGAATGGATAGAAAGCTCGTTGCTGTGATTTCTAGTATGGAAGAACCGTTGGGATTTGCGATTGGAAATGCAATGGAAGTCAAAGAAGCCATCGATACTTTAAAAGGACATGGACCCGAAGATCTGACAAAATTGTGTCTAGAGTTAGGAAGTCATATGTTGATTTTAGCTGGTAAAGTTCAAGATATTGAATCAGGCAAGGAGTTATTAAGCAACCTA
>JBBRVQ010000060.1:0-26423 GCA_038246735.1 Chitinophagales bacterium
GATGATATTTTTCTTAATCACTGGTCGGCCGGTCATGTCATAAACAAAAAGGTCTATATTTCCTGCATCCAGATCCATACCAGAAAGATCTACATTGATGTGCTCTACCGTAGGATTTGGATATATGGTGACCACTCCATTGGATAGTTTACCGAAGTTGACCCCACGTACATCAGAGTATTTATACAGCCCATCTAAGTCTGTGAGACGAAGTCTGTAATAAAATACCTGCTCTTTGGTTCTGATCAATGGTAAATGGTCATCGATAAACTCATAAGACAACTTACTGCTGCTATTACCTGCTGCTGCTACTCTTCCTATGGTTTCCCAGTTATTTCCATCCTTACTTCTTTCTATACCGAAGTAATCGCTATTTATCTCTGATGATGTGGTCCAATTGAGTCTTGAAGAACGATCATTATGTTTTGTGGCAGAAAAGGATTCTATAATAATTGGTAGTACACCAAATTGAGGCCCCATTATAGATATAGGGCGACTCATAAAATTTTCATCAATATAAGCAATTGGTGGGTCTTGCAAAGTACTTGATAAAAACCCACTTCCAGATAAAGATGTACCTACACTGTGATTGAAAGTAATACTTCCAAGAAGCTGTGTTGCCCCTGATGGCATATTAAATCCTGCAAAATTATTATCAAAATTCTGATACTCAAAAAAACCTGTCGTTAATACAAATGCATTCACGGCCGGATTTACAATATTTCTAAAATTATTTGTATTAACATTTGCAACACCCCAAGGAGTATTAAGCGATGAAAAATCATTGCTCATAACAGTTGTTTCTGCATTATTATAATAATAGTAAATTGTGAGACCCATTAAAATATTGGAACCTACACCAGTATTATGTGCATTAAAAGTTACTGTCGATGTACCGTTACCATTGTCAAGAATAGTTTGTGAAAATTTAATATCCTGACTATTCCCATAAAAAGTCGATAGAAGCAAGAATAAAATATGGGCAGTTAATTTTATATTATTCATTTTAGGTATTTTAATGTTTGAATTAATTGTGTGCTGTTTTATTTGGGCTTGAAGCAGATTTTGCAATTGCGGGATCCGCGACGTTTACATTTTTATCCATATTTACATCTGAACCTAAGTAAACATTACTTTGATTAGGGCTAGAAGCATTTTTACTTAAGGCTGCATCAGCAACATTTATAAATAAATCATTATTTACATTACCTCTATGCATCCCAAATACACCAGAACCTAAATCAACCATAGCAGGATTACTATGTCCGGCATTATGTGCCTGAGCTATTCCAGAACTAAAATTATAAACAGTTAAAGGATTAACAACATCTATTCCGGCATTCCCTGTTCTGATTAATAAATGATTCCGATGACTCAATACTACAACTGATGTAGGCAAAACGTTTTTAACCACGGGTAAGGACATCCCATCAATACCAACGACATCACCATTACTTTTTATAAAAGCGCTAACTTTTGTAATTGCAGTTGTTGAAGGAAAGTTAGGATCTCTTAACTCTAATTTTACCCAATCCACAATAGTTGGGTTTGATAAGAAAAAGCCTGATAACACTGAACCTGGGGCATCTAAGTTATATGGGCTTGTTGTTGCAAACGTTTCTAATACATTAAAGCCAGATGGTGCGTTAAGTGTAGTAGTCATAACTCCCCCAGAATATGCTCCTTGTAAAAATGCTTTAATATTGATTTTTCCAAAGAAGTTTTTACCAGATAATTTTACATCAAGATTAGGAGAGGCTGTAGAAGCTGTAATTGTATTTCCTGCACCTGCAGATCCATCAAAATGCCAATCACCTAAGTAATATGTGGCTCCTTTTACTAAAGATGCCATACCTACTCTGTCCACAGCATCTATATAGGTGCCTGTCATGGTATTGGCATAAGTTGTAATTCCTGAAGCAACTACATTCCATTCCCTATTAATATAATCTGTAGTGCCTACATATTTCATTTGCAAACCTGTGGTGTATACCCTTGCAGCCAATGTTGCAGATGAGTAGGTACCTGTGACATTGGAAGAGACTGGCGTGTAATTGGTAGCGTCTCCCACTTCATGAACAAAGGCCGCATTGTTGGCAGAAATACTTTTTACCAGTTTACCCGCTCCATCTGTCACCACATATCCATTGGTAGGATGATCCACAGCAGCAGATATAGGATCACTAGGAGTTAAAGTAAGCGTCAGATCATTTGCACCCAGTACAATCTTACTCCCTGCGCCTGTAAAACTTAAGTTGTTTGCAATGGTAGCAGGTGCAGCTAAAGTGACTGTTGCACTGCTTGTTTTTGCCATTTCCACATTATACAAGGGATCACCACCTGTGTTCAATGTAGAATTTGCAGCACCTATAAATTTTACCAGACCAGCTCCCGGTGTAAGGAAAGCAGTTCCTGCGTTGGTAAAATTTCCGGACACTTCTATGATTCCATTATTGGTGATAGTACCTGTCCCATTGTTTTCAATATTGGTCTCCACCCTAAGTGTAGCACCCGGTTGAATCGTAACAGTAGCTCCATTATTGATAAATTGAGCCTGAGCAGCAATTGTCATCAAAGTCAGAAACATCAATAAGTTATATCTTCTCATGTTGTTAAAAAATTTATTATTAAAAATTGATGTAAAAATATACTAAAATGTTGTATTACAAAAAAAATTATACTCAAAATGTTAAAAAAAGCAATTAAAACATGTAGATTATCATCTGAAGCACATTTCACTACTGTTTTACCATTTACCTTTTCATATTTGAACGATTATGAATTAATTGTCTATAATGACTATAAAAATGGATATTATCTTAATTTATGGTTTAAAACAAATACAATGCCATTTTCACTCACCCATATTAATTTAAATTCAAGTCTAAATGTACGATGTTTATGTAATCAAAAACAAAAAAACATTTGAAATGCTATAATAAGTTATTAAACGGCTACAAAACATGAGTGAATAGCGAGAGATAATCATCCAATTCAAAAATTCAAACGACACACTAAAGTAAACAATAACAACTGCTGCTATTTGACTGAGGATATTTTTAAAACGTTCGAACCACTATATTCCCTACCATTGCAATTATTTTTTATTGTAATGTGTTTGTTATTTTATATTTTAGTTTTGTTTGTTATACCTTTGATATTTTAAATAAATATTATGTTCACAAAAATCCATAAAGTTTCAGTTCTGACGGTGGTTCTGATGTTTTCAGCAAATTTTTTGTCTTCTCAGCAAGTTCAAGATGACTTTAACAAAGATCACTATTGCAATAAGGCACATGCATCCCGTCATTTTTTTAGTTCAAAACTAAGGGCAAATGCACTGACCGAAAATTATGATTTGAATTATTATCGTTTTGAGTGGGAAATAGACCCTGCTGTATATAATATAAAAGGAGTGGCTACCTCCTACTTTACGGTTTTGGAAGGAGGTTTTAAGGCCATTCATTTTGATTTTTCAAGTGATTTAAAAATTGACAGTATAAAATGGAGAGGTCAGAAACTGGATTACAGCCAGCCTTCATCTTATCTCCTATCTATAGATTTCCCAACTACCCTGGAGAGAGGCAAATCAGATAGCATCTCCATAGCTTATCATGGAGTGCCACCATCAGGAGGATTTGGCTCGTTCATACAGAGCTCGCACGCAGGTGAACCTGCTTTATGGACCCTATCTGAACCATTTGGTTCACAGGATTGGTGGCCATGTAAAAACGGACTGGATGACAAGATAGACAGTATAGATGTGATCGTCACTACAGCAGAAAAATACAGGGCTGCTTCTAATGGCACGTTGGTCAAAGAAGAAAATTTATCCGGTGGTCTTAAAAAATTTCACTGGAAACACAGATACGCCATAGCTCCATATCTCGTCGCCATCTCAGTCACAAACTACGTCGCATACACAGATGATGTGCTTCTGTCAGATGGTACGGTCATGCCCATGCTCAATTATGTATATCCTGAAAATCTAGATGCTGCTAAAATCGGGACGGCTGACAATGTAAGAGTGCTGCAATATTTTGATAGCCTTTTTGTGGATTATCCATTTAAAAAAGAAAAGTACGGTCATGCTCAGTTTGGTTGGGGTGGCGGTATGGAGCACCAGACCATGAGTTTTGTCGTAAACTATGGATGGGGACTATTGGCCCATGAATTGGCTCATCAATGGTTTGGTGATTATGTGACCTGTGGGGCATGGGAAGATATATGGTTGAATGAAGGTTTTGCGACTTATCTGGAAGGTTTGTCCAGAGAGCGGTTCCAATCCAAAAGTGACTGGTACAATTGGAAATCGGGCAAGGTCAATTCCATAGTTTCCAATCCAGGAGGATCTGTTAAAGTAGATGACCCCACCAATATCAACAGAATTTTTAGCGGAAGGCTTAGTTACAATAAAGGATCCTATTTGCTACACATGCTGAGGTGGAAACTTGGGGATGAACATTTTTTCAGTGCCTTAAGGGAGTATTTGTTAGACAAGTCGTTTAATTTTGCATTAACTCCGGAGTTGAAAACGCATTTAGAAACGGCATCAGGTCAGGATTTGGATGAATATTTCAGAGATTGGTACGAAGGACAGGGCTATCCGACCTATCGTGTAAAGTGGGACCAGAAGTCAGACAGATTATTAATACAACTGGATCAAAGCACTTCGCATCCTTCTGTATCATTTTTTGAAATGCCCGTTCCATTAAAATTGAGTGGTGAAGGCAAAACCATAACTGTACGTCCTGAACATACCTTCAGCGGCCAGATATTTCAGTTTGCTCCGGACTTTAAGGTAAATAAAGTGGAATTTGATCCTGAACTATGGCTTGCTGCCAAAGGAACGGTCATCCAGCAGGATATTATTTCGGGTGCTGATGACATTTTTTCTGCGAATGTAAAAGTTTATCCAAATCCGGTGACAGATTTTATTAACATCAGCGATATAGGTGAAGTATTCAGTACCTACATCATCATGGACATATCAGGAAAAAAGGTGGCAACGGGACAAATTTCTGGAAATGATAGCCGTATAGATCTCAGACATTTACCTGCAGGCAATTATTTTTTAAAATTGTCGGGTGGAAGTAAAGAAGTAACAAAGGAGATTGTAAAGTTGAAATAATGTCAGACAAAAGTTTTTGATCGGAGAACTTCGAAAACTTGCTGGCAATATTTTGAGCCTATATATTCAGTAGATGCTGCTTATGTAATTATCATCACTTTACAAATTATATCTGTAAAGTGATGGTAGCTAAAAGAACATTTGTTACAGCTTTTCAATAATTAAAGAAGCATTTACGTTTGCCTGTACACCTCCAATATATGAAGCAAGGGTAACCGCTGCAGCCGATGAATGATTTCTAAGCGTAACAAAATCTCCTGCAGTTGCCATAAAAATAAGCTGACCATTATTTTGCTGAGTCCCTACACCACTCCCATAGATACTTCCGGACAAAACACTACCATTTAAAAATAAAGCAAACTGATTGGGTTCCGCGCCTGAAACAGAAAAATTAACCTTGTATGTCCCTGTATTTTGAATAGTAATTTGGTTGGTGTTTGGTAAATGTATAAAACCTGATGTTAAAATTGCGTTACTGTCAAAAATAACGTCACTTTCTATGGCCACAGTTTGAAAACCCAAATTATAAATATAGGCATATTGTTTAATGCCACCTGTCGGATCTTGCCAGGTAGCTAATCCAACCGCATCTGAAGTCAGAACTTTACCCAAGCCAGGAGATCCACCAGTAATTTTTAACTGTCCAATAACTTCAACGTTATTTTGTGAAGATAAAGTAAAAGTTAAAATAAGCAAAAAAAACAAAGTACAAAAACGACACTTTCCTACGAAAACATTTAAGTTATTCATTTTTAATTATTTAGAAAATTAATAAAATAATATTGTGTATTACTAATCAGGAATAGTCTGCTTTACAAAGATAGTCTAATAAAATGAATATAGTTCAATTTTGCAAAATTAAAAGATATTAGGAGTGAAAATAAAAATTGGAATTTTTATTTGCGAAAACAAATTTTAAATTGACTTTATTCAAAAAAAAATTAAAGCGCTGGTTGAAGACCATACATATCTTCATTTACGATGAATATCTTTGGAGATTCTTAAAGTCTACATAAGCTGCATTCATAGAGTTAAATAGGAGTCCATTGAAAAAATCAGATATGCTTAAGATACGAAACTTAAAGTCTTAGATAAGAATTCTGTTAAAATTGTGAAATTAAAAAATAATTTAGGGATGAATCGCGACCAACCTGATCGCATCATTTATTACCTTTAATTTTAAAGTAGAAAGAGTACATCTGACTTATGAAAACAAATGGATGAAATGGTATAACTTTTGTTGAATTTTATAATATCATCCGTGCAATTCAATCTAAAATTTTAATATAAATATTTGAGAATCATTTATTTTTGCGAATTTCAGCAGATTCTATTTCTAGAATGTCATGGAGGAGGAATGAGGGGAGTGCAAAATAGGCGCACAAAAAAAAGGTAGTCCGTTTCCAGACTACCTTTTTTTATATTATAAATGGTTGAGATTAAGCCAGATCAAAACGGTCAAGATTCATGACCTTAACCCAGGCAACTACAAAATCTTTTATAAATTTCTCCTGAGCATCACTACTTCCATATACTTCTGCTATGGCTCTGAGCTCTGAGTTTGACCCAAAAATCAAATCTACTCTTGTTCCTGTCCACTTTACTTCACCTGTCTTGCGGTCACGACCTTCAAATACCTCTTGATCTTGTGATGTCGCTTTCCAAGTGTTATTCGGGTCAAGTAAATTGACAAAAAAGTCATTCGTCAATACTTCAGGACTATTTGTGAAAACACCATTTTTTGAATGTCCATAATTAGTATTCAAAACACGCATACCACCGAGCAAAACTGTCATTTCCGGCGCTGTTAATGTCATGAGTTGTGCTCTGTCTATCAATAAGTCTTCAGCTGATCCGATATGGTGTGCACTAAGATAATTTCTGAACCCATCAGCCATTGGTTTTAATGCGGCAAAAGATTCAACATCTGTTTGCTCTTGTGTGGCATCTCCTCTACCTGCTGTAAATGGTACAGAAACATCAAAACCTGCTGCTTTAGTTGCTTTTTCGACACCTATACAGCCACCCAGAACGATTAAGTCAGCAAGAGAAATATGTTTACCTCCATACTGGCCACTATTGAAACTACTTTGTATTCCTTCCAATGTAGAAATAATAGAAGCCAAGAGTCCTGGATGATTCGCTTCCCAATCCTGCTGTGGCGCTAATCTCACTCGTGCACCATTTGCGCCACCACGTTTGTCTGAACTTCTGGATGTAGATGCAGAAGCCCAAGCAGTAGACACTAATTGTGAAACAGTAAGTCCAGAAGATTGGATTTGTTCTTTAAGTTTTGCTAAATCTTGTCCATCCACTACAGACTTCGTTTCAGGGGACACGGGATCTTGCCAAACAAGAATTTCAGTCGGCACTTCAGGACCAAGATAGCGCTCTATTGGTCCCATATCCCTGTGCGTAAGTTTATACCATGCACGGGAGAAAGCATCTTTAAACTCAGCAGGATTTTCAAAAAATCTCCTTGATATTTTTTCATAAGCCGGGTCAAATCTTAGGGAAAGGTCAGTAGTCAGCATGAAAGGAGCATGACTTTTTGTAGAATCATGTGCATCAAGTACTGTTCCGGCCCCACCAGCATTTTTTGGTGTCCATTGATGTGCTCCCGCAGGACTTTTCGTCAATTCCCACTCAAAACCAAATAAGTTTTCGAAGTAGTTATTGCTCCATTGGGTGGGTGTAGTTGTCCATGCACCTTCGAGTCCACTTGTGATCGTGTCACCGGCATTGCCAGTGCCGTAAGTGTTTTTCCAACCCAATCCCTGTTCTTCAATGGTAGCTCCTGCCGGTTCGGGACCTATGTATTTGCTTGGATCTGCAGCACCGTGTGTTTTTCCGAAGGTGTGTCCGCCTGCTATCAGCGCTACCGTTTCTTTATCATTCATAGCCATACGTTCAAAGGTTTCCCGAATATCACGTGCGGCCAAAATAGGATCAGGGTTTCCATTGGGCCCTTCAGGGTTTACATAGATTAGTCCCATCTGTACTGCTCCCAAAGGATTTTCCAAATTTCTGTCTCCGGAGTATCGTTTGTCTCCCAGCCATTCTGCTTCCAGTCCCCAGTAGATGTCTTCTTCCGGCTCCCAAACGTCTTCACGGCCTCCACCAAAACCGAATGTTTCAAATCCCATAGATTCTAATGCACAGTTGCCTGTTAGTATCATCAAATCAGCCCATGAAATCTTCTTTCCGTACTTTTGTTTGATGGGCCAAAGTAACAAACGTGCCTTGTCCAGATTGGCATTGTCAGGCCAGCTATTGAGCGGCGCAAAACGTTGTGTACCCGAACTTGCACCACCACGCCCATCTGCTACACGATAGGTACCGGCACTGTGCCAAGCCATACGTATGAAAAACGGCCCATAGTGGCCATAATCTGCCGGCCACCAATCCTGAGAAGTGGTCATCAAATCGACAATATCTTTTTTTACAGCATTCAGATCGAGACTTTTAAACTCTTGTGCATAGTTGAATCCTTCTCCCATCGGATTGGAGAGTGATGAGTTTTGTCGCAGTATATTCAATTTTAATTGATTGGGCCACCAATCCCGGTTGGTTTGTCCAGCACCCGCTGTTTTCTTACTGGTAGCACCAGTAAAAGGGCATTTACTTTCTTCGTTCACATTGTATGAAGCGGAGATTTGGTTATTATCCATATATAATACTTTATTTGATTTCTACTGAGGACAAAGTTACATTGAATTTTATTATAACTTTTGCTTATATATTTTATGATCATATAAATTTAATCAATAAAACCATTTACGGTTTAGTCTAAAAATTTATGAATACATGATTGTTATAATTTTTATACCAGTATTAAACGTGGTAAAAAGGGGAATGTTTGATGAATTGCCTTCTATCACAATCAAAAGTATTTATTTGTACTTAAAGCAGGAAACATAAAAAAAAAAGCACCCATTGCCAAGATTGAACCCAAAATCAGCATTAGAAATGAACTACATGAAAATCTGAAGACAGAGGATGCCATGCAAAGCTTTACATGGTTCACTCACCACATCATGATTTCGAATCACGATTTTGCTTCGCACCGTTTGGTCATTCTCAATTTTATGTCCTCGCTGTAGTTTAGGCTACACCTGCAGGATAAAATCTCCGAGCAATGCCAACTATTTAATGCGAAATTTGGGTTAAAAAATTGGAGTTTAGTAATAAAGTAGACAAGATATTTTTAGTCATATGTCTATCTTTTTTCATTTTTTTTACCGTTATTTCTGCTATAGATCCATATAACTATCACATTTTAACAAGTATGCATTATTTTGTTGCTTCCGACGATTGTCATCGATATTTACTCAAAAATTAAACCTTTTTATTGTTCAGGAAATGGGTATCTCATCAAAAAAAACATAACTTTTATTGATGTGGTCCATTTTTGTACAAAATGTATCCAAACCATTGGTAATGATTAAATATGGGGCTGAAAGTGCCATATTGTAAACTGCAATCTGATCAAAAGTGGACTGGGAAATCCTTATATCAGGTGCCTTACATTCTATCAGTATATATGGTTGGGTATTTTTATCATACACCACGATATCAAATCTACGGCTTAGATTATTTATTTTTATCAATTTTTCTACCTGAATATTGTTGCGGTTAAAATTCGTTTTGTCTATGAGCCAATGAATCATAAGTTGCCTGACCAATTCTTCGGGCTGAAGTAGGATTTTCTTTTTTCTAATCGGATCAAGGACAAATGTTTTACCTTCTTTTTGAGAAATAATTAGTTCGTTCTTCCAATGAAGGAGATCAATGTTTATTTTATTTTCAATTAAGCTCAAGTATGAATTGGTTTTTATGATCTGTTTTTGGGATATGATTTCCTTTTATTATATCCATAACATGTATCAGACTTTTTCCTTTACTTTCTAATAATGCGCTGGTATCAACATTCAGTACATTACAACCGGCATTTTCTAATCTGTCGAGCACATTTTTTTGCCAAAGATATTGGTTAGCCTGCACAGTTGGATCAATGAGGAAGTTTTCAACAATGATGTAAACAGACCGCTCATTGTCCAGCATTGTACCTACTATAGTTTCACTGGCTGATGTATCAATATGCAGTTTTTTGATTCCGAAATCATATAAAAATTGATTCATTTCATCATTTATAAGATCTGAACAAAATGAAATAATACAGGCATGTCTAAGCTGAAAAACGGCAGGTATCTTACCAAATTGCAGCATTTCATCTGTCAGATATCTGACCAGTCGCAATCTTTCTGTCATGGATACAGACGAAAGTTGTTCTGTCACTTCATTTTGTTCTCTTGAGAGTGTAAAGTCAGTATTTGAAACAGGGCTGTCCGCTGAATAAAAAGAGATAATATGCTCAAAACTCTGCATGATTTCGAGATTATTATGAATATGATCCAAATAGATAATATCAGAAAATACGCCTGAAGTCAAATGATCTATATCATCGCTATCCGAAATGATGATGGGGAAAATACCACTAAAAAATGCTGCATGTCTGGAAAATAAAAATTTCCATAGTAACGGATGGGCAAATTTTTTCTTTTTGACCATTGTACTATGGAGATTAGGGTTGGATGATTTTAATTCGGACAGATGTGTAATGTAATTTTTTGAAACATGTATCATCGCATCATGTATTAAAGCTATTTGTTTTCGATGAAATAAATTTTCGGCTTCTTCAAATTTTGCCTTGGTGATTTGTTGTCCAAAATTTAACCTGATCATCAGAATTTCAAAATGATACCAGCTTTCAAACAATGTCAACCATTCAGATGGATCAAATCTCCTGAGAATATGAATAACATTTTTTGATTTTTCATCCATGTCATCCAGTAAGTCAAGCCATTGATAGTAAGGAAGGTTTTTTTCAATCCTTAGCATCATTAAATCAATATCATACACCAGATTACTGATGTATTCCAACTGTTTTTTAAAACTTAGCGTGTTGAGTTCAAGTTTATTATCGAGTATGCCGGAGTCATTTATTTTTTCAAGCAATGTTTTAAGTTCCATTTCCAGTGCATTCAATCGTAAATCTTCCGTATTGAGCCTATTGGCAGCTTTAATAAATGAAGCCTGATTTGAATGTATGTTTTCTTTCCATGCGGTGACTATCTTCTTGAAATTTATTAAATGCGGCAATCCTTCCGCAGGTACATTTATATGAACATTTTCAAGTTGGAATTTTTTGGACGACATTTCACTTAATAAATGGGTGTACTCAGCCATCAGCTGTATTTTTTCATTTTCAATCGTCTTTTTTTTCGAGCTTAGGTTTGCAAATATACTGTTTGGAATTTCATTGTACCTTTTCGTATATTTTTCTATTTTGAATGTTAGTAAGTCTATATCTTTTAATGTGTTGGAAGCCCAGACCAACGTATCCCGATGAAATGTTTTTTCAATATGATGAAAACAAGCGTAATATTGATCTCTGAGTTCCTGAGCCATTTCATTAAAAGTAAAAAGGTCATAGGTAATGTGTTCAATATTTTCTATCAAGTGAGTTTTGGTATGGATTTTTTTTGATTTTTCGGAGAACTCTATGATTTCAAAATCTCTTTGATACACATACAAGGCATCAGAAATGGACGATCTGATATCATTTAGTTCTTTTGGTGTAAATTCAAAACAAGACTGATCCAATTCTGTATGCAGGATGTTGACATTTTTTTCAGAATGTAAACCAATATAGGTGTCTAGTATTTCTCTCCAGGAAGCGCCATCCCATATTTCTTCCAGGTAAGTATTTTTATAGAATGATAATATTTCCTGGTCTGTTTCATGATGCAAAAAAGCGGCTGTTTCGTCATTTTCAATGTGGAAACTTTGCAGCTGGGTCATTTTTTGACGGATCAGATGGAAATCTTCTTCTGTGGTTTCATTGTCTAAAATTATTTCCAGGGTAGCATGGTTTAGTGAGCATTGCCGGATCAGTGTAGTCAATTGTTTTTTGTCTTCTGCATCAGGTATGACCACCAATGATGATTTTCCCTGAATAAAATTTGCGAAAATTCTGAGTAGAATAGTGTGTATCGCTGTTTCCTTATTTTTATAGGTAACATTGACAATGCCCTTCTTGCTTTGTATTACTGCAGCTTGTTCACCTGAATGAAGGAAATGATGTATCATCTTTGCTTATTTCATTTCTGATATAAAAATACAAAGATATATAATTATTTTATATATAAATTATCTATGATGTGTTTGTTGTAAAATGGCTTAAATTTTGAACTCTGGATGGTGGTTTTATCCTTAATATTTAAGATTATGCGTAAATTTTCAGGTTTGCGCGAAAACGAAGAAATTTGATATCAGATACGGTACATATTAGTTGCACCGTCGTTGAGGGTTTACCTGAGCATTCAGGCATTAACAATGAAGAGCTATGCGACTAAGTTGAAAGATAACGAATAGCGAAATAAAATATGTCTGTTGATCTGAAAATAATTTTTAATTAGGCTGGCAGAAAAAAAGTGAAGAAATTTTAAACATGCTTTAAATTCAAGGCTGATTCTTTTACGAATTACTGCTCATTAAGGACTTGCTTTTTTGAACATTAGGTAAGTTATTTTTATATTTTACAAATATGTTTGTTGTATTTTTTGCTAATCAACCAAAATTGATTTCTTTTACGGTGTAATTATATTGTCTAATCAAGATTAATGATCAAATTTAGTTAAAAACATGGCACTGCACTGGAAGATTTTGATAGGTATGGTAACGGGTATACTTTTTGGAATAATCATTTCATATGCAGGTATGCAGTGGTTTGTTAAAGATTGGATCAAACCATTTGGTACCATTTTTATCAATATGCTCAAATTGATTGCCATACCACTGATCATAGTATCTCTTATTAAAGGTATTGTGGATTTGCACGATATCAATAAGTTTAAAACAATGGGAGTTCGGACATTTGTTATGTATATAGCAACCACAGTAATTGCCGTATCTATCGGATTAGTTTTGGTCAATATCATCCAACCGGGAAATCAGGTAAGTAAGGATACTATCCAGCAGTTATCCACAGCATATGGTACGGACATGAAATCCAATATTGATAAGGCAACAGCTACGACAGCCAATGGCCCGCTTCAATTCCTGATCGACATGGTTCCGGATAATTTCTTCAAAGCGGCCAGTGTAAATTCCAATATGTTGCAGGTGATTTTTTTCGCTATATTTTTTGGTATTGCTCTATTGTTGGTTGATAAAAAGACAGCACAACCTGTGAAAGATTTTTTTTCAGGGACCAATGAAGTCATTATGAAAATGGTCGATATCATCATGCTAATGGCTCCAATTGCTGTATTTGCATTATTGGCGTCATTGGTTACAGAGATTACCAGTCCTGATATATTTGTAGCATTAGGCTGGTATGTTGTCACCGTGATTTTAGGTCTCATATTAATGTTGATATTTTATGCGATAGTGGTGTATTCTTATACAAAAGTAACGCCTTCTACATTTTTTAAAGCCATGGCGCCCGCCCAGCTTTTAGCATTTTCTACCAGTTCCAGCGCAGCCACATTACCCGTCACTATGGAGCGGGTGGAAGAACATCTCGGCGTGGATAAGGAAGTAACCAGTTTTGTTTGTCCTCTTGGTGCAACGGTCAATATGGATGGCACCAGTCTTTATCAGGCAGTTGCAGCAGTCTTTATCTGTGAAGCGATGCATTTTAATTTATCTTTTACTGACCAGCTTACTATTATCATTACCGCTACTTTGGCATCTATTGGTTCAGCGGCAGTGCCAGGTGCAGGCCTGATTATGCTGGTCGTAGTGCTCGAATCTCTAGGCTTGCCTGCTGAGACTATGGCTGTAGGTCTTGCTTTGATATTTGCAGTGGATAGACCTTTGGATATGAGTCGTACCATCATAAATATCACTGGTGATAGTATGGTTGCTTTGGTGATAGGAAAGTCATTGGGGAAATTACACAAATCCAAACCAAAAAATCTTGAGGATAATTATAATTTTAATGTGTAATTAGGGTCTAAGTCTTAATATACTTTCCCACTATTTCCTTTTTTTTTTCTTTTGCAGGATCTGCAGGATCTTCATCTTTAAGAATCAATCTTAGCGAACTGTTTTTTGAAAAATAATTCCAAGCCCAGTTGATAAAAATAATGAGTTTATTTCTTACGCTTAATATAAGCATCAGGTGAAGAAACATCCATATAAACCAGGCAAAATAGCCCTTAAATTTAACAAAAGGTAATTCTACCACTGCTTTGTGTCTGCCTATTGTAGCCATTGCCCCCAAATCTTTATATTCGTATTCCTTCAATAGCTTATTACTCAGAAACTGTCTCAGATTATATGACAATAGTTTGCCTTGATTGATGGCCACATTGGCCACTTGTGGATGGCCTTTTGGATAGGCTTCGGTTTCCATATAGGATATATCTCCGATGGCAAATATATCTTTATAGCCCAAAACCCTATTGTATCTGTCCACCTTAAATCGGTTGGTTGGGGTGATGATATCTGGATCCATGCCTTTGATAAGATTTCCAGTTACCCCGGCAGCCCATATCACATGTCTGCTTTTTATGGTTTCTCCGTTGTTCATCTTTAAAGTTGTGCCGTCGTAGTCGGTCACGATTATACCAGTTTTGATGATTACACCCAAGCCTCGGAGATATTCGGCAGACGCATTTCTAGACATAGTGCTCATGTTATTCAACGTATTCGGACTGCCTTCCAGGAGTATGATATTCATTTTTGAAAAGTCGATCCTGAAAAAATCCTTTGGTAGAATATCTTTTTTTATTTCTGCAAAAGCACCCGCCAGTTCCACACCCGTTGGTCCGCCACCTACCACTACGATATTCATCAAAGGTGCTTTCTCTTCTTCATTTACATAGAGTATTTTTTCAAAATTTTCGAGGATACTGTTTCTGATGGTGATGGCCTGATAAGTAGACTTCAGCCCGTAGGTGTACTTTTTTATATTTTTATTACCAAAATAATTCGTTTTGCATCCAGTAGCTATTACCAGATAATCGTAATCAAAATTGCCAATGGGAGTGATGACCTGTTTGGTATCCGGATGTATACTTTCAGCTTTTGTTAACCTTATTCTTACGTCTTTACGCGCTTGAAATATTTTCCGAAAAGGAAATGATATCGACGATGGTTCTATCTGTGAAGTAGCTACCTGATAGAAAAGTGGTTGAAATTGGTGATGGTTGAGCTTATCAATTAGCATGATGTCATATTCATTCTCTTTTAAGTTTTGAATAAATTGTAAGCCGGCAAATCCACCTCCCAGTACTACTATTTTGGGTTTTACATTCATGTCGTTCATGATGTTCTTTTAATTTTATAAACAACAAACAAAATTAATATTTGTTTATGTGTATTTATTTTATATAATATTTTATGACATTAACTGTGTAGTCTGTAATACGGAATAATATATTAAAATTATAGTATAGCAATGCCAGGATGGTATATAATATCAAAATGCAGGTTTTACTTTTTAGTGCTTTTGACCTATTTATAAATGGATATTAGACCAAACAAATCATTTTAAACAGGTTAGAGCAGGTCGCGGCGTGCAATATTTCCGTTTTTTACGACCAAAAATTTTGATTTCATTAGTTTATATAATGAATTTCCTTAATTTTTAATTTATTGCCTATTTATTTTTAATTTTGGCCTTTAAAAATTTCAATCACAATAAATAGCAATGGCTGTAGATGTAATTTTGGGTCTTCAATGGGGAGACGAAGGCAAAGGGAAAATAGTGGATTATCTTGCGGACAAATATGATTTGGTATGCAGATTTCAAGGTGGACCCAATGCTGGTCATACTATAAAAATAGATGGTAATAAATATGTACTTCATACCATTCCTTCCGGTATTTTCAGACCGGAGATCACCAATGTCATTGGAAACGGGGTAGTACTCGATCCTATTACGATGGTAAAAGAAATGACTGTACTTGAAAATGCAGGGGTTGACTTTTTGCCTCGCCTTTTGGTATCCCGTAAAGCACATCTGATTGTGCCTACCCACAGATATCTGGATGCGGCTTCTGAAGCCGCCAAAGGATTGGGTAAAATTGGTTCAACCCTGAAAGGAATAGGCCCCGCTTATATGGACAAGACAGGACGTAATGGTATCAGAGTAGGTGATCTTAGTGCAGATGATTTCAAAACAAGATACCAAACCATCAAAGAAAAACACTTGGGCCTGATAAAATTGTATCCTGAAATTGATTTTGATTTGGTAGCTGAGGAAGAGAAGTTTTTTGAAAGTGTGGAGATAATAAAAAAACTCAGGTTTGTCAATAGCGAATATTTTGTCAATAATGCGCTTGTGGATGGAAAAAGGATACTGGCTGAAGGAGCGCAGGGTTCAATGTTGGATATTGATTTTGGTACATATCCTTATGTGACATCATCCAATACCATCAGTGCAGGGGTATGCAGCGGACTGGGTATTGCTCCCAATAAAATACGAGATGTCATCGGTATAGCCAAAGCATACTGTACAAGGGTGGGCTCCGGTCCTTTTCCTACCGAACTACTGGATGCTACGGGAGAAAAACTAAGGCAGGTGGGCAAGGAGTTTGGCGCCACTACCGGCAGACCGAGAAGATGCGGCTGGATAGATATACCGCAGTTATTATATACTATTATGCTCAATGGGGTCACTCAGGTGATTATCACCAAAATGGACGTGCTGGATACATTTGAAGAGATCAGTGTTGCGACATCTTATAAATATGATAATATGATCAGCGAAGAACTTCCTTACGACATAGTAGGCAAACATATCGAACCCCAGTATGCTAATTATGAAGGATGGTTTGAAAGTCTGGATGCCGTTAGTGAATATGACGATCTACCAGTCAAATCAAAAGAATATATCAATCAGCTGGAAAAATGGCTAAAAACAAAAATTTCTATGGTGAGCACAGGTCCTGAAAGAGAGAAACTATTTGGCAGATAATCCGGACAGATATAAAGATTTGATTTTTTTTTTTTGTAGTTGTTATAAAATATTGAATGTTTAACCATAAAATAAAATGAGTAAAAAAGATAAATTTTTAGCTGAGGTTACCGAAGCATATACCTTTAAAGGTGATTCCATTATACTGGGAGCTCCCAAGCTGGATGGAGAAGTCATGACTGATACATTTATCAGGATACCTCTGCGTACACTCAATCGACATGGACTTATAGCCGGCGCAACAGGTACCGGTAAAACAAAAACACTTCAGATCATCATAGAGCAACTTTCTGCTAAGGGTATTCCGACATTGGTGATGGATATAAAAGGGGATCTCTCGGGAGTAGCAGTACCCGGCGATGTCAATCAAAAAATAGAAGAAAGACATGCCAACATTGGATTACCATTCATAGCGTCTGGTAGTCCTGTAGAATTTTTAAGTCTTTCCAATGATGCCGGTCTGCGATTAAGAGCCACTGTGACAGAGTTCGGACCCGTATTATTTTCTAAGATCCTTGATCTGAATGATACACAAGCTGGTGTAGTTTCCCTGATCTTTAAGTTTTGTGATGACAATCAACTTCCATTACTAGATTTGGATGACATAAAAAAGGCACTCAATTATATTTCAAATGAAGGAAAAGAAGCCATTCAAGCTGAATATGGGGCAATATCTTCGACTTCTGTAGGAACTATCCTTCGCAAGATCATAGAACTCGAGCAGCAGGGTGGGGATGTCTTTTTTGGCGAGCGATCATTTGATGTGGACGATCTGACCAGATTGGATGAAGAAGGCAGAGGGTATATTTCTATCTTAAGGGTAACAGATATTCAGGATAAACCGAAGTTGTTTTCTACTTTTATGTTGCAGCTGCTCGCAGAGATCTATGCTGCATTTCCGGAAGAAGGAGATTTGGAACAACCCAAGTTGGCGATTTTTATTGATGAAGCCCACCTGATATTTAATGAAGCGTCTAAAGCATTGCTCAATCAGATAGAAACCATCATCAAACTTATCAGGTCTAAAGGAGTGGGTATATTTTTTGTTACTCAAAATCCTACGGATGTTCCGGACGCAGTACTTAGTCAATTGGGACTTAAGGTACAACACGCGCTTAGGGCATTTACCGCCAAAGATAGAAAAGCCATCAAACTTACGGCAGAAAATTATCCGCTGACAGACTATTATTCTGTTGATGTATTGCTTACAGAGCTTGGTATCGGGGAAGCTATTATCGCCGCACTGAATGAAAAAGGGGTACCTACGCCGCTTGTACATTGCTATCTGAGAGCACCACAATCGCGTATGGATGTACTGACACAATCGGAGATTAATAATATTATGTCAGGCAGCAGGATTAAGAGAAAGTATGACGAAGTGATCAACAGGGAAAGTGCCCATGAGATCCTTTCCGGTAAAATTGAAGAAGCAAATTCTGTGGAAACTCAACGTAGACTTCAGGAGCAACAGGAAAAGGCAGCGCCTCAAAGAACCAGCAGCAGACAAGAGAAGAGTACGTTTGAGAAAGTATTGAATAGTACTACTACCAGACAAATAGGCAGGACAGTTGCTCAGACACTGACAAGAGGACTTTTAGGTGTATTGGGGTTAAAGACAACATCATCCAGGAGTACATCAAAAAAGAATTCGTGGTGGTGATGCTAAAATAAAGTATGTTGATCCAAGCTGTACTAATGGTGTTGTTGGCCATAGATTAATCTTTTTTTTACATCCATTTCCTTTTATCTGATTCAACTTTAAAGATAAAGGTATCAGAGATATTTCTTCCTTCAGCTACAGGAATATATGGGATTTTGATCCTTCCAGAAGCAGTGTACAATGAAATACTGCACAGTAGATGACTGCGCTGATAAGGCGACTGATGCATTTCTATTGCCTGAATTTTATACATAGGAAGTACTTCTGATTTATCTCCGAATACTCCGCCTTTGATAAATACCAATTCATTGTTGTGTCCAAAAGATTTTTTTTTATAGGATATATATCTGGTGACAATAAAATAAATGCCGATTATCACGAAAGGTATTATTTTGTCCATTTGTTCCATAAAGAATGCACCAATGATAACCACCAATATCAATATTCCTACTATCAATGAAAATCGGATATAGTATCGTTTATCAATACCTTTCATTTCAAAATGGGCAAAGTTAGTTTTTCCGAAGAGCGTGGCTACCACTTCATTGATGTGAAAGGTATTACACCCCGGGATACGGATATTTTGTTTTGCATTTAACTCAGTACTGGAAGCCTGATTGAGTGAGAGGTCTTTAAATCCTATCCATCGTTTCAATAAGTTATCTGACCAGGATATGTGCTGTATCTTATGGTCCAAGGCAGATACTTCTCTTTTGGTAAAAAGTCCGCTGATAATTTTAAATCCTCTGGCAGATCTTAAAAACTGAAGATCATAGTTTTTGACAACTGACCTTACCAGTGAGATGATAACCGAAAAAATCGTTAGTACAGTGATAAAGAAGATAATGGAATATAATCCCATTTCCCAATCAGGTATTTCTTCTGAGTATTCATCCACATCGACACCTACTTCCTGTAAATTCTGGTATATCCAGAAAAAAAACAGAAAAATAAGTCCTCCTGATTTGATGTGATTTTCTGTCAGACCCACTTTGATCAAATCTGTTGGACTAAGTGACATGATTTTTGTGTAGGCAGGATGAAGTAAATTTATATCAAGTGTTTTATCCTCAACTATTGGCCCTGATGTTTGTTTTTCAGCCAGCACAAGATCTCTTAAAGCGTATGCTTTGGCGGTTTCCAATGCATGAAATTCAAATTCATTTTTTTCTGACCCGGCAGTATCTACTTTGATTCTTAGTACGGAGAAAAACTGATGTATGATATTCTGCTCAAAATTGATCGTCTGAATTCTGGTAAATGGGATAGAAATTTTTTTTCTGCTGAATATTCCGGTATGAAGTATAAGTTCGCCGTTTTGAACAATAAAATAGGTTCTGAAAAAATTAACTATGGAGTACACCATCGTCAGGGTAGAAACAGCCACAATAAACCAGATAATATAATCGCCTTTTTGTTTGGAACCACCTAAAAGAATCACGACAAGAACAGGAAATAACTGTCGTAATACGATATTGACCGTTTTAAACAGGATCATTACAATGGCTACATAAGATTGCCTGTTGGGCACGCTGAAGTCAAATTCACTCTTCTTCATCCGCAGCAACACGATTTGTGATAAAGTTTTTTAGTGCAGCTGCTTTGTCCTGAGTAAGACCTGGTATGCTTAAGTCACTCGCACTTCCACCGGCAGTAAATAATGATAGTTCTGCCAGACCAAACATGCGGTCAATAGGTCCGTGTTCTATTTCACAATGCTGTACCCGATTGAAAGGAATGATGAGCGTAGATCTGAAAAATATGCCGGACTGATAAAGAATGTCTTTTTCCCTGACCGCAAAACCTTCATAATCATATCCTTTCATAGCTAGTAAAACAAAAAGCCCAGACAAAATTGACCAACCCATCACAACAATCAATATCCATGGAAACTGATAGAGTGCTTCTACAAAAATACCTACTATAAGATAGGCCATCAAAATAATCCCAAAAATGATGGTTGTAATATATATACTTACTTTTTTATAGGCGGGATCCAGCTTCTCAAACTGAACATCTTCAGACTTTGGAATGGAAAAAGAGTCAATTTGATTGTTTTGAAATTCCATGTTGTGATAGGCAATATTTTTTTCTTGCACGCCACAAGATAAATAGATTATCCGTTTAAAGGTTCATTAATGCAAGGAATGAAAGACGAACGTATGAATATTTCAGACTTAGATTATATGACACCCATTGTGCCGATGAGTTTTTCAAGCGTTGGAGATTTGCTGCCGCCTTTTGGTTCGATTGTTATAGCGTAAGTTGCAGTATTGTCCACAAAAGCTACTTCAATAATTTTGTTTTTGTCTGCAAATATGTCCAACGGCATCGGGTCAGCTCCGTCTTTCAATGACCATAGCTGAAAAGTCTGATCAGATGTAATGTCAGGAAGATTGATAAGTTGTAGAAAATTTTTCTTTTTTACAACATTGTAATGCAAATAGACAGAGATGCCGACATACCCAGCGGTCGGTGTCATATCTATGATTTTATTGTCAGCATCATTGATTTGATTGATTATGGCATACAGCTGTTGTTGCTGAATAGTGATCGAGTCACATGCTTTCATATCGGACTCATATTTTTTTAGAGTATTATTATTTTCCGTTTTCTGCATGAAGTACAAAGTAAATCCCAATACGGACACCAAAGCAAATAAAGTAGTCAGCATATTCCAAGCAAGGCCTGATTTTGGTGGTGCAACATCTGAATTGCTACCAGCAGGAGAAGGACGAAATGATTTTGGTGGCAGATTTTCAAATATTTTGGCCGCCACATGGGCAGGTGCTTTGATGGCATTGAGTTGTCCGTATTTTTCGAGACTAATAGAGATTTCATGAATTTCTCTTTGGATTTCTATGTGTTTGGATTGCATATTCTGTACATCCTTCTCTTCTTCCGGAGAAAGTTGTCCGAGCACATAAAGCTCTAAAATTCCTGATTCTATGTATGTTTTTAAGTCCAATATAAATTTACATTATAAATAATATATACAACAAATGTTTTTCATCTTTTAATTGATCTCTCAACTGACTGATGGCTTCTCTGAGTCGTGTCTTGACGGTACCCAAAGGGATATCCAAATCGTCGGAGATCTCTTGCTGTGTAAAGCCCTGCAAAAACATTTTATCTATCAGCAACCTGTATTTTTCAGGCATATCTTTGATCAATTCTTTTATATCTATTCCAGACACACCGGCATCTGTTTTCAATTCACTTTCTGATTCTTCAAATGATTTGGTATTATTGTCCATATCAAAAGACTTCAATCTGCTTCGGTCAATGGCGGCGTTTCGTGCTATCTGAGCCATCCAAGTAAAAAGAGTTGCTTTGGCCTCATTGTAGGAATCTATATTATTCCATATTTTTAGAAAAACAACCTGCAATACTTCTTCGGCATCTTCCTGCCGCTTGAGTATGCGCAATATAATACCATACAATGCATCGCTGTAATGTTGATACAAGTGCTTCAGACCGGACTCTTCGCCGCTACGTATGGATGATATGACAGATTGTAATTCTATGATCTAATACGTTTGATTTGGTTTTCCAATGAGGAATGAAGTCAAAGATATGTATTATTCACAAAATGAAAGATCAAAAAAGATAATTTTTATTTTCAAAATTCTTTTTAGTTATTTGGTTACGAAATGATATACGGGTATTTTGGGAGATTTGGATTTTAGATATGCTCTTATGAGTGATTTATGATAAATTTATCAAATTCTTACTTTACATAAGTTTATTCATTAACGCTTTTAAATTTATATATTTCTATGAAATTGAGTGTTCCTACTACATTAATGATCCTTGATTTATCTATAGTCCTTATCTGGTCCATAACAATTCTACCTTCTTTCTGATTAAACAGAATCGGCACTCTTGTTGGATAATTATTTAGATTACCTGTAATAAGTGCAATAACTAAAGTTCTTAAATTTTTAATCATTTCCACAGGAGAAATAATTACACAAGGTCTGGTTTTCCTTATTTTACTACCAAAGGTAGGGTCTAAGTTTGCAATAATGATACTATATCAATAGAGAGAATAGAAAAATGGGCAAATTCAAAATAAAATACACAAGTAAGTTTGCTGATGATTTGGCGGGTTTGATACATTTTATTAAAATTAAAGGACTTAAAGAAACTGCATGTAAACACGTAGAAAAAGTTTATTCATGTATAGAATCATTGAATTTCGAAAAAATAGATTACGCATACTGCAGGGAAGTTACTAGAGCAAATGCTGGTTTGAAATGTGTAAGGTACAATGCTAAATATACGGAAGTTTTTTATCCATTTTCGGATGAGGTAATTATCACAGAATTCAGTCCTTCGAAGATGCTATTTATTTAGACATCTTTTGAATAAAGTATACATAGCAAAAACATCATACATACAAGCTCGATTGCGTAGAAAAATGTATAAACAAAATCAAAAATGGTGAAGGATTTCATGATGCGTGTAAGATGAAGTAGCAATCTGTAGTAGATTATATTTTTACAACATTATAAACTAAACCAATTATTTGTATAAATCTTTTCTATTACCCAGATCAATTATATCCACAATCAACAAACTGTCAATAATATCATAGATTATATGATAATCTCCCTACCTAATTCTGTAACCATCTCTTCCTTTTAGCTTTTTGAAATCATGGGGTCTAGGGTCATTTCCTAAATCCAATATCGCCATCTTTAGGCTCGAATAATTTGCTTCAGAAATTTTAGAAAGCTTCTTTTGAACTTTTCGTTCAATGCGAACTTTGTACATTAGTTTTCATTTGGGCACGATTATTTTCAATCTCTGAAAATGCTTGAGCTGCTTCGATAAATTCAAGATTTCCTTTCTTTGCCTTATCATAACTTATGATGTCTTCAAGTTCTTCCAATTCTTCTAATATTTGAGTAAACTCTTCGGTTGTTAGAACTACCATAGCATCTTTACCGTGAGCATCTTTTATATATTGAGGGTTCAAAGAAATCATAAATATATTTTATTGTTTTGAAAACTAAAACAAGTAAGAATGCCAATAAGATCTTTTATCGTATGTTTACTGTTGTTTTTTTCTAATTGGTTATTTGAAAATAATGTATCTTTATTTTTTGCCTTTATTTATATAAGCCAGATAACATTAAGTTTAATAATTAAACCTAAGAGATACAATTGTTATTATCATCAATTTATCATCAATATTGTATACAATTCTATGCTCAGAATTAATCCTTCTACTCCAATAGCCAGAAAGGTCTCTTTTTATAACTCGGGTTTTCCAAAACAGGCTCTAGGGTTTTTATCAATTTCACTTATCAATTTCTGAATTCTAAGAAGTATTGATTTGTTATTTTTGCTTAACCAATAATCGAAATTTGATTGTGCTTCTTTAGTTATTTCCCACGCACAATTCATAATTTGGGGAAAATGAATTTTTGAGTCTCACCACTTTTGAATTGTTCAATACTTTTGATTAAACTTTTTTGATTATTTTCAGTACTTAAAAGGTAATCAGTTTCATCTCTGAGCTTACCATGAGGTACATTCAATTCTTCCAGTAAAGAAAGAATAATTTTTCTATTATTTTTATCTGGATTTATGATAATTGGGGACATAATTTTATTTTTAAGAACATTTAAATCTACCAACAAAACTAATAATAAATTAGTGTGCTACAACCCACATGCACATCTTACAACCATAAATCCATTGGTCTCCTGATGGAAAGGGTAGGCGAGTCCACTACCATCCAATTCCCAGTAAAACTTGGTTCGTTTTTTGGTGGTATTGCCGATTTCGTTCATGGTATCGGTGTCGTACAAGCGACCATTGATCATGGTATAGACGACGTTTTCGGATTTGCGGATGTCTTCCATCGGATTGCCATCTATGACGATGAGATCGGCGAGTTTTCCGGCTTTTAGTGTACCTATTTGATCTTGCATACCTAGGAGTTCTGCTCCATTTACGGTGGCACTTTTTAGCGCTTGATAGTTGGACATTCCACCTTGCTGAAGCATCCATAATTCCCAGTGTGCACCTAGTCCTTGCAATTGTCCATGCGCGCCAAGATTGATGTTGACACCGGCATCTGCTAGTTTTTTGCAAGATTTGGAGGTAAGGATGTGCCCATTTTCGTATTCTTCTTGTGGCACCATCGTACGGTGTCTTGATCGCGAATCTATGATTGACCTAGGCATATATTTGAGCAATTTTTCTTTTTTCCACACTTCTGTATTTTGGTACCAGTAGTATTCGCCGGTAAGGCCGCCATAATTTACGATGAGGGTTGGCGTATTGCTTGTTTTGGTATTGGACCAGAAATTGATGACATCTTTGTAGAGTGGTGCTACCGGTATATTGTGCTCTACGCTCGTGTGTCCGTCCGCTACCATGCTCATATTGTGGTAGAAAAACGATCCACCTTCGGGTACGACTCTGATGCCGAGCTGACGTGCCGCTTCGATGACTTGTTGTCTTTGTTCTCTTCGTGGTTGGTTGTATGATTTGACAGAAAATGCTCCGAATGCTTTAGTCCTTCTGAGCGCCGATTTTGCATCTTCGAGACTATTTATTTCGGCTTTGAAGTCGGCATCTGCGCCGTAAAGTATGGTTCCTGTAGAAAATATCCGTGGTCCTGTGAGCACACCTGCTTTGACCATTTCTGATTGTGCAAATGTGATTTCACTATTGACAGATGGATCGTGGGTAGTGGTGACACCATAAGCGAGATTGGCAAAGTATTCCCAATGTTTTTGTGGGCTGATACCGTCTCTGAATGCTCCGAGATGCGCATGAACATCTATCAATCCGGGCATAATGGTCTTGCCTTTGACGTCTATGATTTTAGTATTGTTGTCAAGTTTTACACCCGATGCGGGACCTACGTATTTAATAATGTTTTCTTCGACGAGTACGACGCCGTTTTTGATGACTTTATCATTCTCCATCGTGATGATATTGGCATTTTTAAAAGCAATTTTGCCTTTTGGTTTGTCTGTTTTGATAGTCAGACTTATTTTGGTACCTACAGTATCGATAGGTGGAATCGAGTCAAGTGCTCCTTCAAGAAAAAGAAATCTTCTATTGAGACTTTCCGTAAAATATTCATTGCCCAATGTCCAATGTAGATTTTTGCTGTCTGCCGACCAATGTAAGTTGATACCTGCATCACGCGCTACCTGAGCGACTGGAACCGCTTTCGTTTTGGCCGAAAGTCCCACGGGTTGACCGGTTTTGGGCATTGGAGCGATATATACTTTGTGCAATTCAGTAAATGCTACCCATTTGTTATCTGGACTTGGTACAAAATTGGTCGTGTAGCTGGTATTGAATACGACATCTGTCTTTTGGGTTTTCAGATTAAATTTTTTGAATGCTTTTGCTATCGAACCGAACAAAAATCCACCTGTAGTATAAAATATTTCGTTCTCATCTGCTGAAAACATTGGTTTTTCTCCTTCCTGAGTGATTAGTTTGGGGTTATCGCCATTGGTATCGCTGATATATATTCCTGAGTTTGTATTGTATTGATATCCTTGATGGCCATTGCCACCTTCTTTGCGATAGACGATTTGTTTGCCATCAGGGGAGAAAGATGGTGTACGATAGATGGCAGGATCTTTGGTGATGACGGTCGA
>JBBRVQ010000061.1:0-25471 GCA_038246735.1 Chitinophagales bacterium
ACAGATGCTGGTAGTGTCAATTATGGCAGCTACATATAGGAGGCTGAGTATAGAGTCAAAAAAATAAAAAAATATGCAGTAAATTAATCTAACATATTATCTTTGTCCCGGGCTGGGAGGCTTTACATAGGAGGTGCTGTTGTAAGCTGGCCTTCTTTCTACCGTCTTTGTCAAGTCGCTGTTTATCTGTGCTTTTATTGTCACTTTTGTGTCGGCTGGTTTTAAAATATTAAGAGGGAAGGTATTTGAAAAATAATTTTTCCTTCGGGCGGCAGAGGTGAAAGCTCTTTTGCATTTTTTTGTCTGTGCGTTGGCTTCTGCAAATTGCAAATGTGCTTACACCTGTTGGAGCAAATTTAAACAAACTAAATAAGAAAAAGATTAACTCAATTGAAATTCATACCTTTGTTGCTTGTGAAAAATCTTTTAAAGAAGTTAATGGCAAGAAGAAAAACAATAAATAATACAGGAATTCTCAGAGTAAGTGGTGTTCCTTATCACGATGCTTGGGTAGCATATAAGTGCGTAAGTTGTCAGGAAATGAACTATGTCCAAGCTGGACAACAGTTGCTTACGCCACAAGAAGCTATTGAAACTGCTGTTTGGAAATGCGAACACTGTGGATTTATTCATTCTAAAGAAACCGATTTGCCATTTGACAACTGGGAAGAAGAATATAATAGTGCTGATTCCACCACTGCATTGAGGTTTTGGGAAGGATTTTTTCGTATTTCCACTGAACATCCTGAGTCGTATTGGAAACAATGTAATGTATGCACTCGTATTTTGCCTTTCAATGCGTTTAGCAAACATTCTGGCTGGGGTCCATTGGAAAAGCAAATGGAATGCAGGAGTTGTAAAGGTGCCATAAATGCCGTTTTAAATCCCAAAAGAACCAAAGAGCAATTACACGAGTCTGCTGTAAGAAGAAGGATTGCTGATTTATTCTTGGAAGAAGAAAATGAGCCAATAGACTTTCAAGATTTATTTGCCAGATTCGATAGTCGCTGTTTTAAAACCAAAGAGCCTTTGGATATTAATCAACGCGAAACTTGGTCTATTGACCACATTCTGCCTTCGAAATACCTGTATCCGCTTAAACGAGAGAATGCTGCATTACTTTCAAGAAACGCAAACGAGAATAAAAGAGATAAATGGCCAAGTAAATTCTATACTAATAATGAGTTAATCGAGCTTGCTAGAATTTCAGGTGCAAGTATAGGTTTAATTTCAAACAAACTTCCAATTATGAATCACAATATAGCTGTCAATAGAGGAGCTGAACGTTATTTGCAAGTACGAGAAAAGTCAGACCTGCCAAAACGTATAAAAGAAATCAAAAAGATTTTGCTCGTATATGAATTGGTAGATAATCTTTCTCTCGAAAATAAAAAACTGCTAGGATTCGAATAGTGTCTATACAAGTACGAGATATTGATGTGAAGTTACCGTTCCTTTATCTCTTATACCGTGTGATTCGCAATGTTCTACGCTTTCATCAAATAAGTCAGCGGTTTTAAACCAACGTTTACTAATTTTTTGAAGCTCTAACGCCATATCACATTTATTGCTTTTCCCTAAATGTAGAACAAAAGTGCCATCCTTTTTCATACGTTCTTTTGCTTGTCTAAATATGGATTCGTAAATGGCAAAATCAACTTTTTGTCTTTCATCTATGAATGATTTAGGTTGTTGTTTAAAATCAATTTCTGACCATCCAGTAAACCATATTCTAATCCAGTTAGCCAAATAAAATCTAGTGCTGTCAAAAAACGGTGGTGAAGTAATTATAGCATCAAGGTCATTAATTTCTTGTGGCCAAACTATCGTTGTGTCTTGATTAAATATTTTACCATTTTTAAAATTAAGTGGTAATTCTGCGTTGATTACTCTATTCACTTTTTCGCAAAGCTTTTCAATCAGGCTTTTGTAAATGAAATCCCCGGTAGGTGCATACGGAACGATTGGATGTGAACGTCTGCTTAAAGCATAAGGTCTATTTCCGTGAAGAATATGAAGCAATGAAGCAACTACCAACATTTCGCTAGGGGTTGACGGATAGTTTTCTTTTACAAATCTACGGGCAAGCAATATTTCTTTTAACGTGTTTTCTTCATAGTATTCAGATAGCTTTTTGTTAAATCCGAAATTTTTAACTTCATCAATTTCCTTTTTAGTACACTTATTGGCTTTAATAAAATTATCTAATGCTTCAATATAAGAAAATGATTCAGAAGAAACTGGAGCATTTACTTTACCATAAGAGATATAGTAAGCGGGCAAACTTATATCAATACCATAGGATAATTTTCCTGCTAATGCTGCTTCAAAAGGAATTGTTCCGACACCAGAGAAGGGGTCAAGAACAGATCCATTTTCAGGTACAAAGGTCTTCACAAGATGGTGTGCAATTGCTGGTTTTAACTTGCCTTGATAAGAGCAAAGGGAATGATTATTATGTCCCCAATTTCTACTTGAATATGGTTCTTGCTGATGTGGAATATCTGTTCTGAAACTGTCCCAATTTTTTTTCCAAACGAATTTTGTTTTGCCGTTTTTAGCATTCTCTTGCTTTTCCTTATACTCAAAAACCATTAAAGATTGGGTAAGTATTTCTTGATTTCGTGAGCGTCTCTTCCTTAAAATCTTGTTTTCAACGAATTCATACCCTAATCCCTGCATTAACTCAATTAGTATGTCATCTGTATTAATGTGAACACCGCTAAAAATAGAATCTCCAATATCAATTAATACTTTAGCATTTTGTTCTAATAATGGTTTTACATCATTAAAGATTGTATACATCTCTTTAAAATAGCTTTGAGCCATTATTGGTATTCTAGAATCATAAGCATTTTTATTTAATTCAATAAGCGTTTCTTTCAATAAGATACTTTTTGATGCAATATCAAGCCCATTAACATTGGCATATTCCTTTTTAACATCATTAATGCCACTAGTTAATGCTTGGTCTCTAAAAAAACGCAAATCATTTTCAAATTGTAAAAACCTTAAAAACCAAAGTTCTATTTTGGTATTTCTAAAATAATTTGTTCCATTTAAATAAGGCGGACTTGTAATAATTGCTCCAATTTTCAAATCGTTTACCCGACCGATATTTTTTGCATTTGAAAGAATGAATTCGGGTTTTCCTTTTAGCTTATAGTCAAAATTCAAAATATCTTCCGCTATGTTTCCTATTTTACCTGGCAAAATTTCATTGAAAGTTTTCAGCTCCTTTTCAATTTCTTTAGCCGTTTTAAATCTGACATCCCCAACTTTCTTAAGATATGATACAGGGAGTAAACAAGAAATAACAGCTACGCTTAAAGTGTCAGCGAGAAGTTCATCTTCTAATTTAACTATATCTATATACGACCTTAATTTTAATACTTGCACAAGAGTTTCATCAGGGAAATATTTTTTATCGGAGAATAAGGATTTATAGGATTCTCTTAGCGACTTATCTTCTTCAAACTTATTTATGTTTTTCAAAATAGCTTTTTGAATATCCTTAAGGTCTTTGGAAAGCTTCTTCCTTTGAGATTCTTTTGCTTTTAAAACATTAAGTTTCGTCTGAATTAAAAATTGTAATAATGGATTTACCTCTGAATAGACTGTTGACAATCCTAAATCATCAGCCGCAAGTAGTGTTGTTCCTGTACCTGCAAAAGGTTCATAAATAAGAGTATCCGTGATTCCGTAGTTTTTTATTAATGATTTTACAAAATCAGGAGAATAACCTTCAATATAAGGATACCATCTTTGAAATGGTATGTCTTTACTTTTTACAAATGTTACATCTTTTACTGTAACTCCATCAACTTTGTCTATCTCCGGAAGTTTTTGCTTTATAAGACGTTTGACAACTTGGTTAATTGAGCGTTCTTGTTTCTCGGCAAAAAGAGTAAGCTGTTTGTATGTTTCGATGCCAATTAGTTCTTTAATTTCTAGAGTAGTCAAGTCCTTCACCTTTGAAAAATAAGGTTCTTCAGGTTCACTAAATGCAATTGTTACAGACTTATCTTTCGAGTCTTCCGAAGGGTAGTCGCTGAAATAGATAGCTTTATAAAATTGTTTTGCCATAATGAAACAAGTATCAGTTTATGATAGTTACTTCGCAAAAGTAAAAATAATTTTTGAACATTACATTGCTTGATATGATTTTTTTGAATTTAATTTTCAACATCCTAAGCTTGAGTCGGTAAAATTGGCTCTTTTGGTTTTTCGAAAGGTCGGTTTGTGTGTAGGGCAAAACCAAATGTGCCAATGTGTGCTGGCTAAAATAACTCATTAAAATGTGCGGTGGAAAAATTTTTTAAAACATTCGGGGCGGTCTGTGTCACGCAAAAGTCAGTCCATAAGTACTTGTCGTGATATCGAAGTTCGTTTTATAGATGTCTATTTTTCGGAGTACCGTTGTTCTCTAGGCTTGCTTACAACTTCGCATCCAGCGATTGTGCTGATAGAATTTGGCTGGAAGTAATAGCAACAAGCATTAGTAGATTAAGCAACATTGATTTTTTCATTACTTTTTTAAATTTAGGTTAACAATAGAAAATGAAAATTGAATATTTAAACTTGATATTGAAGATATATATTTTGATTGGTTGAAAATTTTTCGAAAACTTTATTCCATCATCTTCCAAGGATACAATCTTTTTAGCCTCAATTTCATCAGTTTAAAAGCAGGCCTATCGGGCAATGATCTGAACCCATCTCCTGATCCAGAATAAAGGCATCTTTGATGAGCGAGTTCATCCTTTCGTCCACTAAAAAATAATCGATACGCCAGCCCATATTTTTTGCTCGGGCTCCAAATCGGGCACTCCAGAATGAATATTGTACTTTGTCTGGATGTTGCATTCGGAAAGAATCAATAAAACCTCTGGAAAGAATTTTGCCCATGCCATCGATCTCAACTTGGGTAAAACCTGAAGTTTTATTGTAGTTTTCTTTGGGTCTGGCAAGGTCAATAGCATGATGTGCCACATTAAAATCCCCTGTGACGATTACATTTTTTTTCAGACGAAGTTTTGCCAGATACTGAGAGAAATCTTCATCCCACTCAGCCCGATAATCCAATCTTTTGAGACCTTCACCACTGTTGGGAACATAAACATTTACGAGATAGAAGTTTTCATACTCTGCGGCAATTACTCTTCCTTCATTGTCATGTTGATGTACTCCCATATCCATGGTTATAGCAATAGGTTCTACTTTTGATATAATACAAACGCCAGAATACCCCTTTTTATCAGCTGAATTGCTATGTATATGGTAGTCCTTGAGGGAAAAAAGCGCTTCAGCCACCTGATCATCTTGTGCTTTGGTCTCTTGAAGACAAAAAATATCAGCATCCATTTCAGCAAATTGTTGCAAAAAAGTTTTGCCCACAACTGCTCGAATACCATTCACATTCCAGGAAATAAGTTTCATTGTCGATCTTATTTGAGTAGATAAAAGCACAATATTAAGCCAAAAAAGTGAAGTCTGAAAATAAAGGTACCCTTACTTTAAAATAAGAGATAAACAAATCTCTGGAATCATTTATCATGCAAATGGCATTTGTTTGATTTAAAATTATCTGATCTTAAAAATTATACTCCACACCTACCGTGACCCATCGAGGTAAGCCCACGCGAATGCCCTGAGGTCGACGAGAAACAATATATCGTTCATTGGTGATGTTTTTTACTGAGATCGTAAAAGCTGTATTCCATTTTGTGACTTTATAGCCTACATTGCCATCAAATGTATGGTAAGCAGGGATATATCCAATGCGACCATCAGGTGTAGCGGCATATGTATTCAACTCATTAGCATACTGTCCAGAGACAATATTGGAACCCAATCTGAATGAAAAGCCACCCAAAGTCTCCACGGTGACAGAAGAATTGAACAAATAGGAAGGCGCATAGGGTGTTGTATTGCCACCCAGACTTTCACCACCCTTCCGTCTGTCACCCGAAAAGTGTGCATCGATGTAGGTGATATTTGTATTAAATGTAAGGCTGGTTTTTGACCATCCCGCCATCTCAGAGACATTGATGGTAAATGCACTCTCCAGCCCCTGATGAATTGTAGAGCCACCGTTGACCAAGCCAGTGCCTGTACCCCCACTGGATTCGGATACGGGAATAATCTGATTACTGAAATTCATATAAAAACCAGTGATTTCTGCCTGAATACCTTTGATAATATTTGTCCGAATACCAAGCTCCGTATTGATACTTTTTTCAGCTGACAAATGATACACTTCTCCGATATTGGAAATAGCATCCTTGGTTCTCGGAGGAGCAAATCCTGTATGCACACCACCAAAGATGTGGACTTTATCTGATGGCTTCCAGGTAAATCCGGCTCCGGGTATCCATTGTTGTATACCGTTAGATTGATTAAGGATGGTATCTTGCAGTACATTTTGACCATTGACGGTAAACATCCTCCGATCTATATTCCTGCCATAATCAAACCTCTCCAGACGCACACCATAGTGCAAGGCCAAGGTTGATGACATCTCAGATGTCTGATGTAAAAAGGCACTTATGGCGTCACCGGGTCGGGTTTCATCTTCCACCAGCGCTCCGGAGTTTACATTGGGGGCACTGCCATTAATGCGTTGCTCAATGGCATTTTCATACAGATATCTTATTCCTGATTTTAAGGTGTGTGAGATACCCAGTAGATTATAATCATGCTCCAGTTTTGTTTCCAATCCTGTCACTTCAAACTGACGATTTCTATTGGCTGTGGTTTTTCTCATATAGACGGCACCGCCAGTTACACTCTCATCACCCCAAGTTACGCCTGTCCAGTTGGATGGTTTGATATTTCCAGTAGTATTGGATACAAAATCCTGTCTTCTCCAATTGCGGGATGTAGAATATGCAAAAGCGATAGATTTGATTCTTGTTTTGGTATTCCACTTATATTCATGATTTAGACTGGTACTGTATCTCCTCACTGTCAGCAAGTCATCCGGTGCCATGTGGACGGCATCTTGTGTGCCTTTGTCATACATTGTTTGTGTTTGTCCAATATAGGTTGCATTGGATGATTCATTATAAAAACCAGCTTTCAATGATATGACAGACTTCTCATTGAGATTTAGCACCAGTTTTGTATTGACGTCGGTGATGTCAAATGACGTTATACCAAGTTTATCTGCTTTCTTTTTTAGTACAGTAACATTATATCCTGTATTGCCGACGGTATTGCCATAGTTTGCCAGTACACTCAGATAGCCTCCCTGCCCTGCTTGTATTTTGATTTTTCCTGTGGACTCAGCAGGCGGCTGTTGGGTAAGATAATTGATCACACCACCTATAGTTTGGGGACCATAGAGTATTTGACCTGAGCCTTTAAGAATTTCTACGCCCGACATACGGTCGATTGGTGGTGTATAATACATCTCAGGCTCTCCATATGGTGCAAGGGCAACAGGTATACCATCTTCAAGTACCAGCAGGGATCTGCTTCTGTCCGGATCAAGGCCCCTGATACCTATATTGACTCTCATACCGGCACCTTCTTCATCTACTACATGGACACCCGGACTTCGTCTGAATATTTCATTGCCCGAAATCGGATTGATGTAACCTATCTCCTTACTATTTAGAAAAGATGCTGAACCGGGAATTTTTGAAAAAAGTCTATCACTTTTTCCCATAATCAACACCTCCGGGACAAGAAATTCATTTTCATCAATGGTGATATTGACTACAGTCGGACTATTGTCTGATATTTCTATGCTTTTACTGAATGTAAGGTACCCCAGTGCAGAAATAATCAAAGTATATTGACCTGGCTTGATATTGTACAGTTCGAACTTTCCTGTCAAATCAGTCATCGTACCAATCAGTGTACCTTGTACTAATACATGTGCATCTATGACAGGATCAGACTGATTGGTCATGATATAGCCCATCACAGAAGGTTTAACTTTACTGAGAAGCGTATTTCCAGCAAAAGATGCCTGAGCGACGAATATTAAAATAGTTAAGATGATTAAAAAACTGATCTTCATTTTTATTTGGATTGATTCTAATTAGCGGCAAATATAAAACGAGAATTTTATCTTTTATAATTATTTAGAATAAATCTAATTATAATTTAATATGATTTAAATCATTTTTTGGGTTACTGCAAGTTCAATCGAAGATATTTTTTAGTAGTAAGCGGAGAGCTCCCTTTGAATCTTTGGGTTTAAGAAAGGTAATTTTACCGACGACTGTTGCAGCACACTTTGCAGGTTGACATTTGTTTAAGATTAGACTAGCTCACCATCTTACACTCGATGACTTGCCCACTTAAAAATGGCACTATCACTCTTTTAAAAATGTTGTAATGAATTTTAAAGTGAGTGAATTTTTTAATCAATATCAACTGAAGTATCATTAATAACCCGCCCAAAATACATACGAAAAAATAAAACAAATATAACTAAGCTACGTCTGGCATCATAATTGCTCAATTCGTAATATGTAAACTAATATTAATTATTAACACAGAAATATGGTGCGTAAATTTTGTGTATTCTTACTTATTTCTATTTCCTTCTCAGAATATTCATTTGGACAGAAAAGAGATTGTTATACTGACACTTATCATCAAAATGAGATTCTTTCCAATCCACGAAGGATGGAGATCATGAATCAACTTGAAAAGCATATTCATGAATTTGAAAAATCAGTTTCTATCAGAAATGATGTTTTTGTGACCATTCCGGTGGTTGTACACATAGTCTACAATGATCCATCTGAAAATATAAGTCTGGATCGGATCAATACACAAATAGATGTTTTGAATAAGGATTTCAGAAGATTAAATACAGATGCAAACAATGTATGGCTACAAGCAGCAGATACAAACATTGAGTTTTGTCTGGCCACAGTAGATCCTTCAGGTAAATCAACCACCGGTATTACAAGGTCATACACGACTGCTTCATCATTTGCGAGTAACGGAGACCTTATCAAATATACTTCAAAAGGGGGCAGAGATGCTTGGCCTTCTGAAAATTATCTCAATATCTGGGTAGGGGACATCACAGGAACAGTGTTGGGTTATGCCCAGTTTCCAGGTGGAAAACCAGAAACAGATGGTGTGGTGATTGATTACAAAGTATTCGGCACAGGATCTGATGTAACACCAGGATTTCATCTCGGACGTACCACCACGCATGAGGTAGGCCACTGGTTAAATCTCAAACACATCTGGGGATCATCAGATTGTACGACTGACGACCTCGTTTTGGATACACCCAAATCCGATGCCCCCAACTACGGTTGTGCCAAAGGCCATTGGTCCTGTGGATCGCTCGATATGATACAAAATTATATGGACTATTCTGATGATGCATGTCTAAATCTGTTTACCGCCGGTCAAAAAACAAGAATGCAATCATTGTTTGCCGCAGGTGGCATCAGACAGAGCATCACAAAATCCAATGGATGCGGAATACCGGATAAGGAAAATATTTACTGCGGAAAAATAAGTTTCCAGCTTCAATTGGATAATTATCCTCAGGAAACATCTTGGGACATCAAAGATAGCAAAGGTCTTGTGGTCCTAAAGAGTCCAAAATATATTAGTTCCCAAAAGAATACCTTCCTAAAAATTGACACCTGCTTTATCCCAGGGTGTTATACATTTTCCATATACGATACCTACAGTGACGGTATCTGCTGTAAATATGGCAAAGGAAATTATCGGATTTTTGAAAGTGAAACACTTATCGGGGAAGGCGGTGCTTTTGGCAAATCTGCGTCTCATGCTTTTTGTATTGTCAACAAATCACCCACCTGCACTGATGGTCTAAAAAACGGAACTGAAACAGGCATTGACTGTGGGGGAAGTACCTGTGCCCCATGTATCTCTTGTTATGATGGTATAAAAAATGGGGATGAGACAGGTATTGATTGTGGTGGCAGTGATTGCACATCTTGTTTTACTTGCTTTGATGGAGTACAAAATGGTAACGAGACAGGAATTGATTGTGGAGGAAGTGACTGTATAGCTTGTCAGACAGCGCCTGACCCTACGGATTCCTCTTATGTATTACCTTATGCATCCTATTTTGAAACAGGATGGGATAGATGGACAGGCGGGTCTTCGGATACAGAAAGATACTCCGGTGATTTCTCCAGAGAAGGTGATTATTCTATCATGATCAGGGATAACAGTGGAGATGAATCTGCCATGACATCTCCCGAAATAGACTTAAGAAACTTATCAAAAGTGATCATTGAATTTTCTTTTTATTCCTACAGTATGGAAAAAGGAGAACGATTCCTATTAAAATATCACGATGGAATCCAATGGAATACATTAAAAAGTTATACCAGTGGTACTGATTTTTATAATAGTACTTTTTATGATGTTACCTTTGTGTTGAATGCTACTTCCTACCCTTTGATTCAAAATGGAAAATTTCGTTTTGAGTGTGTGGCGAGTACCAATGCCGATCAGATTTATATAGATGCTGTAAAAATATCAGGCATTCCTACTGGAGCAAAAGATAATATTTCTTTCAATCAGATAAATTCAAGAGCATACTATATTGGGCCATTACCAATAGAAACTATCCCGAATATCAGTATTTATCCTAACCCAACTGATGGCAATATCAATATAGTTTCTAATGTGGAAATCATAAGCTTAAAAATCGTAGACCTGACAGGAAAAACAGTTCTTAATATAAATGTTAACAAAGACAATTTTACTTCTGATGTCAATTCGCTGTTGTCCGGTTTTTATCTGGTCAATATTTTGACTGAAAATGGGATTATTTCTAAAAGTCTGATCAAGAAGTAACAGAAAAGGTGCTTTTTTTAAATATTATTGGCATTTCGAAGCAATGAAATAAATTTTTCTTGTCAATATTTAAAAGCTCAACTCTCATCTTCATAATACAGAATATAGTATTTCCTGCCTTCACTGTCTGTTCCCTTTTCAATTTTATTTTTATCACCGTGCACGTAGATATGGAAATTTTTATCCAGCTTAATGATACTTTTGAAAACGCGGCCTTGCTTTTTTACTGCATATTCTGATATATCAAATGCATCACCCAATGCGGCTGAACGGGTACTCTGATATTCATGTTTATAGTCCTGAAACGCTTCGACTACTTTGTCATCTTTAAATACCCTGGTTTCATACTCAATAGCATCAAATTTTTCCTGATGTTTAAAATATTCAAATGAACGGTTCATGACTGCTGCTTCATCTGCTTTATCGGTGTCAAACTCTTTGGACATTCGGTCCTTGATGAAGCTTTTGGTGGCTTGAATATAATTTTTGGTCTGGTGATAATCATCAGCTCTGGCAGTGATCATCAGGAACTCTTCCCGCCAATATTGAGCTTCCTTATAGCGGTTACTATGGTCAATATTACAAATTTTAAACCCATCTTCCCGCTCAGTGTTGAATATTAAACAACCTTTATCCAGTTTGCTGATATTGGTTCCTGAGTCTTTAAAGAGATGAAAAGTCTGTCCATCTTTTTCAAGCTTGAGGAACAGATCTTTGTTTTCTGATTTAAATATACCTACCGCATTTACAAGTTCGTCATCTACCAACACATTGCTAAAGTAGGAGATGTACAATTCACCAGATTTGATATTGGGGTGTTTTGACTTTTCATACAAATGACGGGCTATTTTGACAGACTGTTCGTGTAGGCAGGATGGGTCATCAAAGATATTAGCTACAAAATTATATACCGGATTGAGCGCTACTTCTCCAGAAGAGAATGTAAAATTAAAATATTCCGGTTCTTTAAAATGGGTGAGAAAATATTTGAAGAGGATGTCATATAGTTCTTCATCATCGATACTGAGTAATGTGGGAGAGTAAATTATATCTTCCCCTTCACTATGATTGCCGATAAAATGGGCTGTAACCCCATCGAGTGCAGCGTCTATATAATTGATCATGGGTTAAAATGTTATTTTGAAGGGGCAAAGGTAGCAAGTATTAAGAGAATAAAATCAATGATTTAGTGACTTTAATACTTCAGCATCTTATTCAGATATTCGATAATGGAATCCATTTGTGGCATGATGGCAAAACCTAATTTACTGATCAACCGGCTTTTTGATATGGTTCGTATCTGAAATATCAGCACTTCAGATGTATTTTCCAATCCATTATTTTTATCAGGTTGCAAAGAAATATCAGCGACAAAAATTTTAATTTTTGAAGTAATAGGGCAAATAATGACCAAACCCCAAATGATCATTCATTGCATTATCTGAAACTTTTATACTTTTGTTAATGTTTTTTAAGCAATAATAAAGACTCAGAATGAGACAAGTAACCATATATCACGAACCAAGAATATGACCATTTTATAGAATTGGCAAAAAACCTACATTATGTTAAAAAAATAGAGACTGATGAAGAAATAAAAAAGCGTTTTGGACAATATCAACATTGGACTTCAAGAAGTTAGGCAATTTAAAAATGGAAAACTAAAAACTATTGCTGTTAAAGAATTTCTAAATAAATTATGATCTTGAACTCACCCCAAATTTTAGAAAAGAAGCCAAAAAATTAGTTAAGAAGTACGCATTCCTAAAATCAGAATTGTTTAATTATTTTCATAACTAGAACAAAACCCAAATTTTGGTACACCTCTTGGCAACGATATATATAAAATCCGTTTAGCTATTGACGCCAAAAATAAAGGTAAATCAGGAGGCGCAAGAGTACTAACATTTGTAAAAGTTTCCCAAACTACTGTCCTGCTATTCTCAATTTATTCCAAGGTGACGTTGACAACCTTTCGGATAAAAAAATAGAGGAGCTTATTAAGCAATATTTATAAATTTAAGCTTCTGTTGCATTTACTTTCTCAAATTTCTTTCTGCTTCAATTTGAATTTATCATCCGACACTATGTAAAGACACAAATTCTAATTGCTCAGATTTAGATAATTTCTAAGCAAATCGAATGTTAATCAGCAACTTCAAGCGGGAGTATCCCATTTTTGCATCAAGCTGCATTTTTCAAAACTTTTTTTGCAAAAATGGGATACACCCTTTGGATTGAAAAAAGGCAATAGTTTTCTTTCACCTTGTCTGTCGAGTCATCCATAGCCTTTAGCCATTTCTCCTATTTTCCAGAAATTCTCGGACAAGTATGGATGTGTTACTCCGGTTCATTGGCTTCAAAATATTTTCTTCCCCATAATTTTTATATTCGGTGCCCGATTTGGAAGCTACTATTTCACCCAGCAAACTCATGGCTAAGCTGGAATACTGCCAATAGGTAGAGCTGGAATAAAGGGTTTGAAGATTTAACATGGTCTTTTTCAATTCATTGCTTGTAATAAAATTGAAATTGGGGCCATTCCAACCCTCGCCCACATCTCCTGTTAAGCCAGAAGATTGTGACAGTATTGACCTTACAGTAATAGGCACGGATTCTGAAAACTGCTGATTGATTTTATACTCGGGCAACAAAGCAGTTAAGAAATCATCTAATCTCAATTTCTCTTTTTCTCATAGTTGCATAACACCCACTGATGTAAATAATTTGGAGATAGAGCTAATAGAGCCAATGGTTTCAGGTTTCAAAGGGATTTTATTCGCCACATCTGCATAACCATAGCCTTTTTTATAGATGATGTCCTGATCAAAGACAATGGCAACCGACAACCCCGTCAATTTTTTAAAATCACTTTTTGCATCCTACCAGTAGTCAATGATTTAAAGTTGGTCTTTGTAGTCTACTTTTGGGATTTGCCCCAAGCATTGGATAACTACTAAAAATAGGATATAAGTAAAAGTTATTATTCTCATTATAAAATTGATTTATATTTCAGTTGCTTCGTATACAACTTCACTGCAGTTTTCTTGTCTGAATACATGTTGTGCCGCATTTCTGATATCTTCAGCAGTGACATTTTGGTATCTTTCCGCTTCGACATTGATCATTTCTGCATCTCCAAGTATTTCAAAATAAGCCAGGGAAATTGCCTTGTTGAGTACACTTACCTCCGAATACAAAAGGCTACTTTCTACGCTGTTTTTTAATTTGGAGAGTTCCTGCTCAGAGATCAGCTCATTTTTTAGCATATCCAGTTCCGAATTTATTGCCTTTTTGGCTTTTTCCATCGATATACCCGGCATCGTTTTGCCTTCTATGATAAACAATCCGGGATCTACCGTGCCGGAAATGAAAGCGTCTATCGTGCTGAACAGCTCCTGTTCTTTGTACAATCTCTGATAAAATCTGGAAGATCGCCCATTGGCTAGCACATCAGCCAATAAATCACAGGCATAAAAACCATCGTCCAGCCGGCCTGCCATATGATATCCCTGATATACTGCATCATGCGGCACATCCTGTCGAAGAATATCCTGACGAAATGATGTTTGCGGTGGTTCGTACAGATAATTTGGTTTAGTAAAATGTCCTGCCGGTATAGAACCAAACCATTTTTCTACCAATTCCACCCCTTTTTTTATATCTATATTTCCTGCAAGGACGATGACAGCATTGTCAGGGCGGTAGTAGTGATAAAAAAATGTTTTGACTTGGTCCAGTGTTGCTTCTGCAATATGAATCATGTCTTTACCGATGGTAGGCCACTGATAGGGATGTACCTTGTAGCACAACCTGCTGAGATGATGCCACATATCACCATAAGGTTCGTTGAGACAAGTTTCCTTAAACTCTTCGATCACTACTTTTTTTTGTGTATCGAGTGATTTTTTACTAAATCGAAGCTGCAGCATGCGGTCTGATTCTAGCCATAATGCGGTTTCTATATTTTCTGCAGGTAGGACTTCGTAAAAATTGGTCAGGTCTGTATTGGTAAAAGCATTGTTTTCACCACCAGCATCCTGAATATGATCATCAAAATCAGGAATATTTATCGATCCTCCAAACATGAGATGTTCGAAGAGATGCGCAAAACCTGTTTTATCAGGTTCTTCATATTTTGACCCCACGTTATATACGACGTTTACTGCCACCATGGGAGTGGACTTGTCTTCATGTATGATGACGCTCAGTCCATTGGGCAATTTATATCTTTCAAATGTTATCATGAATGGTATGACTTTTTATTCTGATTCTTTATTTTATTTGATTTTACCTTCCACGATGATCACAATTTCTCCTTTGGCAGGCATTTTGGTATAATGCGCTATGACATCATTTACATCCGAGGTATAAAATTCTTCAAACATTTTGCTGATTTCTCTGGCTACACACACCCTTCTATCTTCTCCTAGATATGTTTTTATTTCTTCGAGACATTTCATAAGACGATGGGGTGATTCATACATTATGATAGTCACATCTAGCGTGGTCAGGTATTTCCATCTGGTCTGTCTGCCTTTTTTGTGAGGTAAAAAACCTTCGAAAAAAAATTTATCTGTAGTCATACCCGACGATACCAAAGCAGGTACAAAAGCTGTAGCACCAGGTAGACAACTTACTTTGATACCATGGGCTACACATTCTCGCACCAGCAGAAATCCTGGATCTGAAATACCCGGTGTACCGGCATCTGAGATCAAAGCGATATTTTTACCCTGTCGCAAATGCTCGATGATACTTTTGAGTGCTTTATGTTCATTAAATGCATGAAAAGCCCACATGGGTTTGTCGATATTGAAATGTTTCAGGAGCTTGCCACTGGTCCTTGTATCTTCTGTGAGTACGACATCACAACTGTTCAATACACTGATAGCCCTGAAAGTCATATCTTCGAGATTCCCGATAGGTGTAGGGACAATATAGAGCATGGATATGGTTTTGGTCCGGTAATCGATTTGAAAAAATGTCCCGCAAAAGTAATCATATCCCATTTAGCTAGGATAAAAACATTAAATTTCCGTTAAAATCATAGCTTTGTAGCAGCTAAAAGTGTTTTGAAGTCGTCTTAGTATAAAACTCTTAAGCTCTAAGCGCGTTTATTTATGAAAATTAAGTGTATGTTCCGGGTTCAAAAAATTGTTCGATTTGCAACATTGTTCACCTTTATTGGATTGTATTTTGCACTTCCATCAGCTACTGCACAGCTACTGAATGATGATTGTCCGTTTGGCACTCCGATATTAACTTCGGATAATTATTGTTCAAGAGACGGTGAGTTTACCAATGTAAGCGCCAAAGCTGATTTAGAGTTTGCTCAAGGTACGGCTGCATGTATATCCCTAAAATGGGCCAATGGGGTCTGGTTTTCTTTTGTCCCAAAGCAACCGGCAGTCTTGATCAGAGTTTTGGGTTTTGGAAACGGTGGCACAATGAGAAGTCCGAAAATTATACTGTTTCAAAGATGTGGACAGTACGTAACTTGTTCTCCCGGTAAGGATGTGGGAGTGGACGAATTGGTTTTTGATGATCTGAACATAGGACAGACGTATTATATTATGATAGAGTCGTCGATTGGCGGCGAAGGTACCTTCAAATTGTGTATTGATGATTTTATACCCGTAAAAGCGCCTGAGAGTGATTGCAGTAGGGCAGTAGTGCTCTGTGACAAATCATCTTTTGTGGTGGAACAACTGCAAGGAAACGGCAGTGACAGAAATGAATTGGAGCAAGGCATTTGTATAGGAGGTGAGTTTGCATCTGCCTGGTATAAATGGACCTGTGAATCGTCAGGCCGACTTACTTTTACACTCACACCAAATAATAATTTTCCTAATCAGATCACGGATGACATAGATTTTGCTTTATACGAATTACCGAATGGAATTGATGAATGCTCTTCAAAAAAATTGTTAAGATGTGAAGGCGCTGGAGCAAATACGGATGGTTTGGGCAATGTAGTACCCCTTTCACAATGGGCCAGATGTAACGGTCCCACCGGTCTAAGGGAAGGCGAAACAGATATATCTGAACCAGGCGGTTGTGTGGGGAACAACAATAATTTTGTGCAGCCTATTGATATGGAAGCGGGCAAATCCTATGTGCTCATAATAAATAATTTCAGTAGGTCAGGTTTAGGCTTTGGTATTCAGTTTGGTGGTACCGGAACATTTTTAGGACCAAAACCCAATTTTGAAGTGAATGCCAACAAAGCTTTTGAATGTGATAAATCTGTCATTTTTACCAATACTTCTGAATCGCTCACAGACCCTATAGTAAAATATACCTGGAATTTTGGTGAAAGATCAGTTCCTTCCAGAATAAATGGTACTGGACCATTTGATGTGGTGTATCAATCTTTTGGAGTTAAGACCGCGGCACTTACTGTAGAAAGCTCCAGAGGTTGCGCTGTGACCAAAATCGTTGATTTTTTTGTAGATCCCTGCTGTAAAGATACCAGTACTTTATCCGTTAATGCCAGTGTGGTGGATCTCAGATGTTTTGAGATCCCGGAAGGCCGTATTCTCGCAAGTGGTTTGAGGGGTGCTCCAGAGTATAGTTTTAGTTTGGATGGCGCACTATTCAGGCCAAATCCTTTGTTTGGCAATCTGGCTGCCGGATCCTATCAGATCAGAATACAGGATCTGAAAGGCTGTGTAGATACCATAACAACCATCGTAAATCAACCGCTTCCCATCATTGTAGATGCAGGCATCGATCAGACGATAGAGCTGGGGGATTCTGCTTTGATACAGTTGACCTATATGCCAGTAAAAAATAAAGATACCATCATCTGGAATCCTGAATTAATAGAAACAGATCCTGAAAATTTTATAGCTTATATCGGGAATACGACCAGCTTTATGGTGACAGTCATCGATTCCAATGGTTGTATAGGGGAAGATGTCATTGAGATCAGAGTGGTAAAAAATCTGAAAGTATATGCGCCTAATATTTTTTCACCCAACAATGACGGGTCGAATGATTTTTTTAATGTCTGGGCATCCAAAGGTGTGGAGAATATTGAACTGCTGGAGATATATGACCGATGGGGAAATCTGGTATATCAGGGTGTGGATGGATTGGATTTCAAAAGAAACGATATGCAGAGCGGTTGGGATGGCAGATTTAAGAAAAAAAATCAGGATGTTGGCACTCCAGTTGTAACGGGGGTTTATGTGTGGAGAGCTAAAATAAAATGGCTAGATGGATCTATAGAAAATTATGCTGGTGATGTGACTGTTTTATCTTCTGAAAAATGATGGAGAAAATATTTGGAGCAATCTTTATTTTGTTTTTGATATCCTGCAGTACAAAAGTAGAAGATATAGACAGCTTGCTATCAGAGGGGCTTCGGGCTGATGTCGAACGTGGCAAAAATATCAGAATTGTATATAGCGACTCAGCAATAGTCAAAATTGTGATTCATGCACCTGTCATGGAGCGATTTAGCGAATATGGAAACTCAAAAGATGTTTTTCCCAAAGGTATTTTACTTGAATTTTTGAATGAAAATAAGATTGTATATAGCTGGCTGAAAGCAGAAACGGCTGTGAGGGAAGAAAGAACACAAAAAATTACAGCTAAAGGCAATGTTATTTTTTACAATGATAAAAATGAAAAACTGGAAACGCCTGAACTTATATGGGATGAGCGAGAAAGAATCGTATATACAGATAAACTTGTAAGGATTACACAGGCTGAAAAAGGAGACACTACTTATGGCTTCGGTTTTAAGGCCAATCAGGAGTTTACTCGCTTTGAAATAAAGCAAAAAGTACAGGGGAAAATAAATGTTTCTGATTTTGTCACAGCAATTAATTAAATTTGCAGTTAAAATAAGGGTATGATCACCTCGGTAATTCTTGTACTTATTACTTTGATATTGTCCGGCTTCTTTTCAGGCAGTGAGATTGCCTATTTGTCTGCCAATAAACTCAGTCTTGAAGTCCTAAAAAACAAGGGTTCCAAGAGAGGTCAGATACTTGCCATGCTTTACAATGACCCCAAGTCTTTTATAAGTACGATGCTGGTAGGCAATAACATTGTGCTGGTCATGTACACGATTTTTTTTAGTTCTATTTTCACGCCGCTTTTGCATATGGTCTTGCCAGAAGGTAGTTTTGCAGTTTCATTTCTGACCACCGTAGTCCTGACCGTTATAATAGTTATATTTGGTGAATTCCTTCCTAAAACTATATTTCGCCTTTATGCCAATGAGTTGATATACAGGCTTGCACGTCCATTGAGATTTTTTACATGGATATTGTTGATTCCCAGTTGGCTTTTAACTAAAACCTCTAGTCTGGTTATCCGGCTTATTTTCGGAAATATAGAGACAATCGATGGAAATAATATTACAAAGCTGGATTTGGAGCACTATATTCAATCCAATGTGAATGAAGAAAAGGAAATAGATAAAGAAATACTGGCAAATGCACTTAATCTAAATCTTCTTAAGGTCAGAGATTGTATGATCCCACGCAATGAAATTGTATTTATAGACAAAAGTGATGATTTACAGACAGTAAAAGATACCTTTATTTCTTCAAAACACTCCAGGCTGATTGTTACAGATGGTGAAGTAGAAAACGTCGTAGGATATTTTCATCATCAGCAACTTTTTAAAAATATATCTTCGATCAAACGAAATATAATGGACATTGATTTTGTGCCTGAAGTCATGAATGTGCAGGATCTTTTATATAAATTCATTAAGAGCGGGACTAACATAGCATGTGTGGTGGATGAATTCGGAGGTACTGCGGGTATCATTACTCTAGAAGATATCTTGGAAGAAATATTTGGAGAGATAGCAGATGAACACGATGAAGAAGATTTTACCGATAAAATGATTTCTGAAAACGAATTTATTTTTTCAGGAAGAATTGAACTGGGATTTATAAATAGTAAATACAAACTTCTAAATCTGCCCGAAGAAGAATATGTTACGCTCTCAGGTTATATTGTAATGACGCATGGAAGTATTCCTGAGGTAGGCGAAGAGATAGTATTGGAAAATTATCGTTTTATCATTCTTTCCAAATCGGATACGAAAATAGAAGAAGTCAGGGTGATAAAAATTATAAATAACGCTGATAAAAGTATAGAACCTTAAAAAAATGTTTTTCACTTCCCACAAAACAACTAATCATTACATTATAAAACTACTTGTTTATAAGTCTTTATAGCAGAAACCTTAAAATATTAAAGAGCTTTCACATATCTAAATGTGGTATGTCTTCATATTAAATTTATAACTTTATAATAAAAGTTTAACTAAATCTTGATGCAAATTAAACAAAATAGCGTTACATTTGTATTTAGATTAAATATAATTAAGCAGATCATGGCAGACAATAGAATGATATATCTTGATAATAATGCAACGACACCCACTGACCCCCGAGTAGTGGAAACCATGTTACCGTACTTTTATGAAATTCCGGGCAATGCTGCCAGCAGAAATCACCCGTTCGGATGGAAGGCAGAGGAAGCAGTAGAGTATGCTCGTGAGCAAATCGCTGAATTGATCCATGTAGATCCTAAAGAAATTATTTTTACTTCTGGAGCTACAGAGTCAGATAATCTTGGTATAAAGGGAGTATTTGAAATGTATGCTTCAAAAGGCAATCACATCATTACGGCAAAGACAGAGCATAAAGCTGTACTTGATGCATGTAAAAAAGTAGAAAAACTGGGAGGCCAGGTAACTTATTTGGATGTAAAAAATGACGGACTTGTAGATTTGGCAGAGTTGGAAGCAGCGATCACAGACAAAACTATTCTAATTTCTATCATGTGGGCCAACAATGAAACCGGAGTCATTCAGCCCATGAAAAAAATTGGAGATATATGCAAAAAGCATGGTGTGTTGTTCATGAGTGATGCCACTCAGGTGATAGGTAAGATTCCTGTGGATCCTAAAGAAGTTGGCATTCATTTAATGGCTTTTACGTCCCATAAAATGTATGGACCAAAAGGTGTCGGCGCTTTATTTGTCAATAGAAAAAACCCAAGGGTAAAAGTAACCGCCCAAATGGATGGCGGAGGTCATGAAAGAGGAATGAGATCAGGTACATTAAATGTTCCAGGTATCGTAGGATTTGGAAAGGCTGCAGCTATTGCCAAAGAAGAAATGTCAAAAGATACTGAAAGATTGTCCAAACTCCGTGATAAACTAGAAAATGCATTTAAAGATAATCTGGAAGAAGTATACGTAAACGGAAACATAGACCATAGAATGCCGCATGTTACCAATATTTCTTTCAAGCATGTGGAAGGGGAAGGACTTATGATGACTTTCAATCAGAATATAGCTGTATCATCGGGGTCAGCTTGTACATCTGCTTCTCTTGAGCCTTCCTATGTTTTGGTCGCATTAGGACTGGGTGACGATCTGGCACACTCTTCTATCAGATTCAGTTTAGGTAGATTTACTACCGAAGATGACGTGGATTATGCCATTGACGCAGTGACCAAAGGAGTCAATCATATGCGGGATTTAAGTCCGATTTGGGAGATGTATAAAGAAGGTATAGATCTGGATAGTGTCGTCTGGTCAGAACATTAAACTCGTATAAAAAAATTTTATTAAACCAATCATTTAAAAATAATAATACAATGGCATATTCAGAAAAATTACTTGATCACTTTAAGCACCCAAAAAACGTGGGTACATTGGATAAAGATAAAAAAAATGTAGGCACAGGACTAGTAGGAGCACCGGAATGTGGTGACGTCATGAGACTTCAGATAGAAGTGGATGAAGCTACTGACACCATTGTTGATGCAAAATTTAAAACATTCGGTTGTGGTTCAGCCATTGCATCTTCTTCTTTGGCCACAGAATGGTTGAAAGGAAAAACCATTAATGAGGCTTTGACGATCGACAATATGGCCATTGTGGAAGAACTGGCTTTACCACCAGTAAAAATCCACTGTTCGGTTTTGGCTGAAGATGCCATTAAAAGTGCCATAGCAGACTATAAAAAGAAAAATGAACTGGTAGCAGCACATTAATATTGCTGTAGTTCATTTGTAATAATTCATTAAAAGGTAATAGATCATGTTATTTGTAGCTGACAGCGCTAAAGAGAGGATAGCCGAGATTATTAAAACCAAAAATCTTGAAGATTCTTACTTCGTAAGAGTGAGTGTGACGAGCGGAGGCTGTTCAGGGCTAAGTTATCAAATGGATTTTGATAATGAAAATAAACCCAATGATCAGGTATTTGACGATAATGGTGTAAGGGTGGTGACAGATCTTAAAAGTTTTTTATATCTGTGCAATACTACGCTTGAATTTTCAGGCGGTTTAAATGGGAAAGGCTTCTATTTTAACAATCCCAATGCAGCCCGAACTTGTGGTTGTGGGGAGAGTTTTGCGGTATAGATTTTTGATAATGATATAATGAATAGCGGCTTTGATCAAGTATTGAAGTCGTTATTTTTTTTAACGATGTGCTGCTCGTCTGAGTCTGTCATTGATCGCAATACCTAAATCCATCTCAGGTGCCAACTCAGCATAAATAATATCTATTTCACACCCATCGAGATAGCGCATTCCAGAAAAAAGATTCCTAGCAGCATCTAAAAAATTACCTGACGGGGATAATACAATCTGATGTTTGGTAGGTATCATTGGGAGAAAATTTCTGAACGAAATGATTCCCGTTCTATTGATATCCGATACTATATTAAGTTGTCTCAGATCAGTTAGCACTAAGGACACTTTAGGTGCATAATGACTGGTAAGCATACCCGGCGCTTCGGGATTGGAGGTAGAGATATCTCGGATTATTATTTTTCCTACTACTTCCTGAATACTTTCTATTGATAAGCCACCTTTTCTTAATATTTCGATCTGACCATCCTCATTCATACCAATAATAGTACTTTCCAATCCGACATCACATGGACCACCATCCAGGATGTAGTACACTTTATTGCCTAGCTGATCAGCCACATGTTGTGCTGTAGTTGGGCTTATGTAGCCAAAAGGGTTTGCACTAGGAGCAGCAAGAGGAAAGTCAATTTTTTCGAGCAAGGCTTTTGTAACTGAATGAGAAGGTATTCTTACTGCAACATAAGGTGAACCTGCAGTAACAATATCCGGTATGATATCTTTTTTCCTGAGCAATAAAGTCAATGGCCCGGGCATAAATTTTTCAGACATTTGCTTAAATATCTCAGGTACCTCCACCACATATTCGTATACTTTTTCAAACGATGGCAAATGTATAATTAAGGGATCAAAAGTTGGTCTTTGTTTTATTTGAAAAATTTTGGCTACAGCATCTGTATTAAGTGCATTTGCTGCCAGGCCATAGACGGTTTCTGTGGGAATAGCTACTGCTTCTCCCTTCTTGAGTAAAGTAGCAGCAATATCAATATTGTGACCTATGAATGATGTATTTGACATAATATTGTAAAATTAATTCTTTTTGACTTAAATTTGATGAATAGCTCACAAAAAAGAAAATATACATTAATTATTTTTACAATATAATGATGTATTGAAGTTTGCGTTAAACCTGATCTGATTATTTTTGTCTTTTTATTAAAATGTTGTGATGAAATTTTTTGTTGGCTCGTTAAAAATAATTTTCCTGCATATTTCAATCAGAAACTCTTTATCAAGTTCTACATATTTTTAGTAGTTAAATACGGATGAGCGTTCAATATAGTGTACCCTAAAATATAGACAATGATTTAGTTAAAATTTATTCATAATTATACAAATTAAATAAATTTTAAAATTTGGCGACTTACCAAAAGTGCTAGAACCATTGAGTTTTGCGATTAATTGCCCTATTATTTTTATTCGGTATTGGCAACTGCCTTTATTCGGTTTCTGCTATCCCAAAACTAAATGTAGTCCAAAAACTTTCCCAATCCGTATCATTTTTGTTGGGGGATGCAATCATATGAGTTGAATGAAAAAACCAAACGCCTTCTCTTTCCAATTTGAAAGAACATTTGCCATTTTCATCCGTTCGGGAATATTGAAAAATCGCTGGTTCGTTGCCTATCCTGTTTCGGGCGGTAATTACCTTATTTTTAAGTGGTTCGCCCATAAATAATACTTTGGCACTAATCCAATCGCCTTTGCTCAATTCATAAGGATTTTGTAGTAAGACTATCTCAAAATTATGTCCGACAACTGTTTTGTAAATTTCATCATTTTGTTTTGCATTGCTTTGGATTAATGTCTTTATATAGCGCGTGTATCTTTCCGATTGTTCTGTCTTTGTGCTATCATTTATTTTTATGTTCTCGATGTTATCAACTTCGAGGTAGCTTTCAAATTTGTCATTGGGCATTGTTATGCGTGCGTAATCACGTTCCATATGTATCAATCCCAAACCTTTAAAGTCAACATATATATCTAGAATCGGTAATGCTCCGTCGTCTAATTTTGCTAATAAATCAGTTTTTCCATTTTCATTTATCATTTCAAATTTTTTCGTGAATGACTTTTGGACAGGTCTTTCTAATTCGATATTAAATCCGTCCGCCACGAAAAGGTGAAGTTCCAATTTTTCGCCATCTTTAACAATATAATTATATGCTATCAAAACATATTCGTGAGCGAAAACAGTTGCTGCTAAAAAGATTGAAAGTAAAATGGTATTTGCTTTTTTCATATTTATTTTAGGAATTGTTTTTTTTAAAATTGTTGCCAACGGCTTGGTTATGTGACGGCTGACCGATAGGGATCATATATTCATGGCCACTGTTATGGCTTCGTGATTTTCTCTTTTTTCAAGGCAGCTTCTATGTCAGATTTAGTATCTCTTCCTTTTCCCCGTTTTTCAACTAATGCTGTTTTGTTTGGAAATGGATCAATATTTTCAAATTTGTAGAGTGCAGTGTTATAAATTAAACCACCTTTTAATTTTTTATCTATAACTTTAGTTGACAGGCATATTTTTGTTTTATTACAAATTCTAAATAATTATCATTCTTTTTATAACGTTCAAAACCATTTTCTAGTTCACCTAGAACATCAAAATCTTTGGTTATCAAATCAATAAATTTTGAAATGTTTATTTGATATAGTCTTGTTCGGCTATCTATCCACTTAAATAGACAAGGGCATCTGGAAATTCATCAAAGAATTCATAAATAGTAAAAGCTACTGTTGAAAGGACTTTATCAATATCCCCATTATTTGTGATAACCTTGTCATCAAGTCCGTCTGTTTCAAGATTCTTATCTCAAAATCCAAGGTTGTAAATGCCTTCTTGATTACGAAAAGGTGTAATTTTAATCACCTTTACGATATTACCATTTACACCACCAGATAAAAATTCAAAATATTTTGATTTAACTCTATGTGATGTTAGTGAAAATAATCTAGGGGTTACTCCTCGAGCCAATACGATCCTGAGACCTTATATCATTGAGCGTGCTTGGATAGCGATCCGAAAAGATCCAGAAATTCAAATCACTTTATTACTCAACAACACAAGAGCTTATCAGACTACATAACAGCACCGGTGGAATCAATAGTAATGTTGATTGCCACATTATGTAGCGTGTGGCTGATATTTTATGTCTCTATTTATCACACAGGACTTGTGCCGCTCTGCGGTATGCTGGTAGTGTCAATTATGGCAGCTACATATAG
>JBBRVQ010000062.1:0-25092 GCA_038246735.1 Chitinophagales bacterium
ACCAGCCAAAACATTGGCTGGCATGGATTTGTTGGATCGATTCACCGGATGGCAAAAAAAAAGAACCAAAGTAAAAACTTTGATTCTTATTGTGTAGCCCGTAGGAAGAGCGACTGTTTTTTCTAAAAGAAAAATCTAAGCAAAAGAATTTGCTTTGAAGGGAGTGAACCAGCCAAAACATTGGCTGGCATGGATTTGTTGGATCGATTCACCGGATGGCAAAAAAAAAGAACCAAAGTAAAAACTTTGATTCTTTTTATGTAGCCCGTAGGGGAGTCGAACCCCTCCTACCAGGATGAAAACCTGGCGTCCTAACCGATAAACGAACGGGCCAATATTTGAATATTACTACTTTTCTTCAAAAGCGACGCAAAGATAGATACATTCCTGAATTCTCAAAACAGTTTCGGTATATTTTTTTGATAAATATGTAAATTTTAAATCAACTGAGTATAAGATATAATATCTGAGCAAATAATATCTTCATAACCAATGAAATAGGGAACATAAAGGAATATCCTATCGCTGGTACCCTGTTTTTTGTAATGTCTGTGGCAAACTCCAGAATGGCCGGTTGATTGGCCACAAATCCTAATAATAAGGAATATGGGATTTTGATCAGTTTATATCCTAGCCATAGACTTAGGATGGCTGTGGCTACGCTCAATACCGATCCAGCCAAAAATATTTTAACCCAAGCACCATCACTTAAACTCTCCATCAGCGTATGTCCTGAACGAATACCGATCACTGCAAGTAGTAACGTAAGCCCAAGTTGATTTAAGGTGACATTAGATCCGTAAGGAAGTGACCAAACGATCGGGCCTGTGCGACGCAGAGCTCCAAGTAATAATCCTATGATCAATGGTCCACCAGCAAAACCTAGTTTAAATACCAAACCACCCGGCAGATTAAATTCAATTATACCTAAAACCAATCCCAAGGCTATACCTATGCCAAAAGAAAACAAGTCAATTTTGCTAGAAGCGTAATAGCTGTCGCCGAATATTTTTTGTATTTCCTTGATATCCTGTCTTCGAGCCACAAATCTTATACGGTCTCCCAATTCGAGAATGGTATCTCCTTTGGCCAGCATCTCAATATCTCCTCGTCTTATTCTGGTGATGATGGCACTATACTTTTCTTGAAGATTGAGCGATGATAATTCTCTGCCTACTACATCGGGGTTAGATACAAATATTCTGACGATATCATATTCTTTCCTATCATAGGTAAGGCTGTTTTCCGCTTCTTTACCCAATATTTTTTCTACCTCGTCGAGTTCTTCTCTGGTACCGACGACAATGATTTTATCTCCCTGATATAAGGTAATGTCCCAGTTGGACAATATTGTTCCGTGCAGTTTGCTATCTACCCGACCAAAAACAATATTCCAGTTATGCTCACGAATAAGATCCCTTATTTGCTTTCCGGATATATCATGGTTGGTTATTTCTATAGCACGGCTGGTCAGGTCTTCATCTATAGGATAGTCTTTTCTGAGTATTTCTTTTTCTGCCTGATAGTCAATTTTTAAAAATCGTTCCATAATCTTTATGGCAATCATTACGCCCAATACACCCATGGGATATGAAAATGTATAGCCGACCACTAGATGATTTATGGTGACCGGATTTCCTTTTTCCTTAAGGTTGACCATGTCGATGACACCGGCCAGTGCTGTGGTATTGGTAGAACTACCTGAATACATACCTACAATCGTAGCCTTATCAAAATCCATGACAAAGTAAATGACTATGGTGACAAGGGCGGATAATCCGAGCATGAGCATTACAAAAGATATGTCTCTCCATCCGTTTTTCCGGAACGAATCAAAAAACGCAGGTCCAGATCTTAACCCAACAGTATAAACAAAAAATACGATACCTATTTGGAAAATAATGTCAGGGACGTTAAAGTCAGGATTCATGGCACCGAAAGCCAAACCTACGAATAAGACAGCGGCGGTGCCTAAGCCTGTCCCTTTTACTTTGATATTACCGACCAGATATCCAATAGAAACCACCAGAAACAATAGTAACAAGGGATTTTCGGTAAGAAATGTATTCATGTTTGTTGAGTTATTTAAACATATTCTTATTATCTAACAGCCTTTATATTCAGTAAGTTTTCATTTTGATTTAACGTTTAATGATTATTAGAAAGCTCTTCCAAATATTAGTTTAAAGCTAAATAACATTTTGCTTTTGATTAGAAAAAACAAAATGTTAATTATTCACAACCACACTTCCACTGCTCCACCGCTATTTTTGGTAAAAGTAAATCGTATCTGATGAAATTGTTGCAACTGATGTTCTATGGCTTCTTTCAGAACACCCTGACCTTTGCCGTGTATGATGGTAATATGAGGATACTTTTTGTCAATGGCATCACGAATAAAAGTATCACTTTTACGGAGTTGAAATTCCATGATTCTGGCTGGGAGTTCATTTTCCATATGAGGAGCCAGCTTGTCAATATGCAGATCCAGGGTATGATCAAATTTTATCTTTAGAGGTATTTTTTTTTCAGCATTTTTTTCCATGTTCAAAAAATCATGAATGTCTGGAAAATGTTCTTTTTCAAGCACAACGTCAAGATTTTCACCGGTAACCAATAAAATTTTACTTTCGACTCGGATTCTTGCTTTTCCCTCCTTATTTATCCCTTCAAATTTACCTGTTTTGCCTGACGATCTGATCAGTACACTTTCGCCAATCCAAAGGTCTTTGAGTTGTATCATTGGTTAGCGTTAGGATTAAAATCTGATTTTTAATTGAGTCTTGATCTCGGTTCTTACATTTCCGACTATCAGTTCATTGCCCGAACCAATGACATCCACATTCTGGAGATAGGTTCTTCCTATTCTGAATTCCCAAGTATAATTGCGTCCTATTCTGTATCGTGTATTGACATAAAATCTCGAACCGCGATTTTGAAAGAAAGGTATATAAAATTCATATAAAATATCATTTTCGTACGCATAGATTCTGGCGTCAAAGCTATTGATATCAAAAACAGCATATCTTGCGGTAAATGAAACCGGTTTTGCTATTGGCTTGTATACTACATCCTGATACATCAGAAAACCACGGGATGAAGTACTTTTTTCAAAAAAGGAAAACTCTGCTCTGTCTCTGATTTCCCATTCCTTATTGATCTTGTAGGATAAATGAAATCTTAGTCTTTGCAGGGTTTGATACTCAGGAAAATCTATGATGTTTTCATTGCTGGTATTGAGCTGTTTTTTTTCGAAACGGTATTGGATATAAAAATCCATTTTTCTTTTTTGAGTGTAGGCGAGTTTGATAAGAAACTCCTTGCCATCAGCCGGTGCGTCTCTTCTATATGCTACCCAGGGATTTGACCAAAGATCTACATAAGTGCTGACTGTTATACTTTTGAAAGGCCGCAGCTCCACACCCAGATAAAATCCTTTTTCATTTACAGGCTGACTGGATTCAGCAAATGCATTGGCATTCAATACCTGATAGTCCGGATCATAATTGCGATATACTGCTGATACATCTATTCGCCTGTCCAATCCCATTAATACGCCATGGATCTGAGCGGTACCGCCATTATCACTCATCGCTGTTTCGCCAAAAAAAGTAAGATTGCGCAGTCTCCAGCTATAATCCATACTGGCATTTATAAGTTGCTTGCCATTGAAAAGATATTTTCTGTACAACGCTTTATCTCTGATCAGCGGAGCATCAAAGCCAGTGTACAATCCGTTGGCAGCAATTTTGAAGTTACGGAGTTTGTATTCAAGTTTCAGACCAGCATTGGTTTGATGAATAGAATTTTTGTTCGCTACTTCCGTTTCAGTCCTATGGAAACCATCAAATCTAATAGAGCCAAAAGCGTCAAAATCTGAATTTTCTATGGTATCCCTATCTACAGTTGCATCAATAGGTTTGTATGAAAAAAATGCAGCCGCCTGAAATGACCTGCCGAGATTGATAACCGTACCCGCTCCCCTGAAGAAGTTTACCTCATTGACAGAGCTGTAAGGCCTGATCATTCTGCCGGCTTTTTTGACATTCATTACAAACGATGATTTACCAGCACCAAAGTCATTGTGTAGAATCAGTCCCTGTCCCATACTTACTGCATAGTCTCCTATAGATACTATGTTGAATGTTTTATTGATGTTTCTGGCATATAAAAAGAAGGAGTAAAAATCAAAACCATATTTGCCTGATCCTGCAAATAACTGTTCTCCTGGATCTTTCTCCATCGTTATACCTGCTTTAAATAGCTGACCAAATTCATACCGGTATCTTACATACAAATGATTGGGATCACCCAGATATGGCTTGTTGCCATTGGCATCAGTAGTAAAACCTTTTCTTTGTTCCAGAATGCGTTTGCCTTTTAAGAAGAGGGTAGAAGTTCCGTTTCGTAAAGCATCGCGAAAATCAAGATTGAAATCTGAAGCAGCTACTTCACATCGGAAAAAAGGGCTTACATTTTTTATGGTAGCCATGTCCCATGACGGAATGGCTTGAATCTCATACATGCTAAGGAAATTCCCAAATTGAGTTCTGTGGGTCATGAAATCATTGACCTGAATTTCATTGAGCAGATAAAGTTCTTTCAAATCGTTTTCAGTGGCTTCATTTATATTTAAGGGATTATCGTAATAATGATTGAGGTTTTCAAAGATGGTATTATAATCAAAGTTTTCTGCATCCGTGGATTCTAGGAAATCTTCGATAATATTGGAAATCAGATTATTGGTTTGAGACTCATCCTGCGCCATTACAGCAGAATAAACGATAAACAAAATAAACATGAAATAAAATCTACGCATCATAGTAATCCATAAAATTTTTAAAGTGTAAAGATATACATTTCAAAAAGAATCGATCAACTATATTTTTTATCTTCCAAAAGTGTCAGGCTTAGTGCAATCTTACATAACGAAAAAATATTTGTAAAAAAAATGGCATTAATTTTGCTATTTTTGTAAAGTACCTTACATTTGCTCTTGCACCCGTTTTTTTGAGAATACATTATAATTAAAGTATTTAATTATTAATCATTTTAAACCAACTAAAAATGAAGTTATTTTCAATGTGGGTGATGCTAACCCTATTTTTTGTTACTAATCTTTTTTCCCAAGACCGCAATTGTGGTACCATGGATGTTTTGGATCGTCAGGTCAAAGAAAATCCTTTTATTCAGAAGAATATGGAGGAAATCGAAAGACAGACAGAAGAATATCTGCGTAAACATCCCAATGGCAGTGGTCAAAGGGCTGTAATCACCATACCTGTAGTGGTGCATGTTGTGTGGAATTCATCTGTACCTGCTCAAAATATTTCTGATGCGCAGATTCAATCACAAATTGATGTTTTGAATAATGATTTTAGTGCTGCCAATACAGATTTGAACCTTGTTCCTGCATTATTTCAACCTGTGATTGGAAATGCGGAGGTACAATTTTGTTTGGCTCAACAAGATCCCAGCGGAAATGCAACCACAGGTATTACCCGGAAAAGCTCAGCATTTACCAGTTGGGGTACAAATGATAATGTGAAAAAATTATCAGCAGGGGGTGTTAATCCATGGGATGCATCCAATTACTTAAATTTATGGGTTTGTAACATTGGAGGTGGTATACTTGGATATGCTCAGTTTCCCGGTGGTTCAGCGGCAACAGACGGTGTTGTCTGCGATTACAGATATTTTGGTAATACGGGTACTGCGACGGCACCCTACCATAAAGGAAGGACTGCAACACATGAAGTAGGCCACTGGCTGAATTTACGACACATATGGGGAGACGCCAACTGTGGATCTGACCTTGTTTCTGATACCCCAACGCACAATACATCCAATGGTGGTTGTCCTACCTATCCGCATCTGAGTACCTGCTCAGGTACACCTGTTGAGATGACTATGAATTATATGGATTATACTTATGATGCATGTATGCAAATGTTTTCCGCAGGTCAGAAGGTAAGAATGCGTGCCGTGTTGGAAGGGGCAGGTTCAAGAGCAAGCTTAGCCAGTTCACTAGGTTGTATGCCGCCATCAGGCAGTACTTGCAATGCGCCATCCGGTCTTACTGTAAGTAGTATTACCACAATTGCGGCTACTAGTAGCTGGATCGCCGTATCAGGTGCTACCAGTTATACATATGAATACAAGGAAAGTAGTTCTGGTACTTGGAATGCCCAAAATGTTACTGGCACTTCAGTAAATTTAAGCGGACTTTCAGCATCAACTACCTACAATACCAGAGTATTAGCTAATTGTACAAGTGGGTCTAGTGGCTATGCTGCAACTGTTGATTTCACCACTGCTTCTGAACCCACCACGTGCGATACACCGACAGGATTGTCTGCAGGCTCTATTACTGCCAGTTCTGCGGCCATAAATTGGGGAGCTGTTTCTGGTGCTTTGAGTTATAATTTTGAATACAAGACAAGTAGCGCCAGTATATGGACCGCACAAGTTTTTTCAGGTACAGCTGTAAATTTTACAAGTCTAGCTGCATCTACTACTTATAATATAAGAATTTCAGCAAATTGTTCTGGCGGAACCAGTGTATATTCAACTGTTCTTAACTTTACTACCTTAGCGGCAACCACTTGTAATGCACCTTCAGGTTTGGCAACCAATAGCATCACGCAAACATCAGCAACATCTTCCTGGACTGCAGCATTAGATGCCACTGGCTATACCTTTGAGTATAAAACCAGCTCTGCATCTACATGGACAGTACAAACCGTAAGCGGAACTTCTGTAAACTTATCAGGTCTTACAGCAAGTACCACGTATAACACCAGAGTAAAAACCAATTGTACCAGTGCTTCAAGCTCCTACTCAAACACCGTAAACTTTACCACAACTGCAGCTTGTGCAGATAATTATGAAAGTAATAACTCTGCATCTGCTGCTAAGAATATAACCATTGGAACAGCATTAAATGCAAAAATAGGAACCAGTACAGATGTGGATTGGTTTAAATTTAAAAATACAACCACCAAAAAGAATATTAAAGTTAATTTAAATAACCTTCCTGAAGACTATGACATGGTTTTATACAGAGGTACATCGACTCAGGTCGGTATTTCTGAAAATGATGGAACACTTAATGAGCAAATCGTTTATAATAATACACAAAGTGCCACAACTTATTATGTGAAAGTATATGGTTATGGAGGTGTATTTAATAATAGCTCTTGTTACTCTTTGTTGGTCCAAACCAGCGGTAGCAATTTCAGGCTGGATACCGAGGCAAATGATTTTGAAACTACGCAGGTTCAGGATGAGTTTTTAGTTTTCCCTAATCCTGCATCAGATGAAATAACTTTGGTCGTTCCATTTGGAAAACATGCTGAAGGATTACTTTCTGTTTTTGATATTACAGGAAAAGTGGTTTCATCTCAAAAAATGAGTGGTGACCGTACATTAAAAACGTTTATTATGGATGTTTCTCAGTTTAAAGCAGGACTGTATATGATTAATTTTACTTCGGGAGATAAATCTTATACCCAAAAACTGGCTATAACTGATAGAAGATAGGCACTTATTAGAGGAAATGATAGTTTAAGGGCAATGTCAATGATGATGTTGCCCTTTTTCATTTTTATAAAATATTTCTTAATCTTAATCTTAACCTTACTCTTATTTCACCTCAATAGTTTTATGACAGTAGTTCCTCTGCTTCTAATCCCGGGAGAGCCATGTTCCAGTTGATCTTCAATGGCCATGATTAATTCTTCTTTTAGCTCCGGAACTTCTTTACATATATTGGCACAAACGGTCATGCTGAATGCCCTTATGGCTATAGGGATTTTCGGATCGGTAATATAGTAGAAGCATATCTCAAATATTTCCCCTTGATAATCTTCGGGAATTGACATGTATTGCCAGGTTCTCACCGTATTTCTAATGACAGCATCATGTTTGGGTGCTTTGAGATTTGCTATCAGTTGTGGCAGATAGGGGACCATCAGATCAGGATATTTTTCTCCCAAATCTCCCATCGGCCAAGCTGCCCGCTGACATATCCTGATTTCTGCATCAAAAAAACATTCCATCAACTCTTTTATTCGTTCAGGAAGTTTTTTAATTTCTAACAGTATGATATCCGTAGCAGCTCTGGAATGTTCTTTTTTCAGTGTATCTCTGAAGCTGTCCATCTCAATACTTATCCAATATACCTTTCTCCAAAGGAGTATTCCCTTCTTTCATCCATAATGGCATAGGTACATCCATAAGGAAATGGTTAAAATACTGTTCCATTCTGATATTAAAATCGAGTCTGTTCTGCCATTTCACTGGCCAGTGTGGTTCTCCGTTGTAATTCAGCAGCCACGCTTGTTTGCCAAGTCTTCTCAAAGCCATATAATATTCGATGCCCTGTTCCCAAGGCACAGCGCCATCTTCGTCATTGTGCATGATGAGGACTGGGGTGGTAACCTTCTCCATTTGATATATTGGCGAGTTGTAATGATATTGAGCAGGATTTTCCCAAAGGGTCTGACCAATTCTGGATTGCTGTTTTTCGTATTGAAACATGCGGCTCATGCCCGATTCCCATCTTACCCCACCGTATGCACTCACCATATTTACTACAGGAGCACCAGCCTCAGCACATTTGAATCTGTCAGTTTTGGTAAGAAGATATGCAATCTGATATCCACCCCAACTGTGACCTTGCAATCCCATTCTGGTACTATCGATATATCCTTTTTTCAGCAATGCATCTACACCAGAATTTACCGCGATATAACAGTCTTCTCCTGGTTGTCCTTTGATGTATTTGATGTCAGGATTAAATACCACATAGCCTTGATTGGTATAGTAGGTATAGTTGATGGTAGATCGGTGAGCCTCAGGTGCTCTGTGTCTGTGCAATTCATCTGATGACCGTTCATAAAAATTGATGATGAGCGGATATTTGTTTTCCGGACTGAAATCAGGTGGAAAAAATAGCATGCCGTCATTTACATGACCACTATAATTGGTCCATGTATAAGGCTCGCAACTCCCCCACGCATAATCTGATTGTTGCGGATTGGCATCTGATATTTTTTTAACGGCAGTAAAGGTGCTATCAGCTAGCAAAAGGTCCGGAAAAGTATTAAAATCCTGTTTCTTGAAGATGAAGTGGTTGGTTTTTTTTGCCTTGATTATATTTTTGTTTAATGCATAGTCCCCGCCAGTCAGGTGGACACTATTTTCTGATCTGATATCATATCGGATATAAGATTCTGCCTTTGTTTTTTCATTAAACTGATGGATGATCATATTTTTGTCCGGGTCAATAAAATCATTTTCATCATCCGTATCCAGCCATCTGTGTACAGTTTTGGATTCCCTTCCATTGGTCAATGCTACATTGGTAAACGGATCTCCGGGATATAGTTTCCACATGTCATATCTGTCATATACAATAGCGGCTTCATCATTTTTTAACCAACCGGCTATCCCATATGGTCCCGCATGGTCGGGCACATCGTTTTCTTCATCATGAAATTTGGTCACAGACCATAAACCCAGGATACTGATATTGGATTTTTGTATATCAAATGTTTTCCAGATGGAATCAGGTGTACTAAACCAGTATAAATATCTTCCAGTGGGTGAAAATAGAGGGTTTCCTGATTCACCGGTGGTAATTTGTGTGGACGCACGCGTTTCTGTATCAAAAAGGATCAGATCTTTTAATAATTCGCCGTTCCAAGTCACTGCTTTTTGATATGGCATAGTTTTGAGCTGCAGGAAGTACCTTCCATCTCCTTTGACTGAAAGCAGACTTCGATCCGCATCCAACGTTTCCAGCACATCAAAAGTGTTTTTACCGAGGTCATACATCACTGCATAACTTTTTTTCTTATCATTTTCTAGACTTGTCTCCATCTGAGTGTATAATTGGGGTGAGTCATGGTGCCATATTTCCACATTTACTATTTCATCTTCCAGTCTGGTGGTATCTTTCACAGGTCTTATGGGAGCAATGCCAAAAAACAAGCGGTTGCCGGACTCTGAAAAGGTGATCATCTGGTCGCTGCTGTTTACCCATTGTGCTGGTTTATAAACACTGTCTTTTGCTGTGATTTTTACTGCAAGGGTATCTTTTGCTCCTTTCAGGTAGAGATCGAATGGTTTCTGAATAGAAACAGATTTTTCTTTCAGACCCAAAAAAGCCAGATGATTTGCTCTTTTTTCCAATGACAACTGAGTAATCTGCTGCATGTCAGGGAGTACAAGATGTATAGAGTCTTTGGTCAGATCGAAAATAAATACGCTATAGCTGGACAAACTGTCTCCTGAGCATTGTGTATATGCCAAAATTGGGGCTTCGTCTGCCAATACAAATTCTTTTGCATTTTTGATAGTATCCTCGACACCACTGGCTAAATTCCTAACAATAATGGCCGTAACATCACAGATTTCCTTTTTCTTTTTTTCATTTTCGGTAGAGTCCGATTTTGTTGTCTCCAACTTTTTTGTATACACCAATATCCCGGTGTACTTTGATGGCAATGTAAAATCTATCACACCAGCAATAGTATAGAGACTTTGTGTGGCGGTATTAAATATGCAAAGACTATCCACCGGCATCTTATCCTTGGCCGTTTTTTTTCGTTTCAATATCCTTGTACTATCATATGAAAGACTTCTGGTAAACACCACATACTGACCGGAAATGTCTGTTTCTGCCTTATTTACCCTACTGAAAGTAAATGTGGTATCGGCATTTTTGTGGTAGATGCATACACTTTTGTCTCCTATTTCGCGTTCAAGCAAATATATAATGACTTCTGCAGAGTCGGAGAGTTTAATATTTTTAATTTTATTCCACTCGCTATATACTTGTGGTGTCATTTTTTTAAGTGTCTGACCTGATACATTCATTGCTGAACAAAGGACAGAAAAAATGAATACAATAATTTTACTGTTAAATTGTATATTGAAACGGCGATTTGTTTTAATATTGCGAAAGATTAAGTGGTCGGTTTTCATTTCGATATGATTTTGACTTGTAAAAGTAAAAAAAATAAAATTAACGCGGATGATTAATGTTGGATTGATAGCACACGACGGTAAAAAGCCGGAGATGGTTTCATTTGTGGTAGCCAATAAGGCATTTTTGAAGAAAACAAAAATATATGCTACCGGGACAACTGGTGGCCATATCTCTAAGGAAGGATTTGATGTGGAATGTCTGCTTTCCGGTCCGAAGGGAGGAGATGCGCAGATCGCTGCTTTGCTAGCTACGGGACATATCGATGTGGTAATATTTTTCAGGGATCCGTTGGATAAACATCCCCATGAACCGGATGTTCAGATGTTAATGCGGCTATGTGATGTGCATAATATTCCATTGGCTACCAACCCAAAAACGGCTTACTATATTCTAAAAGGCATAGAAGCGGAGATCATCAGAGAAGCCAAAATCAGAAGATGAACTTAAGGGATAGAGTTTTGCGCGAATTTAATACGCTTTGTAAAATGTATATTTGATTGCTGATCCATGAAGACGGAAGATTTTAAAGTTATTGCGGACAATATACCCCATGAGCCGGGGGTGTATCGTTTTTTGGATGATGAAGGTACCATTTTATATGTAGGTAAAGCAAAAAGTCTTAAAAACAGACTGACTTCTTATTTTGGGGATAAAAAGCATACCCAATATAAAACTGTTTTACTTACCCGAAATTCTGCAAAAATTGAATACACAGTGGTAGAAACGGAGCACGATGCTTTGCTGCTTGAAAATTCACTGATCAAAAAATTTCAGCCTCGTTATAATGTGATGCTCAAGGATGGCAAATCGTATACCTACATCTGTATTAAACATGAGCCCTTCCCCAGAGTGTTTTTTACACGCAGAGTGATAAGAGATGGTTCTGTATATTTTGGACCTTATACTTCCAAATATCGGGTCAATATTTTGCTGGAGATTATTAAAAAGCTTTTTCAGCTGCGTACTTGTTCCCTAAATCTTACTACTGACAATATAAACAAAGGTAAATTTAAAGTATGTCTGGAATATCACATTAAAAACTGTTTGGGTCCATGTGAAGGCTTTGAATCCAAGTCTGACTACGATGCAAAAATTGATCAGGTAAAAAATATTCTGAAAGGTAATCTAGGTGGTGTCAAAAGATATATTACAGACAGTATGAAAAAACATGCTGACCATTTGGAATTTGAACAAGCTCAAGTACTAAAGGAAAAGCTCATTGCATTTGAAGATTATCAATCTACTTCCACTGTAGTGAGTACTACCATTAAAGATATTGATGTATTTGCCATCACCAAAGATGACCAGATGGCCTATGTCAATTACCTAAAGATCATTAATGGTGCGCTAATCAATACTGATATTGCCGAGATGCAGATGAATCTGGACGATGACCCGGCAGATTTGCTTTCATTTGTCATACCTACCATCAGAGAGCGGTTTGAGAGCTTAGCGCCAGAAGTAATTGTACCAATGGAAATACAACTACCGGATCCTAAAATTATCATCACTGTGCCTCAGCGCGGTGATAAAAAGAAGCTACTCGAACTGGCAGAGAAGAATATAGATTACTTCATTATGCAAAAGAAGAGAGATGAAATAAGTCATCAGAAAAAAGTATCTTCTTCTGAGCGAATATTAACCACGCTTAAAAAGGACTTGCGAATGGACGTGGTTCCTTTGCATATCGAGTGTTTTGACAATTCCAATATACAGGGCACCAATCCGGTGTCCAGTTGTGTTGTCTTCAAAAATGCCAAACCCAGCAATAAGGATTACCGGCACTTTAATGTAAAAACGGTAGAAGGACCCAATGATTTTGCTTCTATGGAAGAAGTAGTTTTCAGACGCTATAAGCGATTGCTCGACGAAGATAAATCACTGCCACAACTCATCATCATTGACGGGGGCAAAGGTCAATTAAGTTCAGCGGTCACCAGCCTTGAAAAATTGGGCATCCTGGATAAGGTAACTGTCATCGGTATTGCCAAACAACTGGAAGAAATCTTTTTCCCGGGAGATTCATTGCCTTTATATATTAATAAAAAATCAGAATCGCTTAAATTGATACAACAAGCCAGAAATGAAGCCCACCGTTTTGCCATTTCTTTTCATAGAGATCAACGGTCCAAAAATTTCCTAGGAACACAATTGACCAATATTCCCGGCATTGGAAAAGTCACAGCAGAAAAGCTACTCAAAAAATTTGGATCTGTCACCCGAATGAGAGCATCTGATCCAGTAGAGATTGAACAATTGATCGGAAAAGCGAATGCAAAAAAGGTAAAGGATTTTTTTGAAGAGTAGCGTAGGTGATATCTCCTGACCCGGATGTAATTTGGAATAATCTAAAAACATAATATCCAATACAAGATTATTTTTCTAATCAATATACAACGAGTTTTTTAGTGAACGTTCCTTTTGAATTACTCATTCTTATAAAGTATTGACCCTTTGACAGTTTGTTGATTGCCAAAGTGTAATTGTTCAGTAAAATGTCTTTTTCCAATATAATTTCTTGCCCGGATACATTGAATACCGCAATATCTGTTGGTAATATTGCCATTGATGGCGCATCAATCGTTACAAATTGAGTGGCAGGATTGGGAGAAATAGAGATCATATCCAAGGATACATCATTGGTATGATCAGGTGCACTTCCATATATTAGAGATGACCACAGCCCGCGTCCGTATGTGGCAGCATATATTCTGTTTTCTGCATAGTTTATTTCCAGCTCATTCACGATCACATTGGGTAGGTTATTGAGAAAAGGAACCCAGTTTTGCATGGTATTATCTATATAAAAAACACCATAATTCATACCCACGTAAAGTCCATCTTCAGCGCCTTCCTGCCAAACCAAAGAGAGTGCTGAAAAATCAGGAAGGTTTTTTCTGAATGTTGTCCAAGTAGCACCTCCGTCCGTGGATATAAATACTTTTTGCGTATTGGTGGTAGCAATGGCTACTTTTTGAGGATTGGTAGGATGAATGGCTATAAAATTTATATTTCCTGTAAATCCGCTAAGTTTTGTCCACGTCCCAGCTCCTGATGTTGTTTTATACAGGCTTGCTCCATGCGAAGCGAAAATTATTTTATTGTTGGAAGGAGCGATTTTCAAATGATTCAGCTTGAGCTCAAATATCTGAGAGATTTGGCTCCAGGATTCCCCTTCGTCCGTACTTTTATATACGGCATCATAAGCTGCATATATGGTGCTAGGTGCTATCGGATCTTTTTCGAATGGTGTCACCCAGTTTCCCTCTTTATTCTCTGGCGTATCTAAATTTCTGTAATTATCAAATTCACTTTTCCTGTACAGACTGCCATATTGTGATGTGCCATAAAGTATCAGGGGATTTTTATTATCTACAAAAGTTTCCATACCATCTGCTCCCAGCCAGTCCTGCCAGCCGGTAAAATCTGAATACCATGAAGTCCCGTTGTCCTGTGAGCCACCTGTGATGACTACAGGGTTGGTTTGGGATACGCCTATCTTATAAAATTGTCGGACGCCCATACCTTCTGTAAGATCTGTATAATAGTCAGGGTTTAGTGTGGATGTTTTGGTCGCTTTAAATATTCCTCCATCTGAAGACACAAATAAATTTGATCCGTAAAAGTCCATTTTACATATATCTGCGTGGCAGTAGCCCAAATTGTTTGATGCTGCTCTTCTTGGAATCCAGTCGGATGTACAATTGAATGTTTTACCACCATCTTTTGATATCCAGGTCAGTATCCCTCCTATATGTACTTCATTTGCATTTTGCGGGTGTACTGCTATGTCCATATTTCGAGGAGCTTGACCACGATCATCATCCGCATTTGTGCTATAGCCAAAGTAATTTTTTTCATCGTGTTTTAATTTTTCAAAAGTTCTGCCTGAATCGGTAGATTTGTATAAGCCACCAAACTTACTTTGGCTGGCTTCCAGCACATAAACAACTGAAGGAGCCGATGGTGAGATTCCTATGACCTTAGGCGTCACTTTAAGACTATTTTCCGGATAGAATGATTTTTGCAGTGTAATATTGATTTCCTGAGATGTCATATTATTTATCAGAAAGTTGCCGTCCTCTAGACTTATCATAATCGCCGGAATCGAAATTTCGGCTTCGCCGCCTCCCATAGCAGTAGGGCCTCCAGCGACGTTATTAACTATGATCACTGCTATTACACCTGCTTTTTGAGCGTTTAGCACTTTGGCAGCAAATGTGCATGTGCCCCGTCTTATCACTGCAATATTGTTTGTTAATTCGCTTGCATTCTGAGGTAGCCCGCAAGCGTCTGAAGTATTGGAGGAAGCATCTTGGTATAATACTAATTTCCCCGTAATTGACGCTGGAAATTCTGGTACAGGCACATATCCCGGACTAAATATATTTTCTACAGCATCATATCCTTTTATCAATGAGGCAGGTCCGGTGACGGTGATCATATTTGGGTTACCCTGCCCTTTACTGATGGTCTCAAAGGTAAGCCCGCCATCGATAGAAATGTGAAAATTGCTGCCCGCGGCGTAAACGGTTTTTACATCTCCAGGTTTAAATTTGATGTCATACGCCTGTGGATCAGTGGTTATTTTAGTCCATGAAGTACCGCTATTGGTAGATCTGTAAAATCCTGAACCCTGCGAACAAGCAAACAAAATTTTCGAATCATTCGGGTGTATGAGTAGTCTCCTAACTTTTGAAGCGCCAGCCCTTCCCTTTTCTGTCCATGTGTTGCCTGCATCAATAGAAGTATACACTCTACCACTGGTTGAGCCGAAATAATAAATACTACTTTTAAATGGATCCATGGCTACACTTTCTACGGCTATATTTGAAAAATTGTCCAATAGAGGTTGCCAGGATTGTCCTGCGTTGAGACTTTTCCATATTCCACCTGTTTCAGCTCCGGCAATGATGTGTTTATCATTGTTTGGGTCTATGAAAAAAGAAGTAATTCTCCCTACACCTGGATTCCAGCCTGTTGTTCCCGCATGGTAATCAGGTCCCATTTCTGTCCAGTAATCATTAGACCTCAATATAGTTGCATCACTGGCATTTATTTCTGCATTCATTTTTTCCCATTCTCTGACGTAGTATTCGTCATTTTTCAGGTAGCCATTGTCATCAGCCATTCTCAGGGCATTGTATTCCCAACGCTTGAATTGTTTGTAGCCGGTTCCTCTACCTTTGTCTTTGTTTTCATAGTGTTTTTCTGCACTGGTCTGTATTTCTTTGACGGAGTAGATTCCCGATTCTATCATTTGTATAAATTCCTGGCCCAGAGCGATGGTGGAAAATAGCCAAGAAAAAATAAGAAGAAATAAATATTTTTGAAGACTTTCCATAAGTTATTGTTTTGAACCTGGTTTGGATTATACACTTGGCAACAAAAATAGATGTTTTCATGAAGTTTGTATAAATTTCGAATGATAATTGTTAGAAATGTTACCTGTGCGACTTTCAAAACCATTTTTATTAAAATTATCTTATCAATAATATATCATTTATCAGAATTATGCCAATAAATCAGAAACATCAAGATCAATAAATTAGAGTTTTGCGAAAGAAATTTATTAGTTATACCCTTATGAAATATTAATCACCCCACAAAATTTTTCCCCCGTTATTGCAGGTACTATAGCTTTGGCTTCAGTGGGGCCGCAATCTTGACACCAATGCCATGTCAGATCTTTTACAGTTTTGTATTCAACATGGAATTACCACTTTTGATCATGCTGATATTTATGGTGGATATACAAATGAGTCTGATTTTGGAGCTGCATTTAGTAGGTCAGGTATTAAAAGAACTGACATTCAGTCTTGTATCAATGCTTGTCATGCAAAGCATAATCAAAAGAAAAAGAAAGCTTAGATTTATAGGATTTCAGTGTTTCATGTTGTCAGTATAAAATGTGTAACACATGATTAACGATTTTACTTCTTTTAACCCAAAATCCGCATTAGAAATGAACTACATGAAAATCTGACTTCATATTATCACCACGTAGGTCAAATGACCAACGTGGTAAGTCATTCTCAATTTTATGTCATCGATGTAGCTTAGGATACACCTGCGGGATAAAATCTCGGAGCAATGCCAACTATTTTGTCGTATATTTATTCGAATAAAGTCTAATGTGGAATTTGGGTTTAATCATGTAGAAGCTGAAATTTTAATACGTACTAACATGTCTGATGCTAAAAAGTGAAGTTTAGTCTCTGCATTTTTGCAATTTCTTAACCGATTACCAATAATTATTCTGTCTGTGGATCGAAATTTATTTACTAACTTTGCAAAAATTTTGCGAAGATGTTTGACTGGTTTAAAAACTTATTTTCGCCTACGGGTGATCCCGACATTACCCAATCCATCATTGCCATTCTACTTACCATTGGACTGGGTGTTTTTGCCGGGCGATTAAAATTCAAAAAAGTGTCACTTGGCGTTTCTGCAGTCATGTTTGTAGGTTTGTTCCTCGGACACCATGGATATGAAATAAAAGATGATATTTCAACATTTATTCGTGATTTTGGGCTCATTCTATTTGTGTACGGTATTGGTATTCAGGTAGGACCTTCATTTTTTTCTTCCTTTCGAAAAGAAGGTCTAAAGTTTAATATACTCGGAGTAGCCACTGTATTAATGGGCGGATTGGTCACTTATCTTATTTTTGTTTTTACTCAAACGCGTATAGGAGATGCTGTCGGGTTGATGTCAGGTGCAGTTACCAACACACCAGGTTTGGGCGCTGCAAAATCTACCTTATATGAAATTCAATTGCAATTTCAGCAAAAAACTTTCAATGATCCTGCTGTAGCCTATGCCATTACCTATCCATTGGGTGTTTTAGGTATTATATCCATGATAGTATTAGCAAAAAATATATTGAGGGTAGATCTGGACAAAGAGCTTGCTTTGATCATCTCAGAGAAAAGTATGGAAATTGATACATTGGTACGGAAAAAATGCAGGGTACTCAATAATTCAATTTTTGGTAAAAGTATTTATCATACCTTAAAAGACAATGACCTGAATGATATCATCATATCTAGGTTGAAACATCATGGTTCGAAGGAAGTATTTTCCCCTACACTCGATTCGAGGCTGGAAGAACGGGATGTTCTTATGGTCGTGGGCAAACCAAAAAGTGTTGAAAGATTTGTCGATATCGCCGGAAAAGAATCAAATGATCTGGAAATAGAAGAAGAAAAGGATATTTTTACCAAAACCATATTTGTCACAAGGAAATCAGCCACACACAAAAAATTATCTGAACTGGATTTGTTTAATAAGTTTGGACTTAAGGTGACCAGGGTTTTCAGGTCAGGCATGGAATTATTGGCCAATCCTTCACTGGAATTATTTTATGGGGACAGACTCAGAGTGGTTGGAAATGCAGAAGACATAGCAGAAGTAGAAAAGATCATAGGAAACTCGGAAAAAAGATTGCTGGAACCTGATTTTTTATCGCTTTTTGGTGGATTGGTGATAGGTATTATCATTGGTTCTATTCCCATCATGATTCCATCCCTGCCGGTTCCCATTAAGCTTGGGTTTGCAGCCGGACCATTGATTGCAGCTTTGTTGATCAGCAGATATGGCGGCATAGGTGTTATACATTCGTACATTAACAATGGAGCCATCTACTTCATGAAAGACCTGGGCATTTGTTTGTTTTTTGCATCCGTTGGCTTACACGCCGGCACACATTTTTATGATAGCTTTGTAGAAAATAACGGTTGGTTATGGTTGTTTTATGGTGCGCTGATCACTTTTATACCATTGATTATCATGGTGATCGTAGGCAAAGTATATATGAAAATTAACTTTTTTCAGCTTGCCGGTCTGATGAGTGGAACCTATACAGATCCTGCTGCCCTTGCCTTCTGTAATGGTTATCTTGACTCGGATGTTCCCACCCAGGCATATGCCACGGTCTATCCTTTGGTGACAATTTTCAGAATATTTGTAGCACAAATGTTGATTATATTGTGTTTCTGACATAGATTTTGGTAGTTCATGAGATATGTATTATGACTACTTGCCTTAGGTGAAAGTTGAATAGTAATTTTATCTGTTGCGAATGAAAACAGAAATATTTCTGATAGAAATTATTGATGATACAGGAGAATTTTGACCATCAAAGGTGTTCCATAAATATCAATCAAATCATTCATATTCCTAACGTCAATATCTGACTATAGAAATATCCCGCAAATGAACTATTTTGAGCCACGCTTTGCATACTTATATTTGTACAATACAATTTTTTATCATTCACTATTGATTGGTTAGCAAAAATAATGGTGATTAAATCTAACTTTAATTCAATAAAATTAATCCAAAAAGTTAATGGTAACTTTTATTCACATTTGCTTTAATTTTCATGTATAGCTGTAGTCAGAAACCTGAAATATCAGCTTCTATCCCAACAGACGATGTTTTTAATGAAGCAGCAGAACTGGATTCCATCCTGAAAACGATTGAGGTAGAAACCACTTGTTTTTTCCAAAGGGACCTTGACTGCTGGAAAAAATACTGAATAAACGAAACCTATGCTTCTCAGGCCAGAAGCAATGAAAATGGCACTTTTGATGCATCTACAGGCTTTGACTCCATCTCTGGCAATGTAAAAAAGTATATCAAAAGTATACTCCAAAGAAGGCCAAACAGCATCACATTCAGAAGTCATCAAAAAAAATGTAATGTCTAAATTTTACCAAATATCTTATGTCACCTTGTTTGGGATCAATATAATTATACAGAAAGTATAAAAGGATTCAACCACAGCAAATAAGTGCGGCTGATGGAAAAAAGTGATCGCAAATGGAAAATAGTGAGTGTAAGTGCATTTTTGGATGATAGAAATAAGTAAACTAAAGAGCAGTTGGACATATTATAGTACCCCAAAAAATTAAATATAGAATGAAGTCCATGAGGCAAATACCTATCTTATAATCACTTTTTGAGTAGCGCTTTCAAAATCTGTTTTCAGTTTGACTAAGATAATATTGTTGTGCGTTTTCATTATTTGAGTTATACTATTTTTGCCTTCTTTAATATCAGTCATTGATTTATGTACTAAGATATGTCCGGCATTGTCAGTGATGGTAAGCCATGTGGGAGTAATTTTTTTGATATTAAAATGAATTTCGAAGTCTCCGTTATTGGGGTTAGGAAATACTTGCATCTCAAGTGTTCCAGTACTTTGTATATTCAGATCATGCACAGGAGTAGTTTTGTTTTTTATCAATGATACCTCAAAAATTTGACTGCTGGCAACGCTTTCATTTCCTGTATTGGTAAAAAATATATTTGGTGCGGAGCTACTGATGCCACCATAAATGTAACCTACCGTGGTAGTATCATTGGTGAGTTCATCCAATTTAATGACACCATTTTCATATGAAGAGACATTTTCGACGGGTATAAACTCTGAACCTGCACCCAATAATGCGGGCATGGTGACTGGCAATTTATATTCAGCCATGCTACCATCACCTTTACGGGTGACACGGGCTATGGTGTTTACAAAAGGTACATTGTCGTCCCTGACCAGGGTCCCATTATCATCATAATATTGGGCGATCCCTCCAAAAAAGACGGTATGCATTTCGTTGTTTTTACTACTGAATAGGGGTAAGTGTGCACAGTGATAATGATTGTAATATTGGTTGAAACCAGACTGTACCGTATACCCTGAACTGTCGATATTGACACAAGTTAGAAATGGCAAATCCACCATTTCCTGAAAAACTCCTGAGAATGCCGTCAACCCTTTCTGTCCGTTAGGCATAATTTGGGGTACCACATTATAGTCTCTTCTGTGAAGATGAGCTTTGTCGTATATTTCGGGAAAATGAGTGATTTTTAGTCGAATACCATCATCATCCAATTTAAACTTTCGGATGGCATTGGTATATTCCTGAACAAACCCTGGTCCGTGATTAGGTCCCATCGGATTGTATCTGCCAATGAATTTTTGACCGCCTACCAGATAGTAAGTATCATCTATTTTATGCAGATATCCACCAGTCACCGCCAGCTTATTATCCTGTATTTGCCTGAAGTATGGCGCTATGGGTAAATCATTTATAATAGCTTGTATTGTTTTGGGTACATCAATCACTGTAAGGTTAGGGTAGGTAGTGTGGTCACCCACGGTAGCACTGTAGCCATATCCACCAATAACATATAGCATATTATCTTCCTGAATAAATTCCATATTAGTAGCGCTAAGTTGTTCTCTAATGCCATCAGGCAGATCACTTAGGGTTGCATTCCAGCTTTGTTTGGATAATGGATCTATTACGGTCAATTGGTTATTGTGACCTGCTATGTCAAAACTGGCAAAAGGTTGCCTTTGGTGCAATCCATCTAATCTGCCACCTACGATCAGCCATTTTCCTTCATGTTGTCCGAAAGAAAAAGCCTGAAGCCCAGCTATACCTTGAATATTGATGGGTGAAATTTGAATATCAAAAGGAGCATTTTGGGAAATTGCGCTGAAGATAAAACCTAAAAGAAATAATAGAGTGAACTTGGTATGGTACATAATTGGTCTTTGTTCTTGAATAATGATTTTGTAAAAATAAACAATCGTGCCGGTTGATTGGATGCATCACCAGCACGATTTATTTTTTTCAAGTGAAATTAGTCATATTATCTGCCACACTGTTCATGACTGCCACTCAATATGGTTTGGTACTCACTGAGAGTCAAAAATTGCGGACTGTAGATGCTGTCTAAGGTTTTTAGCTGTCCGGTAAATCCTCTTAGATGATTTCTGGACCCACAAGTAAGCATATCATACACCCGTACTATGTCAACTTTAGCCGTATTTTTATAAAAGGTTTTGATGTCGCTGATATCCAGGTCCTCGATCGTAGCACCCGCTTCAAGTGCGTCGATTAAAGTTAGGTTGACTTTTGAGATAAGCTGATTATACAAAAGTTGTAAATCATTATTTTCAAATACACCTTCAGCCATTCCATCTGCTGGATCATTGATATTATATTTTTCCATCAAGGTTAAAACTGCATTCATATGGGTAACTTCACTATTGGAGATATTGTCAAAAATAGTAATTCCATATTTCTGGTATGCATAAACATACACATCATGTGCCAGTTTTTCTTCTTGTCGTAAAAAGATGAGATCTGATTTTTCCTGATCGGTCAATACACTTTCGGCATTATTGTCCTTGGTACAGGAAGCAAGAGCCATAAGGGTAATAACAACCGCGAATAATAACTTTTTCATTATTTATGTATTATGATGAATAAAATTTGTTTTAAATGGTTTGTATTCTAACCCGGGGATTATTTACAACATCCTTTTTTATTGCCTTTTGATCCTGCACAAGCACTGCTATTGCCACCACCACAGGATTTTTTGCTTCCACTGCCTGCACAAGCTTTTCCGTTTTTGTTGACACAAGCTTTGTTGCCTTTGCCGTTGAAGTTTGAATTATCTGCGTAACAATTTCCTATTTCATGATCACCATTGATGATGTTTTCGAAACGGTCCTGAGAGAGGTAAGAAGGAGTATAACTGGCTTTTCCCATTTCCAATTGTCTGTTGAAAGCCCGCATGTGATTTCTGGAGCCCAGATTCAGGTTTTGGTATACATCCAGAAGGTCTTTATTTGTGGTTTTAGTCATCAGTTTGTCCAAATCTGCAATATCCATGTCTTCAATGATTGCCCCCACGGTAAAGGCATCTTGTAGTGATTGACTACCTTTCGCTGTCAATTCCTGATATAATTTTTGCATGTCAGCGTTTACATATTTACCTTTGGAGTTGATATAAGGGTCTTTAATGTTGTATTGCTCAAGCAATCCTTTTACCATGTCCCCATGTCTGCTTTCACTTTGTTTGATATTATTAAATACCCGATGATTCCATTTTTCATCCAGAAAAGTATATACTTCGAAAGCCAGTTTTTCTTCCTCCCTCATTTTGACCAATCCGGCTTTTTCATCATCACTAATGGTGTTGCTACTTTTGATACGCTCAATAGACGGCATAAAGGCGGATAAAAAAAATACAGTAATAATTCCTAAAATCATTGTGATGTGTCTCATTGTTTTATGTTTTAAAATGAATAATCAAATGTGTGTCAAAAGGAATACGCAATCCTTTCATTTTTCTTTCACTTTTTACAAAAAAAAATAATTTGACTGGACAAATATTTAAGACACGACAACCCCATCATAGATCACCCCATCACAGATCATTTTACACACTTACCCGGCATGCCGCCCCAGGGTTTGATACTTTCAGCTTTGAATGTATTGGATCCAGTTTTAGTACCGTTGAGTTTTATTTGAACACCTTCTTCGATTTCTACCACAGGTGCAATAAAAGCTTCCTGATATGAAATATTCCAGATGATACTTTTCCAATCTTTGATAGTGATCGTTTGATCGTCATAAGAGATGATTTCTCCGGAGAGTGTGCCCAAGTCAGGCTGACTCCAAATGGCTGTTTTTTTCTCTTGAATACTTTCGTATGATTCTATGTTGGTTTCAAATTTGTGCTCCAGCCATCGTGCCCCACCGGTGATAAAAAACAAAGTGCCGATGGCCATACTTATTCCTGTGCTTAAGCTTACCCACTTGCTAAAGGATAGTTTGTACGCTCTGCCTGTGTGTACCACACTGGCTATGGACGCGCCAAGGAAAAATATAAGTACAGCCAGCCAAAGCAATGGCAAAAGAACCAATACGGATTCCATTTTGGAGTGTTTGAAATGTAAGAGCAAGTCAAAACCACTGACAGAGATGGCAAAAAGGATGATAGAAAAGGATATGCTACCGATCAGGATAAAAAGCAAAAATGCACTCCATGTCATCAACTCTTGTGCGGAGAAGGTCCATGCCTGGCGATGTTTAATATTTTCAGTCTTTATTTTGTCGATGATTTTTTGTGCGTTGTTCATATTTGTGCTAATTAAATAGGGTATGATCAAATTTTCCGCCGGCCAGTGCTTTAAAAGATTTTTTAGCCCTGTTGATTCTGGTTGCCACGGTACCTTCGGGTATCTTTAATATGTCAGAGATTTCTTCATAGCTTTTATCTTCCATGTACTTAAGGACGAGTACTTCCCGATATTCCTGTTTAAGCAAAGGAAGCACTTCTTCTATGATGCGGAAGAATTTTTCCCCTTCCATTTCATCAACGTCTTCTGCCGTCATTAGGAAATTTAGTCTTTCGTCATCCAGTCGTACTATATTGTCTTTGGAGTAAGATGTTTTTTTTCGCCAAAAACTGATGGTTTCATTGTGGACGATCCGAAATATCCAGCTTTCAAGCGTGAGTTTGGGATCGTAGCCGTTTAGGTTTTTCCATATTTTGATGAAAGCTTCCTGAAGTATGTCTTCAGCTTCATCGTGGGTACATTGCGATATTTTTTTGATATAGGTCAATAGACGGGATTCATATTTTAATACCAGACAAGCAAAATATTCCAAATCTGCCAATGACATATGGATGATCTCTCGATCTGACAAACCAGCACAACGTTCAATTTTGAAGCTCACCGTTAAATTTTACGAACCTAGAATACTGTACTTACCTATAGACATACGCAACAAGGTAAAATAAATTTCAAAATTTAGAAAAATTAATTTTGTGGACAGAGCATTCATATCAACAAAGCTTAACTGTGCACCAATGAAGACTTTTGTTGTACTTAGCATTTATTAATTGGTGAATTAATTTTTTCCAAACCATTTTATTTAGCGTATTTACTACGCCATCACTCCATACTAATCAAATGTTTGTCTCATATTTTGATGATGGTCATGATATCCTGGATCAATTGTAATTGACTGCCCAAAGTCATGATAAAGGTCATACACAAATCTAATTATTGTCATAAAAATGTAAAAATTGCTTTATTAACTTTGCATTAAATTTAGTAAATCACATTTAATTCACATAAAAAATAAGGTTCTACTACCATTTTAATGGATAAAGTTGAAGGCCTCCATGAAAAAATAGTATTGCACTTCTGAAATTCTTAAAAGTTCGATACCCTCTACCGCAAAGCTTTATCTCTTGTATTTTACCATTTAACCTTTCTGCCATTG
>JBBRVQ010000063.1:0-24486 GCA_038246735.1 Chitinophagales bacterium
GCATACCCGATTTTCCCGTTTCTTTTTATTCTGAAGAGTCCTTCATTGATGTAGTCAGGGCCATTGTCATAGAAATAAACATCAAAAATAATTTCTTCCTTTTGGTTGATGGCTATCAATTTGCGTTCAGTATTTTTATTGTCGTACACAATGGCAAAATTTATAAAAGTATCGGTAAAACATGCGCTATACTTTCCAATTGGGATAATTGTATCTCCTTTTTGATTGACGTATCCGCAAGGTACGCCAACTTCAGATTGACCTATATGAAAGCTGAATAAAGTATCATTTGATTTTATTATTTCACCATAAGTTTTTGATTTCGGTACCGCCATTTTTTTTTCATTACAGCTCAAGAACAGACCAATGGTCACCAACAAAAATATTGCCTTCATATGATTAAATTTAATTTTGATTTGTAAGGTTGCAACTCGCTCTAATTTACCTACGGTATGAAATCCACACAAATTAATCAAAAGAAATTAAATAGTATCATTTCACTTAATTAGTAAGAAAAAAATCTGACAGGAAATGTGCAATGATCGTTAAATCGCAAATATTTTCTTAAACGTTTTCAAGTATACTTTGTAGCAGGCCCCTGGCCTCTTTTAGGGTTTTGACATTTTCTTTGGTCATGATAAGAAAGTTGTTGGACTGCTTCATGCTTATGCCGAAAAACTTACCTTCGCCGGCTACATACTGCATGATTTGCTGAAAAGTTTTTGTCTCAAAATAGATAGATTGGGCGTTGCTAATAAAATAACAGTTCATCTTTCGGTTTTTCAAAATTATACGTTCGAATCCGAGTTTCTTTGCCAGTGCCCTGATTCTTAAACCATCAAACAACTCACTTACCTGTGGAGGGACTTTACCAAATCTGTCTTTAAGCATTCCGTTAAACTTGGTAATATCTTCTTCATTTTCTATCTTATCCATCTCGGTATAGAGTATTAATCTTTCTTGAATATTAGACACGTAACTGTCCGGAATGAGCATCTCGATATCTGTATCCACATCCACATCTCTTACAAAGGTTTGTTTTTTGTCATTTTCTTCTTTAAACAAATCTTTATAATCTGTTTCTTTGAGTTCCACTACAGCTTCTTCCAATATTTTTTGGTACGTTTCGTATCCTATATCTGCTATAAATCCGCTTTGTTCCGCTCCCAAAAGATTTCCTGCACCTCTTATATCCATATCTTTCATAGCAATCTGAAAGCCAGAGCCCAGATCTGAAAATTCTTCCAGGGTCTTGAGTCGTTTTCTGGATTCGGCAGTAAGTACAGAAAGTGGCGGTGCAAAAAGATAACAAAATGCTCGTTTATTGGATCTTCCTACGCGACCGCGCAACTGATGCAGATCACTCATACCAAACTGATGCGCATTATTGATGATAATGGTGTTGGCATTGGGTATATCCAGCCCTGTTTCAATAATATTGGTACAAACCAGCACATCAAATTTTCCTTCTATAAAATCAAGCAGTGTGTTTTCAAGATCATGTGCTTCCATTTGCCCGTGTGCTACTGCTACATCTACGTCAGGACAAAGGTTTTTGACCAGATCTGCCATTTCATGCAGGCTTTTAACTCTGTTATGTACAAAAAATACTTGTCCTCCCCGCTGCACTTCATAGTAAATAGCATCTTTGATGAGCTCATCACTAAAGACTCTTCTTTCTGTATAAATAGGCTGACGGTTGGGTGGTGGCGTCCTGATAATAGAAAGGTCTCTGGCAGCCATCAATGAAAACTGCAACGTACGTGGTATGGGTGTAGCAGTAAGGGTAAGTGTATCCACATTTACTTGTAAGCTCCGCAATTTCTCTTTGGCGGCCACACCAAATTTCTGCTCTTCATCTATGATCAGCAAACCAAGATCTTTAAATTTTAGTCCTTTGTTCAATAAAGCATGGGTTCCGATCAGAATTTCCACTTTACCTTCTTCAGCACCTTTGAACACTTCATTTTTTTCTTTCGTACTACGGAATCTGTTGATATACTCCACGGTAGCTCCGAATTCTTTTAGCCTATCAGAAAAAGTTTTGTAATGTTATAGTGCAAGGATGGTGGTAGGCACCAAAATCGCCACCTGTTTGCCTGCTAAAACAGCTTTGAATGCTGCTCGTATAGCAATTTCTGTTTTACCAAATCCTACATCCCCACAGATTAATCTGTCCATAGGGTAAGGTTTTTCCATATCCTGTTTTACATCCTGTGTTGCGGTCAACTGATCAGGCGTATCTTCATATATGAAAGAAGCTTCGAGTTCATTCTGCATGTATCCGTCAGGCGGAAATTCAAATCCTTTGGAAGCCTTTCGTTTCGCATATAGCTTTATAAGTTCTTTGGCAATATCTTTTACCTTGGCCTTGGTCTTGCGTTTCAGCGCTTTCCAGGCATCACCGCCTATTTTATTCAGTTTGGGTTCGGTACCATCTTTTCCCACATACCTGGATATCTTGTGCAGGGAGTTGATACCTACATAAAGAATATCATTGTTTTGGTATATTAGTCTGACCGACTCCTGTTTATGACCATTGATTTCTATAGTTTCCAATCCGGAATATTTACCTATCCCGTGATCGATGTGTGTGACATAATCTCCAGTTTGAAGTTCTCTGAGCATCTTTAGGCTTATGGCCATATCTTCGGTAAAGCCCTGCCTGAGTTTATACCTGTGAAATCGCTCGAAAATCTGGTGATCTGTATAGCAAGCTATTTTATTTCGATGATCGATAAATCCACTGTGTACGGACTTGTGAAGCGGATGAAACTGTACTTTTACACCCATATCTTCAAAGATATTGTAAAATCGTTCTATCTGTTTGACATTGTCAGTAAATATAAAATTTGTGTATTCCTTTTTTGTGTTTTCCTGAAGATTTTGAATCAGTAAATTAAAGTTTTTATTAAAAGCCGGTTGTGGAGAAGCTTCAAATGTGACTACATTTTCTTTTACAGTGACATATTGTGATTTGGAAAGGGATATCAGATGAAAATCACTGACTTCTTCTATGATTTTGTTGGGATAGATGAAGGCACGTTCATTAAATATTTCGCGTAGTTCTTCTTCAGATTTTATAGCTACACTATTGGCATATTTTTCTGCTTTTTCAAAAGAGATCTGTAACTTATCTACCAGCATATCTGTGTCTTTTACCCATATGCAGGTCTGATTTTCAAAAATTTTAAAAATGCTGATTTTCTGGTCCTGTTTGAACTTATTGTTTATATTGGGTATGATAGAAACTCTTGAAATATCTTGCACAGAAAGCTGAGTTATGGGATTAAATGTCCGAATACTTTCGACATCTACATCAAACATCTCAATCCTGTAAGGCCATTCATTGCCATAACTGAATATATCTATAATGCCGCCTCGAATAGAAAACTGGCCTGGTTGATATACAAATTCTACCCGGTCAAAACCATACATCACGAGGAGTTCGATCATGGTATTGATATCAAGCGATGCGTTTTTTTCTATTTCTATTTTATCTTTATCGAGCAATGTAGGATCTACTGCCTTTTCAAAAATAGCTTCCGGGTAAGAAACCACAATGGAGTTGCGACCTTTTAACTGATGGATCTTATTGATGGTTTCTGTTCGGATAAGTATATTATTTTTGTCCAGATCGTCATATTGCATGGGTCTTTTGAACGAATCCGGGAAAAAATGAACCGCTTTATTTTCCAGTATGGATTGAAGGGTATTTTGTACGTATGCTGCCTCTTCTTTATCTGCGGCGATGTAGATATGTGATCTAGGCTCACTGAGATAAGCTCCGGCCAGGGCAAAACAATCCAAGGCTCCCACTATTCCTTCCAACTGGATTTGTACAGGAGTTTCACCACTGCAACGGGCGTTGATTTCTCTTACGTGCCGATCCTTTTCATACCTGTCGATCAGCTCTTTGATATTGCTCACGGGGGACAAAGGTAGGATTTATTTTTTAATTTAGAAGAAGCGATATCAATTGGTGTGTATAACAAATTTCACTTTTCAGGATAATATGAAGTCAAAGTCATTTGAATATGTATATTATTTTTTTTAGTTGAAAGGTAAATCACTGGATAAAATAGATTTGAGACATTTAGTTTGATGCTTAATGATATTGATGAACGGATGGTTAAATGCACCAAAAAACTGTTTTTTATCACAAAAATTAAATAAATTTAAAAATTATATATTATCGTATTATTTAATGTGTATATTTGTCCTGATTTATATTATTAATTCGGAAACTAATATGTAAATCATTGGATAACATTATTTAAACGCTCAATTTCTCAATATGAAATTACATCATTTTTTCTCGTCTGTGTTAATTATTTTTTTAGTATCAGCTAGTACTGTTTCTTATGGCTTTCATATCACAAAAGAAATATTTCCCAGTAATAATGATAAAAACCTGAAGGTTTACAATAAAAATGAGATCATATTAGGAAAAAGTTTAAGAATCAGATTGTATCTCGAAGGAGCGATGTTAAACGCACCTAATAATTTTGGAAGTGACGGAAAACGACTTATGCGCGATGACTTAAGGGTCAGTCCCTTTACAGGTAGCAATTATATTCCGCGAACCGATCCTTATCAAAAAACTATAAAATTTGTCAATCTTTCTGTAAAACATAAACATGTTGGAGTGGGTTCATTTCCAGAGTACAGTAATATTGCTGACTCAGCTGCCGTATTTGGGGTTACAGGAGAAAATGCCATAGTAGATTGGGTATTTGTTGAAATCAGATCAGCCATCAATAATAAACAAGTCATAGCCACCAGGGCAGGTCTTTTACAGAGAGATGGACATGTGGTTGATGTAGATGGTGTAAGTGACCTTTTGTTTCCCGATCTTTCGGACACAGAATTTTATGTCGCAGTCTTTCACAGAAATCATTTGGGGTGTATGTCCTTGCTGGTTTCAGGTGATGACCTGATTGATTTCACCAATCCTCAGACGCCTGTTTTCGATTTTGGAAATACAATGGGCGGAAGACTTGATTACACGGGACTCTGCAGAAAGACAAATCAGAATGGGTATGCCATGCTATGGGCAGGCAATTTTAATGCTGATGCTGCCATAAAGTTTGACCCGCCGGGTGATGATCACAATATTTTGATGATGGAAACTTCAGGGTTTTCAGAACCAGGTAATTTTGGTAAAGGTGCATTGGGATATTTTCAGGGTGATTATGATATGAACAGCAAAGTAAAATATGACAATCCTCTAGATGATAAAAATATGTTGTTTTCTCAGGTATTGTTTTATGAGTTAAATCTGCAGTTGTTGGGCAATTTTACTTATTTTATAGAACAAGTGCCTTCACGAAATCCGTAATATTTTGCTTTAATTGCTGATAAAAAACAGGGGTGACGCTTTTCCAGATTTTTGTATTCTCTTTAGTTATCTCAAGCTAATTTTTTTATTTTTTGAAAATTCGAAGGATAGTATATTTTGATGGCTTTCAAAAATGATTTAAATTGCACTTTATTATTTAAAGCAGCATAATATGTCAAAAAATCTGAGCCATTTATCTGGCCGTCAGGGACTCGAAAACAATCTATTCCAACAATTGGGTATTGCAGCAAGAATATCAGGTACGCCTGACATCGAAGCTTTAGAAAAATTGCAGCATGAGTTTCTTTTTGGTCAGGCAAATATATATGGTACAGTATCTTTCTATGACTTCCTGAAAGAAGAAAACAAAGGAAAAAAAATATTTATCTGCAACGGTTCATCTTGTATGACAGCCGATACACAAGACAAAGTGAGAAACACGATTTCCAAAGAATTTGAATCTTCAGAAATAGGTGAAATGTGTTGTCTTGGCCGATGTCATGAAAATAGCTCATTCCATTTTGAAGGTCATAATTACTCAGGTAAGGCGATAGATCATCTTCCCGAGATTATATCTGAACATATATCCATAAAGGATCATTATACTACCGAGTCTTACGGTACACCCATCATCACGGTTCCATATCCTGAATTGATAGAATATTACGGCTTGTTTTTGGAATGTCTGAAAAAGACTCCCGAAGATCTACTGAATGAATTAAAGATATCGGGTCTAAGAGGTCGGGGAGGTGCAGGTTTTCCCCTTGCATTCAAGTTGGGTGCTTGTAGGGAAAGTCCCGGCGATACTAAATTTATAGTTTGCAATGCAGATGAAGGTGATCCGGGTGCATATTCAGACCGATATATCATGGAGCATCGTCCTCATACAATATTGATGGGAATGTTGATAGCGGGATTTATCACTGGTGCAGAATGGGGAGTATTGTATATACGCGCCGAGTATCCTGAGTCAATTGCAATAATTACCAAAGCTGTGGAACAGTTGGAACATATGGAATTGACAGGCAGAAATATTGGTAGATCAGGTTTTAATTTCAAGTTTAAACTCATCAAGGCTCAGGGGGCTTATATTTGTGGTGAAGAGACCGCACTTTTATCTTCTATAGAAGGTCAACGCCCTGAAGTGAGGGTACGTCCGCCATTTCCCACTCAGCAAGGATTATTCAATAAACCTACTGTAGTAAATAATGTAGAAACGCTCGCTTGTATTCCGTTTGTCATGCAACATGGAGGGCAAACTTTTGCTGACATAGGTAAAGGCAAATCAACCGGTACAAAACTGGTCTCATTGGATGGATATTTTAACCGTCCTGGCGTATATGAGGTGGATATGGGTACTCCCATGGCTGTGGTGTTTAATGATTTAGGAGGTGGATTCAGAGTGCCTGTCAAAGCCATACATATCGGCGGTCCATTGGGAGGATTGGTACCGCTCCACAAAATGACAGCTTTAACGCTGGATTTTGAATCCTTTTCACAAAATGGTTTTCTTCTTGGCCATGCTTCTTTTGTATGTATCCCTGACTCGTACCCCATAGTAGAATACATTAAACATCTCTTTAAATTTACAGCCCATGAGAGTTGCGGAAAGTGTTTTCCCTGTAGACTGGGATCCACCCGAGGATATGAAATGCTTGAAAAAGCGACCACTACGGATTATAAGATAGATATGACATTGATGACCGATCTATTGGAGACATTGGAGATAGGTTCTCTTTGTGCACTGGGAGGTGGACTACCGCTTCCCATTAAAAATGCGTTGCAGTATTTTGGCGATGAGCTGAAGATGTATTTTAAATAAAGTAAATAATGGTACTATTTTAAAATATTGGTTATCATTGTATTATAATATAAAGTGGAAAAATAAGTTTTAAAATATCCGTTATAAAGAAAATAATCAGAATTTTGTGTGATTGCTTAATGATAAATTGAAATATAATTAAAAAAGTTTATGTGCCAAAATCTTTTACCAATATATACCCGAATAGCCTTACAAAGGTGATAACTGAGGAAAAACTTCATCAAATTTATACTATGAATAGGATAGAATTATTAGTATTGAATTTTTTTGTGTTTTAATTCGTAAATTCCCTTATTTTTATATTTTCTTTCGAATGTAAATCATCATTCACATGACCTACAATAAAATGACAACTACTGCTTATATCAATGGTCTTCCGTTTGAGATGAAGGCTGGCGAGACCATACTGACCTTTATCAAGAGAAGTACTTCCAAAGACGCCATACCTACCCTTTGTGATGCGCCCAATCTGGAGCCTTTCGGATCATGTAGAGTGTGTAGTGTAGAAGTGGGACTTACAGAAGATGGCCCTCTTAAGACACAGGCGTCCTGCCATACTCCTGTCATGCCGGGAAGTTATATTCATACAGATTCCGACAAAATAAAAAAGCTTCGTAAAAATATCATAGAGCTGGTACTGACGGACCATCCTTTGGACTGTCTCACCTGCGAAGTTAATAATAATTGTGAGCTACAGACGGTAGCGGCCAGAGTCGGAATCCGAGATGTAAGATACCCTGAAGCAAAAAATCACTTGGACAGACAAAAAGATCTTAGCCATCCCTACATGACTATGGATCTTTCCAAATGTATTAACTGCTACAGATGTGTACGAGCATGTGATGAAGTACAAGGTGAATTTGTACTCAGCATGTCAGGAAGAGGATTTGATTCTAAAATCGTCAAAGGAAACGATGTGTCCTTTTTTGAATCTGACTGTGTAAGTTGCGGAGCTTGTGCTCAGGCATGTCCGACATCTGCCATTTCTGATGTTTTCGAATCCAAATCGGTCGTGTATGATAAAAAAGTGAGAACCGTCTGTACGTATTGTGGCGTAGGGTGCAATCTGGAAGTGTCTGTGGTCAATGATAAGGTGAAATCCATAAGTGCACCTTATGACGCCGAAGTCAATCAAGGCCACACCTGTCTCAAAGGACGATTTGCCTTTTCTTTTTACAACCACCCTGACAGGATTACGTCTCCTTTGATCCGAAAAGATGGTGTACTCACTCCGGCTACCTGGGAGGAAGCATATCATTTTATTGCAAAAAAACTAATTGGCATTAAACATCATTACGGTCCGGACGCTATCGCAGGAATATCATCTGCCAGATGTACCAATGAAGAAAATTACCTCATGCAAAAGTTTATACGTGCCGTAATAGGAACCAATAATATCGACTGCTGCGCGCGGGTGTGCCATTCGCCTACAGCGCTGGGTATGCAAAGGGCCTTTGGTACAGGAGCTGCTACCAATTCTATTGAAGACATAAAACATACCGATTGTATTATGGTCATAGGAGCAAATCCAACAGACGCTCATCCCGTCACAGGCGCAAAATTGAAGCAGTTTGCCATGAAAGGAAAACCGACCATCGTAGTTGATCCCCGGAGAACAGAGTTGGCCAGATATGCCACTTATCATCTGGCACTAAAGCCTGGTACCAACGTTGCGTTGATCAACATGATGTTGTATTATATTATCCATGATGGATTGGAAGACGATCAGTTTATTGAAAAACGGACTGAAGGTTATGCCTCATTCAAAGATCAGATCATGGCCCTGAATATGGACGAACTTGCTGAAATCACCGGTGTAGATAAGGAACTAGTCAGAGAAGCTGCGATTGCTTATGCAAAGGCACCCAATGCAATGTCATTTCATGGACTGGGAGTGACAGAACATACACAAGGAACATATACCGTCATGCTGATATCGGATCTGGCCATGATCACAGGTAATATCGGGAGACCGGGTGTAGGAGTCAACCCGCTGAGGGGACAAAACAATGTACAAGGTGCAGCAGATATGGGGTGCCAGCCACATCAGGGTGCCGGTTACTTGAATGCTTATGATCCTGAAATCAATAAACAATATGAAGCCTTTTATAATACCAAAATACCTTTAGGCAAAGGGCTAAAAATTCCTGAAATGTTTGATGCCAGTATTGATGGTAAACTTAAAGCATTGTGGCTGATGGGAGAAGATGTGGTGCAAACGGATCCAAATACACAAAAGGTCATCAAAGCAATGGAGCAACTCGATTTGCTGGTAGTTCAGGAATTATTTATGACAGAAACTTCCAGATATGCCACCGTAGTATTGCCGGGAGCATCGTTTTTGGAAAAGAGCGGCACATATACCAATAGTGAAAGACGAATTCAGAAAGTGCAAAAAGTGGTAGAAACTCTGCCCGGCACAAAGGCTGACGGACAGATCATATCGGATATGATGAATGTGATGGGTTTTGACCAATGTGATTATGATCCTTCAGAAATGCTAAAAGAAATATCTCAAATCGTGCCATTTTTTGCTGGAGTTACCTGGGAAAATCTGGGTTCCAACGGCAAACAATGGCCGGTAATGAAAGATGGTACAGATACAAAAATATTGCATACAGAAACCTTTAGTAACGGCATGGGAAAATTTCATTATTTTGACTGGAAAGAAAGCAATGAAATAGAGCAGCATGGGAAAGAATATCCTTACATCATTACTACCAACAGGGAATTGGAGCACTATAATGCAGGTACCATGACACGCAGGACCAGAAATGTACAGATATTGACAGAGGATGTTTTGCTTATACATCCAGATGATGCCAGCCGACATTTCATCCTTGAAGGTGATATGGTTTGCGTGGAGTCACCAAGAGGTAAAGTGGACATAAAAGCAAGAATTACAGATGAAGTTCGTCCCGGCATACTCAGTAGTACATTCCATTTTCCAGAAGTAATGCTAAACAATATAACTTCTGACGAACATGACAGTGAAGCCATGTGTCCGGAGTATAAGGTAGTCGCTGTAAATATCAGAAAAAGTAAAGGCAAATATAAGGAGACGGTTTGATGAAAGGAGCTAGTTTTACATTTTTGTGGACTGTTTTTACTTTAACAAACTTAAAACATCATCTTTGTTTCTTGCATGAATCTTTTTGTTCAGGATATTTTATAGAATCAATGGTTTACAACTACAGAGCAATAATGATTTTTTTAAATTGTTCCGCTTAAGGATAAACTTAAACAGGAAGACATTGTTTAGGTTAGCTTTAATCATATTCTATCATATAAAAAAAATTAAATTTATGGCTTTAAATATTGGGGATGTAGCGCCTTTGTTTACATTAAAATCGAGCAACAAATCAGATGTATCATTAAATGACTACGCAGGTAAAAATGTGGTTGTACTTTTTTTTCCATTGGCATTTACGGGAACCTGTACCAAGGAACTTTGTTCGATAAGGGATAGTAAGGCAGATTATGATGCACTTCACGCTGAAGTGTTGGCTATTTCAGTGGATTCATTGTTTACACTTGCAAAATTTAAGGAAGATCAGGGATATAATTTCCCATTGTTATCTGACTGGAACAAAGATGTTTCTGCGGCATATGGATCAATTTATGATGAATTTGTATTGGGTATGAAAGGCGTTTCCAAACGATCTGCTTTTATTGTGGATAAAAATGGTAAAATAAGATATGCAGAAGTTTTGGAAAATGCCAGAGAACTTCCTAATTTTGCAGCCATAAATGAAACTTTACAAGAGCTTCAGTAGTTTTATTGTTGGTTAAACTAAATTTTAAAGTATCCATGAATACAGGAATAAAATATGACGAATTCGAAGATGTGCTTGTTGATGATGCTATCACGACAGGTGAAAAATCTCAAATCGTTGTTTATAATGACGATTTCAATACTTTTGACTGGGTCATAAAATGTTTAATGGAAGTTTGCCATCATACGAATGAGCAGGCAGAGCAATTGTCCATTTTGGTTCATTTTAAAGGAAAGGCTTCTGTAAAGACAGGTTCAATGACTTTTTTGAAACCGATGAAAGATGCATTGGTCGAAAGAGGACTGTCTGCTGTCATTGAGTCACTTGTAGAAGATTAAAAAGCAAAAGACAAAATAATTTTAAAGGTGGTTACCGCTCCGGCAATCACCTTTTTTTTGTGCTATCAAAAAAAATCATGTATTATTTTCTTGATGATCAGATCTCGTTTCCTCACCCTGATGCTGTCAAACCATCAGGTATGCTGGCCATTGCAGGCGATCTATCTTTGGAACGTTTATTATTGGCATATCATTTTGGTATTTTTCCTTGGTACAATGATAATGAACCAATTATATGGTGGTGTCCAAAACCACGATTTGTCATTTTTCCCGAAAAGGTAAACGTTCCTAAAAGTATGAATGCCTATTTTAACCAACAAAAATATCAGGTCACTTATAATCGCCACTTTACTGATGTCGTGCGGTTTTGTCAGCTTACGCCAAGGAATGGTCAGGATGGTACATGGATCAATAATGATATTGTACTTGCTTATACTTCACTGTATGAAATGGGATATGCTTTGTCTGTGGAAGTTTGGGATGGAGATGAGTTGGTCGGTGGATTATATGGCGTAAATTTGGGTAAAGTATTTTATGGTGAATCTATGTTCAGCTTAAAAAGCAATGCGTCCAAGTTTGGTTTTATAAGTCTTGCAAGAAGGTTGGCTAAGGAAGGTTATTATGTGATCGACTGTCAGCAGCCCAACCCTTACCTGCATAGCTTGGGTGGAGATTTTATTGCCGGGCATGATTTTCAGACGATTTTAAGAAATAATAGGATCGAATGGTTAAGATAAATCCGGTAATTTCTTCTTTGCAACAATTTCTATCTTTCTTCCTGTTTTTTCTATAATATCAATAAACGGATCAAAATTATCACTGGTAGCACCAGATGGATACATTTTGATGTCAACATTTTTAAATTTTTTGATTAATGGTCTTACTATTTCAAAATCAATGAGACCTTCACCTATAAATTTTTTACTCCACACTGCCAAATCTATATCGCTGTACGTATGCATTCCACCTTTGGAATAAGAGCCAAATAGTATGATTTTTTCAGGTTGAATATCTGAATTAACCATGTCTTCGACAATATTTTCCAAGAGATAATTCAAAGCCCTTCTAGTAAGCATTGTTTTAATTTGGTCAGATTTTGAAATTGACGAGATATATATACGTCTGTGGCTAATTTGTATAAACTGAATTTATAGTCTGGATACCTGTCTTCAATGTTCCACCTATTGACTGTGTCTAAAAAGTCAACTAAATCCGGCTCCAGTTCTATATCTGTCTGAGAGTACACTGATTGCAAGTCATGAATACGTGGTGGAATGTTATCAATGTTATCATTCACCCAATTGGCTTTCACATACTTTTCTATGGCCAAACAAAACAAAAATAGAGCTTCAACATTTTTATTTCCCTGCATTAACATTATACCGGCTTCCCAACTTTGATGGCCTGATCTGAGCCAGAAATCAATATGATTTTTTTTATTCATTTTGTAAAGATAATCCAAAATCTGTAAGCCTGCAACTTGATTTATCGTAATGATCAGTAAGTAAAAAGATCACAGACAACATCCACATTTATTAGGGAGATCTGTTCCAATATTTTTTCAAGGTCAATTTTTTTTAAAGCACGATCACTTTTTTAATAAAATGACGTTGCTTTTGTTTAACAAACAAATAATAGGTACCGGATGGAAGATTTTCAGGCAAGTCCACTTGGATTATACTTCCTTGAAGGTTTATGATAGATATTAAATTGACTATATTGCCATCACTATTTTTCAATAAAATGCTGACAGGCCCTTCTCCAACTTCATTTAAGGTAATATTAAATAATGAATGTGTCGGGTTTGGATAGACTTTGATGATTGATTTTTCTTCTACTTCTTGTGCAGACGATTGCAGGTCATTGTGATATCTGGCTAGAACTAAATTTTTACCATCTGAATATCCTACCACTATAAATTTATCATCTGAAATGGATAGAATGGAAGCTGGCACATCTGTTGTATTCCCAAAATCTGTATTAACAATACCATTGGTACCAAAGGTCAAATCTATATTCCCATTGGGGATATACCTTACTACGGTAAAATCTGAATTAGACATCAGTCCCCTTACTACACCGCAAGCCATTATTTTACCATCTTTTTGGATGATGATATCATGGAGATATTCACTTCCTTCGCGTATATCAGTAGTCACATTTCCATTTACACCAAATGAAAGGTCAGGTGTGCCATCAGGATTTAATCTTACAATGGCCAGGGCTGTTTCACTGCCTTCATAGGCATAACCACCTATCACTATTTTACCGTCATGCTGAATTTTAACTGTACTCACTCCGTTATTACTCGTTCCTACCAGATAGGTGGTAAAACCATTGTTCCCAAAAGTGGAAACAGGGAAACCGTCTTTTGAAAATTTAGCACAAAAAAATACAGAAAACCCTGATTGGTCTGCATCTCCCACTACCAAAATACTACCATCTCAGAGAACAGCACCGTCATAAGGAATTTCATTGTTATTTGAAAAATCTTTTGAAACAATACCATTTACGCCAAAGGTATGATCCAACAAACCATTGGATAAAAAGCGGATTAATGCAATGTCAGAATTTGAACCATTATAGCGTCGAGCTGTAACAAGTATTTTTTCATCAGAAAGAAAGTCTACGGCCATAACAAATTCCGTAGATCCCAGGTTTAAAACTATTTTACCGGAAGTGCCAAATCCAGGATCAAAGCTACCGCCTGTATTTAATCTAAGTAGACATATATCAAAATTGGCCCCATTGTGTAACCAACCAACAATCACAATTTTTCCATCGGATTGTAAAGTCAGAGATTTACCAGCGCTTTCAGTCATTTGGATGTCAACAATTCGGTATCCGGTACCATTGAATGAGTTATCAGGAGTTCCATCGGGTTTTAATACAGCCACTACAATATTTTCATTTGCTGCACCGGATAATTTTGCTTTTCCGGTTAATACAATTGATCCATTATTTTTTATTACAGACTGATAAATGACCAGATCTTCCAAGCCAGTGATATGTTTTATTTTTCCTTGCGTACCATAGGACAGATCAAGCGTACCGGGTGACTGTGCAGTTGCAACGTTGATCACAAACATAAAAATTATTAGTGCAATAAAACTTAAATTTTTCAGATAATTAATTTTTAGTGATTTTTCTATGTCCATTTAAATACGGTCTATGATTATTCATGAAAAAACAACTCAAGATATAGCTGAAAAGCTTTTTATCAGTTTCGGAACAGTGGAGACTCATCGAAGAAATATTATGATCAAATGAGGCGTCAAAAATACGTCGGGTTTAGTTTGAGCCGTTTTAGATTACAATTTATTGAATAAAGATAGGTAATTTTGGGCCTATCAGAAAATTTTACTGAATTTTAATCCAAAAATGGAATAGACCCGTAACTTTTTACTGTACTTTTCTGTCCGCACAACAAGAAGAAGCAAATGCTTCAGGTTTTGCCTTAAACACAAATCCCATACCCAAAATATAACCCATCGCATCCTTCAGGGCAACATTTGACTTAAATCCGGGGTCGGTATTGATGTCTGCATGGACTTCAAGTTCGACATGATATTTGTCCAAAAGCGGGCATAGACTATAAGCCACCTGAACTGAACTTGAGACTTCTCTGATCATCCTTTCTTTGAGTGACATTTTTGCCATTGTTTTTTCATTATTGAAATACATAAAGCCACCTTTTTTTTCCCTCAGAAAAACAATTACCGTCGCAAATTCGGTAATTTTTCCTTTTACTTGTGAGTCTGACCCAATGCAGATTTTCAGACGATGACCGAGAGCAGTTTCTCTCATTATGGCATTTTCTACCATTTCTTCAAGGGGTAAAATTAATTTGTCTCCGTTGAATTTTCGCCATTCCATTTTACTGTTGTATTAATTAAAGGCAATTTACAACAAATATGTCTTTATGTCAATGGCTGATAGGTGGGTATATATTAATTTTTTATTAAATCATACGTTATTAAATCAAACTAAAAAGCAAAGGCATCACCATAGTACCATCTACCATGAAGAGATAGTACCAGTAAGGTCGGGTAGTACCGGACTTTAAAATCAACACCCAAGTAAATAAATAAGTAAAAAATAAGGCAATCAATGCTGGAAATTCAATCAGAAATATCCATGAGCCATACGCTTCTATCAAGCCGGAAATCAATAATAAGATGGAAGCTACCCCTTTGGTTGCAAGGACACTTGTTCTTTGGGGAAAAGTGACTGTAGGTGATTCTGTATCGTCCTGTATGTCTCCGATATCAAAAACCAACGCCAACGCAGCAATAAAGGTAACTCTAGATACAGATAGCAATATTGATTCTGATATGGAATATCCGGCATGCAGATAGGGAATATATGCTGTAAGAATGGCAAAGACCAATCCAATGATCATTGGTTTTAATAGGTAATTTTCACGAAGTGCTTTACTATTAAAAATACTTTTCCTGAAATAAAACACACTCAGTAAAAATGCCAGTATCCAAGCGGGAATTTCTACAGTTAGGTTTTTTGTTTGAAAAAAACCAAAACACAAAACAACAAACACAATTATTAGCAATATTGCATTTCTTTTACATCTTACATACAATTGGTTGACATCAAAAGTCAATAAATAGCGATAGTTGTAAAGTATAAAAGTAATAATCCCGATCCAGAGAGAGTAATACCAATGTACAGGAACTGCAGCGGATTTATAGGTAAAAGCAGTGATGCAAAAAGTGCAGACAGCAAGATGATAATATTGTTTGAGGTAGACTTTAAATAACTGATTCATCCATAGAGATTACCATCAGTTAATGCCAATATCATTTCTGATATATTTTTTTATATTTATCCAGAATGCTGCGGCCAGATAAAATATCACAGGAGAACCAAAAGCTACAAAACTACTGTATATAAAGTACATCCTAACTTTTGAAACATTCAGACCCCACTTGTCAGCAATAAATCTGCACACGCCAAAACTATATTTTTCTATTTTTGGCTGTATGGTATTTTCCAATAAGGACATAATATTATCGTTTGAATGTCATAACACCTACAAATATAAATGGTTTAAACCGCAATCGTTAAAAAATAATCAGAAAAACAATTCTTTCTCAAATTTTCTGTTATTTATTGACCTGTATAATAATTATAATCTCTGATCACTGTTGAAATAAATTTTGCATCACTTCCTTCCCGTTTGATACCACTGACTTGTTCTATTTTTTGTATCAATTTGCTCATCGTTTGATAGTCATTGTTTTTTCTTGCAGCAAGATAAGTTTCCTTGATGATTCGCATGTCATTGTCTGAAAAACGAACCACTTGAGCATACACGGGCTGATAATCTTCAGATATATGTTCAAGTATGGTGTGACTGATGTTGATATCATTTTTGAGTGTGATGACTGCTGTTCCCGCGGCCATATCGCCCAGTCGCTGGTGTATTTTTGATGCGATCATACTGACTGTACCTACCAGACATCCGGTGCCAATGATGTCTACCAGTCTGAATACCCATCTGGTAAGATAATCAATAAATGAAGCCTGATAGCCATCTATTTTTACTACTTTTATAGAAAATAGTTTTTTACCTATGGTTTGACCTTCCATCAGCGACTCCTGTACCAAAGAGTAAAACGTGACCGGCAGATAAAAAATAATATAAATACTCATTACGGACCAGTTGTCAAGGTCAAATTTGCCAAGTCCCAATCTTGATATCACGGCCCAATTGATGAATAATATATAACAAAATTTCATAGTCAGATCCGTGGCATAAGCACCTAATCTAACACCGATATTGGCTACATTAAAATTTATATTAACATTTTGTGTTGTATTAATACTGATTTCAGGCATAAATATTTATTTTTACCCCCTATGAGAGAGGTTGCTTTTATAAAACGGAACAAAGCTAAATGGCTTGCATTTGAACAGGCTATTTTGGGTAAAATTAAAAAAAATCCTGATGATCTGGCTGGATTATATATACAATTGGTCAATGATCTCTCTTTTGCACAAACATATTACCCCAAGAGCAAGACAGTAATATATTTAAATCACCTGGCAGCTACCGCCTTTCAGCAGATATACAAAACAAAAAGAACAGATAAAAACCAGTTGGTTACTTTTTTTAAAGTTGAGGTGCCGTATCTAATGAAACAGAACAGCATTTATCTAAAATATGCCTTCGTATTATTTTTTATTGCTGTGAGTTTGGGAGTTCTGTCTGCAACCTATGACGAGTCATTCGTAAGACTTATATTGGGAGATGACTATGTGGATATGACACTCGCGAATATAAAAGCGGGAGATCCGGTGGCAGTGTACAAATCGGGTTCGAACTGGGGTAGTTTTATAGGTATCACCATGAATAATCTTCAGGTCGGGCTCAAATGTTTTGTTTACGGCGTGACAGGTGGGCTGGGTACAGTGTATATCATGCTTTCCAATGGAATTATGCTCGGGTCATTTCAAACCTTTTTTGCTCATGAAGGTGTTTTCTGGGCCAGTGTACGTGGTATATGGATACACGGGGCTATGGAAATTTTTGCTATAGTCATAGAAACCATGGCGGGCTTATTGCTCGGTGCCAGCATACTTTTTCCGGGTACTTATTCCCGATTGGATTCTTTCAAAACGGGGATGAGAACAGGGCTTAAGATATGGCTTAGTACGCTGCCGTTTACCATCTCTGCTGGTTTTCTGGAAGGTTTTGTAACCAGGTATTCCGATATCATGCCGAATGTAGTCAGTGTCGGAATCATATTAACTACCTTGTCTATTATATCCTGGTATTATCTTATTTATCCGTTTCGTAAGATGGAGTTTGAAGCCAATATCTCGTAATGAAGCTTAAAATAATCATTGTATTTTGGTGTACTTTATTATCATTCGTCAGCAATGGACAGGATACGCTATTGATGGACACATCCGAAGAGATGGAAACAGCATCCGATATCTTTGTCGATGATTCCTTTGATGCGGATACCCTCGAATTAAGACAGTTTAGAGACGGCTACAAAGAAAAATATGGCAGTGATGACTTTGATTACAAAGAAAAAAAGGAAGAAAAGAGTGCCTTTGTTAAGTTGCTGGAACGATTGTTTAGAAATTCAACTGAAAATACTGATGGAGGTACGGCTTTATTTTTTATATGGCTGTTCAGGATTATTTTTCTGATATGTATTTTATATGGAGTGTATGTGCTTGTTTCGGTGATGATGGGAAAAGCAGGGACATGGTTTTTTAAAAAATCTGATGTAAAAAGACTGACTTATGGGATTGCGGAAGAGGATATAGCGGGCACTGACTATCACCAATTGATACAATCAGCGGTCAATGATAGTGATTTCAGATCAGCCGTCAGATACCATTATCTTTTTACGCTTCAAAAGTTATCAGGCAAAGGACATATTGATTTCCACAGAGATAAGACCAATACAGATTACAGATATGAAATCAAAGACAAAAATCTGGCAGGAGCTTTCGGCTATGTATCATACATTTATGATCACGCCTGGTATGGTGCTTTTGACATGACTGAGCGAGACTACCGCATGGCTTCTGTGGCATTTGATGACACCATAAAAATGATCTGATATGGATAAATCAAATAAAACCATACTAATCATCGCTGGAGTCATCATTTTCCTCTATATACTGATATCATGGCTAGCTCCAAAACCGCTGGACTGGACTCCTTCCTACAATACCAAGGATAAAATTCCCATGGGTATGTATGTGCTGAACAGAGAGATTGATTCATTTTTTTATACTTATGTAGAAAGATCTAAAGTATCTGTAAATGATTATTTTTATGAAGGAATTTTTGAAGATTCAGTACTCTATGACTATAATCTGCTGTATATCAATAAAGATCTGAAATGGAATCAGGAAGAAATAACAAAGGTATGCCGGTTTGTACAGGAAGGAAATTCTGCATTTATCAGCACGATTCATTTGCCTGATGAACTTAAGGATTCATTAAAAATAGAATTTACGGGCAAAGATTTTTTTCCGCAAATGATGATGTTTTTTGATACGATAACCGTAAACCTGGCAGATACCTGTCTTGAAATGGCATCGGTTACGCATTTCAAAGGTATTTCTGGCTCGTATTTTACAGCATATGATACCACCTATACGAAAGTGCTTGGTCATGTAGAACGAATGCATAATAAAGATGCCAATTTTATAGCTGTGAGATATGGCCGGGGTGTGTTTTATCTTCATCTGGAACCCGCGGTATTTACCAATTACTTCCTGCTAGAAGGAGATCATCACTACTATGCAGCGTCTGCGCTTTCATACATACCTTCATACCAGGAGGTCATTTGGTCTCTGCACAATCAGACATCAAAGGTGATCTCAGATTCTCCCTATCGGTTTATTTTATCTCAGCCTGCCTTGAAGTGGGCGTGGTATCTGCTTATCGCGGGAACTTTGTTTTTTGTGGTATTCAATATACGACGCAGCCAAAGGGCGATAAAAAGTATCCATATACCGGTCAACACCTCTGTGGAATTTGCCAGAACAATCGGAAATATGTATTATCAGGAAGGAGATATCAGAAATGTAATGCATAGTAAAATCATTTTTCTGATGGAGCGCATTCGATCTGAATATCACATCAGCACCGAAAAAACGGATGATAAATTTATTCATATACTTCATCTCAGAAGCGGAAAAGACCAGAAGATTATTGAAAAGTTGATGTTTCTTGTCAACAAACATCTTGATACGGACTATACCTGTACTGTAGATGATCTCTCAAGATTGAACACAGCCATTGAAAACTTTTATAAATAATACCATAAAATGGAAGACATAACACAAAACGAATCTTTACACTTTGACGCCCGGCTAGACATGTCTCCTGTGCATGACAAACTGCTGGAAGTCAGGAGAGAAATAGGCAAAGTCATCGTAGGGCAGGAGCGTATGCTGGATATGCTGCTCGTATCTATGCTGGCCAATGGTCATGTGCTGCTCGAAGGAGTGCCCGGAGTAGCTAAAACCATTACGGCAAAATTACTGGCTAAAACCATGCATGTCGGCTTCAGCAGAATACAGTTTACACCGGACCTGATGCCGTCAGACATACTTGGTACGCTGGTGTTTGATGTTAAAAAATCAGATTTTGAATACAGGAAAGGTCCGATTTTTTCTAATATCATATTGATAGACGAGATCAACCGCGCTCCCGCCAAGACGCAGGCAGCACTTTTTGAAGTCATGGAAGAACGTCAAATCACGATAGACGGAGACACTTATGCCATGTCATTGCCATTTTTAGTACTGGCAACACAAAATCCTATCGAGCAGGAAGGAACTTACCGACTACCGGAAGCACAGTTGGACAGATTTCTTATGAAAATAGAAATTGATTATCCTGAGTTGGACGATGAGATCGAGATCATCTCCAGAGAACATCATATGCTTACAAGCAATAAACTTTCTGATGTCCATCCACTGGTGACCAAAGAGGAAATATTTGCTTTTCAGGCTCTGGTCAGACAGGTGCGTGTAGAGCCACAGATCATTGCATACATTGCCAAAGTGGTAGTGAACACCCGTCAGAATGCTTTGTTGTATTTGGGGGCATCACCGAGGGCATCTATCGCATTGCTTAATGCATCCAAAGCCCTTGCTGCACTGAAAGGCAGAGATTTTGTCACACCGGAAGATATAAAAGATGTGTCTTATGCTGTACTTGGACATAGGGTAATCGTGGCTCCGGAAAAAGAAATGGAAGGCATCACAGCAAAGCTCATCATCAAGCAGATCATAGAGTCAGTAGATATACCTAGATAAAGACATAAGTCAGATGAGTATACTCAAAAATATTTTCACAGGACTGTACATCCACCCCAGATTTTATTATTTTGGTGTAGGGGTCATATTTGTATTTGTGGTATCTTTTTTTATACCTGCCTTATTTATACCAGCTCAGTTGTTGTTTTACATACTTATGCTATTTTTATTTTTTGACATCCTAATACTTTTCAATACTGTGACCGGTGTAAAAGCAGAAAGAATCGTTCCTGAGAAAATGTCCAATGGGGATGAAAATGAAGTGCGGCTCATCGTGACCAATTATTATCGCTTCCACATACAAGCAGACATCGTGGATGAAATACCTGTAGAATTTCAGGAGCGGGATTTTTTGATAGCAACAACACTGGCAGAACAGGAAAACATTGAATTGCCCTATTTTTTGAGACCTACATTCAGAGGAGTCATCAGTTTTGGCAAGATACATGTATATATAGCTTCATCGCTTCGGCTGGTAAAAAGGAAGTTTTCATTTCCTGTGGATATTGATATACCGGTATATCCATCTTTTGTACAACTGAAGAAATACGAGCTGCTGGCTTTTTCCAATACCCTGACGCAACATGGCCTGAAGAAAGTCCGCAGATTGGGTCACACCATGGAGTTTGAGAAAATCAAGGAATATGTTGCTGGCGATGACTTCCGTACGGTCAACTGGAAAGCCACTGCCAAGAGCAATAAACTGATGGTCAATCAATATCAGGATGAAAGGTCTCAGTCTGTATATTGTATTCTGGACAAAGGTAGAGTAATGAAAATGCCTTTTGACGGTCTGAGTCTGCTCGACTATGCCATCAATGCTTGCCTGGTAGTGTCCAATGTGGTACTTCGCAAACAGGATTATGCCGGATTTTTTTCTTTTTCCCGTCGAGTGGACAATAGGGTTGCGGCAGACAGACGCGGTACACAGATGCAGCGCATCATCGAAGCATTGTACAATGTCAAAACTGATTTTTATGAGTCTGATTATGGAAGACTTTACGGTGACATCAAAAAGAATATACCTCACAGGAGTTTATTGTTGCTTTTTACCAATTTTGAAACCATGGATGGCCTCAACCGCCAGTTGCCATACCTGAAAGCCATATCCAAAAATCATCTGCTTATAGTCATATTTTTTCAGAATACTGAATTAGATACCTTGATCAATGCGCCTGCAGACGGTACGCAGCAGATATTTGATAAGGTGATCGCTGAAAAATTTGCCTTTGAAAAAAAGCTGATTGTACACGAACTTAAGAAATTTGGCATACAGTGTATATTGACCAAACCCGAAAATATGACCATCGATACGATCAATAAGTATCTGGAAGTGAAAGGTCGGGGTATGATATGATTTGATGTAGGGAAAAAGGTAGAAAGGAAACTTTAATATTGAGTCTACTTCGAAAATGCCACTTTTATGAAGGAATGTGTTTATGACTATATTCCGGCAGAATCAAAAAAAAAGATTTATATTGTTCCGAATTTTATAGAGAGATCGGGGTATAATATGTCAAAATGAAAGTATTTAGCTTGACGCTCCGACTGAATAAATAATAGCTTCTCTCGTGAAAGCATGAGGCCGCTTAACTATCGCACAACATATACTGCAAAGACAGTACCGTGTCAACTCTTCATGCTGTGATAAGCAGGAAGTAAAATTTGTGATATAATCCCTAAAAGCTCCAAGAAGGTACGCGTGGCTAGGGACACACCGGATATTATATTCGGGACAAGATGTGACGCACAAGTGGTGAACCAAGCATTTCAAAAAAAAATGTAAAAATAGAGCATAAAAAGGCGTCGAATGAACCATTCGTATGGCAGCGCTTGAGTTTTTCCATGATTTAGGGCTATTATTTTGATGATTTGTAGATTTTAATATAGTTTTGTAGCGCATATAAGCAAGTTAGGCATTATTTTGAAGTCAAAAACATTATCGACAAATGAAAAAAATTACACTTTTAGTTATAACTATAGCCTTATCAATTGGCTTTATTGGTTTTAATAGAAATAATCCAACGATAAGATTTTTGGAATCCATAGATGGTGAGCAATTAAGTCGGCTTACAATGCCTTTCGATGACATGTCGAGAAAGGATTGGCACTATTTACCAGGGAAGATGTGGCCGAGAACCGGGTTAAAACTTGGTGAACTAAATGACAATCAGAAAATAGCATTTTCACAAATGCTCCAGTCATTCTTAAGTAAGTCGGGGTATGACAAGGCTCAGAAAATTATAGAATTAGAAAATATCTTGGCCGAATTGGAGGGCGATCCCGAGTTGAGAGATGAAGGGGCTTACTTTATTGCTATCTATGGAAATCCCAGAACAGATAGTCTTTGGGCGTGGTCTTTTGAAGGACATCATTTGTCATTGAATTTTACTGTATTAAAAGGCAAATTATCGACTGCACCAAGATTCTTTGGAGCCCGCCCGGCTACTATCACTGAGGGCAGTAGAAAAGGAGAAAGGACATTGGACAGAGAAGAGGATCTAGCCATGGAACTGATAAACGCACTTTCCGACCAGCAAAAAGAAGAGGCAGTTTTTCAAGATATTCCCTTCATTGATATCGTCACAACAAATGCTACCGAAGTAAGCCCTTTAAGACCTGTTGGTATTGAGGCAAATAAATTAAATGCAAAACAAGAGGATTTGTTAAAACAATTGTTGAAGGAATATTTAAGTTCAATCCCTAGGAATCTTGCCATAGAACGGGAAAGCAAGATTAATGATGAAGAGTTCGATGAAATCAGATTTGGTTGGGCAGGTGCGTTAACAAAAGGACAAGGGCATTACTACAGGATTCAAGGAAAAACCTTTCTAATTGAGTTTGACAATACCCAGAACGATGCCAATCACATTCATACAGTGTGGCGAGATTTTGATGGAGACTTTGGAATAGATTTAATCAGAGAACATTACCTTAACTCAAAACATCATAGTAAGAAAGAATAAAAACAATGCCTAACATCGTGTATGTGGCAATAGCGGGTGTAGAGGTAAATCGAATGTCTTTGCTTCTCAGAACTTTGTGCCAAACGAAAAGGGAAGGACTTCTAATCCGCTACTGCACATACACGCAAAACGTTGAACAAACCTATAAATAAATATATTTAAAAAACAGAAAAGCAGCTATTTAGGCATAATAATTGGCATAGCAGGTATGATAAATAATAAAAGATATGATACCTGTAAACACCCATTTAGCGGCATTGGAGTCGCATTTAATTTTACTCAATTCGCCACTTCGCACGAGAGTTTCGTACCTTAGTTCACTAAAAAAGTATCTTGAGTATTGTAATACAAAAAACATGGAAGATGCTTTTACGGATGATGCTGTAAAGCAGTTCCTGCTGTACCGTTACAGTCAAAATTTAGATTGGAA
>JBBRVQ010000064.1:0-24025 GCA_038246735.1 Chitinophagales bacterium
TACATTTTCATACACTGTATTGCGTCTGATCACGACAGAATCTGACTGACCTACATACACACCTGCATCTGAAGCCCGAGCAGCTACACAATCTTCTATGACCACACGTTTGCAAAGCACGGGATAAAAACCATAAGCACCATTGCTCTCTTTTGCACCATTGGTCCAATAAACTTTCACTTTGGAGAAAAGAATACCATCTGTATCCGTGACTTTGATGTTGTCACCTTTGGCATCTTCTACTGTGAATCCTATGAGTTGAATATTTTTACAATTGGAAATTTTGATACCTTCAGCACCTTCTTGTTGACCTTTGAATGAAAGTATCGTTTGGTCCATTCCTTCGCCGATGATGACTATGTCTGATTTGCCATCCATCATCAGACTACGTGTAAACCAAAAATGCCCTGAATCAAGTCGGATAGTATCTCCATTTTTTGCGGAGATGAAGGCTGATTGCAATCCTTTTTCAATGTTTTTCCACACAATTCCTTCACGTTCATCTACTTGCTGACAGCTAAAAAAAGATGATATAATAACGATAAGTACCCCAAATGTAAACAATGACTTCCTTGACATAAATGAGCGGCATTTGATAAAGTAACAAATTTAATGCATATTTGGACTTCATCAAATTTTAATTGGAAAAGAAGTTTGAAAAAGGTAAGCTGTTGTTTTAAGAATTAAGTTATTGATGTAATTTGTGTTTTATTTAAAAAACATTAAATAGAGATATTGGGAAGCTTTTTAGAAAATATACCTGTTTGCACACAATCTGAATGACAGCCATAATATCCAAATCTCCATAGTTGTGGCTGTTATTACAACTCATGAATGTCAGCTAGAACTATTGTTTTAGTGGTTTTGTGGCTGTCATTCACTTTTGCATTACCTTGCCAATGACGATCTGATTTCTGATATAATCCGGTGAATACTTACTCTCAAATAGTCCGGATGCAGTGATGAAAGTGACAAAAATACTTTTGCGGGTCTTTGTAAAATACTTAAAAAAAGCAATTTTATTTTGCAATTTTGTGTAAAATATTTTATCCATAATATAACTTTCTGGGGCGTATTTTATTTCGCAAATAATTGATCACTTTATCTAATCGATCGTTGAGCAAGTCTATATGTGCTCCATGCAAAGTTTCGTCACCTTTGTGTCTCCATGCAGATTCTGTACTGAATATACCTGTGATACCTAGTTGTTGTTTTATTTCCTGTATATGCAGCATACATAAATTCTCAAAGCAAGTTCACTCCAAGCATATCAAGATGGCGTATTGGTAAGGTAATGCCAGATATTTTTGGACCTTATTTCTGTCTTTTGAACATATTTCAGATAGAACAAGACATAAGGATCCGTCAATTTATAGCTAATATCTCTTTTGGATTTTCCGTAGGGCACATAAGGTGCAATAAATCCAGCCGCTTCGAGTTCGTCGATATTGTTGGTCAATGTTCCTTCTGATGACGTTTTGCCAGTTTTTATAATTGTTGTAGTTGTATTTTAAGCGGATTTCAAACTGAGCTGATGCAGTGGAAAATGTAAAACAAATGATCCGAATTACAATTGTTAAGGAAGGGTAATTTACTCTCATTTAGCGGGTATGAATTTGCAAAAAGATTAAAGGATTAATAACGTATAACCATCAATTATTTTTTTCCATTTACCCTACCCTTAAACCTTACTCTCAACTCAACCTAACTCTAATCCTACACCTAACTCCCAATATCAACCTTAAACTCAACCTCAACCTTAAGCTTAATCTTAATTTAAACCTTAATCATAATTTACCTTAAGCTTACTTCACCCTACCAGCCATTTTTTAAATTGCGGAGACCGCTCCGTACTCACGATCACTTCTTCACCGGTAGGCTTAAGTATGATTCTTACCCTTGATTTGGTATGGGTGGACATCTTGTCTATGGCGTTTTGGTGGATGATATATTGTCGATTGATTCTGAAATAGTTTTGATCTGTGATATTGGTTTCGATGTGTTCCAATGTAACATCCACAGGATATTTTTTATTTTCAAAAGTGTATAGATAGGTGATTTTTTCAATAGTGAAATAATAAGCTACCTCATCGTAATTGATGGTGCGGATGTTATTACCTATTTTTATCATCCATTTTTTTTCCTGCATGGGTTTGTCGGAAAGTTTGCTGTAGTCGGGAAGATTGGGTCTGTAAAAGCGTTCATATTTTTTTATCGCCAGATCGAGCAGATCTTTTTTGATAGGTTTGAGCAGATAATCTACGGCATATTGTTTGAATGCTTCGATGGCATATTCATCGTATGCTGTCGTAAAGATGACTGGTTTTTGAATATTAACATGTCTGAATATCTCAAAACTGGTACCATCAGACAGGTGTATGTCTATGAGTATGAGGTCGTAGTTGGGATCTCCTGACAGATAATCTATGCTATCCGCTACACTATCCAGCACTTTGATCACTTTTATGTCTGAAGAAATGGATTTCAGCATTTCCATCAGCCTTTGTGAAGCGGCATCTTCATCTTCAATGATGATTATTTTTGTCATGATTTATTTTTTATTAATGGGATCGTTACGCAAAATTGTTGTTGGTTTACAAGTACGATGATTTCTTTTCCGGTGATATTCAAATATCTTTTAGCCAATGATTGCAATCCGAAATGAGTCGATTTTTCGGTTGTACGTCGGGTCTGAATATTATTACTTACTTTCAACGTATCATTTACACGGGTAATGGTAATGATCAGTGGACTGGTTTTGGATGCAGCATTGTGTTTTACGGCATTTTCAGTCAAAATCTGAAGCGTCAGAGGAATAATCAGCCAATCATCGTCATCGATGCCAGTCCTGATCTGCACAGTATTTCCAAAACGTTGATGAAGTAAAAAACTGTAATTCTGATTGATTTCAAGCTCATCTTTGAGTGGAATGAGGTCTTTATCTCGATATTGAAGCATATTTCGATAAAAGTCAGAAAGTTTTTCCACAAATATGACCGCTTGTTCGGGTTTGCTTTCGATGATGGACACAAGGGTGTTAAAACTGTTGAATAGAAAATGGGGGTTGATCTGGCTTTTGAGCGTTTCAAGTTGGCTTCTGACTTGATCCATTTTTATTTCTTCCAACTGCTTCCTTCTTTTATTTCGGCTTTCATTCCATACATAAAAGCCAGAGATTAAGACTAAAATTATACTCAAATAAAACCACCAGCTTTCCCAGAAGGCAGGCTTAATTCTAAACTTTATTTCAAATTTATCCGCGCCTGAAAATGTTCTGTTTGCTGCACATTCAATAGTGAAAGTGTAATTTCCCGCTGCCAGATTTGGATATATCAGTTTCTGGTCTTTGGTATATCTCCATTCATTGTCGATGCCTTCCATATTATATCTGTAATGCACCACATCCGGATCACTGAACCATATACCTGCATATTCTATCAGAAAATCATTGTCTATGTGACTCATGATGTTGTCTGTATCTGGCATAAGCAATGTTTTGCCCGCCAAGGCAGTTTTAATGATCAAATGTGCTTTTAGAAAAGTTTGGTGGACGGGCTGATAGGTGATGATTCTGCTTCCTTCTGATATCAATATAGGATGTATAAAATCATTGAAAAAAGGATTAATATTTTGCTCCCATTTTCTGATTCCTATATTATTGCCAATACAAATAATGGTATGTGTATCAGGATCAATAATGTCCATACCTGTGTGGTGAAAAGAGATGATATTGCCATCTTTGTCCGATGTAATACCCAAAATATGCAATTCTGTAAGACCATCCGATAAACCAAACCACCTGATACTGTCTTTTTCTATTTTCCCCAATCCATTGTTTAGCGTGCTAAACCATATTTTTCCGTTTTTATCTTCTGCAAAAGATATAATGGTTTGATCATTGGTAATTTGTTTTATCCGGTCATTTTTATCAATAACTGCTATGCCTTTACCGTCAGTTCCCACCCACAGATTATCGGATTTATCGGCAAATAAAGTATAATTATAATCCGTCGATAACCCTGATTTTTTATTGAGCTGTTTTAATACTTTTCCCTCCGATGACAGTTTATTGAGCCCAGCGAGTGTGGACACCCAAATATAACCACTCCTTTGTGTAATACAGAATACATTATTGTTGGATAAACCGGTTTTTTCATTCAAAACTCTGATCAGCTTTCCCTGTTGATCAATGATTTTTATACCATCACCAAAGGTACCGGCCCAAACTTCATCCTTACTTTTATTGTAATGCAGGGACAAAATATTTTCTTTTTGCAATATGAGTTGTACATCTGCTCCTTGATGACTGATGTAGAGTCCTTCATCGTTTCCAAAATAAATATCTCCTTCGATTTCCAGTAATGCCTGAATATTATTTATCTTGGTTTCCTGGACACTGAATATGCCAGGAGATGAAATCAAGCCGTTGTTATTGCATAAAATCCAGATATTGCCTTCGACATCACAAAGAATGTCAAGGATAGAAAGCGGTGATTCTGTGCCGCTGGGGTTAAATTTTTTTGGGCTATGGCTGATAGGTTCAGCGTACTTCAAGGGGTTTGTTTTTTGATCTGTCAATGCCAAAATTCCAAAACCTGAAATACCAATTTTTTTAACCTGATTCTTGGTTTTTAAAATTTGAAGTACTTTTTTTGTTTGAAAGTCGTACATCCATAGTCCGTTTTCAAAAGTTCCGATGTACAGTTTATTATTTATTTCATCCAAATGCAATGAAGTGATGATTTCATTGGGCATGGCTGATAAGAAAAATGGTTTTTCGATGATTTTTTTCTCTTTTTCAAATTGACAGACAATTAGTCCGTTGTCTGTACCAGCATATATCTTTCCGGTATTGTCTGTGACAAGATTATAGATGTCATTTCCTTCCAGACCGTCATCTGTATTGAAATTGTATAATACATCATTTGCATATACATACAATCCTTCGCCATAAGTAGAAAACCACATTTGCCCGGAATTATCTTTTCCTATACCTGTAATTTTTGTTTTGGGCCATCCTTCAGGTATCAGCCATGACTGGAGTTTAAAATCTACTAATCTGAATATTCCGCCATCTGCATAACCTATCCAAAGGTAATTGCCATCATGGAAGAAGGAAGATGGTTCTTGTGTACCACCATCTTTTCTGAGCAGCACATCATGTTTTTTACCATCATAAGCTATCAGGCCCTCTTTTGTGCCTATAAATATTAATTCATTTTTGTACCTGAAAATAGAGGTAGGATTCATTCTTAGCAAGTCAGTACTTACTTCATGCTGATTGAAATGATAGTTTTGGCTATACAAATCAGATGCAAAAATAAAACAGAAAAATAGAAATAGTATCTTCATAGGGATGAGCCGGATGCAGAAAGCGAAATTTGTATTTCTTCAGCAATTTTTTTATGAACGATACGCGGTATGGTAATATTATAATCTACCAGCAAAATGACAAATAAAGATTCTATCGACACTTTGCCATTTTGTACCATGATTTTATTTTTAAGAATTCGCTCTTTAGTAATGCCATGTATAGTGAAATTGCCTTTGCTTCTTACTTCATATACCCCATCTGATGAAATGTCAGGTTTGTCAAGAAGTTTGCCCGAGTAAGTAATGGTAGGATATTTTTCTGATTCCATATAGTTTTCATGAAAATGTTCTTTTTGTAAAGCAGAGTTAAATCCGTCAAAAGATTTTAATTTAACGGAAAACGCAAATTTGCTTTCTGCTATATCTACAATGCCGGTTAGATTATTGCTTTCTGCTTTGATCATCTCGAGTGGAGCATCAGATAAAAATTTAACCTTGCCGGAAAAATTTACTTTTGAAGTTTGACCTTGCAATAATGTTGTCAAGTAAAAAGAAAATATGAACGCTAAAGATCTCATAGGTCCAAAGTTAAATATAAATTAGCGAATAAATTGGGAAAACCGTACCGAAACAGAAAATATATATGCTGAACAAGGATTATAGTGTTCTGTCCAGATAAAGAACTTGATGAAATGTGGTTGTTTATCCAAATCTCTTCGTTAAAAATACTCGTCGTAGCGTTGTCTAAGCCGTGGCACGGAGTCCACAGTTCAGAGCTAAAATATCCACCCATCCGAGCAAAGCTCGGTTTCATCACTAAATCAGTTTGCGACTGATTTTGCTTCGCATCTTTCAGTCATGACGATTTTTTAACGCTCTTCATGTTTTTTGCCTTGATCTTTGAAAAAATAACTGCCGTTATAATTTAACTTTTTATCTGGACAGAGCAATAGTCTAATTTGAATGATTAAATTAAATCATATGATTTCCTGATTAAAATTTTTCATACATCTTTACTTCGTCAGAAATTGACTTAAAACGCTGTTTTTAATCAACATCTTTTAATCCCAAAATCCGCATTAGAAATGAACTATATGAAAATCTGATTTCATATGATCTCCACGTAGGTCAGATGACCAACGTGGTAAATCGTTCTCAATTTTATGTCATCGCTGTAGCTTAGGCTACACCTGCGGGATAAAATCTCCGAGCAATGCCAACTATTTTGGCATATATTCACTCGAATAATGTCAAATGCGGAATTTGGGTTAAAACATGAAATATAATTTTACTGCTATTTATTTGACATACATATTCCTGCCATGTCGCTATGTTCCTTTTCAGCTATCAATTTCCCCTGTTCAGTATAATGAATACATTTGTTACAACAAATACATATACCTTTGAGTTATGATTATAAATATGGTAAAAATGCCAAAAATTATCCTGCTAATTTCTATTCTGGTGGTTTTAATATCCCAATCCTGCACGCATCAACCGATCGTTCCGGAAGTAAAACCAACAACAAGCACTTTGACATTGACCCCAACTTGTCAGGGATGTCCCACAGATCCGATTTGTGCAGTAGCTGATGACATTATCATCAACGAAACAACTGTGTATTCTACATGTGCAACACAGAATGCAGGTCAAGGAACTTTCATCATAAATACACAAAATTGTTACATTTGGACACCATCTTCCAGCCAGACTGAAATTTTTAGCACTTGCATCGTTGTCTGTACCGGCAAAATTTGTGATACTACGTTGGTTACAATTTTTCCGCCATTGCCTTCAGACACCATGTTTACAGGTATAAAATGTAATGCTGATTCAGTGTATTTTGAAAAGGAAATTTTGCCCATCATTACAGCCAACTGTGCTTATTCAGGCTGCCACAATGCAATCACAGCGGCCGAAGGTATAAAGTTGGACAATTATGCCAATATTATAAAATACGGTAAAATTAAACCTTTTAATGCATCCAAAAGCGAACTGTATGAAGTAATCACAGATTCAGACCAAAAAGATGTGATGCCGCCACCACCTGCTGCTAGGTTGACAAGCACGCAGATAGCTCTTATTTCAAGGTGGATCGGTCAGGGTGCTAAAAACAATACCTGTAATGATCAACCCGGTGGATGCAATACAGATAATGTAAGTTTTTCGACTTATGTAAAACCGGCTTTGGCATCCTGCACAACATGTCATAAAACGGGAAATGCTGGGGGTGGAGTCAATCTGGATTCATATGCCGGATTTAAGTCTGCTGCAGTGAGTGGTAAATTATATGGAGCGATAAGTTGGTCTTCTGGGTTCATGGCTATGCCCCAAGGAGGCTTAAAGTTACCGGATTGTAATATCAGTAAAATAAAAAGTTGGATAGATGCAGGTGCGGCCAATAATTAAATATGATTAAAATCTTTTTTCAAATCAAATAAAAATGTAATATATTTGCACCCGAATTATAAATTATATGTATGAAAAGTATAGGAATATTTGTTTGTATTTTATTTTGTCTGGTAGGTTGTTATTATGATTCAGAAGAAGATTTATATCCATCCTCTGCCTGCAATACGACAAACATTAGTTTTGTAAATGATATTCAGCCCATACTAGCCAATAGCTGTCTATCCTGTCATAATGCAACATCAACGATCGGTGGCGGAGTAGTACTGGAGGGGCATACTGCTGTACTTAGATATGCCAATGACCAATCTTTAGTGGGATCGGTAAATCATAATTCAGGATATTCGGCGATGCCACAAAGCGCATCCAAGCTGGACGACTGCAAGATATCAAAAATAGAGTCCTGGGTGCAGGCAGGAAGCCCCAATAATTAACATCAAAAAAAGCAATGAAATGAAAAAGTTCCTTCCCTATATTTTAGTGGTAGCATTAGGTGGTGGATTTATAGGATATTACATGTACAATAAGCCACATAACGAGACAAAAGGGGCAACTTCTGATATCATCATTTCGCCTGCTGATCTCCTTAAGGCTTATGAGACAGATGAAGCAGCAGCAGATGTCGCGTATCTGGATAAAATATTGGAAGTCGAGGGAATCGTAAAATCAATAAATACCCTGGATCAGGGTTCAAGTTTGTCTCTTGATGCAGGTAGTGAAATGTCTGCCATTACATGTGAGTTTGAAGCTGCTGATGCATTGGCCGCTGTCAAAATGGGCGACAAGGTAAAAATCAAAGGATTTTGCACCGGTAAGCTGATGGATATCGTTTTAGTAAGGTGCTCTATGTAATATCTTTAACAGTATCTTAATCTGTTCGCTGTAACTCAAATCATTCCGTAGCGTCTCATGAATACCGATATTGACGTCATATCGTTTTTCATAGTCGATTTATTTCTCTTTACAAATTTAAAAAATGAAAACATGAAGCAATCATTGTATATCTTAGTTCTGCTTTTAATTAATGTAACTTATAGTTCAGGCCAAAAGTATTTTACCAAAAACGGCCACGTATCCTTCTATTCAGATACCCCATTGGAAAAAATCGAAGCCAACAATAAATCATCCAACTGCGTGCTTGATCTTACAACAGGCAAACTGGAATTTGCGGTTTTGATCAAAGGTTTCCAGTTTGAAAGAGCCCTGATGCAGGAACATTTTAATGAAAATTATCTGGAAAGTAGTAAATTTCCCAAAGCTTCTTTCAAAGGTCAGATAGACAATTACACTAAGATAGATGTATCGAAAAATGGAAAATCTACTGTCAAAGTATCTGGAGATCTTACCCTGCATGGGATAACGAAAAAGCTGACTACAGACGCAGTAATAGAAGTAAAGGACGGAAAGATAGACGCAGATGCCACATTTAATATTAAGGTGGCTGATTTTAATATAGCTATACCATCTCTTGTCAACGACAAGATAGCAAAGTCTGTAAAAGTGAAAGTAGATGCTACCTTGGATGTTTTAAAATAGTAAATGAGAGGATGCTATATTTTTAGCCAAAAACCGGAAAAGGATAGAATGTAATCATCTGAATATCAACGATTTGAAATTTTAAATAAATACATATTGAATCATGCGAAACATTACCTTTTTTACCCTATTATTATCGATGTTTTTTTCATTTGCATATGGTCAGGATGATGATTTATTGTCATTGCTGGGCGACGAAGAAACCATAGATTATACCAACGCCAGTTTTAAAACCAACAGGGTTATTAATTTGCATTCATTGGAAAGTACTGCAGGTGGCGTTTTGGACTTTAAAATAGGTCATAGATTCGGTACATTAAATGGTGGTTTTTATGAGCTTTTTGGATTGGACAATGCCAATATCAGAATTGGATTTGATTACGGTTTGTCGGATGTCATAACTATTGGGGTAGGAAGAGGAAGTTTTGAAAAAACATACGATGGTTTTGTCAAATATAAATTTCTGCGGCAGAGCACGGGGAAGAGAAAAATGCCTTTTACTGCTGCTATTTTGCTGACATCAGCTATACAGACCTTAAAATGGGCCAATCCAGAAAGAGAAAATTACTTCTCTAACAGATTATACTATACTTCTCAATTGATCATCGGAAGAAAATTCAGCGAATCCTTCAGCTTGCAACTCAGCCCGACGATGGTACACCGCAACTTGATCAAAACCAATACGGAAAAGAACGATGTGTATGCACTTGGAGCAGCGGGAAGAATTAAACTCAGCAAAAGACTGGCTTTAAACGCAGAATATATCTATCTGCTGCCTGATCAGGTGGCCGGCAACATTACCAATTCATTGTCTATCGGCTTCGATATTGAGACAGGTGGTCACGTGTTCCAGCTACACTTTACCAACAGCACGTCCATGATAGAAAAAGGTTTTATTACAGAAACTACCAATTCATGGGACAATGGAGGCATTCATTTTGGTTTCAATGTGAGCAGAGTATTTACAGTCAAAAGGAAGAAATTGGAGTAGTAGTTGTAGTCTGCAAACTATTAGCAAGTGATTATTTATTTTCAGTGATTCTTCTATTCTATACTTTTGTATGTGAAGCCAAAAAATTATCATAGATGTGGTTGCTTCATATAAAAAAATCAAATTAACTTTAAAGAATATCTGACAGTTTAACGCTTCTTTCGAAAGCTGTTTTCCCGCTTTCTGTTCTGACCAGGTTTCCGCATGCTACATCCAGGTCATGCTCAAAAAATAGGAAATGTTTTCCATCCGATGCCCTTTCGTGTAGGATTTGTTTTTCTTTCAGACTTTCCAGTGGTCTCATATCGTATGCCATGATGTAGGGTAGGGGTATGTGGTGATGAGAAGGTATCAGATCTGCACAATATATCATTGTATTTCCTGATGGTAAGGAGATATATGGTATCATCATCGCTTCAGTATGTCCATACACAAAACTTAGCGTAATATGTTCTGAAAAACGAATACCTTCTTCAACATCTATAAAATGCAGCACACCGGCAGTATTAAGGGGTACAAAGTTTTCTTTTAGAAAAGAAGCTGCCTCACGAGCGTTTGGCTCAAATGCCCAATCATAATGTACCTGATTGGTCCAATATTTTGCATTTGGAAAAGTGGGTACAATGTCTCCAGTCGGGTCAAACTCCAAAGCTCCGCCCACGTGGTCAAAATGAAAGTGGGTAAGCAATACATCTGTAATATCCGTTTTCTTCAGCCCAATATTTGCTAATGCATCATCAAAATCGATATTGTCGTGTGGGTAAAAATGTTTCCTGAATTTTTCATCCTGTTTTTTACCAACACCCGTATCTATCAGAATTTTTCTGTCTCCATCTTCTATCAAAAGACATCTCATCTGCCAGGTACATAGATTATCATCGTCTGCGGGATGTAGTTTTTGCCACATTCTCTTGGGTACAACCCCGAACATGGCTCCTCCGTCGAGTTTAAATTTTCCTGTTTCTATGATATGTAACTTCATCTACTGTAATTTGTGCTTATTTTAAAACCCGATTTTTTTCTTATCCAATTTCTTCACTTTAGTTGCGAGATGTATCATTTTTATAGCTGAATGTGCTGCTTCTATGCCTTTATTGCCATGTTTACCACCCGCTCGGTCGATGGCCTGTTGCATGTCATTTGGCGTGAGTACACCAAAAATAACCGGTTTCCCGGATACTACACTCAGTGTCATTATACCACTGGCTACTGCATTGCTGATATACTCGTCATGTTTGGTTTCTCCCTTGATCACACAGCCAATACAAATAACGGCATCTAGTTTATGGTTGGATAAAAGTAGTTTTGCACCCGAAGGCAACTCAAATGCACCAGGGACACTGATGGTCAAAAGGTCATCATCTTCACAACCGTATTTTTTTAATTCGCTGATGCAATCGTCCCGCATAGCAAACGTTATGTCGTGATTCCACTCTGCAGTAACGATTCCGATTTTTGCGTTTTCCAATTTTACCAATTGGTCTATTTCAGGTGTAGATAAATTTTTATTTGCGCTTGACATGAGTATTTTCTTAGGATAAATAAAAAAGGCAGAATTTAAACGTAAATTCTGCCTTTCGGGTTTTTATTTTGTATAATATTTTACTGAAGTCTGGCTAAAAGTTTTTCAGCATCTCTGAATTCATTGGAATCAGGGTATTTTGATTTTATTATTTCAAGCTGCTCAGTAGCTTCTTTTGTTTTACCTTCTGAATAGTACAACATAGCTAATTTGTGTATATAGTATGGTGCTAACATTTCATTTTCAGTTGATGACGCCGCTTTCTTATAAAAACTCATGGCTTTTTCTTTATCTCCCAATTCTGCATGTGCATCTCCGAGAGCGCCTGATTTCATGATTGAAGTTACCTCATCACCAGCAGAATAGTCTTCCAGGTACGTGACTGCATCTTCATATTTTCCTAAATTAAGATAAGAAATACCAGCGTAGTATTTGGCAAGATTTGCTGCTTTGGTTCCACTGTAATTATCAATAATACCAAGGAATCCATCAAAACCACCTCCCGGATTTTCAAGCGCAAGAGCAAATGAGTCTTTAGCAAAAACTTCTTCTGCTTTATACATTGCATTCACAGCTTCTTTTTCCTTCGGTCCGATATAAAGATATTTGTAAGCAAAATATATCGCCGCTAATAAACCAACACCGAGAATAACATAAGAAATAATCTTTTGATTCTCTTCGAAAAAGTTACTTTTGGCTACCTGGCTGCCTTTTACTTCCACCACATCAATGATTTCATCTGAACCGCCCGGTGATTTTCCTTTTCTTTGTGACATAATTGTGTTTTTTAAAAATTTGCGCAAAAGTAATAATTTCGTTTGTATTAATAAATTTTTGTTCAAGTTTATATCGAATTTTCTTAATTTGTAGTGGATTAATCAATATATTGAAGGATTCTACGCCGCTGAAACAATTTCTTAGCCTACCTTTGATCTGCTTGTTAATCATGTTTATTGGGAATTAATTTAGCTGACTAACTAAAATTACGTGTCATTTTTATTTCTGCTTATAAAAAATCATATCTTTGTCTCCCGAAATGGAACAAGGTAAAATTATAGTATCATCCGATAGGTTTCAACTTACGCTGTTGAGGCTTTGTCACCAGATTTTAGAGCATCATATCCATCCTGAAGAACTTTGTATTATCGGTATTCAGGAGCGAGGTGTTTTTCTGGCTGAAAGAATAAAAACCAGTCTCGCACACATGTTGGGTGTTCAATCCTTTTATTATGGTATGCTGGATATTACCTTCTATAGAGATGACTTCCGAAGACGGGATACTCCTATCAAAGCATCTTCAACGCAGATTGATTTTCTGGTTGAGAATAAAAATGTTATTCTGGTGGATGACGTACTCTATACCGGGCGTACAGTCCACGCAGCTATGGCTGCATTGCAGGATTTCGGCAGACCACAGAAAATAGAGATGCTTTGTATGGTAGATCGAAGATTTAATCGCCATTTCCCGATAAAAGCCGACTACTTTGGCATCGCTGTGGATGCAGTTGATGAAGCTTATGTTCGTGTAGAATGGGAACAAAAAGATGGCGAAGACAAAGTCTTGCTTTTTTCCGGTAAAAATGATTAACAAATAACGCTGAATAATATTATGTATCTTTCGCAACTCAGTACAAAACATCTTCTTGGAATAAAGTATATTACAAAGGAAGATATTGAACTGATTTTTAAGACTGCGACGGAATTTAAAGAAGTTATCAACAGACCGATAAAAAAAGTACCGTCCCTCAGAGACGTCACGGTTGCCAATGTATTTTTTGAAAATTCTACACGTACCAGAATTTCTTTTGAGTTGGCTGAAAGAAGGCTATCTGCGGATGTAGTTAATTTTGCAGCATCATCATCTTCCGTCAGTAAAGGAGAGACACTTTTGGATACTGTCAATAATATCTTGGCCATGAAAGTAGATATGGTCGTCATGCGGCATCCTGCACCAGGTGCACATCATTTTCTTGCCAAACATATTGATGCCAACATCATTAATGCAGGTGATGGTACCCATGAGCACCCTACACAAGCCTTGCTGGATGCTTATTCCATCCGAGAAAAACTAGGGGAGATAGAAGGCAAAAATATAGTAATAGTGGGTGATATTTTACATAGTAGAGTAGCATTAAGCAATATTTTTTGTCTCAAAAAACTAGGAGCCAACGTTAAAGTTTGCGGACCGTCTACCCTTATTCCAAGGCACATCAACAGCCTGGGTGTAGAGGTAGAATATGATATAAAAAAAGCATTGGAATGGTGTGATGTAGCAAATGTGCTTCGTATTCAACTGGAACGACAGGATATCAAATACATACCATCCTTGAGGGAATATGCAATATACTACGGTATTAATAAACACTTGCTTGACAGTATTAATAAAGATATCGTCATTATGCATCCTGGCCCCATCAATCGTGGGGTGGAAATAACCAGCGATGTTGCTGACTCAAAGCAGTCCATTATCCTCGATCAGGTGGAAAATGGAGTGGCTATAAGAATGGCAGTATTGTATTTGCTCGCGGGTAAAAGGGGATAATGCAGGATATTATATCGATAGATATTTCCAATTATGTTAAAAAAGTATTAATCAGACCCTGATTTGTGATGAAAACATTATAAATTTTGTTTATTTGTCATTCTTATGCAAAAAATGTAAAAGGTATTATTGTTTAATAGTAAAATTTTTATGAAACAGATTAAAAAGACATTACTTTTAATATTGGTTTTTTTAAGCTATTTTTTTGAAAGCGGATCAGCACAAAAGCTGGTTGTAAATTTTGAAATTAGCAATTATCATAACGATACTCTTATCGTTGGTAACTACTTTGGTGAAAAACAAATCGTTAAAGACACCTTATTTGCCAAGGGAAAGGGGAAATTTGAGTGGATGCCTGAAGACAGACCTGAACAAGGGATGTATTTGGTTCTTTTAAAACCTGAGAATACATTTGTTCAGTTTTTGGTGAATGAATCTGAAACTAAATTTTCACTTGACTTTGATGCCAAAGATCTTCTTTCTGTAAAATTTAAGGGTAGCGACGAAAATATAATGTTTTATGATTATTTGTCTTTTCTGAAGGACAAAAGAGTTCTTGCAGATACACTGAGAGCTAAAAATGAAAGAGCAAAAGTGAATAATACCATAGATAAAGTGGCAGAAACTGAATTGGATAAACTCGATAAAGATGTTAAAAAATATCAGACAAAATATATAGCTGAACATCCGACAACCATTACTGCATTATTGATTAAATCCAATATAGATATCGATGTTCCTGAATTTCAGGGCAACGAAGACAGTGTGAAATTCAAGCGTTATTATTACTATAAAAAACATTATTTTGACAACATTGATCCTAAACATCCTGCTTTGATCCGTACGCCTTTTCTACATCAGAAAGTAGATTATTTTGTCAATAAACTGTCCAATCAGCAACCGGATTCACTAATAAAAACTTTGGATTATGTATTGGAATGGCTGGAAGTCAATCCAGATGCTTATAGGTATTATCTGGCAGATTTTCTAAATAAATACGCTCAGATGAAAATGGTGGGATATGATGCGCTTTATGTTCATTTGGTAGACAAATATTATAATAAAGGCAAGGCATCGTGGGTGAATGAAGAAAATTTGAAAAAAATGAGTGAGAATGCAGACGACCTCAGACCTATTCTGATTGGCAAAAAAATGCCTGAAATAATCACCTATAAAGAAGATAATACACCCGTGAGATTATATGATATTGTATCTCCTTATACCGTCGTGATATTTTGGGCGCCGGATTGCGGACATTGCAAAAAAATCATGCCAGATGTCGTAGAGTTTTATAAAAAGAACAAGGATAAAGGTGTAAAAATGTTGGGTATTTGTACCAAGAGTGGAGATAAAACGAATACTTGTTGGCCGGCAATAAAAGAAAAGGGAATGGAAGATTTTATTAATACTGCTGATGAGTACGGGCGTTATAATCAAAAAGTCAGGATTAAATCTACTCCAAAAATATTTATTCTGGATAGTAAAAAAGAGATCATTATCAAGGATTTGCCGGGCGAAGAACTTGATAGGATATTTAATGAAATCCTGAGTTTTGAAGAAAAGAAAAGGCTGGAAAAGCAATAAAAAGCACTTTTATTGAATTTTTCAATTATTATTTTTTTGTAATACCTAATCCCGGAAGGTTTGAAGGATACATGTATCCATCCTTAAGTATAAATCCACCTTCAAAAAACGGGTCATCAATATCAAAACTGCCGTCAAGATCAAGGTATTTTGTATTCACACAAGAATATGCAGCATGAAGTGCTGCAGTAATGCTGACAATATTTTCATCATTGCATCCCCAAAAAAGAGAAATGCCGGTCTTAAGCGCAATTTCTGCAATTTGGCGAGCACCTGAGATTCCTCCACATTTCATCAATTTGACATTGAAGACACCATATGATTGTGGCTTTTTAGCCAATTTTATTGCTGATTGGATATTAATCAGGGACTCATCAGCTACCAATATATTTATATCTTTGTCACTTAAAGTAGATAAAATGGTATCATCTCCAGCCTTCAATGGCTGTTCTATCAGCTCTACATTGAAACTATTTGTTTTTTGAATGAATTTTTGAAGCTGTACCATATCATATCCCTGGTTGGCGTCCACTCGTAGGGTTATTTTTTTTCCATATGTTTCAGATAGTCTGATCACTCTTTCTATATCTTCAAAAACATTTATCCCGGTTTTTATTTTTAAAATCCTGAATCCTTGTAAATAGTATTGTTTTGCTTCTTCCATCATTTCAGCCACGTCTTTTATACCTATGGTGATGGAAGTTGGAAGTGGCTTTACTTTTTGTCCATAAATGTCCAGTACCGAAATATTTTTATATTTTCCGTATGCATCGTGGAGCGCAATATCAATAGCTGCCTGCGTGCCGGGCAAATTAGGTAAAAGCCTGACTATTGAGGTAATTATTTGCTGAAAATCATTGATGTCTTTTCCAAGAAGATTTTGGACTGTCTCACTTTGCAGGTTTTTCAATGTTTTTTGTGGTGTTTCACCTACCACTTCAGGAAAGGGATTGGATGCACCAAAGCCAGTCACACCATTGGCAAGTCTAACTTCAAAAAAAACAATGTCAGTATCATAAAAAGTTTTATAAGCTATGGTGTATGGTTTAGTTAGCGGTAGCTTTTCCGACCAGGCGTGGATACTTACTATTTTCATAAATTATTCCTTAAAACCAAGTTTTTGATTAAGGGAATGATTTTATTTACTCCCTGTTGCAGTGGCAATATTACAGGTATATTCAACTCTTTTTCGTACAGGATTTGAAAATACATAGTTTCATCTTCTGTACAATCTTCAGTATTGACAGCAATAGCAATAACCTTTGATCCATACATTTTTATCAATTCGATTTCAGTTGTAAGTGAATGAATTTCTCCCCAAGACTCTGTATGTTCATAGTACTTTCTTTTGGGTGCATGTATTAGTAGTACATGTTTTGCATTTCCGGAAATTAGTAATTCTGAGCCACATGGTCCACTGGGATTTCTTAACGCCGACTGACCCTCGATTAGTATGATTTCAGGATTTGTCTCATTCCAGCAACTTACTATGGCATGTTCGAGTTCTCCGGAAATAAAATCATTTAAAGTCGAATCAAGGACAAAGCCATAATTTCCACCTTGCAGCCAGCCAGTCTGACCTGTGTATATCATTTGGGCATTGATTCCTTCAGAATGACATGCCTCCAAGACCAATCTGCAAGTAGTGCGTTTTCCCAATGCGCAATCTGTTCCAATTACAGCAATGACAGGAGCTTTTACTTTAAAAATTTCACCAGTCCAGAAATGTAATTCTTTTTTGAACTTAGGTTTTCTGACATCAATCAGCTGAACACCTATGTTATTTGCTGCCTGTACCAGTTCAGGAAAATCTGTCAGGTATTCATGCAATCCATTCACTATGGACATGCCATTTTTTATGCAGGATAATATTACTGGTAAAAAATGTTTGGGCAGAATACCTCCAACAGTAGCTATTCCAATGATGCAGTACTCAATATCAGTTATAAGTTGGACTGCTTCATTTACATTTGACAGAACTGGAATATTTCTGTGCTTGCCATCCAAAACTTCTCCAGCATCTTTTCCGGCATGAATGCTGTCAATCAGTGCACAAATTGTGAATCGTTCTGTCCCACGAATCAGACCATGAGCAGTTTTTGCATCTGATTCATGTAGCATTCCGTCAGTAAGTATGACTGCCTTTGGTTTCTTCCTAAGCATAGTAATTGTCTGGTTTTATTCTTTTAACAATAGTTTACCGGGGTATTTTTTAGTTGATGTTTTGTCTTTATACACTTTTATACCATTCACCCATACTGACAGTATTCCATCAGACAATGCGCCTGGATTTTTAATACTCGAGTTATCTTTTACAGTTTCCGGATCAATTAATACCATATCAGCATAATATCCGGAAGCTATAACACCCCTATTTTTCAGACCTACATGTTCAGCCGCCAATGAAGTCATTTTTTGAATGGCATTTTCGAGACTTATAATTTTTTTCTCCCTTACGTAATGACCAAGCACCCTTGTGAAAGCACCAAATCCGCGCGGATGACCACCGATGGCACCATCTGAACAAATATTGGTATGCGCCCACGTAAGGAAAGGTATGATATCTGAATCTGTCATAGATTTGCCCATGATCGTTTCTATTCCATTGGCTTCAGGATGAACCTTTTCATAGGATTCTGCAGCAGCTACCAGATTAAGTAATGTATTGGCCACGTTTTCGTTTCTCATAGTGGCAATTTCTGCTATAGTTTTCCCAATGTAAGAAGGCTCAGGAGCAAATCTGACCATAACAGAACCGAACGGGTCAAAAAGATGGTCTATAGCATAATTTGAACCTGAAAGACTGGTAAAATTTTTCTTCGGGAAAAGAACACGAATGGTAGAGTTCCAGAAATCGTAAGGATAACAATCCGCGGTAATATCGATGCCTTCCATTCTTGCATGTTGTAATTTTGCTAAAAGTGAAGGACCTGTGCCCCAATCGTCTTTAAGGGCTATTTTTAAATGGGATATCTGCACAGGGATTTTTGCTATGCGGCCAATATCAATTATTTCGTCGATGGCATCTGCCATGTTCATATCTTCACTCCTTATATGACTTATATATCTTGATTTGGCAGTTGCTGCTACTTTGGCCAACTCAATCACTTCATGGCGGCTGGCATAAAATCCTTCTTCATATTCCAGTCCTGAAGACAAACCCAGTGAACCTTTTGACAATTCTGCGGCTAACAAGTTTTTCATTTTTTCCAATTCTTCAGGCGTAGACATACGATTTAGATTACTGTTTCCCATAGCTAATTCTCTCAACGTGGCATGACCGGTGTAGGTGGCAACATTGATAGCACGGGGCATTTTTTCAAATCTCATTTTTAATGTATCCATCAGGTAGCTGCCTCCATCCTGACCGGATACTATGGTAGTTATACCCTGATTTAAAGCAGCTATCGCTTCAGGCACTCTATTGAGTGAACTTTCGATATGGCTGTGTGTATCAATAAATCCTGGTGCTAAGATTTTGCCGTCACCATCTTCAATCATTTCACCTTTATATGGCTTCAAATCCCCAACTGCCAATATTTTATCGCCTTCTATACGAACTGAAACATTACGTGCCGGTGTATTTGTTCCATCGATCATTCTTACATTTGAAATCAAATATGTACCAGGAATACTCACTGAGTTACCATTAAATATTGATCTTGCTGCGTTTCTTGTCAGTTCATTATCTCCACTACTCAGCACTATAAGAGTCCTTTTATTTTTGGTATCGCGAATAATAAGATTTTTGAATCCAACCCAGCTGCCGGTATGAGAATATTGTTCGTTTTCCCTATCAATAAACCAGCCAAATCCATATGGGTATGTAGTTCCGTCATTCAATTTTACAGGAGATAAGACCTTGACCATGGTAGACTTACTTATTAGTTTTTCAGTATATAGACTTTGTTCCCACTTCAAAAGATCTTCTATCGAAGCATAAAAATTACCATCACCTGTCACCCCATCGATGTAAAACAAGTCATTCATAACATTTCTGCCATCTCTTTCCGAAAATCCAAACACGTGGTGGGTCGGTATATTAGAATTCAGAATATTATGTACATATGTATGCTGTAAACCCAAACGTTTAATTAGATTTTGATCAACAAAGACTTTCAAAGTTTGATTCGATATTCTTTCGATAATGGCTGCAAGCAATACGTATCCTGTGTTGGAATAGCTCCATTTTGTTCCTGGTTCAAAATCCTTAGCAGGTTTTAATTTTGCGAATAACCGGATCATTTTTTCATTATCGAGTGTATCAATCGGGCTTCTGTTTTGAATAAAAAGCGCTTCATAATCTGGAATACCAGAGGTATGTGTCAAAAGATGGCGGATGCTGACATTTTCATAAGGTAATTCAGGGATATACTTTTTCACATTGTCATCAATCCTGAGTTTATCTTTTTCTTCAAGCATCATGATACAAATAGCCACAAATTGTTTTGAGATAGATGCCAGATTAAAGGATGATTCCGTGGTCAATGGATTATTTGTCCTAATATCAGAGATACCAAGACTTTTTTGAAATAAAATTTCACCTTTTTCAGCATACAAAACAGCTCCGTTAAATCTACCCGAATTGTACAAGGTGGTTAGCAAAGAATCCAACTGAACGGGAATCTTTGCATACTGTGAATGACAAAACACTGCTACAAGTAATACGAATAAGAAAGAAAAAATAAGTCTCATAATGACAGATAATTTGCGCCAATATACATGGAATTAATAAAATAATATGTATGCACTTTGCACATTATTATTCTGTTAAATTTTCTTATAATGTATTTATGCTTTATATTATAAATTCTAACGATTGAAGGTAGTAATTACTGCAGGGCTAAAATAAATTTATTAATTTCAATAGGTAACTCAGTTGCTGTTTTTAGAATCCGAATGAATGCACTACCTACAATAGCTCCATTGCTGTATTGGTTAGCTATTTCTCGAGTTGTTTTATCGTGGATACCAAAACCGATCAAAGATGGACTTTGTAAGTTCATAGACTTTATTCTTTGGAAATAATCAATCTGTTCTTCTGAAATTCCGCCTGATTTGCCGGTGATAGAAGATTGTGATACAACATACAAAAACGCAGAGCTTAGTTTATCTGCTTGGTAGATTCTATCTTCCGAAGTCATTGGCGTGATAAGGAAACTAATTTCCATCTGGTATTTTTCGAAGAGGGATTGATAATCACGTTCGTAAATTTCCATGGGCATATCTGGAATAATGAGCCCTTGTATACCTGATTGATGTGCATCAGCAAGAAATTTTTCATCACCGTACTGCAGCATTTGATTGAAATATCCCATCAGGATGATTGGAATGTCGTGCGTAAGCCTGATGTTTTTTACATTTTGGAAGATGTTGCGAATGGATTGTCCATTTTTTAATGCGATCTCACTACTTTTTTGAATGGTAGGCCCATCTGCAAGTGGATCAGAATATGGCATACCCAATTCTATTAAATTTGCACCATTATCAGCAAGCGCTTTGATGATGATTTCAGTACTTTCTAAGGTAGGATGACCTGCCGTGAAATAGACATTAAGGATATTTTTACCTTTATTATTTATTGTTTGTCTTATGGTTTGGATCATTATAATTGGATATTATGCTCTTCTATGTAATTAAGATAAGTATTAAGGTCTTTGTCTCCTCGTCCTGAAAGATTTACGATGACATGGTCGTCTTTCTTAAATGGGATCCTGTCTAATATTGCTAATGCATGCGCTGTTTCCAAGGCAGGGATGATACCTTCTGATCTGGATAGTTGGATGACGGCCATCATTGCTTCATCATCTGTTGCTGCGTAGACGGTTGCTCTATTAGATTTGATCAAATGAGCGTGCATAGGTCCGATACCAGGGTAATCAAGACCTGCTGATAAAGAATATGGCTCCACGATCTGTCCATCCCCAGTCTGCATCAGGAGTGTCATACATCCATGTATAATTCCTTTTGTGCCTAGTATACTCGTCGCAGCTGAATGTCCTGTGTCAATACCCTTGCCCGCAGCTTCTGCCAAAATAAGTTTGACTCTATCGTCATGTAGGAAATGGTAAAATGCTCCTGCGGCATTACTCCCACCACCTACACAAGCTATGACATAATCAGGATATTCTTTACCTGTTTTTTCTTTCAATTGCCATTGGATTTCTTCACTAACTATAGCCTGAAACCTGGTTACCAAATCGGGGTACGGATGTGGTCCGATTGCCGAACCAATGATGTAATGAGTTGTCTCTGCATTATTTATCCAGTCTCTTATGGCTTCATTAGTAGCATCTTTGAGTGTTTTGCTGCCACTTTCTGCAGGTATCACTTTTGCACCAAGCATCTGCATCCTAGCTACATTGGGTGCTTGTCGTACTATATCTACAGATCCCATGTAAACGATGCATTCAAGATTCATTAGTGCGCAGACCGTCGCGGTGGCAACACCATGCTGACCGGCTCCAGTTTCAGCAATTATTCTCTTTTTACCTAGACGTTTTGCCAGCAAAATTTGACCAATCGTATTATTTATCTTGTGTGCGCCAGTATGATTGAGGTCTTCACGCTTGAGGTAAATGTTTGCGCCATATCTTTCAGACAAAGTTTTGGCTAGATAGAGTGGAGAAGGTCGACCCACATAGTCCTTGAGTAAAGCGTTAAACTCTTCTTGGAAAGTAGGTTCTGAAATGATATCGAGATATTTTGTTCTGATCTCTTCAACATTGGCATATAGCATTTCAGGGATGTAGGCACCACCAAATTCACCATAGTGACCTGTTTCTGAGACGTGGTATGAGATTGTATTTGTCATATTGTATAATATTTTATTATTCTATGCTTTTGGTTTTAACTATTTCGTTTATTCTTTCAATGACAGTTTTGAAATTTAAATTAACATCATTATTAGAGAATCGTATTGTATTTACACCAAGACTCTTGAAGAAATTATCTCTTATTAAATCTACTTCCTTATTATATAAATGATTTATCCCATCAATTTCTATTATTAACTTTAGGGAGTGACAATAGAAGTCAGCGATAAAGGAATTTATAGGATGTTGTCTTCGGAATTTATACCCATGTGGCCTAGTCTTAAGAAAATCCCACACAATAATTTCTTCTTTTGTCATATTCCTTCTCAGAGATCCTGCCATTTCAAAAATGTGTGGTGCTGCCCCATAAAACATATCTGATAATTCAGGATTCTCTCCATCATTAATTCCTTCCTTAACCCCGCCCACTATAGGGGAGATTGCGTCTTCGATTGTTAGTGATGTATTAGGTCGTCCCTTTAGGGATTGAGGGTTGCGGGCAAGCTTCACTTCATCATTACCTTCCTGTTTACCCCCGACTCCTAAAGGGGAGATTGCGTCTTCGATTGGTAGTGATGTATTAGGTCGTCCCTTCAGGGATTGAGGGTTTCGGACAGGATTAACTTCATCATTAACTTCTTCTTTACCCCCGACTCCTAAAGGGGAGATTACGTCTTCGATTGTTAGTGATGCATTCGGACGTCCCTTTAGGGATTGAGGGTTGCGGACAGGATTAACTTCATCATTAATTCCTTCCTTACCCCCGACCCCTAAAGGGGAGATTACGTCTTCGATTGTTAGTGATGTATTTGGTCGTCCCTTTAGGGATTGAGGGTTGCGGGCAAGCTTCACTTCGACATTAACTTCCTGTTTACCCCCGACTCCTAAAGGGGAGATTGCGTCTTCGATTGTTAATGATGCATTCGGTCGTCCCTTTAGGGATTGAGGGTTGCGGACAGGCTTCACTTCATCATTAACTTCCTGTTTACCCCCGACTCCTGAAGGGGAGATTACGTCTTTGATTGGTAGTGATGCATTCGGACGTCCCTTTAGGGATTGAGGGTTTCGGGCAGGATTAACTTCGACATTAACTTCCTGTTTACCCCCGACCCCTAAAGGGAAGATTACGTCTTCGATTGTTAGTGATGTATTTGGTCGTCCCTTTAGGGATTGAGGGTTGCGGGCAGGCTTCACTTCGACATTAACTTCCTGTTTACCCCCGACCCCTAAAGGGGAGATTACATCTTCGATTGTTAGTGATGTATTTGGTCGTCCCTTTAGGGATTGAGGGTTGCGGGCAAGCTTCACTTCGA
>JBBRVQ010000065.1:0-23556 GCA_038246735.1 Chitinophagales bacterium
AACTTAATGAAATGTGGTTCCTTTTCTCAATTTCTGCGTTAAAAATACTCGCCGTAGCTACTGCTACGCCTGTGCTTTTTGCCTTGATCTTGAAAAAAATAACTGCCATTATAATTTAACTTTTTATCTTGACAGAGCACTAGTGTAATGATGGGCGATGAGATGGTTGAGATCCATGCCGGAGGTTGGCACATGAGGCCCCGTTTGATAAAACATACATTCTTTAATGCATCAGACAAACCAATCTGATTTATTGATATGTATTTTAATCAGCCTTTTGAAGAGTATCTTGAAGCTATCTTTCATCAGCTCACACCTGAAAACGGCTATGCTAACGGTTCAGAAAAAAAGGGAGTGGAAATAAAAAGACTCTCAGAAAAATTCGGCTTGATTCGTTTTGAAAATGCACAGGATCAAAAAAATCAAATCATTAAGAATATAATTTGAAAGATTAGTCTTTGCCCTCACATTCGCTAATTTTTAAATGTTGAGAATTTAATCAAAAAATTGCAAAAAGCTAAATATTCTTTTGACATAATGCAAATAACAAAATATTCTGGCAAAATAACCTACGTCAAAAATAAAAATTTCTGTCTACAAAAAAGATCAACCAACCAACAAAATCATCTTTAAATTCGATAAAACAATTTTCAATGTCTGCAATTGGTATGGAGCTTTAATTTTTATCCAAAATTACAAATCAGCTTGTTCCCATTCATTTTACTCAATTTTAAAAGGTAAGCCAATAGTTGAATTTTAACACTACAAATCTGCTTTTATTTGTCCACAATTCTTCTATGCCATAATTGTCCGTGTAAACCAAAAACACATCGCTCATGGGTGCAAATCTATATTGTAATCGACTGTTGATATTAAAATTGTCGGACTGTGTATTGTATTGAAAGAAGGTAGTCCAGAATAGTTGAGTAGAAAAATTTATCTCCACTCTTGCTGTGCCCAAGGTGATTTTTCTCCTTTCATATGGTGCAGGAAATCTGATATCATTGTGCTCTGCTCCCAGTCTGAAGTTGCCCCAAGGTTGTGCCCTATATGTTATGCCTGCCCTGTAAGTATGTTTCCAACCATTATAAAACTGACCATACACCCCAAAAACATCATACACCCAGGACTTTCGGTTATCACTGTTGTATTGAATATTAAATTCAGTCATATTGTAATCTCCTTTCGGAAGTTCAGGGGCAGTGATTTGAAATGGAAAAATAAGTCTGACAAAATTATTATTCAGCCGAAATCTAAGGGCGCTCGTATTTTTGAAAAATATAAAGTGCCTCAATCTGGTGTACCATTCATTTAGTCCTGAGCCATCGTCATTGACCCAAACAAAGTTTTCCAATCCAGACCAATGAAAATTTACATTATCGCTGTTTTTGGGATAGTGATAATATTCCAGCATCGAGCCAACGCTAGTATATCCGATTCTTACAATTCTGTCATTTTCAGAATCATAGTTTTCTATTCTAGCGTTAAATCCTATATCTGAATAGTAGTTTTTGCCTACATGCTGGGCTTCTATATACCCTCTGAAGTTTTGACCATTGTAAGCCATACCTCCATACAATTGACCATTTTCATGGTCATATTCTGCACCTTTTACAGAATGGAGATATCCCAAGGAAGTTTCTATTTTCCCATCTTTGCTAGTATATAGAAAATCTCCTCCAAGGTTTCGCCCAAAATCATCTTTACTAAACTTTCCTTCATCCCATGCTTGCCTATTCAAAAAAATTCCTCTTACCCTTGATCTGGTAAACAATCTATTTTGAAAAGCAACAGCGGTAAAATTGTTGCCAATGGACCCATTTTTTTCCTGCGTTTGTATATTAAATGCACCGACTCTGAGGTTTTCACTTAGATTGCCCGTCAATCTTGCACCATATAAAATTGGTGTAGGTTGACCCGTTTGATCCAGTCCTATTCTTCTTGAATAAAATACCTGATCTGCGCCTTGTCCAAAATTGTTAAATATGTCATTGTTTTCAATAAAAAACTGACGTCTCTCTGGAAAAAAAATATTAAATCTGGTCAGATTAGTGACTTGGGCATCAACCTCCACTTGGGAAAAATCGGAAAATGTAGTCAGGTCAAGGTTCATTGATGCTGATAGTGCAACTTTAGCATCTCCACCCGCCTGTAATGTTAATTCATTGCCTGCCGATGTTTTATCATTTCTTAAAGAAATATATGGAATTAGTGAAACATTACCTCCCGGCTTTGTAGGTGCTTCGGGCCATAAAAGTGTGCCATAATAGCCTATATCCTGAAATTCAAATTGTCTGGGAACAGGAGCCCAAACACTTGTTTCATTATTTCCCGGATCAATTCTTGTGAAATTTATTCTCCATACTGCATTCCCTTCTTTGAATCGTATACTTTTTAGTGGAATTTTCATTTCTACCATCCAATTATTAGTATTTCTTGTGACTTCGGAATACCACCTGTTGTCCCACGAACCATCGGTGTTATCTGCGGACAAAATTGCTTCAGATTGAGCACCCATAGCATTCACTCCAAAACCATAACCACTGGCCTTGTTGCCCACAGGATCAAGAAAAATTGCAAATTCGTCACTTGAACCAAAATTATCTCTTTTTAATGATTGTATCACATAATTGCTATCATCATAGCAGATGGCAAACAAATATAAATTTGATTTATCATACATCATTCTGACCGAGGTTTGTCTTTTTGGTAGCGCATTATCCACCGGAGCATTTAGGATAAAATCAGCACTAACTGATGCTGTTCCCCAATCAATTTCTTTATCCTGACCATCTATCAGAATTTCAGAATTCGTACTTTTTAAAGTATAAATAAAGTTAGCATCGTTTGAATTTTGTGCAACAGAATTTGTAGGAATTGAAGAATATAAAAATAGAATAATTAAATAAAGTATTGAAATTTTCATTTTTAAAATTTTACTATTTGGTAAATTCCCAAAAGTAAATTGTAAAAAATATTTAATTGAATTTTTCAGTATATTATCTACAGATGATATGATTTTATCTACTAAAAATGTGCAAAGCAATTCTTAGAGTTAGAAATTTATCGTACCAATACAAATCCAAAACCATCAGCAAATTGGCTCTGATTCAAAAATAGGGTATCTTTAGAAATTTGGCTATTGGCAAAGTATTGATTGTCAATGTGTAGTTCATCTCCTTCGATAGTTGATATAATTTTATAAGATTTTGACATGGTGGGAAAACTTACATTCCATTGCCCAGCATAATTATTAACAATATTTACCTTTTCGTCATCAAATACCCAGGTAATATCTCCTTTTGGATAATTTTGAGAAATACCTGCGATTCCTCCTGCCGCATTCACTAAAAACCATTTGCCTTCGAGACCATCTTTATTTTCTTCTTTGCAACAGCTCATCAAACTAAACATCAAAACAAAAATTACGGATAACTTCATGATATATTTATTTTTATATGTAAGACGACGTAATCTTTATTATCGTTGGTGAATATAAGGTTAAAATTATTATTTTTATCTTTGTAATGTGTCTACAATGAGGATTTTCGATATTTACAATGTAAGCAAGTTTAAGTCTGTGATAGATCCCAATTCATTAGTAAGGTCAATGGTTGGTAGAAGAGTACTTATAAAAGAAAACAAAGCACTAAATTTTTACAAATGTTATTTTATGAAAATTGACTCAAAAATTTTATCTTTACAAAAATCCATTTTATGCAGGATTCAATTTTAATAGACGCCATTTGGTTAAGTACCGCATTTTTGATGGGCTTTATAGTGAAAAAATTTCACCTGCCTTCGCTGATAGGTTTTTTAATTACAGGGTTAATACTTAACTCCTTGGATCTGGCTCAAGGTAGCATTAGTCAGCTATTGGACACGCTTTCATCTTTAGGTGTCATGCTCTTATTGTTTACCATAGGTCTTAAAATAAAGCTGAACAACATACTTAAACCTGAAATTTGGGTTTCAGCTAGTATTAATATTTTCATGTCAGTTCTTATCATAGGCGGTTTTATTTTTATGCTCAGTATATCCGGTCTTAGTATTCTGGCTGGTTTAACGCTACAATCATCCGTTTTGATTGGATTTGCACTAAGTTTTTCGAGCACCGTCTTTGTGGTAAAAATATTGGAGGAGCGTGGAGAGCTTACTTCTTTCCACGGTAAGATTGCCATTGGGATTCTAGTCATTCAGGATGTGTTTGCCGTATTATTTATGACATTTGCGTCTGATTTAAGACCCGGCTGGGGTATTCTTATCATACCCATTTATCTGTACGTCATCAGGTTTGTATTGTCCTATATCCTTAAGCATTCCGGACACGGTGAATTATTAACAATTTTTGGATTTTTTGCTACTTTCATCACCGGTGCAATGGCTTTTTATTTAGCAGGACTTAAACCCGATTTGGGAGCATTGATCATTGGTATGATGCTGGTCAGCCATAGAAAATCAGATGAACTCTATGACAGGATGATGAGCTATAAAGATTTTTTTCTGGTTGCTTTTTTTATCAATATAGGACTTACAGGGACTATTACGTTAAATGTATTGCTTATAACTCTATTGTTAATTCCTTTTATGATCATCAAAGGAGCCATATTTGTGATGTCACTATCGAGATTTAAAATGAGAGCACGAACTGCATTTCTGGCATCCCTTAGTCTTAGCAACTTTAGTGAGTTTGCCTTGATAACAGGTATGGTAGGCTATAATGCCGGATGGATTACCAATGAGTGGATCATTGTCTTTGCGCTGTTGATGTCTGTTTCTTTTCTGATATCATCTCCTTTAAATACTTTCGCCCATGACATTTTTGATAAATACAGGCCTTCCATTATGAAGCTGAATACTGGTAAAAAATATATAGATGACGAGCCAAAATCCATTGGTGATGCTGAATATCTGGTAGTAGGTTTTGGAAGTATAGGAAAACCTGCCTATCAGTATTTGAGTAAAACACTTGGTGCCAAAGTAATTGCGGTAGATTATAACCACGAAATAGTCAAAAAATGTAAAAATAAAGGGACTAACATCATCTGGGGCGACACTACCAATAGTATATTTTGGGACACCTTAGATTTTACCAAAATAAAAGTGGTTCTACTCGCCATGAGTGATGTGCATAGCAATATTAACACGCTTAGAGAAATTTTAAAAATGCAGGATAGAAATTTTAAGATAGCAGCCTACTGCAATTATCAGGACGAAGCCAAAATTCTCAAAGATATGAAGGTAGATTTTGTTTATCATTATAAAATGTACAGAGGAGAGGATTTTGCTGAACAGATTCATTTCAAAGTATCCAAAGATCATATTGCCAAAATCGCTAAAGATGAAAATGCAACTACAGAGAAGTAATGCATTAAAAACTTGTGCTGCTAAAGCTGAATCTATTAAATTTTTTTTTAAATATCCATCATCAGCGTCATCGGGTCTTCCAGCAATTCCTTCACTTTGACAAGAAAAGTTACTGATGTGCTTCCGTCGATGATCCTGTGATCATAGGAAAGTGCCAGATACATCATTGGCCTTATGACTACCTGTCCGTCCAGGGCAATCGGACGATCTTTTATGGCATGCATACCTAGTATAGCAGACTGTGGTTCATTGATGATCGGCGTGCTGAGCAGTGATCCAAAAGTCCCTCCGTTGGTGATGGTAAATGTTCCTCCCTTCATTTCTTCAAGGGTGAGCTTTCCATTACGTGCTTTTTCTGCTAGGTCTTTTATCTTTAGTTCAATATCATGAAATCCGATAGAATCAACATTTTGAATTGGTGGCACAACCAGTCCGGTTGGAGTCGATATGGCAATAGAAATATCCACATAATCATGGTAAACAATGTCATTGCCGTCGATCATTGCATTGACATCAGGCATTTCCATGAGTATTTTGGCACATGCTTTTGCAAACAATGACATATAACCCAACTTGATGCCATGTTTAGCTACAAAACGATCTTGATATTTTTTGCGAAGCTCGTTGATGGCCGTTAAATCCACTTCATTAAAGGTGGTCAGCATGGCAGTGTTATTTTTGGCAGAAACTAGCCTTGTGGCTATGGTTTTTCTCATTCTGCTCATCTTTTCTACTCTGACTTCCCTTGCTCCAGCTATTATACTTCGAACAACGGGTACATCGGGTGAAGGGTTAGAAGGTGTTTCGACCTTGTTTTCAACTGCTTTTTGTGCATCTTCTTTGGTAATTCGTCCATCTTTGCCCGTACCAGCTACTACAGATGAATCTATATTTCCTTCTCTGAGTATTTTACCTGCTGCCGGAGATGGGTGACCTGATGCATAATTTTGAGTTTCTGTCGTTTTTTGTACTTCAGTTACAGGTTTGTTTACAGGAGCTGTAGGCTCAGCTGTTGCACCAGAAGCAACGGAAGTATCTATTCTGGCTACAAGTGCGCCGATGGCTAAATCATCTCCTTCTTTGGCTACATATATCAGTTTTCCAGACGCTTCAGCAGGAAACTCCAATGTTGCTTTATCTGACTCAAACTCACAGATTGGTTCGTCCACTTTGACAAAATCTCCATCTTTTTTAAGCCATTGAGATAAGGTAACTTCCGTGATGGACTCACCTATCGTAGGCACTTTCATTTCGACCAGACTCATTATTTAAAAATTTTGGTCAAAGATAGGCTGAAGGTATGAAATAAACAGAATTATTGAAATAAAAAGACAATCAAATGTATATTAATCTAAATAATATTTTAGACATATCTAAATTTGGTTCTATTTCAATGCTTTAATTCTTGTAAGTATTTGAGTAACTTCTTTCTTGACGCTCGAAACTGAGGTATTAAAATTATTATTCATAAAGCTGAATATCAATCTTTTACCGGATGAAGTGATCATATAACCACTTAAATTGTAAACTCCACTCATAGAGCCGGATTTTGCAAAAATAAAAGCATCCTGTTCAGCATTAAACATATGCTTAAGTGTGCCATTACCTCCACCCACTGCTAGTAAAGAAAATAACTTATCTTCTGGGTATTCCCGATACATTTTTTGTAGTAAAGTAACTATCGACATAGGAGTGAACAAATTATATCTTGACAAGCCTGCTCCATCCACCCATGCCGGTATATCCGGTATATCAGATATATACTTGGCAGTCATTGTATCTATGCTGAATTTTGTCGAAATGCTATCGCCTATAGTTGATCCGCAAAGCAATAAAAGATGCTCCGCAAGCATATTGTCACTGACTTGCATCATACGCCGATATACGGTATCTGTAGGTATTGAGTATAAAGTTTTTGTTTCTTTAGACAGCCTTGTACTAATGCTGGTAATTTTACTTTCCAGTATTTTTTCTAATATTTCAATATTAATTTTTGACGCATTTTTATAGGGTACTTCCTGTTCAAAAGTGGCCATTGTGTCCAGACCATCAGGAAAATCGAAGTAATTATTTTCCATCATTCTTCTAACCTGTTTAATGCCTGATTTTTTACCCATTTGATCTATAGTCATTTCAGGAGAAATTTTCAACCCGGATGAATCCTTCCTGATCAAAATAACATTGCCAAACATAGGGAAAGGCGTCAGTTCTGCTTGATAATAATCATTGTAGTCGTCCCACATCCAGCCTGTCCCATAATGTTGCAAGCTACTTTGGCTATCAGAATAATACAGTTTTTTTGTCTTTGATTTGGATTTCAAAAAAGACATTGTTTTTGATTCTGAAAAGTATGGATGCAGCAAGGTTGGATCTCCCGTACCCCAAAAAATTAGTGATGTATCCGTTTCTAAATACCGAAGTCCAGGAATGGAATCTCCCAGTGTTTTCATACATGCATACAAGGTAAAAAGTTTTGTATTGGATGCTGGAACAAAATATCTGGAGGCATTTCTGCTAAAAATAATTTTATTTTCTTGGAGGTCATATACCACCAAACCCGTAAAACCAGTGGATAAAACAGATGAAGTATCCAAAGCTGCTGTAATCTTTTGTTCAAAGGACTGCATAGGTAACTTGCCTGATGTATGGCAACCCGATAGGATGAGCACAAAAATTATGATTGCTACAAGTTTCATCTCATTTAGCTTCAAGGTGGTTATACTGCCACATTATATTCCCTCAAAGCATCATTCAGAGATACTTTTGTGTCAGTAGATGCTTTACGCTGACCTATAATGAGTGCACAATTTACCTGATAATCACCGGCAGCAAATTTTTTGGTATAACTCCCCGGAATCACTACTGACCGTTCTGGTACTTCACCACGATAAATGACAGGCTCAGTTCCCGTCACGTCGATGATATGGGTCGATTGTGTCAATACTACATTGGCACCAAGCACAGCTTCTTTTCGTACCCGTACACCTTCCACCACAATACATCTGCTGCCAATAAAACAATTATCTTCAATGATAGTAGGACTGGCCTGTGGAGGCTCTAGTACACCTCCGATACCTACACCACCAGATAGATGAACATGTCGGCCTATCTGCGCGCATGAACCAACTGTAGCCCATGTATCCACCATCGTACCGCCACCTACCCAGGCACCGATATTGACGTAGGATGGCATAAGTATAGCTCCTGACTCAATAAAACTACCATATCTGGCTATGGCGTGAGGAACCACCCTTACACCCTGCGATGCATAATTTTTTTTCAAAGGTATTTTATCATGGAACTCAAATGGCCCCACTTCTATCGTTTCCATTTTCTGGATAGGGAAAAATAAAACGATGGCCTTTTTGACCCAATCATTGACTTTCCAGCCATCTCCATCTGGCTCTGCCACACGCAAAAGACCACGATCAACCAAATCCACTACTTCTCTGATGGCATCCTGAGATCCCGGAGAACTCAAAAGACTTCTGTCATCCCACAATTTTTCAATCAGATTTTTTAAAACTTCCATATCAATCCATATCATTTTAAACGCACTAAAAAAATATTCTGAAAGCGATGATTTGAGAAAGTACACCTACGAGGTAGCCTCCGTATATTTCATCTTCTTTGTGTGCTTTCAGATATAACCGGCTTGATCCCACTGCCCCAGCCAATATAACAACTATTATAGCAACAAGCCGGTCACTTATTCTGAACTGAAAATTAAACCATTGAAAAGCAATATCAAAAGTCCCATATGTCCAGTTAAAAACGATAAACATGATACCTGCCGTCAATCCACCCATGGCGATGGTGTGCAGACTTATTTTGGTAAAACTATTGATCATCAAGGCCATAAAAACCGATATCGTACTTCCTAAAATAAAAAATGAAAGGGCATCAGGTATATTCGTATTATTCCTAATGTTTACATATAGCCACATATAAAATAAACCCGTGACAATAAGCGGACCTATCCTTTCTTTTTTGTCTTTCATATGAATGGTTTGTATCAGCCCAAGAGCTTTCATCAATAAGATAGATATCATTGGGAACATAAAAGATATAGTCACAATAGAAATTACAATCAAGCCCTGCGATTTTGGTCCTGAATACCCAAATATATATGGATTCGTCTGCATTAGAAAAAACAAGACATAGCTGATAATCAACAGCGGGTGCATTATTAAAGAAAGTAATTTGGCAATTATCCTAATCATCTTCAGAATTTCAGAAATGCAAATATGAGAAAACATTCCCAAAATATCATTTTTTATCCAAGCATATGAAATAAATTGGAAAAACTACCAACCAAAGCCTACCAAATAACCGTCTAGCTAAACATTCACAAAACAAATAAAAAATTAAATATGAAAAATTTGAAATATTTATTCTTCGGACTGATTCTAACTTTGACATTACAGTCATGTCTTAAAGATTCGTGTACCGAGCAGCGTGAGTTTATACAATACACACCTGTGTACATGACAAAAGCACAATTCCGCAAAAATGTCGAGTCATCAGTCGCCAGAAAACTTGAAAATCCGGGTAAAATGTACTTTTATAAACAATATCTGTTTATCAATGAGCTAGGCAAAGGTGTTCACATTTACGATTTGAAAGATGAAACCAATCCGGTTAAGATCAGTTTTTATGATATTCCGGGTAATTTTGATATTGCCGTCAAAGATAATATAATGTACGCTGACAATGCCATTGATCTGATAGCCATTGATATTACTGATATTGCTAACCCCAAAACGGTAAAAAGAATCGAAGATTTCAACAATCAATATATAAATTATGATCCGCAGCTATACTATGTTTATAGTGTAAAATCCAATGCCACTCAAATACTTGACTGCAATAATCCGAACTTTGGACGAGGACAGTTTTTTGAAGGAGATCTTGCGAATTTTGATTCATCATCAGCGCCAAATTCCAGTGTAATAAATACTGGAAACAATTCTTCCTCGTCAGGAATAGGAGGGTCATTTGCCAGATTTACTGTTGTGAATGACTATTTGTATACGGTCAATCACAGCACACTAAAATCTTATCTTATTTCTAATCCTTCCAACCCCGAATTCAAAAATACCAGTCAGTTGGGTTGGGGTATTGAGACCATATTTCCATATAAAGACAAGCTGTTTGTTGGGTCGAATGCCGGAATGTTTATTTTTGATAACTCCCGACCGGAAACCCCTGTGCTACTTTCCACATTTGAACACGCAAGAGCTTGTGACCCGGTTGTAGTTCATGAAAATACCGCCTATGTGACACTCAGAAATGGTAGCGAATGCAACGGATTTATCAACCAGCTTGATGTCATAGACATTAGCAATGTTCTCCAACCAAGACTTATTAAGTCCTATCCAATGAAACATCCACACGGCTTATCATATAGCGATGGAAAGATATTTCTGGCTGAAGGAGAATACGGTTTCAAAGTGTTGAATGTAGAAGACCCAAATAAAATAAATGAAATTGCCAACGTTGAAAACATACACAGTTATGATATGATTTCATTGACAAAAGAGCGATTATTTATGATCGGGGATGATGGATTTTATCAGTATAATGTCACAGATCCAAAACACCCTAAAGTAGTAAGCACCATCAAAATAAATGAATAATGAAGAGCCATAATTTTTCAATGACTTGTTTTTTTATGTTTTTCTATATATGGGCATATGCTCAGGAACCTACCACAGACAAAATTTACCTAAAGAACGGCAGTATAATTACAGGCAAATTGATTCAGTACCATCCTGAAGATTCAGTTGTTTTTAAAATACAGGATGGCAATACGATGACCTTTTCATCAAAATTGGTAAAGAAGGTAAAAATGTATTCTGAAACTGAAATACGAAATACGTATTCATTCAGACAAAATACTTTTTACACTAGAAGTCAGCTTTCTATCCTGTACAAAAAAGATAATAGTGGCGTTTCATTTTCCCAAAGCGCAGGTTATCAATTCAAGCATTGGCTGGCTGTTGGCGCAGGTATTGGTGTTGATAATTATAGATTAGAACAAGGAAATAATTTAATGCCGGTATTTATAGAACTCAGAACTTTTTTATTGCAGCAAAATCTTAGCCCTTATTTTTCTTTGAGGGCAGGATACAGTTTTGCATTTGAGGATAAAAGCATTGGGCAAACAGAAGCTACAGGCAATTACTTTATAAATCCGGCGATAGGCTATCGACTGGGAGCGGGTTTCCCATATGTTGATATCTTTTGTGGAGCAAAATTTCAAAAAACGCAATATCAAACTGTAGACAGTTGGAGTAAATCACTATTTGATATTATATACAGGCGATATGACATTGGGATTGCACTGACTTTCTAAATTTCCGAGTATTGCATTTCATTAAAAAGAATGTGAGTGAATTTTATATATTCATTGGTAGACTTTGAAGAAAGTGTGTATCAAAAACAAAAAAGCCTCGTTCGTACCGCCGGTTCAAAAAACATACTACCGAAATGAAAAAATGATATTCTGCGAATTAGGTTAGTATTTTTGTTAAATAATTATTTGTTATTCAAGCCTGTCTTTTATATATTTGCTTAACAAATCGTACAGATGCAATATCCTGAAAAATTTAATACAGCAGAAAGTAAAGCTTTATTTATGAAAGGTGGAGAGATCATCGAGCTCGTGTCAGAGATTGTATCACTTATCCCCGAAGATCACGAAATGTTAAACGAAATAGCAAAATATATGATAGCAGACTCATATGTATTGCAGGTTAAAATTGTTGGTGCAGAGGCAGGTGGGCTTTATGATATTAAGATGGAGTGTGCTGCTTTGATACGGAAAGCAGGGAGGGATTTGTATGTGCAAAAATATAGTCTGGAAATGTTTGATTTTGAGTATGTGAGTTACATGGATCTTTTACGTGACAAAGTCGATGAATACAAGGTGTTGTTTAAAGATTGGGTAGGTACATTTGATCCTTATCATGCCATTAAAGATGATTGGGGACTTTTTAACCCTCCTGGCATAGAGTTGCCGGACTTAGATGATGATGTCAGTGACTTTTTTGAAGATTTGGATGACGATTGATAGACTACATTTAGGTTATATTTGAAATTCCATCTTTGGTTTTCAAACTGGCTAATACAAAATCACCTTGCCCGACAAAGGATAATTTTAGACAGATAAATTTTGCCATTCATATTAAAAGATTGATTAACGATGAATAAATTTGTATAAGTAAGTTAAACAGACTTATATATATAACATATTATAATATGTAAAAAATAAAGTTGATGTACAGGCCCTATCGAGTTTTAGCCGAATAGTTACCGAAACAGTAAATACTTAGGATGTTGCATCATTCACTGAATAATAGTATTTTTACATTTTATAAAAAAAAATTTTTTGTATGAAAATCCGTATCAATGACAATTCCTTAAGATTCAGGCTTTCCCAGTCAGAAATCAGCACTTTGGTGCATCAGGGTGAAGTCAGTTCTGTATGTCAATTTACAAATGACAGGATCGTTTATATGTTAAAACAGGGCGATTATCCACACTTGACTGCGGACTTTATTGATGGAGTGATTACAGTTTACATTCCCAAATCATTTGTACAGCATTGGGATAAAAATGAAACCATTGGATTTGATGGAAATGACACCAGTGGTTTGTATATATTGATAGAAAAAGATTTTCAATGTTTAAAACCCAGACATCATGAAGATGAATCCGACCTCTTTCCCAATCCTCAGTCAACTTTATCTTCCTATGATTGACACCGCCAGACAAAAATCACAAATAAAGGAAATCACGCTTCAAAGAAATAAGTCAGGTATCATTTCTTCTGTTCAGGATTATGTGGCTGTGGAAGCTCCATTACAAATCGAAATCAGTGGCAAAGCTCTCAGTATTACCATGCGGACACCAGGTGATGATGTGGCTCTGGCTTTGGGCTTTTTATTTACTGAAGGGCTGATAAATGATTACAATGCCATTGCAGACGTTGTGCAAAAGGATGAAAATACTGTGAATATTATTCCTGAAGAAGGCATTATCATCAAAGCGGAGTCTATGGAAAGGAATTTCTACAGCACTTCGAGTTGTGGTGTATGCGGAAAATCATCAGTGGATGCTATCCATGCAAAATCCATGTATATTCCGCCAAACAAAAATATCATGATAGTCGACAAAATACTGTTTACCCTTCAGGAAAGATTACTTACGGTTCAGTCGGCTTTTGAATTGACAGGTGGACTCCATGCTTGTGCAATATTTACACCTGACGGTAGATATCTATTTCATAGCGAAGACGTAGGAAGACACAATGCTCTGGACAAACTGATAGGTCATACACTGATGGCCGGCAGACTACCGCTCGACGAACATATATTATTACTCAGCGGAAGAGCGAGTTTTGAGTTGGTCCAAAAAGCATCTATGGCAGGTATTCCGGTGATAGCAGCTGTAGGCGCACCATCCAGTCTTGCCATTGAACTGGCTCTTGAAAATCAACAAACACTTGTCGGATTTCTCAAAAAAACCGGATTTAACATATATGCGGGTAACCAACGCATCCAATAATCAAAGTCAGAAAAGATGACAGGAATTGTATTGATTGGTGGGAAAAGTAGTAGAATGGGTGAAGATAAAGCTATGTTGGTATTTGGTGACCGACCTTTGTATAAAATAGCTGCCGAAAATATTGCTCCGTTTTGTGACAAAATTTACTTATCCGCAAATCAACAACAGATATCACCCTTTGCTTTTGATTATCCGACCATTCAGGATCAATTTGATGGCGAAGGTCCAGTGGGAGGCATCATTTCCTGTCACAGATATATTCAGGAAACATTCTTGATTATTTCGTGTGATTTACCATTGATTACACAGATTGACATAAGCGCATTGATAAAGCAACATACCTATAAAAATGGCTGTACCATGTTTTACAATGATTGTTCAGGTTATTACGAACCCATGTTATCTATCTGGGAAGTAAAAGTGCTTGATTTGCTGGAAGAATATTTTATGTCAGGCGGAAGATCAATTCAGCATTTTCTAAAACAACACAAAATTATCAAAAACGTACCTTCTTCTTTACAAAATTTTAAAAATATAAACACAGTTGATGATTGGTTAAAGCTGGATTTGACACGTTGATTTATTGTGAAATAACTTTTATTTCTACTCTTCTGTTTTTACTTTTATTCTCCTCGGTATCATTGGGTGCAATTGGTCTTGTATAGCCATATCCAATAGTATTTACTCTATAGTCCGGAACTCCTTTATCCATTAGAACTTGTTTTATCGAAATGGCACGATCTTCAGACAGATTTTTAAGTGCAGTTTTGTCACCTACATTATCAGTATGTCCAATGATCGTAATGTATAGACGCGATCTGCTCAGGAGCACATCGGCTAATTTTTGAAGCGTTGGATACGATTCCGGCAAAACGACTGCTTTTGTTCTTTCAAAATAAATATTATTCAGCAGAATCAATCGGTTGAGCTCAAGTTCATTTAAGCCGTTATCTTTATTTGGTGGTTCTATGTCCTCTTTTACTGTTTTTACGACTGGCCTATCTTCACCATACAAAATAAGTTCCAATGTCATCTCCCCGATATTCTGATTGATGAGTTCCTGCGGGTCGATTATTTTTTCTTCACTGTACAAATTTCTATTGATAGCCTTAAACACTACTGGCTTATTTTCAAAAAACTTATATTTGGAAATCCCATCTTTAGATCTGAAATATCCAGGTCTTTCTGTTTTAAAGGCGTCTCCCCAAATAACTTCGCCTGGCATTGGCTTTCCTGTTTCACCATTGATAATTTTTAAGTTGATAATTATTTCCTTTTGCAATTTTTCTCTGATCAATTTTGCCTGAAAAATATCGCTAGAACCATCTCTATTGGATGTGAAAAAAAAGGTATTATTATCCTTAAGCAAATGAGGGTGTGAATCATCCAGCACACTATTTACCGGAGGATCAAATGCAATAGGAAAAGTCCAGGATAAAAAAGTAAAGTCTTTCCTTTCAGTGTAATAAATATCTTTGCCGCCTCTGCCTTCGGGTCTGTCTGATGTAAAATACAGTCTTTTCATATCATGACTCAACATTGGTGTGGACTCGCGATAAACAGTATTGATGTCCTTTCCAATATTTATTGGTGCACTATACTTATTTTTTCCCAACCTAAAACAAACATACAAATCCATATCGCCCATGCCCTGACTATCATCCATAGACAAAATAAGTAAAGTCGAGTCCAGACTGGAAGTGATATTTAATTCAGAAGCAGCTTTATTAAAATGCTGAATATCTATGGGTTCGGGAAAATTGAAGTCCTGATTATCCATTTTAGTAATAGAAAATCCCCTTTCAATTCCACCCATCGGCGCGAACTGATTGATAACAAGAAAAGTATTGGATTTGCCAAAATTAGAACAAATGCTGTTGGGAAGGACATCATTAATTGGGTACTCCGGATGAAATATTCCCTTAGGTATGCTATTGACTAAGTGGGTATACCATATATCCTGATTATATCCTGAAGACAAGGGATCATCAACAGGTGACGAAGCTATCTGAGCGTAGACTTGTCTGAGTTTCAGGTCATAATCCTTTGTACTAAATGATTGATAAACGTCAAAACTGTCAACAAATAATGTCTTTTCACAATGCCGATCGGCTACTCGGGTAAAAAACAATATACTTTCATCATAAGAAACCACTGGACATATTTCATCCAAATTATCTGTATTGACCGGATAATTAAGCTTCTGCAGACTATGCTGACTTGAAATTATGAAAAACGAAAAACATGAAACAAAAATCAGTAATATTCTCACAGGTGACAAATGCTATTTATAAATAAAACCAGCTAAAAAATGATGAAGTGCAACAGGAATTCCTTCCGATATATTCCTTTAGCTGTACTTTCTCTAATTTCTTACTCATATTTTCTGCAAATATATCGGTTATGTTAAAGATATTCAAATGAGATAACTAATTGGCGTAATTTTGCGTTACAATATCATCAAAAAACACTAGATGAGTCGTTTATTATTGTTCTTTTTAATCCTCCATGCTGTAGGGGCTGTTAATGGTCAGATTCAGGTTCCTAATGGTGGCGTTGAGACCAAATTATCTATAGAAGGTAAGATATATTCTGCCTTGATTACAGAAGATGGTGATACCCTTATTTTGGTAGACCTCGACAATGTAAGTATTACAGCCTTGAGAACCTTTGCCAGTGATGAAGAATATCGCAAATATGAGCGTTTCAGAAATTACGCAGCCAAAGTATATCCATATGCAAAAGAAGCCATCAGAATATTCAGGGAGCTAGAGTATGTTTCTCAGCATTTGAGCAAAAAAGAGAAAAAAAAGAAAATTGCTGAACTGGAAGAGCAGCTTACTAAAGAATTTGAAGAACCATTGACCAATCTTACTAAACTGCAAGGAAAAATCATGATCAAGATGATTGAAAAAGAAACCGGGCAGCCTATTTACAATATGATCAAAGATCTTAAAGGGGGATTTAAAGCTTTCTACTGGAATGCTTTTTCAAAATTGTACAGCTATGATCTGAAGGAAGGATACAACAGAGGGCAATATCTTGTGTTGGATGCAGTGCTTCAGGATTTTGATGTGTCATACCGGATAGAAAATGAAACCAGCTTGAAATATGTCAAACTCAACAGAAATGCCAAGTGATCCAATAAAAGCAGGCTGGGAAAGCCCATCAAATATTGCAATAATTAAATATTGGGGCAAACACAGCAAGCAGCTACCTCGCAATTCTTCGGTAAGTTTTACATTGAGTACCGCAGCAACAAGAACTTTTGTAACCATCAAAGATGAAAACGAAACAGGTAAGGTTGATTTGGATTTTGTTTTTAATGGCAAAGCAAATCTGACATTTTCAGCAAGAGTTGAAAAGTTTTTAAATAGTATTTGTGATGAATATTTACCATTTCTTAAAAAATATTCTATCCATGTAGATACAAGCAATTCGTTTCCCCATAGCAGTGGCATTGCATCATCTGCATCAGGTATGTCAGCACTTGCACTTTGTTTATGTGATCTAGAAAATCAGCTAAAAGGCAAAATCGAATTTGATGATGATTTCTTCAGGAAAGCTTCTGAAGTATCCCGATTGGGCAGCGGCAGTGCATGCAGATCGATTTATCCGGAGATGGCAGTATGGGGTCAGCATGAAGACATACTTGATGCATCAGATGAATATGGCATCAGCATCGGTCATCATATTCATCCTGTGTTTAAATCATTTCACGATGACATCCTCATCATAAGTGCAGGAGAAAAAAGTGTTTCATCCACCGCAGGTCACAATCTTATGGAAGGCAACCCATTTGCCCCGGTCAGATATAAGCAGGCAAATCAACGTATGAGGTCACTTATATCGGCCTTAAAGCATGGTAATATTTCGGAATTTGGAAAGATTGCAGAAGATGAAGCTATGACGCTACATGCCTTGATGATGTGTTCAGATCCTTCGTATATTCTTATGGAAGAGGGTACATTAAGCGTCATCAAAAAGATAAAACATTTCAGAGAGCAAACATCGATTCCTGTCTTTTTTACGCTCGATGCTGGTCCAAATGTACATGTCTTATATCCTGATGAATTTGAAAATCAGGTCAATACGTTTATACAGGATGAATTGAAACCTTACTGTAATGAAGGTAGGATAATCAGGGATAAAGTAGGAACAGGTCCGGAAAAAATCTGTTGAAAAATATATATATGAATGAAATCGGCATAAAAATTATATAAAAAATAAACAGATGAAGGAAGTTTTAAAAAAAAATCTCATCTTTTCGCTAATTTTGACAGCGTCAGGTGTATCAGCCCAATATATAAAAACGGCGTCCTGTGTAGATCCTGCTTTTGACAAAAAAGTAGATAGTTATTTATCGTATACGGCACCGGTAATCAATGTAAAAGATGCTTACATAAATAAATCAAATTTCATTTTTTTGGATGCCCGTGAATTTGATGAATACCAGGTTTCACATATTTCAGGTTCAAGATTTATAGGATATGACAATTTTTCAATAAGTACCGTAAATGACCTATCAAAAGAAAGTAAGATTATTGTCTATTGTTCCATTGGGTACAGAAGCGAAAAAATAGCTACCAAACTTAAAAAGGAAGGCTTCAAAAAAGTGTACAATCTTTACGGCAGTATCTTCGAATGGGTAAACGAAGGATACGAAATAACTGATAAGTCAGGCAGTAACACAAATAAAATACATACTTATAATAAAAAATGGAGTCAGTGGGTGAAAAATACTTCTGTCGAAAAGATTTGGTAAATGAACCTTGTATTTGGTAGGGTAATTACCACTTGAACCGTTTCAAAATCATATCCCAATTATTTACAGTATTTTTTAAGTATAATAATATTGTAAAAACCAATGTATGAACTCAGGTGCATTCTCCTATCTTTCTGTTTCTATCTTTTTGTTATTTTCTTCTCTACTTTTTGGTCAGAGAAATGAAAGTATTTTAAAGATGGCAAAGTCAAACTATATCAAAACTATTGAGCGAAAACTAAATTTACATCCAGATAAAAATTCCGATTTTTTACTACATCTGGCAGACAAGAAAGAAAACAAAAATAGTTTTAATTTGAATGGCGACTTCTATGAAGTATCACAAAAATCATTGGAAACGCTCGTAAAAAACAGACCGTCATTCTTTACCCAAAATCTTACGGTAAATAATAAAAGACTTAAACTTGCATTGGAACAAGTAGTAATACATACTTCTGATTTTCGCGTAAACACAAGTGATGGTCAGGAAATATACCCGGACATCAACCCGTCCATATTTTACAGAGGGTACATAGTGGGAGATGCCTATAGCTGGGCAACACTTTCCATTACTAACGGAAAGCTTCAGTATCTGATCGCGTCTGATGAAGGGAATTTTGAAATATATCAAACCGAAAATGGCAAATACAAGGGCACTTTCAGTAAAGATGATCATGTAGGACATAACTGTCTTAACAACGATGAAACTTCCATAAATGATCACTCCATAAGCCATCACTATACATCAGGAGCAAGGTCTGGCAATTGCCTGCAAGTGTATATGGAAGTTGATCGTCACACTTTTTTACAATTTGTTAACACTACTGCAACCACCAATTGGGTAAATGCTTTATTTCTGAATGTTTCGACAATCTATGCTGTTCATGATGTTCCTTTGGTATTGAGTCAGATTTTTATCAGGAATACTTTACCGGATCCTTATGCTTCATCCAATGATATTGTCGCAATCAAAGATCAATTTGTAAATACACTCCAAAATAATTATAATGGACGTATAGCACACCTCCTTACGACCAGACCATTGGGCGGAGGAATTGCCAATGGAATAGGTGGTTTTTGTAACACCTATCCTTCATATCCCGGGCCGCAATGTGTCAGCACGAGCCTTTCAGCAAACAATACCATCCAACAAAATTACTCTTATAATGCTTATGTAGTAGCCCATGAAATGGGCCATGTACTTGGTCTGAGGCATACTCATGCATGTGTGTGGAATAATACTCTGGTACAAATCGACGATTGTGGGAATGTGCATGCTACCAATAATCAAGAAACTCCGGAAGGGACAGCTTGCTATAATGTTGCAAATCCTATTTTACCATCAGGAGGAGGCACCATTATGAGTAAATGCAATTTGATCGGGGGCGTTGGTATTAATCTCAATCACGGATTTGGAGCAATTGCAGGACAGGTATTGTATGAAAAATTTATTTATGCCAATTGTAGCACAGGCACTTCTTGCAATGGTCTTTCAAACATCAATGACAACTGTGTAGATGCTATAAATCTGCCGGTAACCAATAGCTGCAGCAATTACACTTTTACAAATCAAAATGCAACGCCCAGTGGATTGCCAACATTTACTTGCGGCAGTTCAGGGGCCAGCAATGATGTATGGTTTAAGGTTATTATACCACCTTCGGGTAGTGTTACCATCGAAACATCACAGACATCGGGAGGATTGACGGATGTAATTATTCAGGCTTATTCAGGTATTTGTACTTCTTTGTCTTATCTTGGATGTGATGATAATACGGGAGCACAAAGTCATGCATTGCTTACCCTTACAGGTCGGCCGCCTGGTGAAGTAGTTTTTGTCAGGCTGGTGGATTATGGCAGTAACAACGAAGGTACTTTTAATATTTGTGCTTATCATGTGTCTGTATCGTGCCATCCGGATTTCGCTGCATTAGTAGGATTTTACAATGCCACTGCGGGTCCTTCCTGGATCAATAAGACTGGCTGGCAAAATGGTGCAGCCGGCACTAATTGTAACGTTTGTAGCTGGTACGGTATATCCTGCAATGAGCTGGGAAGGGTAAGTACTATAAATCTTTCTTCCAATAATCTTACCGCCAATAATATAGCGGGTTCATTGTCCAATATTAGCTATTTGCATACGCTCAGACTATACGGCAATAACCTTACTGGCAATATTCCTACTTTTTTTAATTCGTTTGGCTTTTTAAACACGGTTGATCTGGGCAATAATGATTTTACCGGAACCATACCTACCAATCTGGGCAGTATTCCGACATTAAAAAACTTGTATCTGGATGGCAATCTTCTGTCCGGACCATTGCCTGTATCACTTACTGCTATAAATCTAAGTTTGATTTATGTCAATAATAATAACCTAAGTGGATGTATACCATCTGGTTATGGAGTATTTTGTCAAAAATCATTTAATTTTTCCAATAATCCAAATCTTGCCGGAAATATTTCTTTTAGTACTTATTGTATTACAGGTGATGGTGGTGATGAAGACAATGATAGTTTTTGTCAGGGTTTGGGCGATTGTAATGATGATGACAACTCCATTTTTCCCGGCAATCCTGAATTCTGCGATACAAAGGACAATAATTGCAATGGGCTGATAGATGACATCGCAAATCCTGTGACGAATACCTGGATAGCAAATACGGGATTCTGGCATACATCATCAAACTGGAGTCTAGGTGTGGTTCCACAAAGATGTCAGAATGTGATACTTTCAGGTGCAAACGGCATCCGTATTATTATTGAATCAGGACAAACAGCGGTAGCCAGGTCTGTCAATATTCAGCCAAGTATAAATCTTGAAGTACGGTCCAATGCCTTCATGACCATACATCACGGGTTGAACCTTATAAACTCCGGAAGCATAACAAATAACGGAACTATTTCCATCCAAAATATACTTGACAATGCCTTATTTGGTATAAGTAACTCCGGCACTATCTATAATAATAGCATAGGTACTGTTTCTATTGCGTATTCAGGAGTAAGATCACTTTCAAACAATGTAGCCGGTTTATTGTCAAATACCGGAATACTTATCATTGATAGTAACGTAAATAATGGCCTAAGTACCGGATTTTATAATTTTGGTAGTATGATTAATGCAGGAAATGTCACCATAAGAAATATATCAGGAAATGAAATTATCATTGCGCCAGGTTCAAGTTTTACCAATCAGACAAGTGGTGTGTTGTCGCTCGAAGATTAAATTAAAAATTTTAGAAAGCCAATATCATTAAAACTATATTTCACCTACTACGGCTTCCGTTACATTTATGACATGATCACCGATTCGTTCCAAAGACTGAAATACATTATTATACACCATAGCCGATTTTATATTGTAATCAGGCTGCCCCATTCGATTAAGATGTTCTTCCCGCATATTATCCCTGCACTGATTGATCAATTTTTCAAATTTTACCGCCTGAAACTTTTTAACACTTCTGTAATCTGAAACAGACAGATTTTCGTTCATTATTCTGATGGCTTCTTCCACTAACGATGCCAGCTCATTAATTTTTTCTCTCTGCTCAGGTATAAAATATATGTTTTCTTCTATTTTTTTCTGCAAGACAATGGATAATTGTAAGTAAATATCTGCAATTCTTTCCAGATCATTACAAACATTTAAAATACACCTTAGAATCAAGCTTGTCTGAGAAGTCATTTCCTCCTTGGATAAAAGTGTGATATACTCCGTGATCTCAACTTCGAGTTGGTCTGTGAGTTCTTCATACTGTTTGGTTTTTTTAATTAGTTTTTGCTGTTTTTTAATATCTGTGGTATTGATAATTTCTTTAAACGAAGTTGACATAGCAGCAATTATTTCCCCAAATTTTTTAGTTTCTTTTTGCAACTGGATCGTAGCCATTTCGGGCATATTTCCGGTATTTTCTAAAAATTTTATTCTTGTTTTGTCTTTTACGATGGAATAAGTCTCTTCAGTTTGCAAACCGATCGAAGCCAATTTTGACAATGGAACTATAAAATTGATGAGTATCAATGAATTTATCAGATTAAATGCAGTGTGAAAAGCAGACAATCCTATGGTCATGTCAAGGTGATTATTGTAAATGTCAACTGTCCCAAACGCAAAATTAAGGAAGGATGACAACAAAGGTAAGAACCATGGCAATATCAATACCATCCATATCACCCCGATCAAATTAAATAAAAAATGAACTCGGGACGTTGTTTTGGCTTCTTTATTTGCAATTAAAGATGCAATCATGGCAGTAGAAGTGGTACCAATATTCTCTCCCAAAATAAGAGAAGCTGCGATCTCTAACGGCAGCCATCCTTGAGCACACATGGTCAAGGTAATAGCCATCGCCACACTGGAAGATTGCACAAAAAAAGCAATGACAATGCCCACCAAAACAAAAAACAACCTGGACCAGATCCCGTTTCGGGTAAAATCTTTTAACCATTCAAAAAGTAATGATTGTTCCGTAAACTCAGGAACGGCATCCCTTAAAAACCCAAGAGCTAAAAATATAAGGGAAAATCCAATGATACATTCACCCCAATATTTCATTTTTGCTTTGTACACAAAAAGCATAGGTACTCCGATGGCAAAAAGCGGTACTGAATATTCAATAAGACTCACTTTGAAACCAAATAAGGAAACCAACCACCCCGTCACTGTTGTACCGACATTTGCACCCATGATAAGACCGGCAGATTGTACCACGGAAAGCAGGCCGGCATTTACAAAACTAACGATCATTACGGTGGTAGCGGAAGAAGATTGTATCAGTCCGGTGACTATAAATCCGGTCAAAAATCCCAGCCATTTATTATTGGTCAGATTGCTGAGCGTATTTCTC